>CAWBCX010000046.1:0-183230 GCA_963787265.1 uncultured Alphaproteobacteria bacterium | reverse complement strand
GACGAGGGCCGCCCTTGACGTATCGGAATTTATGAGAACGGCTTCCAATTCCGGGGCGCCAGGTCGTCGAGCCGGTTGATTTTGTGATCCGGCAGCCTGTTCAGAAGATCGGCGATATAGGTCTGGGGATTGAGGTCACAGAGCTTTGCGGTCTCGATGATGGTCATGATGGTGGCTGCATTTTCGGCGCCGCGGTCGGAGCCGGCGAAGGTCCAGTTGCGTCGTCCGATGACCAGGGGCCTGATGGCGCGCTCGGCGGCGTTGTTAAAGGGCATGATGCTTTTGGCACCGCCGCTGGTGGGCATCGAACCCAGGTCAAGGTATCGCTGTCGCCACCGGGATGGGGGTGCCGGGAGCACGAAACGGCGGCAGGCCGTCTTGACCATGAGCTGCGAGCTCGAGTTGTTATTTGGCCGCCCCTACGACTTGCCCGGTTGCGCTGCGAGCGCGGATCCGTAGATGTCGTGTAAGCCCGCCGGCTCCCGCCATGAACAGGAGAGGAGCTATGCGGGTTGTCGGAATGGACATCCACCGGTCGTTTGCTCAGGTCGCGATCCTTGAGGACGGCCGCATCGTGAAAGAACAGCGTGTCGATCTCGTTCGCCACCGGCTGATCGCGTTTGCGAGAACGCTCTACCAGGACGATGCAGTCGTCATCGAAGCGACGGGCAACAGCAATGCCGTCGAACGGCTGCTTCGGCCTTACGTGAAGCATGTCGCGATCGCCAATCCTCGATTGGTTCGCGCGATTGCCTATGCGCGCGTGAAGACCGACAAGATCGATGCCCGGGTCTTGGCGGAGCTCTACGCATCCGGCTTTTTGCCATCGATTTGGGTCGCTGACGACGATACGCTTCGCCGGCGACGGCAGACGACCGAGCGCATGGGGGTTCTCGAACAGATCGTCCGGCTCAAGAGCCGCATTCACGCGATCTTGCACGGTAATCTGGTCCCCAAATATGAGGGGCATCTCTTCGGCAAGGCTGGCCAAGCCTGGCTTGATAGCTTGGCGCTTTCTGACGAGGAGCGAACCATCCTCGATCGGCTGATCGAAGAGCTGGAGCGGGTCAATCAACAGCTGGTGGAACTCGACAAGGTGATTGCGAGGGAAGCTCTCGACGATCCGAGAGCGCGGCGCCTCATGACAATTCCAGGTGTCGGAACGATCGTCGCTTCGACCGTTTTGGCATCGATCGGCGACATCAATCGGTTTTCGAGCCCCAACAAGCTGGCCAGCTATTTCGGCCTTACGCCCAAGGTCCGCCAGTCCGGCGACCAACCAGCCCGTCACGGCCGCATATCGAAGCAAGGCAACGCTGCAGCCCGCAGGATGCTGGTGGAAGCGGCCTGGTCGGCCAAGACCGCGCCCGGCCCGTTGCGCGCTTTCTTCGTTCGCGTGCAGAAGAAAAGCGGCGCCGGAGCTGCTGCCGTGGCGACGGCGCGAAAACTCGCGGTCTTGATCTGGCATATCCTGACGGACGAAGCCGATTATGCTTACGCCAGACCTGCCTTCACAGCCATGAAGCTTCGCAAGGCAGCACTCAAGGCAGGCGCGCCGCGGGAGTACGGTAAAGCGGGACCCGGACGCGACTACTGGATCAAAGCCATCCGGCATAAGGAAATGGAGTATGTCGAACGTGCCGAAAAGGCCTATGAGCTGATGGTCGCTGCATGGAAGGAAAAGCCAGACAAAAAGACCGCTGAATGACGATTCCCCCCTTCTCAACACCATCCGTATCGATGGCGACGGCCGGATCGTCGAGGAACAGGCTGAAGGCGTCCCATCTTGATAGGCCGTAGTTGATCGCGCTGGTGAGCTCGAATTTCCGGCAGTTCCTTGAGCCTGGCTTCGAGCCAGGTTTTCAAGCTTTCGGCCAGGGGGCGGCTCTTGGTGTTCCGCAGGACCTGTCGCTGGTCGTTGGATTTGCCCTTGATCGTCCGCTCAACGTCATAGAGCTTGCCGATCCGATCGAGCGCTTCGTTGGCAATCGGTGCGTCGGTGGATTTTTGGAAGTCGAAGATGAGATGACCGTCCTGCGCAGGCGCTGGCTCGATGCTGGGATGATCGGGCATTGGTGACCTGACCATTCCCATCAACACAGCGCGGGAGCTTCATGATGACGGATTTTGCGGCCTATATCGGCCTGGACGTTCACAAGGATTCTATCTCGGTCGCCATTGCTGAGACTGGCAGGCAAGGCGAAGTTCGATCGCTGTGATCCATTCCGCACACCAAAGAAGCGGTTAAACGTTTGGTGCAGCGGCTGAGCGAGAGGCATGGCCAGGTTGAGTTTGTCCATGAAGCCGAACCCTGCGGCTTCAATCTTCATCGGCAGCTTGAGCATTTGGGCCAGCTGAGCCGTGTCATTGCCCCTCTCGCATTCCCAAGCGATGGTGAAGTCCTAGGATTGCTGGGAAATTTGGTTGGGGTGCTCCTTTGGTTGGATGTTGAACGGGCTCGGCGTTGCCGGCCCAAGCCGAAGGAGCACCCCATGGCGAAGAGACTACCGGCATCGATGCGGACACGTGAAGAGCTTTCAGCGTTGATCGAAGGGCGGCTTTCGTCGCCGGCAGGCCGGTCGGCGCTGGTTGAGCTGGCCACCCGGCTGATCGTCGAAGAAGCGCTGGAGGGCGACGCGCGGGATGCGCTTGGCCGTGATTATTACGAGCGCGGCGCCGAGCCTGGACGAGGCTATCGCAACGGCGTGCGGCCTGGCCGGCTGAAGACCGCCGAAGGCAGCGTGACCTATTCGGCGCCCCAGATTGCCGGTCTCGATCAGCCCTAACGCTCCGAGATCCGCGAGCATCTGAAGGGTCAGACCGAAGCTCTCGAGAACTTGGCGGTCGAGATGCTGGCGCGCGGTCTGTCGGTGCGCGACATCGAGGACGCTTTTCGCGACGAGAGCGGCCGCCTCTTGCTGTCCAAGACGACGGTGGCCGAGCTCGGCGAGCAGCTTTGGGCAGACTATCAGGCCTTCAAGAGCCGCGATCTCGGCGAGTACGAGATCGCCTATCTGTTCATCGACGGCATCGCCGAACGCCTGCGACCTGGCCAGAAGCGCGAACCGGTGATGGCCGCCTGGGGCTTTACCTGGGACGGCAGAAAAGTGCTGCTGCATCTGATGGCCGGCTCGAAGGAGGACGGCGAGACGGTGTCAGCCTTCTTCCAGGACATGCGCGCCCGCGGTCTCGGCGACCCGCTCTTGGTGGCGAGCGATGGAGCATCAGGCATCATTAAGGCGATCGAGACCCGCTTTCCGCGCTCGGGTCGCCAGCGTTGTCTTGCTCATCGCATGCGGAATTTGGCCGTGAAGGTACCGGAAGACCTCTGGCCGGAGTTCAAGACCCGCGTGCAGGCAAGCTATCAGGCGCCGTCACGCCAGATCGCCCGCGAGCTTGCCGACGATGCCGTCGGCGACTATCAGTCTGAGCTTCCGAACGCGGTCGCCTGCTTCATGGACGATTTCGAGGCCTGCATCGCCCATCTCAGGCTGCCGATCGGCCATCGTCGAGCCACGAGAACCACGAATCTTCTCGAAAGACTGTTCGTCGAGGAGCGCCGCCGCCTGAAGATCATCCCCAACGCCTTCGGCGAGAAGGCTGTGCTCAAGCTGATGTTCGGCGCCATGATCCGCGCCGCCGAACGCTGGCGGGCCATCAAAGTCAACGAGTTCGAGCGCCAGCAGATGACGGCGCTCAGAAAGGAACTCGATCAGGAGTACGAGGCTGAAATCAGCCTCGACGCCAAGACGTCAAAGGATCACGCCGGCCAGAAAATTCCCAACACCGCTCGGACTTGACCCCAAGCGATCAGGCGATCGAATCAAAAACGACACGCGCGATGCCCTGATGCTGGCAAGGCTGCTTCGATCAGGCGAGCTGGATTTTATATGGGTGCCCGATAAGACCCATGAAGCCGTCCGTGATCTGGTTCGGGCCAGACAGGCAGCGTCGTTCGATGTCCGCAAAGCCCGTCAGCGCATTCAGTCCTTCTTAATCAAGCATGATCTTCGCTAAGGGAGAAAGCCATGGGGCGTGCAGCACCGTATCTGGATGGCCAATCAGAGCTTCGATCATCCTGCCCAGCAAATCGCCTTCGAGAACTACCTGCGGGCGGAAGCACAATCGGTTACGCGGCGCGCTGAACTTGATCAGCAGATTCGCGATATTCTCCCAAGTTGGTCACTCGCGCCCCTGGTCGACGCACTCCAGGCGTTGCGCGGTGTCGCTTTCGTCATTGTCGCAGGCCTCGTGGCGGAGATCGGCGACTTCACGCGTTTCAAGACGCCTCGGCATCTCATGGCCTTTTTGGGACTGGTGCCGAGTGAGCGATCAAGCGGCCAAACGGTCCGTCTCCGCGGTATTGCCAAGGCAGGGAACAAGATTGTTCGAAGCCACCTGGTCGAAGCGGCCTGGTGCTATCGGCTCCGCGCCAAGATCGGGGAACGCCTTGTTCGAAGAAATCCCACCCTACCTGAGATCGCCAAAGAGATCGCTTGGAAAGCACAAGTCCGGCTTTGCGGACGCTATCGGCGCCTCATGGCCCGCGGCAAGAAGAGCCAAGTCGTAACTACGGCGATCGCACGGGAACTGGTCGGCTTTATCTGGGCGATTGGCCAGGAATTCAAAGCGCCAGTGAACAACACCTCGATAAGCCAAGCGGCCTAAGCTCAGCGACCAACCGGATACAACGCAAGACCAGCAGCCAGGGCATCGGGACCGGTAGAGGAAACCCTCTGGAAAGTTTTATCGAAGCCCTCGTGGCACTTCAGATCGTCGATCGAGGCAGCCCTCCGACGCATGGTCACTATGGGGTTCCGATCCCCGAATGAGAGAATGAGCGATCGTCGACAACATCCCGGTGCTCTAGCCTCTGGTCTTGCTTCATCAATACAGCAACAGCGTGTCACGCAGAACAGATAGATTTGTGCTCTACCCTTGACAGACGATCATGAGAGAACTTCCTCTTCCAGTGCGCCCAACATCCTGCCTCTCTGACCTGAACCTTTTGGGTCCGTGGATCAGGCTCGTACATGGCGTTGAAGCCGAGGGTCATGGTCTTGATTTTGTGATGATGCCGGTAGTCCTTCCAGCGGAAGCTCACCCATCCGTCGTCGTCAAGGCTGACCAGGCGATGATTGGTGATGGCGACGCGATGGGTGTAGCGGCCGAGATAGTTGAGGAGTAATCATCCGGCACATCTAACAATTACCCAGAAATCGATGCTTTGACGCATCATTTCGTTCGTCACGGCGGTCCGCTGGCGATGCATCTCTGCCGTCCAGACGCCGCGCATTGCGCCCGCCCAGCTGTTGGCGGCGCTCAGCCATAAACTCATCCAGGGGTTCGACATTGGCGTTCCTCCATCCGGTGCAAGAGTGTTAACGGCCGAGAGGCTCACTCGTTCCTGCACTGATGCCATACTGGCGAAAACAGATGAAGATCGGCTTCGAGGTTGGGATATGGGCAGGTACACCTGCGGGGCCGCCTCGACCTTAAGACCGAGCTTCTTCTTGAGCGCGCCGGAGATCGGCATAATGGTGCTGCCATCCAGTGACCTTGGCGATCTGCTCGATCTTAGCGCCTTCGGTTCGCTTCACTCAGGTTGATCATCTTCGCCTGCTTGCGATGAAGGCGTCCAGGTCTTTCTCATGCTAGGTGGGTTTCTTCGTCATGTCCGGCGCTCCGTTGTCGTTTCGATGTGATCCATGAACGCTTCTTCCGGCAGGGATAGTCAGTAGAAGATTGGCTTGGGTGGCAGATTAACTGCTTGACTTGGAAATGAATTGATCAAGCGGATCGGTAGCAATCGCGAGCTTGCAAGGCAGCTTGGCGTGAGCGAGACGGTGATCCTGTAGGCAGTCAAGACCGGCCGGATCGTGAAGGAACCCGACGGCAGCTGGGATTTCTCCAAGGTCAAGGCCGTCTGGGGCAGCAACACCGAACAGGCGCAGCTGCGCGACCGAATGAAGCCGGTGCCGAAAGCTGCGGTCGGCGCGGTGCGCGATACGCTGAAGGAGCAGGGCGAAGCGATCGCCGATGGCGCCATGACCTATAAGCAGGCACGCACGGCGAACGAGGTGCTGAAAGCCCAGGAGCGCCTGAAGCTGCAGCAGATCAAGGGCGAACTGGCCAATCGTGCCAAGGCGCTCGCCCACGTGTTCCGGTTTGCGCGAGACGAGCGCGATGCCTGGAGCGGCAGGTCCGAGACCACCTCGCCGAGCTTGCCGAGATCAAACCGAACCTGCGGTGGCAGGCGGGTGATCGATGATCGGTTTCGAACTCGCGAAGGTCATCGACTTTCTGGCCAACAGCATTCGCTACATCGTCCTGATGCTCGTCTTTGTCGGCTCTCCGCTATGGCGGCGAGCATCAGCGTCCGAAGAATGACCTGGCATTTGACGATGGTTGGCGCCTATCTCAGATCGAAGACGTAAAGACGCCCCTCCTCGTCGCTGACGACATAGAGCCGGTGTGATTGTGGATCGACGGCCACGCCTTCCGCCTTCTCGATCTCGTGAAACTCACCATCCTTCCCGTAACCGAGTGCGGCACTCTGGATCACCTGATCCTGATCCCAGTCATAGAGAAACAGCCTCTTGGCTTCGTCGCTGACGATCCAGAATGAGGAGCGCGTGCCATCGTATTGGAGACCCGAGAAATCGATGTTTGCAGCATCGACGTCTTCATCGATGAAGCCCTTGGTGGCATCGAGGACATGCGCACCGAGGATCGAGCCGAGATCCTTCGAGATCTCGATCATCAAGCCAGGATTCGCCTCCTTGAGAACGAAAAAGGTTCCCCTGTCCTGGTTGAACGTGATGCCCTCGAGCCCCTTATCATCGCCTCTATCCGAGAAATGCTGCGCGATGGGGCCGAACTCGTCCATGGCAGATAATGCGTGGCGGGAAACGACCTCCTTCGATGCAAGACTGATCTTGAGGATCTCGTTGCTCTTCTCCTTGACCACGACCAAGGTGCCAGCGGTCGGATCGATGGTAATTCCCTCCAAATCCTTTTCACCGATCTCGAAGGATTGACGGTTTCGTGGGTTGCCTTCGAGGCTGATTTTGAAGACTTTTTTCCTGTCGTCACTCACGGTCCATAACCCATCACCTTCCTGCGACAGGGTAAGGCCGGAGGGTTCGGTCACCTCCTCGTCATCGTCCTTGATCTTGAAGCGGTCCAGGTAGGTGAGGCTGAAGCTCGGTTCGCTCGCCTGGGACGCTATCGTTGCCGATAGAGTGATTGCGGCGATGACCGTCAAGATGGGGGGAGCCGTGCGTCGCATGGTCTATCTCCGGCAAAGGGACCAATGAGGCAGCAACATCGTGTCAAGGCCAGCCATTTTTGACATTAGCCCCGGATAAACCCCAAGGCTGTCAGCCAGTTCACACGATGGAATTGTGCTGGGCACGTCGGTAGCGCCCACATCACATCGCCGAGAGATCATGCTCTTGCTCAGTCTGGTTGGCGGGCTTCTGATCGGGATGCTGCCCACTCCAGCGTCGGGAAGTAGTGCTTTCATGCCTGCGTGAAACCCACATTCCGCTCATCGTCTTCACGCGGAGTACCGTGCGCCTCCTGCTCCCGCACAACCATCCAGAGACGCTGCTATGCTGGCACTGAGATCGCCGACCGAGCACAGCGCTTCCATAGCGGCGGTTTTGCCGGCAGGAGACCGCCGCCGGACGAGGTGCCGATCCTTGCCCGGCGCGGCGAACTGGTCGTGCCGCCGGCGCGGATCGCGCGTGAGAGCCGGACGGCTGAAGATCAGTGGCCGATCACGGTGATGATCAACGTTACCGCAGCCGAGGCTGGGCGGGCGATCGAGCGGGTCGGAATCGGTGGATCGAACTCGCCCGTCGTCACTTCCTCTCGACACCTGCCTGCACCTGCCTCGAGATCAGGCCCATAGCCGTGGCCACGATGCGACCGGCCGTCAGTGCGCCGATGCCATCGAGATCTCGCTCGGGCATGAACTCGACAAGTGCCATGCCAGCGATGCGCGCTTTGGAGGCAACGCCTTCGAGAAGATCGACAACCTGCCAATATGAGAGCCCGCCTGGCGCCCGCCCGATGACACCCGGCATGATTGATGGATCCAAGCCATCGCAGTCCAGACAAACAATCACGTTGGCACCGTCGGGAATATGCTGAAGGGCGGGCTGGACACCAGACCGGTGAACCTCTCGGGCGGAAATGAGCTTTGCGCCCCATTCGTTGGCATCGTCCAGATCCTGAGGCCGGGCTGACCCGATCCCACGCTGGCCGACCTGCACGATGCCGCCGATATGATCCATTTCCGAGGCGCGGCGCATGGTCGAGGAAAGCCCATAGTGTTCGCCGTCGTAGGAATCGCGCCAATCGATATGGGCGTCGATCTGCAAGATGGTGCAGATGTCTGTTCCCGAATAGGCCGCCAACATGGGGATGGGGATCGAGTCATCGCCACCGAGAACGACGGGCACCGCTCCCCTCTGCAGGATGGTCGAAATCGCTTCCTTGATGGTCTTCCGATTGGTTGCGGCATCCGCTTCATCGTCGTCGAGATCACCGCAGTCGGCGGCGGCCAGTGCCGGAACGGGAAAGATTCTGCCGCCGCAGTCGAAATCATGGTGCTCGCGATTGGCCGTGAATGCAGCTATGCCTTGTCGGATGGCCTTTGGGCCGTTCGCGCAATAGGCGCCGACTGACCGATAGGGCGTGGCGCAGGGAGCGCCTATGAGCGCAATAGGGCTCGCCAGCCGACTCAGGTCGTTGCACGCGTCGATCCCGAGGAAAGTTCCCGTCTCGTGGGAGCCGAAGAGTGCACTCAAGTTCGGTGTTTTCATCATTGTCGACTCCACGTTCGATGGCCCGCGACTGTTTCCTTAGCATCGAAGATTGGCTGACGAACGGCAATGAAATTACTGTCTGGCGATCATGACCTTCAATCGCGACAGGAAGCTTCGAGCCGAATTTTCCAAAGCTGCGTATCACCTGCCAGAATCAGGTGGCGCCAACGCAGATTCTGATGTCAGTCACGGGCCGACTTTGACGAGGTGGCCGGCCAATCGTTTTATCGAAATCGACCGGCCCCCTTCGGCAACGATGTGGCTAGTCGGCGGAAGCCGGCACGCCCGAGAGAAAGTCGGCCAGCTGCTGGGCGTAGAGGCTTGCTTGACTGCCGGTCGTGCCGTGGCCCCTGGTTTCCGTGCTGCCGGGAACGATGTAAACTTCGCCGTTTTCGATCCTGGGCATGGCGTCTTCAAGAATGCCGAGGGAGAGCGGGTTGCGCTCGTCATCGGCGGAGTTGATCACCAGCACATGTGCCTTGATCCTCTCGAGATCGGCAGACGGGTCGAAATCTCGGGACGCATCCCAGCGGTACATCACGTCATTGGCGTCACCGACTTTTTGCTTCGCGATTTGCTCATCGACATAGGCGCTGGCTTCCTTGCCGTTCGGGCCGAGTGCGTATAGACGTTGATCGCCACCTGAGGTTGCGATTCCGAACCAGGCGCTGGCGATCCTGAGATTTGGCGGCTGCTCCGTGTAGTTGCCGTTGTCCCAGGCAGGATCGTTGCGCACAGCATCGATCACCATGCGCCGCATCATCCAGTTGCGACCGCCCATGGCCGTCGGTAGAGATGCCATGGGTACCAGCGCGTCCGCGAAGTCGGGATAGCGGATGCCGAACACCCAGACATGCATGCCGCCCATCGAGTTGCCCATGATCAGGCGGAGGTGATCGATCCCGAGGCCCTCGGTGACCAAGCGGTACTGGGCGTCGACCATGTCCTCATAGTTGTAGCGCGGATAGCCGGCGCGTAGTCCGTCCGATGGTTTGGAACTGCCGCCGCCACCGATTGAATCGGGCATGATCAGGTAGTATTCTTCAGCATCCAGCGGCTGCCCCGGACCGAACATGGCGCCTGCGAAACCTTCGGACAACATGCTCTTGCCGGAGCCCGTGGTGCCGTGAATGAGCAGCACCGGTTCGTTGGCAGGATCGCCGACGGTATAGTAATGCAAGTTGAGTTCGTCGAACGTTTCGCCTGTGTGGAATGAAAAATCCTTGAGGACATAGTCGCCCTCGACAGGCTCCGGAAAGTCGGCGGCATGAGCCTCGGGTCCGGCAAGCGAAAGCATGGCCGCGCAACCCCACGCGGCGAGACAGCGTTCTATTCTCACGGTCAATCCTCCCTTGATCGGCCTGTTGACGCCGGGCCGTGGTAACCACCTGAGTGCAGGCTTTTGTTTCTTCTTGGTTTCAGTCGTCCCGACAGGGACCAACGATCAGGTCACCCGACAACGTTAGCCGTCGAACCAAAGGCGGACAAGCTTGAACGTTCGGTTGTGCTGACATGACATGACATGAAATGACGTGGCGCAGAGCTGTTGGTCGAGGTGAGCGAAGCGTTGGATATCGCTTCCAGTGACATGATAGGCAAACCGCGAGGCTGCGACCCTGTGCCTGACGCAGCAAGAACGATCAAGCGAGCCTATCCAACTGTTCCTAGGATTGGCAGGCGCTTCTTTAGGGAACCGGTATGAGCGTCATCGAGAAAGCGGTCTGGTACATCGAGTGGCGCCGAGGCGAAGCTATCGAGCTTCAGGATGTTGCTGCGGCTTGCGGCGTCTCGCGCTTTCATCTGTCGCGGGTTTTTCAGGGCCTGACCGGACAGTCGGTCATGGCCTATGTGCGCAAGCGTCGGCTCAGCGAGGCTGCTCGCGCCCTGGCGCGCGGCGCTGAAGATATCCTCGAGGTCGCACTCGATGCCGGCTACGGTTCCCATGAAGCGTTTACACGGGCTTTTCGCGAGCAGTTCGGCCTCACGCCGACGGCAGTACGAACGGCCCGGACGATCGAAAGCCTTCAGCTTGTGGAGCCATTCACCATGGACGCATCCCTCCTCACCGATCTGAAATCGCCGCGCTTCGAGGATCGGTCAGCCTTCCACGTTGCCGGTTTGTCGGAACGCTACACCTTTGAGACCAACCACGGCATTCCAGCCCTCTGGCAGCGGTTCGCACCGCACATCGGTCGTGTTCCCGGCCAAATCGGCACCGTGGCCTATGGAATCTGCTACAACGGCGATGGTGATGGCAATTTTGACTATATGGCCGGCGTCGAGGTGCGAAGACCGGATGATGTGCCGAACGAACTGGCTCGGTTGATGATCCCGGCTGGGCGGTATGCCGTCTTCACGCATTCCGGGCATATCTCGGACATTCGAAAGACCGTTTACACGATTTGGAACAAGTGGCTTCCGGAGTCTGACGTGACCCACGTCGAAGGGCCGGATTTTGAACGCTACGACGAGCGCTTCGATGGCGAAACCGGCAAGGGCGACGTTGAAATCTGGATCCCCGTGCGCTGATTCTGAAGGTCCCTTCGACGGAGCGATCTTGGATCGCGTCCTGATCGGCCGAGCCTTCTGGGCAGGACGCGTGACGACCTTCCAGATCGATGTCGTAACTTAGATCATCCCAGCCGCATCCCCGACAACATCGCCGACGGCGCAGGGGCTGGTTCCGTATGATCGGAAAACGCTCTAGTGAGACCTGTGCGCGGATGAGCTATTTTTCACTTTGTATCAGATAGATACGCTTTTTTCAGGCCGGCTGCCGATCGGCAGCCGGGGCTTTTGATATCGCGCTTGTCATGCTGGCATCAGGATGTTTCGGGTTCGTTTGAGGTTGTAGGCGATGGCAGTGAGGCGGGCTTGGAGATGAGCTTTGGCAAGGCCTCGCCATCGCATGCGGCGGAAACCGTAAGACCGTTTCCAGGTGCCGAAGATTTTCTCGATCCGGCAGCGAATCTGGTGGATGGGACCATTCCAGGCAGCAAGTCGGCGATCGGCCTCGTCTTGGCTCGTGGCCCAGACGTGGGTGACGACGACGCGTGGCGTACCGCCGCGGGCGCGCACAGCAGTTCTGAAGACCTCGCCTCGATAGGCGCTGTCGGCAAAGACATCACCTGGATCGTCTGGCAGCGCCGCTTCCCCGTTACGGCCGTCATGAGCATTTCCCGGCGTGACCGCGACCTTCTCCACCAGCGCGGTGTCCGCGTCGGCGCCGACATGGGCTTTGTAGCCGTGGATCGCCTTTCGGGATCGATGGGCCCGACCACTTGGCCTCCTCGTCGCCCTCACTCGCCGAGCCGACCACTGTGGCGTCCATCAACGTGCCGGTCTTCACCCGTATTGCCTTCGTCTTGAGTTGCGTCGTGATCTCATCGAACAGCACATGGTCGAGACCGTAATGCAGAAGCTCGCGACGGAAGCGCACGAAGGCGGTGCGCTCCGGTGTCAACTCGCTGCGGGCAAAGCCGCAAAACCAGCGGAACGACGCACGGTCGTCGAGCGCTTCGCCCAGCTTCACGTCCGAAAGGTCATGCCAGATCGCCAGCAGCAGAGCTCGGAACATCGCAAGCGGCGGCCAACTGGCCTCGCCACGCGGCGCGGAGTGAACCATCTCCAGCTGTCGCTCGATCGGCCCCTAGGCGATCAGCCCGCCGATCTCGTCTAGCGGCGAGCGCTTCTCGCTGGCTCCAAACATCATCTCCTGACCAATCCGACGGCGCCGCATCACGGCGTTCCCTTACTGTTTCGGTAATAGAAGCAAAAAGATAACGCCGAAGCAAACCCTATCCGCGCACAGGTCTCACTAGAGCATTTTCCGATCATGCGGAACCGGAGTCTTTGGTTGAGGTCGAGGCTTGGGCGGTGAAGGTCTGGCCTATTGGCCTGCCGGGGTCATGAAGCGCTGTCGTTGGTGGCAAGCCAGCCTCAATGCATGACCTCCGCCGGCGGTTCCTTTGCTCCGGTCATGAAGGCGACAGCATCGGACATGGTGTAGTCCTTGGGGTTGATGACGCAGAGCCGCTTGCCTAGGCGATGGATGTGGATGCGGTCGGCCACCTCGAAGACGTGGGGCATGTTGTGGGAGATGAGCACGATCGGAAGGCCGCGGGCCTTGACGTCCAGAATGAGTTCGAGAACGCGTCGGCTCTCTTTGACGCCGAGAGCTGCGGTCGGCTCATCCATGATCACCACCTTGGAGCCGAAAGCGGCGGCACGGGCCACGGCAACACCTTGGCGCTGGCCGCCGGAGAGGGTTTCCACGGCCTGGCCGATGTTCTGGATGGTGGCAAGGCCAAGTTCTGAGAGCATTTCTCGGGCGCGCTTCTCCATGGCCGCCTTGTCGGTCATCCTCAGCCATTGACCGAGAAAGCCGGATCTTTTGATCTCTCGACCGAGGAACATGTTGTCGGCGATCGAGAGGGCGGGGGAGAGGGCTAGCGTCTGGTAGACCGTCTCGATGCCGGCCTCCCGCGCCTCCAGCGGCGAGCGGAACTGAACTGGCTTGCCGTCCAGCAGGATCTCGCCGTCATCGGGGATGACAGCACCCGAAACCGCCTTGATCATCGAGGATTTGCCGGCGCCGTTGTCGCCGATGACGCCCAGGATCTCTCCGGGCATCAGCTCAAAATCGGCGTGATCGAGGGCGATGACCCGGCCGTAGCGCTTGACCAGGCCTTTGCCTGAGAGAACCGGCTGCTTGCTAACCCCGGGGCTGGTAGCCCCCCCTGTGCTGGAAGCACCACTCATGACGACACCTTTCGGATCCATTGGTCGATGGCGACAGCGATGATGATCAGCCAGCCGACGGCGAACACTTGCCAGAGCACGTCGACGCCCGCGAGGCGAAGGCCCAATTCGAACACACCGACGATCAAGGCGCCGATCAAAGGGCCCATGATCGAGCCCCGGCCGCCAAAGAGGCTGATGCCGCCAATCACCACGGCGGTGATGGATTGCAGATTGCCTTCGTAAAACGACTGTGGTGATACCGAGCCGACCCGGCCGATCGCGGCCCAGGCACCGATCGCGCAGACCAGACCCGCCAGGGCATAGACCGAAACCAGGGTGCGATCGGTGCGGATGCCGGCAAGCTCGGCCGCCTCCTTATCGTCGCCGATCGCATAGACATGGCGGCCCCAGGCAGTTTGATTGAGCAAGTACCAGAGCACCACGAACACCAGGATCATCAGGAAGGAGCCGAGCGTGAACTGGGCCCCACCGACGGCAAACCGCTCGCCGAAGACCTTCAAAGCCGGCGCACTCTTGTCGATGTCCTGGCTGCGGATCGACTGGGCGCCGGAATACCAGAGATTGAGGGCGAAGAAGATGCTCCAGGTGCCGAGTGTCACGATGAACGGCGGCAGGCGAAGGCGGGTGATCAGAAAGCCGTTCATCAGGCCGCAAAGGGTGCCGAGGACAAAGCCGATCGGGATGGCGATGATCGTCGGCATGCCGAGCACGACCGCGAATTTGCCCATGACCACCGAGCACAGCACCATGATCGCGGCGACCGAAAGATCGATGCCGGCGGTCAGGATGACCAGACTCTGGGCGGCTGCCAGGATGCCGATGATCGAAACCTGCTGCATGATCAGAGAGAGATTGAACGGCGCGAAGAATTTTTCGCCGGCGATCAGGCCGAAGGCGATCACACTGATGGCCAGCACGATCACCGGTACCATGGTCGGGTTGCCATGGAGGAAATGCTGGACGCGCTCCATCAGCGACGACCGGCCGCCTGCGAAGTCGGCAACACTGCTATCGCCGTCCCTTAGCGCGGATTCGAAATCGTCGCGGCCGGCGGCGGGCGGTGCTACTCTTTCCGATGGTGTTTCGACCATGGCTCATCTCCCCGATGATGTGTCTTGCGTTCAATCGTCGCCTGCCGTCATCCCATCAGGGGCCAAATGAAGCCGATAGAACCGGATGGCCGTGCGCAAGAGCGGGGTTGACCGCCCGGACCAGCATACCGATCCGGGCGGCGCTTGTTCTAAAGAATCAGCCCCAGCACTTGGCCAAGCCCTCTTCCGCCGTCAGCGAAGAGATGCCTTCGACCGGCTCGTCGGTGATCAGCTCCACGCCGGTGTTGAAGAAGTCGAGGCCTTCGGTGTTCTCGGGCTTGGAGCCATCTTCGGCGAACTTGGCGATCGCCTCGACGCCCATGGAGGCCATCAGCAGCGGGAATTGCATGGAGGTTGCGCCGATGATGCCTTCTTGGACATTCTGCACGCCGGGGCAGCCGCCGTCGACCGAGACAACGAGAACTTCGTTCTCTCGACCCATCGACTTCAGCGCTTCGTAGGCACCTGCCGCCGCCGGCTCGTTGATGGTGTAGACGACGTTGATCTCCGGATCCTTCTGCAGCAGATTTTCCATCGCGGTCCTGCCGCCCTCTTCATTGCCGTTGGTGACATCGTGGCCGACGATCCGGGGATCGTCCTCGTCACCGATATCGGTCGGCTCCTTGATGTCGATGCCGAAGCCCTGGAGGAAGCCCTGGTCGCGCAGATAGTCGACCGAGATTTCCTGGGCGTTCAGATCGAGCAGCGCGATCTTGGCATTGGCGGCCTCGTCGCCGAGCTTGGCGGCAGCCCATTTGCCAATCAGCTCGCCTGCCTTGAAATTGTCGGTGGCAAAGGTGGCATCGGCCGCATCTGCTGGCTCGAGCGGCGTGTCGAGGGCGATCACCAAGAGACCGGCATCACGCGCCTGGGTGATGACCGGCACGAGCGCGTTGCTGTCGGTCGGCGTGATCAGAATGCCGCTGGCACCGGCGGCGATGCAGGTCTCGACCGCGGCGACCTGGGTGTCGACGTCGCCGTCGATCTTGCCGGCAAAGCTCTGCAAGGACACACCGAGCTCGGCCGCCTTGGCCTCGGCGCCTTCCTTCATCTTGACGAAGAACGGGTTGGTATCGGTTTTCGTAATCAGGCAGGCGCTGGTCTCCGCAAGCGCCGGGCTGAACGACAAGAGGGCAAGGGCTGAGGCGCCCAAGAGTGTGCTGGTCAGTTTTTTGTTCATGATGATCTCCCGCTTTCTGATTGATGGCGCGAGGCGCCGTGGCGACGTCGTGGGCGGCACGCTCTCATTTTGAAGCCTCCCATTAACGCCAATCTTTCATGGACATTGTCTTCTGTCAAATAATAAATCAATTTGACTTAACTATTTTCTTGTGGAAACCTGAAGGCATGCTGAGACCGTGCGCAGCTAAGGGGAGTAGGTTGGTTTGCTGCTCGACCACGCGTTTTGAACATCAAGGGCAATCAGGACCGGGGGTCCAACCAGGCAAGCCTGCGCGCCTATAACGAACGCTTGGTCCTGGCGCTCGTGCGCCGTCACGGCGGTCTGGCCAAAGCGGATATAGCCCGCAGCACCGGCCTTTCCGCTCAAACCGTGTCCGTCATCATGCGCGGGCTGGAACAGGACGGCTTGCTGGTTCGCGGCGCCCCTGTAAAGGGACGCGTCGGACAGCCCTCGGTGCCCATGCATCTGGCACCCGATGGTGCCTTCTCGATCGGTCTCAAGATCGGGCGGCGGAGCGCTGATCTCGTTCTGATGAACTTTGTGGGCGACATCCGCCAGCAAATTCATCAAGTTTACCCCTATCCCATGCCGGAACCGATCCTCGACTTTGTCGACAACGGGATAAAGGAGCTTTTGACCGGCTTGTCCAAGGACAGTTTGAGTAGGGTTGCCGGTATCGGCGTTGCAGCACCATTCGAACTCTGGAACTGGGCCGAGGAGGTCGGGGCACCCAGGGATCAGATGGAAACCTGGCGCGATGTCGACTTCGCTTCAGCACTTGGCGATCGATGCGAACTTCCGGTCTTCAGTCAAAACGATGCGACCGCAGCCTGCGGCGCCGAGCTGATCTTCGGGCGTGGCGCGGACCGTGACGATTTCGTCTATTTCTTTGTCGGCTCTTTCATCGGGGGCGGGATCGTCCTCAACAATACCGTCTATACCGGGCGAAGCGGCAATGCTGGCGCCCTGGGCTCGATGCCCATGCCGACGACCAACGGCACTGCCCGGCAATTGATCGACGAGGCGTCGATCTTCGTCCTGGAAAATCATTTGCGCGCAGCGGGCGAGGATCCATCACCGCTCTGGCTCAAACCCGAGGACTGGACCGGGTTCGGCCGCACACTCGATCAATGGGTCAATCACACCGCCAAAAGCCTGGCGCACGCCATCGTCGCTAGCTGCTCGGTGATCGATTTCCCGGCGGCGATCATCGATGGCGGCTTTCCCGCTCATGTCCGTCAAGCGATCGTGGCCGCTACCCAAAAGGCCGTCACCTGCCTCGACCTGGAAGGCATCCAGCCGCCTCTGGTCCTTGAAGGTTCAATTGGTCCCAATGCCCGCGCGATCGGTGGGGCGTCGCTCCCTTTCTTCGCCCGGTATTTGGTCGATCAGAACGTGCTTTTGAAAGAGAAGGCTTAGTTCGATACGCTCGCCAACGACCTTCTGGACGGTCTCAAGGCCGATGCGGTTGAATTTCTATTCTATCTCGACTACGCGCAAAGATGGCAAGGGGTGCTGAGCCGCTGCGGCGGACGGCAAAATCTCGAGACGATCGATCTTCTGAAACGGACTGATGAGCTGGCTTACGGCGAGCATACGGGCATCATGACTTTGATCGAAGAATCGACAGCCTGGCCCCGCATGTCCAAGCTAGTCTGGCAGGCGGTTTCAGTTTCGGCTTCAAGTGGAACATGGGCTGGATGCAACCAAGGAGGCGAACAATGGCGACGACCAAACGGCGAGGATCCTACCTGGCACGGAGCACCATGGCTTATGTTCTGGCGGGCGGCCGTGGCTCGCGCCTTCTGGAGCTGACCGACAAGCGCGCCAAGCCCTCGGTATTTTTCGGCGGCAAGAGCCGGATCATCGATTTCGCACTCTCAAACGCGCTCAATTCGGGCATTCGCCGGATCGGCGTCGCCACCCAGTATAAGGCCCACTCCCTCATCCGGCATCTGCAGCGGGGCTGGAATTTTCTGCGACCGGAGCGCAATGAGGGGTTCGATATCCTGCCCGCCTCGCAGCGCGTTTCTGAAAGCCAGTGGTACGAAGGCACCGCTGATGCCGTCTACCAGAACATCGACATCATCAACAGTTACGGCCCTGACTACATGATCATCCTGGCCGGCGACCACATCTACAAGATGGACTACGAGCTGATGCTCGAGCAGCACGTCAACTCGGGCGCTGACGTCACCGTCGGCTGCCTCGAAGTGCCGCGCATGGAGGCGACCGGCTTTGGCGTCATGCATATCGACAAGCAAGACCGCATCATCGAATTCCTGGAGAAGCCCGCCGATCCACCGGGCATGCCCGACAAGCCCGACATGGCGCTGGCCAGCATGGGCATCTACGTGTTCGAGACCAGAACTCTGTTCGCCGAGCTGGAGCGCGATGCCAACGACAAGGACAGTGCGCGTGACTTCGGCAAGAACATCATTCCCTATCTGGTGAAGAACGCCAAGGCCGTCGCCCATCGCTTTCCGAACTCCTGCGTGACCAGCGGCGCCGAGGGCAGCAAGAAGGCCTATTGGCGTGACGTCGGCACCATCGATGCCTATTGGCAGGCCAATATCGACCTCACCGATTTCACCCCCGACCTGGATCTCTATGATCAGGATTGGCCGATCTGGACCTATGCAGAGATCACCCCACCGGCGAAATTCATCCATGACGAGGAAGACCGGCGCGGCATGGCGACCAGCTCGATGGTATCGGGCGGCTGCGTCATCTCCGGCAGCAGGATCAACCGGTGCCTGCTCTTTACCGGTGTACATGCACGATCCTACAGCGAGCTGGATGGCGTAGTGGCCCTACCTTATGTCGAGATCCGCAGGAACGCCAAACTGTCCAAAGTCGTGATCGATCGCGGCGTCGTCATTCCGGAAGGCCTGGTCGTCGGTGACGACCCGGAGGAGGACGCGAACCGCTTTCGCCGGACCGAGAGCGGTATTTGCCTAATCACCCAGCCGATGATCGACGGGCTATCGAGCTAGGTGATGAACGTCCTCTCGGTCGCTTCGGAATTCTTCCCGCTGATCAAAACCGGCGGCCTCGCCGACGTCGCGGGCGCCCTGCCAGCAGCACTGGCTGCTGAACCAGCGGCCTTGGATGTGGACCCTATTGCGGTGCGGACGCTGCTGCCCGGTTATCCTGAAGTCATGGCCGGTCTTGAAAGAACTGAAACGGTCGTCCCGGTCGCATCGGTCGACGATCTGTTCGGCGGACCGGCGAGGCTGCTTTCGGCCAAGGCGCCAGGCGGGGCCGACCTGATCATCATCGACGCACCTCATCTCTACGACCGGCCGGGTAATCCCTATCTCGGCGCGGACGGCAAGGACTGGCCGGACAATCACTTTCGCTTCGCCGCGCTGTCGTGGATCGCAAGCCGGATCGGCCTTGGTCTGATCGACGGCTGGCAGCCCGATCTGATCCATGGCCACGACTGGCAGGCGGGACTGGTCCCCATCTATCTGCGTGGTGGCGCTTCGCCGCCGGCGACGATCATCACCATCCACAACCTCGCCTTTCAAGGCATCTTTCCGGCAACGCTGTTAGTGGCTCTCAAGCTGCCGGCGTCGACGTTCACCATCGAAGGGTTCGAATATTACGGTCAAATCAGCTTTCTCAAAGCCGGTCTTCGCTATGCCGACCATCTCACCACCGTCAGCCCGACCTATGCGCGCGAAATCTGCACGCCGGAGAACGGCATGGGGCTGGATGGCGTCCTGCGCGAGCGGAGCAGCGTGCTCAGCGGGATCACCAACGGCATCGACGACGACATCTGGGACCCGGCTAACGACGCTCATATCGAACGGCCTTACAGCCGTCGATCCCTGAGCGGCAAGGCGATCAACAAGACCGCGCTGCAAACCCGTCTCGCCCTTGATGCTGATCCGGACGCTCTGCTGTTTTGCGTCGTCAGCCGTCTGACGTCGCAAAAAGGTTTCGACCTGCTGCTCGAAGCGTTGCCCACCTTGCTCTCGAACAATGGTCAACTCGCCATGTTGGCAAGTGGCGAGCCAGCACTCGAAGCAGCGTTTGCGGCGGCGGCAAGAAACCATCAGGGGCGGATCGGCGTGGTGATCGGCTATGACGAGCCGCTGTCGCACCAGATACAGGCAGGCGCCGATGCGATCATCATCCCGTCCCGCTTCGAACCTTGCGGCCTCACCCAGCTCTACGGCCTGCGCTACGGCACCTTACCGATCGTCGCCCGGGTCGGCGGTCTGGCCGACACCGTGATCGACGCCAACCAAGCTGCCGTTCTGGATGGCGTTGCCACCGGCTTTCAGTTTGCGCCTGACAGCGTGGCCGAACTGCGCACGGCACTGGAGCGTGCCTTCCAGCTCTACGCCGACCAGCGGCGCTGGCGGGCGATGCAAAAGCGGGCCATGGGCCGGAAGGTCGATTGGTCAGTGCCAGCGAAGGCCTATGCCGATCTCTATCGCCGGCTTTGCTCCTCATCCTAATCTGGGAACTAATGCATCAACGATGTCCCGACGCTTCACGATGAGGCCGGAATACCCCCGATCCGACGCCAATTGACCTTCGAGGTCTGGATTATCGTCGGCCTGCTCTATTCCGGTGTATGTCTTATCGGCTCTCCCGCCTTTCGCCGCCTGGAGCTGCGCTGGGCGCGCGGGCAGCGCCGAATCTAGGTCAGTTGATCGATCCAGACTGGGCGCGAGCCAAAACCGGCGCTTTGCGCTTGACCTCGGCCGACGGGTGGGGAGCCGAAATCCTTTTCCACCTGCAACGTCGCGATTGTTGAGGAAACTGATTGCGTGTCGGGCGAAGCCTGCTTAGCTAGTGGCGCGACCACAACATTTGATTCCGTAACGATCGGAAATTAATCGCTTTAGTTCAGCAGGTTAAGTTTTTTCCAACGGGAACTGTCCGTTGTGGTCGTACCACTAGGGTTGCTTCGCATAACTGATTCCAGCTCGGAGTTAAAAGCCTGATGGCTCGATCTCTGTCGTCTCTGACTACCACGTTGGCCCTTGTTCTTGTCTTCAGCGCCTGCTCGTATACCGACAATACTTCATCGGAAAAAAAGACTGCGGATCCGGTCGTAAATCGTTCGCCGCTTCAACCATCCACCAGCTTGACCTCGCCGAGCGATGCTGGCTTTACAGACGTTAACAGGTCTGCGGGCTTTACCAAGCCTCTGGAATTTCAAGAAGCGCCCGCGCTTCGCCCACCTATCCCCCTTCAGAAGGATCTCCGGCCGCTGCTCGATGCGCTGCCTAAGGGTGCGGAAGTTGGCTACCTGATCGTCGATCTGGATCGTGGCATTCCCCTGGTCGAACACAATGCCGATCGCGACCACATACCAGCGTCCGCAGCGAAGCTTGTAACGGCGGTGGCGGCCTTGGACATTCTCGGTCCGGAATACCGTTATCGCACCGAACTCTTGGCGAACGGCGCCATCGACGAAGGTATCCTGGAAGGCGACCTTATTCTCAAGGGGGGTGGTGATCCTCTTCTCGACATCCCTGATCTTCTCATGCTGGTGGCAGAACTGGCTGACCGAGGTGTGCGCAAGATCACTGGGCGCTTGGTGATTGATGATACCCTGTTACCGACGACGACAGAAATCGAGCCCTCCCAACCTCTTGAAGCCCCCTACAATCCGGGTCTCGGCGCCCTGTCAATCGCCTTCAATCGTGTTCATTTATCATGGCAAAATGAGGCCGAACTTTTCGTTGAGACCGTGCCTCATCTCGAGGAAGCGAAGTTCGAACAAGCTGAGTTGGAAGCCTTGCCGCCTGGCGGCGTCCAGCTCAAGCATCTCGAAGATGGAGAAGCAGTCTGGCAGCTTGCCGATCGCGGTGCGCGGCGGTCCGAGAAGAGTTTGCCGGTAAAGGACGCCGGACTTTATGCCGGCCGGATCTTTGCCGATCTCGCAGCGTTGCACGGTATCGACCTACCATCACCGCAGCGAGCCGTGCCGATGCCGGCGGGACGCTTGCTTGCCGTTCACGAGAGCAGGCCGCTTCGCGAGCTTGTGCGTAATATGCTGTGGTATAGCAACAATATGATGGCGGAGCTGATCGGCTTGTCGGCAGCAAGGGCCATCGAACCCGATCTGTCAAACCTTCAAGCATCGGCGGGCATCCTCCTCGCTCAGCTTAAGCAGCAGATACCCGATGCCTCCTGGGCAGATGCTAAATTGGGCAACCATTCAGGCCTGAGCAGCGCCGCCCGGCTGACGCCCGAGCAGTTGGCGGCCATCCTCAGTCATGGCTGGAAGAACCGGATGTTGCCGAGCCTGCTTCCCGTCTCAGGATGGTCCGGTACCTTAGCCAGGCGTTTCAACGGTCCAGACCAGGTGTTTCGCATCTGGGCCAAGACAGGGGCGATCAACTACGTCGCCACGCTGGCGGGCTATCTGCTTTCCTCGCCCTATAGTCCGGCAGTGTTCGTGGTGATGATCTCTGATAAGGCTGCCAGGGCGGGCTATGACGCGCTGCCCCGTCGTACGCGTGCTGCCGAAAAGAACGCAAATCTTTGGCACCGCGATGCCCAAAAAACGCTGGATCGAATTGTAGAACAGTGGCTGGAGCCTGCACTTGCCAGCTGAACAGGAGGGTCCAAAGCTCGTTGACCGCATGGGGCCACCCGGCGTGACCTGCATCTTGGGCCAGAACTCAACGTTCATCATGAACTTGCCGCGGGCGACGCATTTGAGGCCGATCGCAGAGGCTGCCCAATGTTGATTACGGCACGAGCTCAGCGCCCTTCATTAGGGGCAGAACAACCAGTATTTTTGACGTGGCTTCGTGACAATGATGTTCACAATATCATGGCCAGAATCGCGATAGTCATTAAGATCATAAACCCCGAAGTTGTGATATCGGCCATATCCTGTTCCTATCTGCGGTGGCTGGTATTGAGACAACACCAACTACGCTGAAAAAGTCCCCGATTTGGTCGATCGGCAAGCTTTTTCGCCGCAAGGACATGACAGGCGGTCCGTTAAGCGGTCCCGAGGCGGAGGGTATCGTTGAAGCAGCGAAACTGATCTGGACCTTCTCACATCGTCGGCTGAAGCCCTGATGTCATTTCCTCGAGAGCACCGTGAGAAATCGTTGCTTGTCGATTCGCTCCGTCTTCTTGATCAGCGACGATAAGGGTTGGGCCGCCTCGAGCGCTTGCAATCAGGCCGAAGCCGGTCTTACCCATAGCGCAGGGCCCGTCACTTCCATGATCGGCGAGATGCTCTGCCTCTCCTAGAGCGATGGCGACGCCACAAGCGTTCTCGAGCTGAAGAACTTCATCAGAATTCAGCCTAATCTTGTCCAACGAATCGTCATGCCGTGTCACCTCGTTGTCACGAGACTTGGGGTTGATCATATCGCCATAACTGTTCGTCTGGTCCTCAAAAAATCTGATGGCGCCAGGGTGAACTGGAAGGCTGAGACCGGCCATCGCATGGCTAAGGGCTATCATTCCTTTCGACGCGCTATTGCCATACGCCTTTGTTGCGTGATCAAAGATCATCCTTGTGATCCGGTAAACGACGTCCTCGGGCACGTCGGCGCGGGCAATGAGCTGAAGTGGAATTACACCAAGCGTGTCATGCCCGTTAGGCCTATGTGCTATCACAGACCGGAGATCGACGGCGAGAGAGGCGGGCAACTCGCGATCCAGAACCGCAAATTGGATCCTTCCTTCGTGCAGGAACTGCAACCGGTCAGACTGGCTCGTGGCTTCAACAGTCTCTACGCGGATATTGTACTCGGGCAGCAGTTGGATGTTGGTCAAGGCCCAAAGCTCAATGCCGAAGGCAAAGCTTTCCGAACCCGCATGGCCAAAAGCGGCCTTAAACGACGTGCTGTTTTCTGCTTTCAATTCCGACCCGCCGGCGATCAACAATGCTGCTAACCAGCCAACGGGAGCGAGGTAACGAGACATCTCCGATTCCTTTTCATTTTTTGAGCTTCAATTTCGTTGGAGCTGCTCGTCAACAGAGATCACGACTCCGTTCGTTCCGTTGCGGCAATTTTCATGCCTCACAGAAGCGAATGACGCTCATTTCCATTTTGATAGATCTTTTCCGTATTATAAATCGTGGAAGTATTCAACCTCTGAGAAAGAAAATTCTATCGTAGAAGGCACATAAATCGATCATTTTTGTAACTTGTGGTCCAAAATCCACCATAGCTGGCGGTTAGGCTGAACCTAGCCCGAAAAGCTGCTCAGAAGCTGACTAAGCAAGTGGGGAAGCCACACAACCCTGAGGGCTCTGCTTCTGATTGGAAGAAAGATGGGAGACCAGGTCAAACCGCAGCCGCTTAGCCGGACAACCCGGGTGATTTCTAAGCGACAATCTTTGGTCTGTTGGTCAGGGACTTCGTTGGCGTTCTACGTTGCAACCAAAGCAGACGTCGCTTGGTGCTCTGACCGCCATGGTCCGGACAGAGGCATTGGTGATTTTGAAACATCACCAAGCAATGATCAGGGTTTTGCCTCATGGCCGCAGTCTGAGCGTAATGCCGAGAACGTCACATGCTGCCCCCTGTCCTTGGCAACGTCAACTTTCCCGAGCAGAGTTATGAAGGCTCGCTGCTAAGCCAGTGCCGTCCACCATATTCATGCCTCACCCACGAAGTATCAGTCTGATGGATGGAGGATTTCTTCGGTTTTCAGCTCGGCTGCCCGGCACGCGAAAATCTACACCAGTGCAAGCTTTATAACGGACGGCAACGACCAACAAGTCGTTGCCCGACCGACCGACCGTATCGATGAGACCAGTGATGATCAACAACGCTGAAGCAAGCCCCAAAGTTAAATGGCGTAGTCGACCTCACGATGAGAACTCGCTGACCACACCACGTTCTTCGGCACGCCGGCAGAGATCGTCAATGGTGACACGATCGAGACGCGTCATCAGCTCATGCTCGGTATTGGCCCAAAACGGTCCAACAACTTTTCGGCCGAGTTCCGACGCCGAGCCAAATTCTTCCTGTGCCGGCAAATCTTCAATACCGCGCACCACCCGCACCACGTCACCGACGCTGACACGATCACGCTCGCGCGCCAACCGATATCCGCCACGAGGGCCACGCACACCGCGCAAAATGCCAGCACGCACGAGTTGTTGCATGACCTGCTCAAGATATCGTCTCGGCAAGATCAAGCGTCGAGCTATGTCTTGGCTTTGTACTGGCTCGGGGCCGCCATGAAACGCTATGTCAGTGACCGCCTCAAGCGCTAAAACCAACTTTTTTGAGGGTCTCAGCATGGCAATCCGTCCCGCATCTTTGTTTCCCTAATTGAGGTCATCCTAAATTAGATGTGTTGCGATTAACAAATTGACAGGGGTCGGTCGTTTTTCTTTGCCTGATTTTTGAAACTCAGCGCCTCATCTCCGCTCTCGAGACCGGCTCGAAATGCAGAGCAATCCTGTCCACCAGACGTTTGGCAACAGCATGTTTGGTCATCGGTGGCCAGGAGTTCCGTTTACCCTGGCGATCAAACAACAATACCGTGTTGTTAACACCGCCGAAGGTCTCTTGTTCCGGCATGACATTGTTCGCAACGATCCAGTCGCATCCCTTGGCTTCCAGCTTCCGGCGCGCGTTTTCATCAATGTTCTCGGTCTCTGCCGCAAATCCAATGACCAGCTGTGGACGCTTTGAGCCGGCTTGAGACAAGGTTTTCAGAATGTCGGGATTCTCGACTAAGGCCAGGCTTGGCGCGCCTTCTCCCGCTTGTTTCTTCAGTTTTTGCAAGTGTCGGTCCGCTGGTCGCCAATCCGCCACCGCTGCAACGCAAACGGCGATATCCACGGGCAATGCTGCCTCGCAGGCACGCAGCATGTCCCTTGCTTCTTCGACGTGGATCGTCTCGACCTCCAAAGGCGAAGGTTCGTTCACGGGGCCGGTAACCAACGTGACCTCGGCGCCTGCCGATTGCAGCGCTTTTGCGATCGCATGTCCTTGCTTTCCTGATGATCGGTTGCCGATAAATCGGACCGGATCGATCGCCTCAAACGTCGGACCGCTGGTCACAAGCGCTTTCATGCCGAGAAGCGGGCGTTCCTTGGGTTCGAGGAAAGCGGTGATGGCCTGAACGATCTCCTCGGGCTCCGCCATCCGCCCCCGCCCTGTTTCACCACAGGCCATATCGCCGACATTGGGGCCGATGAAGAGAACGCCATCCTGGCGCAATTGTTCGACATTTCTCTTGGTGGCAGCATGCTGCCACATCTCGGGGTTCATTGCCGGTGCAAGGAGCACGGGCTTGTCCGTCGCAAGCAATGCGGTTGAAGCCAGATCATTGGCCAATCCGTGAGCCATCTTTGCCATCAAGTCGGCCGTCGCCGGCGCCACGACCACAAGATCGGCCTCACGCGACAAACGTATATGGCCCATTTCCGCTTCGTCCGTCAGCGAGAACAGGTCTGTGAAAACCTTGTTGCCCGAGAGACTGGCAACGGATAGGGGGGTCACAAACGCCGATCCTGCGGCCGTCAGAACACACCGGACATCGATATCCCTATCGCGCAAGCGGCGGATGACGTCCAAGGCCTTATAGGCGGCGATCCCGCCAGCAATGATCAGGAGGATACGTTTCGACAACGTGCTGCACTCCGCTTTCCTTTCGATGTTTCATCATGATGACAGATGAGCAGCGACGTCGAAAGCGAGAAGCGAGTTGAGCGTTCGGGAGAAACTCCAATGCCGGTCAACCGACACTCAACCCGATAATCAGTCCAACGGCAAACAGCAAAAAAGCCCAGCCTGCCTGGTTGACCGTCATACCGCGGCCCTGGCTCAGATTGGCCGCATCCAGTTTGACACCTTCATCCAACGCCGTTTCCAGCGCGCGCTCCGCCCGTTCGATCAGATGGGGCATCCGCCTGAGCGTCTCGATGCCGTCGTCGATCACGGTTCTGATCTGTGCCTGCGGTCCGAGATTGTCGATCATCCAGGTCTCGATCAAGGGCTGCGCCAATTGCCACATGTTCACGTTCGGATTAAGGCGCCGACCGACGCCTTCTGCGACCACCATGGTCTTTTGCAGCAGGAGCAGCTGCGGCTGGGTCTGCATGGCGAAATTCTCCGTGACATCGAACATCTGGCCGAGAAGGCGACCGATCGAAATTTCGGCAAGGGGGCGATCGCGAATCGGTTCGGCGATGGAGCGACAGGCTTGCATGAAAGCAAGCTTGTCCTTGTCGGCCGGCACGTAGCCCGCATCGAAATGAACATCGGCGACCCGTTTGTAATCCGCCGTCAGAAAGCCGAGCAGCATTTCGCCGAGAAAACGGCGGGTAGCCGCATCCAGCCGCCCCATAATACCGAAATCCACCGGCACCAGATCGCCTTGATCGTCAATGAACATGTTGCCGGGATGCATGTCGGCATGGAAAAAACCGTCCCTGAAAACCTGCTTGAACAGGATTTCCGCAGCCCTTGTCAGAATGATGTCCGGATCGAAGCCGGCATCGATCAAGCCTTGGCGATCATCCGATGCCAAGCCCTGAATACGCTCAATGGTGAGGACGCGGCGCCCGGTTCTCCGCCAATCCACCACCGGCACACGAAAGCCGGCATCGTTGACACAATTCTCGGCAAGCTCGGCGGCAGCGGCTGCTTCCAGGCGAAGATCCATCTCGATCTTGGTCGACGCGGCAAAGGTGTCGACGGCAGCCACCGGTCTAAGCCGTCGAAGGCTGGGTTGCAGCCGCTCGACCCATGACGCGATCCAGGCGAAAAGATCCAGATCTTCGGCCATGCGGCGCTCGATGCCGGGGCGCAAGACCTTGACCGCAACCTCCTCACCGCCTGTGGTGACGGCAAAGTGAACCTGCGCAATGGAAGCGGCCGCGATCGGCTGATCGTCGAAGTCTTCGAACAGATCGTCAATGCGCTCTCCCAGTTCCTCTTCGATCTGGGCGCGAGCGATATCGGAATCGAACGGGGGCAGCTGATCTTGCAGTTGCGACAGATCGGCAGCAAAACGCTCACCGAAGAGATCGGCACGGGTCGCAAGGCTCTGGCCCAGTTTGATAAAACTCGGTCCGAGCGCTTGCAGAGCGAGCGCCAGACGCTCGCCTGGCCGTCCAGGCGCTTCCTTATCAGCGAGGCGTAGGCAAAGGCTGATCACCAGTCCGGGAAGCGGCAGATACTCCAGAAAAAAGAGAGCGTTATGACGTGCCAGACATCGACCGATGCTGAAAAGGCGACAAAGGTGCCGAAAAGTTCGCACCATCGCTCAGAGGCGCCATGCCGAATGGAGAGCAGCAACGCCGCCGGTCATATTGGTGCAGCGAACTCTGGCAAGGCCTGCCTCCTCGATCATCTTGCCGAACGTGTCCTGATCGGGAAAACGGCGAATGCTTTCGACCAGATATTCATAAGCACCGCGGTCATCGGCGACCTTTTCGCCAAGCCAAGGAACGACTTTGAAGGAGAAAGCATCGTAGATCGGCTGCAGTCCCTCCCATTGCAGGGTTGAAAATTCGAGACATAGAAAACGTCCGCCGGGCTTCAGAACGCGCCGGGCTTCGTTGAGCGCCTTGTCGATATGGGTCACGTTGCGAATGCCGAAAGCGATGGTGTAGGCATCCATGCTGCTCGTCGGGCAAGCGGTAAAGCCTTGGGCATCAGCGCAAATCCAATCGATCGCGGCAAGCTCGTTGCGATCAATTGCCCGATCCCGTCCGACCCCGAGCATGGCGGGATTGGCATCGCAGACCAGCACCGATGGCGGCCTTTGCGCGGCGGGCCTTCAGCCGATCCAGCACACGAAAAGCGATATCGCCCGTGCCGCCCGCGACATCCACCAGATGCATGCCGGGCTGCGGTGCCAGCTGATCGATCATGGCGGCCTTCCAAAGGCGATGGATGCCGCCGCTCATCAGATCGTTCATCAGGTCGTAGCGGGTGGCAACGCGCCCGAACAAATCCTCGACCATCTTCTGCTTGTCCTCCGGTCGGATCTCCTGGTAGCCGAAGGATGTCGCAAGTCTGGTCTTGGCCTGATCGACGGTATAAGTCATCACATCTTCGCCTTTCGATCTGCCCATCGGGGCTCGGTCGACATGGTTGTACGAAAGCCGCGGCGGGGCCACAAGCTTCGCTGGTTCTGCCGAAGGTCTTAAGTCCGCGAGAACAGGGACGCCATCATGCCGGAATTACCCGAGGTCGAGACCGCCATGCGTGGGTTGAAGACACGCCTGCTCGGCCGGACGATCACCTCCTTCGTTCAGCACGCGCCGATCTTCGCTTTCCCTTGCCGCCTGCATTTGCCGGATCGGCTTGTCGGATGCCGCTTCTTGGATTTCGGCCGACGTGCCAAGTATATTCTGGCGACGCTCGACAATGAGCCACACCCTACTCCTTCATCTCGGTATGTCCGGACGGCTGCTCTTCGACGGTGATGCAGCCAGTAAGCATGAGCATCTGACCTTTGGTTTCGACGATGGCACCACGCTTCGCTATGTCGATCCCGCGTCGCTTCGGCATGCTCGATCTTGTGGCGACATCAACGCTCGGATCAGCATCCGCGTCTGGCCGGCCTCGGAGTAGAGCCCCTTGCCCCCGCCTTCAACGGCAAGCTGCTGCAACAAAAACTTGCCGAACGCACAAGCCCCATCAAAACAGCCATCATGAACCAGAAACTGGTGGTCGGCGTCGGTAACATCTATGCCTGTGAGAGCCTGTTCCGTGCGGGCATCTCGCCGACACGTAGCGCAAGGTCGCTGAGGCCTCTCCAACATCGTCGGCTGGCCGAGGCCATCCGGGCGGTGCTGGGCGATGCGATCAAGGCCGGAGGCTCGTCGCTCAGAGACTACGTTCAGACCGATGGCGAACTCGGCTATTTCCAGCACCAATTTGAGGTTTATGGTCGCGCCGATCTGCCCTGCCTGATCTGCGGTCATCCAATCAAAACGACCGTCCAGGCCAATCGAACCACTTTTTACTGCGGCCATTGCCAGCGCTGAACCTCGGCAATATCAAAAAAATCGAGTGACCTTGGATCCTCCCAGGCTGACGGACCGTATCCTGGAGAACAGACGAAGGGGTTTTTCGAATTGCAATTGACCTTCTATCAATTTACGGACATGGACTGGACAAAAAGCGAACACTGTCAAGTCTAGACGAATGGCCCCGCCATGGTGTTTATTCCGCGTCCGCTTCCGGAGGGCGTCGCGTGGTTTGAACGGCCTCGGGTGCTGAGCAGGGGGAGAAACGTAGTGGCCTATGAGACCATCTTAGTCGACAGCCGTGATCCTATCGGCTTGATCACGCTCAACCGTCCCAAAGTCAATGCACTGAACGCCGCCTTGATTGACGAGCTCAATCAGGCCCTCGTCGCCTTCGATGCCAACCCCGATGTTGCCGTCTATCGTGCTGACCAGGCTCGGATCGAGTCTTCGCCGCAGGCGCCGACATCGCCGAGATGGAGGCCAAGGATTTCATGGACGCCTATCACGGCGACTTCATCCGTCCGTGGCAAGACGTCACCAAGATCAAGAAGCCGGTGATCGCTGCCGTTGCCGGTCATGCGCTCGGCGGTGGCTGCGAGCTCGCGATGATGTGCGACATCATCATTGCCGGCGACAACGCCAAGTTCGGCCAGCCGGAAATCAACCTCGGCACCATACCGGGGGCTGGCGGGACCCAGCGGCTGACCCGGGCGATCGGCAAATCCAAGGCCATGGAGATGGTCCTGACCGGCCGCATGATGGACGCCAAGGAAGCCGAGCAGGCCAATCTCGTCTCGAAGGTCGTTCCGGTCGGCAGCCTCCTCGATGAGGCATTGAAGCTGGCAGGCACCATCGCGGAAAAGTCGCAGCCCATCGTCGCCATGGCCAAGGATGCAGTCAATGCCGCTTATCGAAACAACGCTGAGCGAGGGGATCGACACCGAACGTCGGATGTTCTACGCGACCTTCGCGACCGAGGATCGCAAAGAAGGCATGCGGGCGTTCCTCGAGAAGCGGACGCCGAATTTCAATCAACGCTAGAAGAGCATCAGACTCGCCTGTCTCCACCGCAACCCGACGACGTTCCGCGAAAATCCGAGAGTTTTCGCGGCTCGGAACATTGACGTGGCGGATCGTCATCAGTATATCTCCGCGGCACATCTATGGAATTGAGGTTTAGGAACCCTATGGCTCATCATCGTTCAGCCAAGAAGCGTATCCGACAGACTGAAAAGCGCACCCTGGTCAATCGCGCGCGCACCAGTCGCATTCGGAGCTACATCAAGAAGGTCGAGCTCGCCGTTGCCGGTGGCGATGCCGAGGCCGCCAAGTCCGCCCTTCGCGAAGCCGAGCCCGAAATCCGTCGCGGCGTGCGCAAAGGCGTCTTGAAACTGAACACCGCCTCAAGGCGTATTTCGCGTCTGGCGCGCCGGGTCAATCAGTTGTCCGCGGGTGAACAAGCCGCATCCGTTTGATGCGGCCACACCGCCGACCAACCTGATCGTCTGAGTAAACCTCCACGTTCAGGAACATGCGTCCTTTATAAAAAGCACATCTTTTTTCGAGGCAAATTCCTGCGGATAGCCTCGTTTTTTTATATCAACTTTTGCGCGATAGCCATTGTTCTCCTTTCGGTCACCTTGTCATCCAATCGTCATCAGATTACCGTCCTTGCACGATTGAACTTCGAGCGACTGTTATAAGAAGACGTCTTGGAGCGGACTGCGAGCTTTCTCGTTGGTCAACCTGGAGTTTTGCGTCGGAATGGTAGATTTAGCTTTGATTTGTGGCTTGCATGCGTCCTAGTTTTCTTCGCCAAAGCAAAGGCTATAGACCTGAAAATGACATGAACGTCCGACCGAAGAGCGCAACTTTCGACATGGAGCAGCAATGGGCACTCGTTAAGAGGCAGCTCAGGTCTGAGTATGGTGATACCGCCTATAAGACATGGCTGGCATCTCTCACGCTTGAAGGGTTGGAAGGTGATCGGGTCCGTCTGTCCGTCCCCACGCGGTTCCTTCGCGATTGGATCGCGTCCCATTATGCGGACCGGATCAAAATTCTTTGGCGTCGCACCAACCCGATTGTCGACGGTGTCGCTCTTACCGTTGCTCAGGCCCGCCCGGAGATTAGCAGAGCGAGTGAAACCTTCGCCGAGCCTGCGTCCCTTTCGCGGGTCACGGCGCTGTCACCTGCGGCTCCCGTTACCGAGATCAGCCCGAGTGCCGAGGTCAGCGCACCGCTTGATCCGCGCTGTACGTTCGAGAACTTTGTCGTCGGCAAACCCAACGAACTGGCCTTTGCGGCGGCCAAGCGGGTTGCCGAGCTGAACCAGCTTCCGTTCAACCCGCTGTTCATCTATGGCGGTGTGGGTTTGGGCAAGACCCATCTGATGCACGCCATCGCTTGGGAAATTCAGCGCCAGGCCCCTGAGCGCAAGGTTGTTTACCTCTCCGCCGAAAAATTCATGTATCAGTTCATCCGTGCCCTTCGCTGCAAGGACACGATGAGCTTCAAGGAACTGTTTCGTTCGGTCGACGTACTTATGGTCGACGATGTGCAGTTCATCGGCGGCAAGGACAGCACGCAGGAAGAATTCTTTCACACCTTCAACACGCTGGTGGATCGCGGCAGCCAGATTGTCATTTCCTCCGACCGAAGCCCGTCGGAACTTTCCGGCCTCGAGGAACGGATCAGATCAAGGCTCGGTTGGGGCCTGGTGGTCGACATTCATCCCTCGACCTATGAGCTGAGGCTTGGAATTCTTCAGTCCAAGGCCGAGGTGTTGGCTGCCCAGGTCAAGGTATCGGATCGGGTTCTGGAGTTTCTGGCCCATCGCATCACATCGAATATTCGCGAGCTTGAAGGGGCCCTCAATCGCATCGTCGCCCAGGCGACGCTTGTCGGGCGGGCGATTACGCTGGAAATGGCGCAAGAAGTTCTTCAAGATCTTCTTCGCGCCCATGAACGACGCATCACCATCGACGAGATCCAAAAGCGCGTTGCCGAACATTACAGCATCAAGCTTTCGGACATGCATTCGGCACGCCGGGCACGGGTGGTTGCGCGGCCAAGACAGGTCGCGATGTATCTCGCCAAGCAATTGACCCCACGTTCCTTGCCCGAGATCGGCCGGCGTTTCGGTGGTCGGGATCATACCACCGTGATGCACGCTATTCGAAAAATCGAGGAATTGCGCGCCTCCGATTCCGTGATCAGCGAAGACATCGAGCTGTTGAGGCGACAGCTCCACGGGTAAGGCCAGCGGTCAAAGGCCACTGGTCTTGCCAGGCTCCTTCCTCTGAACTCCCTTGCGGAAGGCTTCTGTCCATCGAACGGAATGGGTTGCGGAACGTTTTCCAGTTTCCCACATATATAACTCATCAAAAAAAGGCGGCTTATGCTCCCTTTGGAGCTTTTTTTTCGCACGTTTGGTGATATTGTCTCGTCCCGGCGGGAATATGCTCGTGTCTGTGATGCGTTTTGCCGACCGCGCCGGGATGAGAGGCTAGGTTAAACCACCTTTGGAACATTTGGCGCGACTATGAAGTTGGCTTTTGAGCGTGCAGCTCTGCTCAAATCACTTGCTCATGTGCAGAGCGTGGTTGAGCGACGCACAACCATCCCCATCCTTTCCAACGTCAAATTGGAAGCCGCGGACAACGGCATCAGTTTGACGGCAACCGACATGGATCTTTCCGTGGTCGATCAGACCGAGGCCGAGGTCATTCGACCGGGGGCCACCACGGCGGCAGCGCACACACTCTATGATGTCGTGCGCAAACTGCCGGAAGGCAGCCATATCGAGCTTGAACGAAGCGAGCAGGGCTCAGAGCTCAGCCTTCGTTCCGGGCGCACCACCTTCGATCTTCCCTGTCTGCCGGCGGCCGATTTCCCGGCGATGACCGATGAAGGGCTGGATCACAGTTTTGCGCTGCCCGTCAGCGACTTGATCCGGCTGATCGATCGCACGCGCTTTGCGGTCTCCACCGAGGAGACCCGCTATTATCTGAATGGCATCTTTCTGCACGCCATCGAGGAGGGGGCGGCCAGCTGCCTGAGAAGCGTGGCGACCGATGGCCATCGTCTTGCCAGGGTCGAAGTCGCTCTGCCGGAGGGTGCCACCGGTATGCCCGGCGTGATCGTCCCGCGCAAGACGGTCGGCGAGCTTCGTAAGCTCATCGAGGAACTTGACCCCGAAGCGTTGATCGATGTTGCCCTTTCCAGTGCGAGGATTCGCTTCAAGGTCGGCTCCGCCATGCTGCGCTCGCGCCTGATCGATGGCACCTTCCCCGATTATGAGCGGGTGATTCCCAGCGACAACGACAAGCTTCTGGTCATGCCCACCGCGGATCTTGCTCAGGCGGTTGATCGTGTCGCCACCATCTCGACCGACAAGTCACGGGCGATCAAGCTTGCCATGACGCCCGGTAAGCTGACGCTCACCGCGATCAGTCCGGACGCCGGACGTGCGGTTGACGAGGTTGATGTCGATTATCAGAGCGAGCCCATGGAAATTGGCTTCAATGCTCGTTACATTCTCGACATCACAGGACAAATTGAGGGCAATGATATCGAGCTCGCCTCAGCGGATGCCGGTGCGCCGACGCTGCTGCGCGATCCCAAGGACAGCAGTACGCTCTATGTCCTGATGCCCATGCGCGTGTGATGATCCTGACGCTCGATCGCGATAAGGACCGAATGGTCGGAAACAACTGTCGAAGCAGCGGCAAGATCTCCCTTCGTCAAGCGTCTGATCCTCAACAACTTTCGCTCATATTCAGCTCTGCGCATCGAGACCGATGCGCGCCCCGTTGTCCTGACCGGCGCCAATGGTGCCGGCAAGACCAACCTGCTGGAGGCGATCTCGCTGCTGGCGCCGGGGCGGGGTCTTCGCCATGCGCGCGTCTCCGGATGTCGATCGGCTTGACGGCGGCTCCTGGTCGATCGCCGCCCAGGTGCAAAGCATGCTTGGGGTCAGTGAAATCGGCACCGGCCGGTCGACCGATGACGGCCGCGAGCGGCGGATCGTCCGGATCAATGGGATGCCGGCTTCGAATCAGGCGGCTCTTGGCGATCTGGTCACCGTTCTCTGGCTGACGCCGGCCATGGACCGTTTGTTTCAAGAGGGCAGCAGCGAGCGCCGGCGGTTTCTGGATCGCCTGGTGCTTGCCAATGATTCAGCCCATGTCGGCCGCGTCACCAGCTATCACCAAGCTTTGAAAGAGCGCAGCCGTTTGCTTAGGTCCGGGCGGCCGGATGCAGCATGGCTGGACGCCATTGAAGCACGAGCGGTTAGCTCGGCGATCGCGATTGCCGCTGCCAGGCGACAGACGGTTCGCGCGTTAAGCGCCGTGTTGGCGACCAATCCCGGACGATTTCCACGACCCGACATTCGCCTCGATGGCAGCGTCGAAACCTGGCTTTCAGACCTCTCCGCCCTCGATGCCGAACAGCGTCTTGCCGAAGCCCTTATCATGCAATCGTCCGAAGGATGCCGAGACCGGCACCACCGCGATCGGGCCCCACCGAAGCGATCTCGTCGTGCATGACGGCAAGAGCAACATGCCGGCCAAGGATTGTTCGACCGGGCAGCAAAAGGCGCTGTTGATCAGTATTTGCCTTGCTGAGGCGAGGCGGCGCGCAGGCTTGCATCTGCAGCTGCCTATCCTGCTCTTGGACGAAGTTGCCGCCCATCTCGACCCCGAGCGGCGTCAGGATCTTTTCGATGAACTCGCCACGCTTGGAACTCAAGCGTGGCTCACCGGCACAGATGCCAGTGTTTTTCATCCTTTCGGCCCACGTGCTCAATACTTTACCGTCAACTCATCAGAGCTGAACCCCTACTATGTCAATTAGCCAAGCAGTACCCAACACGCCCGAAGAAGAAGCGTACGACAGCACGTCTATCCAGGTGCTCGAAGGCCTCGAAGCGGTTCGGCTTCGACCTGGCATGTATATCGGCGATACCGATGACGGCTCCGGCCTTCATCACATGGTGTTCGAGGTCGTCGATAATGCCATCGACGAAGCGCTCGCCGGCCATTGCGACCAGGTCGATGTCGTCCTGAACGCCGATGGTTCAGTCACGGTGCGCGACAATGGCCGCGGCATTCCGACCGACATCCATGGTGGTGAAGGGGTCTCTGCGGCCGAGGTGATCATGACCCGGCTCCACGCCGGAGGAAAATTCAACCAGAATTCCTACAAGGTTTCCGGCGGTTTGCATGGCGTGGGTGTCTCGGTGGTGAATGCGCTCTCGGAATGGCTGGAGCTCAAGATCTGGCGCAATGGTCAAGAACATATGATGCGCTTCGTGGACGGCGGTGAACCGGCTTCGCCGCTGACCGTGACCGGTTCATCCGAAGGCAAGAAGGGCACCGAGATCACCTTCATGCCGTCGATGGCCACCTTCACCAAGACCGATTTCAGCTATTCGATCCTCGAACACCGCCTGCGCGAACTCGCCTTTTTGAACGCCGGCGTCAAGATCGTGCTGCGCGACGATCGCGCTGACGAGCCCGTCGATGTGGTCCTGAACTACGAAGGCGGGCTGGAGGCTTTCGTCAGCTATCTGGACCGGGCGCGCACCCCTTTGCACACACCGCCGGTCTCGGTCTCGGGCGAACGAGACGGACTTTATGTCGAAGCCGCCTTGGAGTGGAACGACGGCTATCACGAGAACTGCCTCTGTTTCACCAATAATATCCCGCAAAGGGATGGCGGCAGCCATCTGGCGGGCCTGCGAACCGCATTGACCCGCTGCATCCAGGGCTATGCTCAGGAAAGCGGTGTGGCGAAACGGGAAAAAGTTACGCTCTCCGGCGAGGACGCGCGCGAGGGGCTGACTTGCGTCCTTTCGGTGAAGATGCCGGATCCGAAATTCTCCTCCCAGACCAAGGACAAACTGGTGAGTTCCGAGGTCCAGCCCGTGGTGCAGAGCCTGATCAACGAGGCCCTCAATCGCTGGCTGGAGGAAAACCCTGCCTCCGCCAAGATCATCGTCGCCAAGGTCGTCGATGCAGCAGCAGCCCGCGAGGCTGCAAGGAAAGCGCGCGAGCTGACGAGGCGAAAAGGTGTTCTCGATGTCGCGAACCTGCCGGGCAAGCTGGCCGATTGCCAGGAGCGCGACCCGTCGAAATGCGAACTCTTCCTGGTCGAGGGCGACAGCGCCGGCGGCTCGGCCAAGCAAGGCCGGAACCGGAAATTCCAGGCCATCCTGCCGCTGCGCGGTAAGATCTTGAACGTGGAGCGTGCCCGCCTCGACAAGATCCTGGGTTCCAACGAGATCGGCACGCTGATCACAGCGATGGGCACCGGCATCCGGGACGATTTCGACCTCGAAAAGCTGCGCTATCATCGGATCATCATCATGACCGATGCCGATGTCGATGGCTCCCATATCCGAACACTGCTCTTGACCTTCTTCTATCGACAGATGCCGGAGATCGTCGAGGCCGGCCATCTCTATATCGCCCAGCCTCCCCTCTATCGGGTCAAGCGCGGCAATAGTGAACGCTATCTCAAGGATGATGGTCAGCTTGAGACCTATCTGATCGCCGCCGGTCTCGAGGATGCGAGTCTCAAGACAAGCGATGGCACGGTCCATGACGGTGAAGCCCTTAAAGTCCTGGTCGATCAGGCGCTGCAGGCCACCAGCCTGATCCAGGCTTTGGAACGTCGGGTGCCAGCCGAATTGGTCGAAGCCGCAGCTCTTACCGGGTCGTTCACCGAGGAAACGCTGAACGACGAGGCTCAGGCCAAAACGCTCGCCGAGAGCATTGCCGAACGTCTGAACGAGCAATCCAAGGACCGCTGGCAGGGCAGTCTTGCCGAAGACGGCGCCTTGTTGTTCATCCGCCATCGCGGCGAGCGGCGGGAGCGCCATCGTCTCGATGCCCGGATCGCGAAAACGCCGGAGGCCCGTCGGCTGCAAACGGCGATTGAGCCTTTGAAGGAATTGTTCGCCGCACCGGCCAGCTATACCAGAAAGGCTGTCGAAACGAACGTGAGCGGGCCGCTTGCGTTGGTCAATGCTCTGCTTGCCGCCGGTCGCAGAGGCCTGGCGATCCAGCGCTACAAAGGGCTTGGTGAAATGAACCCGGAACAGCTTTGGGAAACCACGCTCGATCCCGATGTCCGCAGCCTCTACAAGGTCACCATCGACCATGTCGACGAGGCCGACGAGATTTTCTCCACACTGATGGGCGATGTGGTCGAGCCCAGGCGCGAGTTCATCCAGGACAATGCTTTGAAGGTCGTCAATCTCGACATTTGACGGGCAGCGCCCAAAGCTTTGGATAACAGATGCTTCTGGTGTACCGACGCATCCATCAGATTCAAATCGAGGTGCGCTAGCGCGAAGTGCTTGGTGGGGCGTCAACCGGACTTCAGGATCGGCAAGGACACCATGAACCGCGCACCAACACCAGTGTCCGGCATCAAGTGCAGATTGCCGTTCAATCGCTTCATGATCTGCCAGCTGATCGCAAGCCCGAGACCCGCACCTGATCGATCGGAAGGTGCCTTCGCCCATCCACGTGAAAATTTCTCGAAGACTCGCTCGCGATCGATCGCGCCGATGCCCGGCCCGTTGTCTTCGATGACCACTTCGTAATCATCACCTTCCAACCAGCTTCGAATCCGGACTTCGGGTTCAGGGCTCGTGTTGTATTTGATGGCGTTCGACAGCAGGTTGATAAAGACCTGGTTCAGGCGATCGGCGTCGGCCTCGACCAGTGCTCGGCCGGCACGCTCGATGCTTTTGAGGTAAACCCCGGCTTGGCTGGCGAGCCCGTTGCTGGTTTCGATCGCCCGTTCCAACGTGGTTTCGGCATCGATCGGTTCGAGCTTCCAGGCACTCTCGCCGCGCTCCAGAAGGCTGAGATCCAGAATATCATCGAGAAGCCGGGTCATGCGTTCGGATTCACCATGGATGATCTGGGCAAACCGGCGTTGTTCCCGAGGCTCCAGGTCATCCTTATCGAGAAGAATCTCGGAAAACGAGCTGATGGAGGCAAGCGGCGTTCTGACCTCATGGCTGACCTGGCTCAAAAAATCATCCTTTTGCAGATCCAGCTTGGTCAAGCGTTCATTGGCTTCGATCAGTTGCTGGGCGGTCGTTTCCAAGGCTGCCGATTTCTCCTTCAGCTCCTGGCTGTAGACAATCACCTGCTGGGTTTCGTCCGCGATGCGCATCAGTTCATCCAGGCTGATGCGCTCGCCCGTCGTCACTTGTGAAATCATGGCGCGGGCGGACGCTGCGCCGACATTGCCGGCGAGTTGACGCTCCAGCCGGCTGATGAAGGTGTCATCGACCAGAGGTCTTGCAACCGGCGAACCTTCCCGTGCTGCGATATCGGCGAACAGGCGATGAGCGGCATCGGCGCCGAGAATGCGCTGCGCCAGGACGAAGAGGTCGGAACCGGTGGCGGAGCGGTGGATATACCGAAAGGCTTCTTCTCGCCCACTTTCGAATACATCGATAAAAAGACGCCCCTGCACGCGCTCGAGCGGGGTCGGCTGGCTTAGGAGCGACACGGCAGTGAAGAGCACGGTATTCACAGTGAGCGACCAGAACAAGGCGTGGACCAGTGGGTCCCAGCCGACCAGGCCGAAAAGGGCTTCCGGGCGAAGCATCGCCCATCCGAACGGTCCGTTGTCGAGCACCTTGACCGACAGGAGGACGTCGCCTTCAAAGCTTGGCAAAAAGAGGGTGTAGATCCAGATGGCGAACCCCCCGAGCAAGCCCGAAATAGCGCCCTTGGCCGTCGCCAGTCGCCAATACAGACCGCCGATCAGGGAGGGCAGCACCTGGGCAACACCGGCAAAGGCGATCAGGCCGATCGAGGCCAGTGCACCGGATGGACCGCTCAGGCGGAAATAGAGAAAGCCCAGCAGCAAAATAACGACGATACTCACCCGGCGGCTCGTCAAGAGAAGGCGTCTGACATCGCCGCTGACCCCTAGCCCTCTGCCCGGAAGCTGTAGCGCCAGCGGCATCACGATATGGTTGGAGATCATGGTGGAAAGGGCAATGCAGGCAACGATCACCATCGATGTTGCCGAAGAGAAGCCGCCCAAAAAAGCTAGGAGCGCCAGCATTTGCTGATCGGCAAAAAGCGGCAGGGTTAGAACGAACATATCAGGATCAGCCGTCGCCGGCAGGACCGCAAGACCAGTGAGCGCAATGGGCAAGATGAAGATGCTGATCAAGAAGAGATAAAGCGGGAACAGCCAGGACGCCGTGCGCAGGTGATCTTCATCGGTGTTCTCCACCACCAGCACCTGAAACTGTCTCGGCAGGCAGATAATGGCGGTGGCCGCGAGAAAAGTGAGGGTCATCCAGCGCGGGCCGAAGACGTCATCAGTATTGAGAATTTCCGGCGGCGCGTTCGCAAATATACCGCTGATGCCGTCGCCGATCGCGAACACCACGAAAAACCCGACGGCCAAAAGTGCTGCAAGCTTGACCACGGCCTCCACCGCGATCGCTGCGACGACCCCGTGATGGCGCTCATTCGAATCGATGCTGCGCGTGCCGAAGATAATGGTGAAAATCGCCATGCCCACGGCGATCCAAAAGGTGGTCACGAAGTCGGTTTTGCCGAGTTCGGCGGCATCGAGAGCCAAAGGTGTGTTGCCCGCCACCTGAAAACTGATGGTCAGCGCCTTCAGCTGGAGAGCGATGTAAGGGGTGGTTCCGATCACTGCAATCAGCGTCACCACAACCGCCAGCAAGGTGCTCTTGCCATAGCGCGAAGAAATCAGATCGGCAATCGAGGTGACCCGATGCACGCGGCCGATTCGCACCAGCTTGCGCAACAGAAACCACCAGCCCACGAAGACCAGCGTCGGGCCGAGATAGATGGTGACGAACTCCAGACCATTTCGGGCAGCCGAACCAACAGCGCCGTAGAACGTCCAGGATGTGCAGTAGATCGAGAGAGATAGTGTGTAGACCAGAGGAGATTGCAGAAGGCCTGGCCCGGCTCGCTTCGCCCGTCGATCACTGAAGAAGGCGACCGCAAACAGAAAGGTGACATAAGAAAGCGCTGTCAGAAGAACGAGCTTTGACGACAGCATCAGCTTCGCTGGTCCGGCCTGAAAGCTGAAGCCCCGGATTCTCCCTTGTCCGGTCTTGCACGATGGGAGGTCGGAACATTGGAGAGATCGCGGGTATCGAGGTGGCGGGCGAGGGCAGCGGCACAGGCGATCAGCCCTGCCCAGATGCCGAAAATATAGAGAACGATCAGGGGGACGCCGGCGATGCTTGTCTCGGTGCCAAAGACAAAAAGCGCTGGCGGCATCAGCAGGAAAAGACCGGCAACAGGCAGACAAGCGGCGAGATGTCTAAGTTTTTCGGGCGGCAATATGGCCATGATCGTCAGCCGGCCATCAAGCCCTTGACCGCCGAAACGACTGCCTTGTTCGAAAACGGCTTGGTCAAAAAGAGATCCGCCCCGATCTCCTTAGCCGTCGCACGATCATGCCTTTGCCCTTTCGCCGTCAGCATGATCACCGGCAGCGATTGCAGTCGAGGATCGGCTTTTATCTTCTTCAAGATCTCGAAACCGTTCATCTTGGGCAGCATGACGTCGAGAATGATCAGATCAGGCGACGTCGCCCAGATTGTTCGCACCGCAGCCTCGCCATCAAGAGCTGTCGCAATATCGTAACCTTCACGGCTCAAGATGAAGCTCAACAATTCGATCAGGTGCGGTTCGTCCTCTACGATCAGGACTCGTTTGCCCAAACTGTCCTACTCCCAAAAAACCTCCCATGTCGACCTGTTGCAGCGGCGACGTGTTTTGCCAACACTTTCGCGCTGAAGCCCGGACAAATCAACAGAAGTCACGCCGCCAAATACTCTTCCGAGCTTGGCACGCCGCCGCGACGACCGAGCGAAAGCACTCACGCACCGATGATCGGATCTTCCTCGCGATGGCGGCAGGTTTCTCTTGGACAGAGTCTGCAGGTTGGTCCGACAGGCGTCACCAGCGCGGTTGCCGACACATCGAGACCGTCGGCATAGGTGGTCTGATCGGCGTGAAGACTGTCGCAGGCCAGCATGATCGAGACCATCTGACGGTGCGAGCGAAAGGCTGTTCGCTCCTTGGCGGCAGCGCGGGCAACGAACAGAAATTGATCGTCGTTCGGCAACGCAGCGAGTTGGCGAACGACCATGCCCGGTGTCTGAAATGCCGTGTACACCGCCCAGAGTGGGCAGGCATGACCATGGCGCGGCAACGGCAGGCGCGGTAGCGGGAAACGCTTGATGACGAAGCCTGCGGGATCGACACGCATGAACGCAAACGGGATGCCGGCAGCTTCCGGGCGACGAAGGGTAACGAGCCGGTGGCAGGCCTGCTCAAAGCTGACCTGATGTCTGTTGGCAAGGCGCTCGGCGTCATATCGAAGATCGATGGCATCCTCCAAGAACCGCTCATAAGGCATCAGCATCGCGCCCGCGGCATAGGAGGAAAGTGCTCGCGCAGCGCGCTGTCGCGCGGTCACCGTGGACAGGAGATCTTCCGCGTCGAGCTCGGCATCGATCGCATCCCGTAGCGACCGTTCAGCAAGATGCCGCGCCATCTGAAACCGTCTGGTCGCCGGCGCCGTCGTGTCGATAAAGACTAGGCGTCCGGTGGCCTGATCCCGATGGCAATCATTGCGCATGACGATGTCGGCAAGCTCGGCCTCGGAACGATGTTCGATGTCGATGCCGTGATGTCGCTCTAGCCTCTCGGCAAGGCCGATCTCATGAGGTGCGTTTCCATCGAACCATGCGTCCAGGAGTTCGCGTACCGCCAGTTCGAGCTTTGGAAAATAATTGTTGCGTTGCCAAAGGAGATCATCCACCTCCTCGGCCGGGGTGAGAGAGCGGGCCTGGGTCCCCGCTTTGTCGAAATAGCCTGCAAGCCTGGTGGCAACGTCGGCAAGCCGTTCGCTCTCATTGTCGATGATCCGCTCAAATCGCGCGCGTTCCGATAGTTCCAGATTGTCGGTTCCTTCCAGGATCTCGGCAGCCGAGCGGATGGCCGCCACATTGGTGAGCATGTGATGAACGGCATTGCCCAAAAACGGATCGTGATTGAGCCGATCTGACAAGGCCCTGGCAAGCTCGCTCTGATCCTTGAGCGCACGAAAGGTGGTGACCAGAGCACGCGCCCATTTCGGATGGCGGCCGATGAGATCAAAGGTGCTGGAAGGGTCGATCTCCAGAGGGCGCAGCAGCGGCTCGGCCACCAGTTCGCGAAGATGTTCTGCCAGGCGTTTTTCGAAAGCGCCGTCCAAATTCTCCAGGTCGACCGCTAGGGCTTGGGCGACTTTTTGCAGGAGATGTCCACCGATCTGACGTTTGTTGGCTTCGATCAGATTGAGATAAGATGCTGAAATGCCGACTTCATTGGCGAGCGCTGCCTGTGTTTGGCCGAGCACTTTTCGTCGTTCGCGGATTTTTGAGCCGATATGAGCGCGGGGCACGGTGGACCGCCTTCGTTTCCGTCGAAGTCGAGAATATTGTCAATGATTCACAAATTAACATCAGAACGCAACAATAAATTTACAAATAAATATCATTATAACAATTAGTTATTGCCACCATAACAAAAACCATCGGATAAACTTAGGCTTAGAGGGGCCGCATGGCTGCGTGTGACAACGTAGGCCCGAAGGGTGCCCCCCGCTGATCAACGATGTTGTCTTCAAGGGAGGCCCAAATGGCCAAAATCATCAAAGATGTGAGCCGTCGCGGCTTGCTCAAGACCGGTGCGAAAGGTGGGGCGGCGATCGCTGCCGGCCTGGCAGCGCCAAGCTTCTTCACGCGCCATGCTTTCGGGCAGGAATTCCGCAACAACCCGGGTGACGGTGCAAGTGTCGTCTTCGGCTTCAACGTGCCGCAGACCGGCGCCTATGCCGACGAGGGCGCCGACGAGCTGCGCGCCTACGAGCTCGCCGTCGAGCACCTCAACGGCGAAGGCGACGGCGGCATGATCAACACCATGTCGCCGAAGGCCCTAAGGGCAACGGCATCCTCGGCAAGAAGGTCGACTTCGTCACCGGCGACACGCAGACCAAGTCCGATGCCGCCCGCGCCTCCGCCAAGCGCATGATCGAAAACGACGGCGCCATCATGATCACCGGCGGCTCGTCCTCCGGCGTCGCCATCGCCGTGCAGTCGCTCTGCCAGGAAATGGGCGTCATCTTCATGGCCGGCCTGACCCACTCCAACGACACCACCGGCAAGGACAAGAGGCGCTACGGCTTCCGCCACTTCTTCAACGCCTACATGTCCGGCGCCGCGCTCGGGCCGGTGCTCGGCAAGGACTATGGCAAGGACCGCGGCGCCTACCACCTGACCGCCGACTACACCTGGGGCTGGACCCAGGAAGAATCGATCAAGAACGCCACCGAAGGCCTCGGCTGGAAGACCACGGCCGCGGTCCGCACCCCGCTCGGCGCCGGCGACTTCTCCCAGTACATCACGCCGGTGCTCAACTCCGGCGCCGACGTGCTGATCCTGAACCACTACGGCAAGGACATGGTCAACTCGCTGACCCAGGCCGTGCAGTTCGGCCTGCGCGACAAGCAGGTCAACGGCAAGAAGTTCGAAATCGTCGTGCCGCTCTTCTCGCGATCTGATGGCCCAGGGTGCCGGCGACGCCATCAAGGGCATCTTCGGCACGACCAACTGGGACTGGCAGCTGCAGGACGAGGCGTCCAAGGCCTTCACCAAGTCCTTCGGCCAGGAATACGGCTTGCCGCCGTCCCAGGCCGCGCACACCTGCTACGTCCAGACCCTGCTCTATGCCGATGCCTGCGAGACGCGCCGGCACCTTCTACCCGCCGGAAGTGATCAAGGCGCTCGAAGGCTTCGAGTTCGACGGCCTGGGCAACGGCCCGACCGCAGTACCGCGCCGCCGATCACCAGTGCTTCAAGGACGTGCTGGTGGTGCAGGGCAAGGAAAACGCCGGCCAGCCAGTTCGACCTGCTCGAGGTCGTCCAGGAAGTGCCGCGCGTCACAGGTCGACGTACGACCCGGCGATCTTCGGCGGCGAACTCGGCCCGCTACGACAGTCTGACACGCCTGACGAGGGCCGGCGCCGGTTGGCGCCGCCAACGGCGGGCACTAAGGCATCGACGACTTTGAAGCGGCGGGAGCTGAGGCGCCATGGATGCGATTGTTCTGCAGATTCTCAACGGGCTCGACAAGGGCGGCGCCTATGCGCTGATCGCCCTCGGCCTGACCCTGGTCTTCGGCACGCTCGGCGTCGTCAACTTCGCCCATGGCGCGCTGTTCATGCTCGGCGCCTTCTGCGCGGTCACCTTCAACAAGCTCCTGACACTGTCGAAGCAGTGATCAACGATCCGAGAGCATCACCGTCTTGGGGACGCCGCTCGAGGAACGACGCCCTACCTGGAGATCTGGTTCGGCGATTTCGGCGCCGTGCATCATCGACTATTCGGTGCCGCTCTCGATCCTGCTCGCCATCCCGGTCATGCTGCTGATCGGCATCGTCATGGAGCGCGGCCTGATCAGCCATTTCTACAAGCGCCCCATGCCGAACAGATCCTGGTGACCTTCGGCCTCGCCATCGTGCTGCAGGAAATCGTCAAGGCATTTCTTCGGCGCCAACCCGATCCCGCAGACCTGCCCCGCCACCGTTGCGCGGCAGCGCCGATGTCGGCGCTGGCTCGGCCTCGGCGCCGGCCGTCGTCTATCCCTGGTGGCGCATGGTCTATCTCGCCTTCGCCCTGCTTGTCATCGGCGCGGTCTTCGCCTTCCTGCAGTTCACCACCTTCGGCATGGTGGTGCGCGCCGGCATGGCCGACCGCGAAACCGTCGGGCTGCTCGGCATCGATATCGACCGCCGCTTCACCATCATGTTCGGCCTCGCCGCCGTGGTCGCCGGTCTCGCCGGCGTCATGTACACGCCGATCCTGCCGCCGAACTATCACATGGGCATGGACTTCCTGGTGCTGTCCTTCGTGGTCGTCGTGGTCGGCGGCATGGGCTCGCTGCCGGGCGCCGTGGCGGCCGGCTTCCTGCTCGGCATCCTGCAGTCCTTCGCCTCGATGAACGAGGTCAAGTCGATCATCCCCGGCATCGACCAGATCATCATCTATCTGGTCGCCGTCGTCATCCTGCTGGTCCGGCCGCGCGGCCTGATGGGCCGCAGGGCGTGATGGAGGACTGAGCGATGAACAACGCAAGCCTCTCGCGCAACGACCTGCTGCTTTGCCTGGTCTTCGCCGCCGTCGTGCTCGCCAGGCCGATCTGGCTGGCAGCCGTTCGGCGCCGGCTATCCGGACCTGCTGCAGAAGTTCGCGATCTTCGGCATCTTCGCCATCGGCTTCAACATCCTGTTCGGCCTCACCGGCTATCTCTCCTTCGGTCACGCCGCCTTCCTCGGCGTCGGCTCCTACACCGCGGTCTGGTCGTTCAAGCTGCTGACCATGAACGTCATGCCGGCGATTGCTCTTCGCCGTCACTCGTCGCCGGCCTCTTCGCGCTGGTCATCGGCTTCGTCAGCCTGCGGCGCTCCGGCATCTACTTCTCGATCCTGACGCTGGCCTTCGCGCAGATGTGCTACAACCTCGCCTATTCGGTGCTGACCCCGATCACCAACGGCGAGACCGGCCTGCAGCTCACGCGCGATGATCCGCGCGTTGATCGACAGCCTGTTCGCAGGCGACGCTGCCGCCGGGCTGCCCTCCACCAACCTGTTCGGCATTCGCGATGAGCGGCTATGGCGGCTTCTATTTCTGCGCCGTCGTGCTGATCATCGCCTTCTTCATCGCGCATGCGCATCTTCCGCTCGCCCTTCGGCATGATGCTCCGGGCGATCAAGTCCAACCAGAACCGCATGAGCTACACCGGCTTCAACACCCGGCCCTATACCCTCGCCGCCTTCGTCATCTCCGGCATGTATGCCGGTCTCGCCGGCTGCGCTGCTCGCCGTCACCGATCCGCTGGCCGGCGCCGAGCGCATGCAGTGGACGGCCTCGGGCGAGGTGGTGCTGATGACCATCCTCGGCGGCGCCGGCACGCTGCTCGGGCCGGTCCTCGGCGCCGGCTCATCAAGTATTTCGAGAACATCTTCTCGGCCTTCAACGACGCGCACCCTGCAACAGTTCTTCGGCTTCCTGCCCGACGGCCTGCGATCACGCGGTCGTCTCGCATCGCCAGCCTGTTCGTCGGCGAAGGCTGGCACCTGACGCTGGGCCTCCTCTTCATGCTCGTCGTGATCTTCCTGCCCGGCGGCATCATGGAAGGCGTCCGCCGCATCGGACCGGCTGTTCCGGCGCAAGCAGGCGGAGCGTTCGGCGCAATGCGCCGGCGTCCGCAGCACTCTCGGCCGGCCGAGTAGGGGACAGAAACCATGCGCAATTCTCCTGCACGTCGCACGACGTCAACAAGCGCTTCGGCGGCCTGCAGGCGCTGAACGATATCGACCTCAGCGTCGAGGAGGGCACCGTCCACGCCATCATCGGCCCGAACGGTGCCGGCAAGTCGACGCTGCTCAACTGTCTTCGTCGGCCGCCTGACCCCCGATACCGGGCACGGTGGTCTTCGACGGCAAGTCGCTGCTCGGCATGCAGCCGCACGAGATCAACCAGCTCGGCGTCGCGCGCGTCTTCCAGACGCCGGAGATCTTCCGCGATCTGACCGTGCTCGAGAACGTCATGATCCCGGCGTTCGCCAAGCGCGACGGCGCCTTCCGCATCAATGCCTGGCCGCGCGGTGGATCGAAGCCGCCGAGATCCGCGACGAGGCCGAGGCAATGCTCGAGGATGTCGGCCTTGCCGAGCAGCGCGACGCGCATCGCCGGCAGCCTGTCGCGCGGCGACAAGCGCCGGCTGGAACTCGCCATGTGCCTGGTCCAGAATCCGAAGCTTGCTGCTGCTCGACGAGCCGACCGCCGGCATGTCGCGCGCCGACACCAACAACACCATCGATCTGCTGAAGAAGATCGAGGAGCGCGGCATGACCAAGGTCATCATCGAGCACGACATGCATGTCGTGTTCTCGCTGGCCGTACAAGATCAGCGTCCTCGCCCAGGGCACGCGTCATCGCCGAGGGCACGCCTGACGAGATCAAGCGGCAATCCCAAGGTTCAGGAAGCCTATCTCGGGAGGAGCCCATTTATGAGCGACTGTCATGCAATCCTTCGACGGATCAGACGACGGCCGCAGTCGCTTCGGCCCGGCAGTGCTCACGCCCGCTTATTTCTTCGCCGCGACATCCACGCCTATTACGGCGAGAGCTACATCGTGCAGGGTGTCGGCTTCGACATCCGCGAGGGCGAGATCCTGGCCCTGCTCGGCCGCAACGGCGCCGGCAAGACCTCGACGCTGCGCACCATCGCGCGCGCTGGACGATCCCCAGCTTGACCCGTGGCGAGATCTGGCTCGACGGCCAGCCGCTCCACCAGATGAAGGCGTTTCGAGGCCGCGCGCGCCGGCGTCCAGCTGGTGCCGGAAGATCGCCGCATCATCCCCGGCCTGACGGTCGAGGAGAATCTGCAACCTGGCCCAGATCGCGACCGGCCGCGGCTGGTCGACTCGAGCGCATCTACGAACATTTCCCGCGCCTCGCCGAACGGCGCAAGCAGGAAGGCGTCACCCTGTCCGGCGGCGAGCAGCAGATGCTGGCGGTCGCCCGCGCGCTGGCCCGCGACATCAAGCTGCTGCTGCTCGACGAACCCTATGAGGGCCTCGCGCCGGTGATCGTCCAGGAGATCGAGAGCATCCTCGACGAGATCAAGGAACTCGGCATCACCACCATCATCGTCGAGCAGAACGCCATCGCCGCGCTGCATCTCGCCGACCGCGCGGTCATCCTCGACATGGGCGAAGTGGTCTTCGACGGCACCGCCCAGGACGTGCTCGACAATGTCGATCTCCGCCAGGAATACCTGGCGATCTAGTAGTATGACCACAGCATAGAATGCTTGAGCGTAAGAAAAGTGATCGCTCGAGAATCCATCGGCTGAGGTCGCAAGACTAAAGCAGCATATGCCAGGCGAGCGCCAGGCCGCCGGTCAGTGCCAGGGTCCAGGCGAGACTGAGATGAAGGCGGAACAAAGCGAGTGCTGCAAGCGCCGCAAGCGCAACCGCCGCCCAATCCAGCGTCGCGATGTCGGGCAGCCAGAGCGTCAGCGGTCCAACTTCCGCTGAATTGACGGTGCCAAAAAACACGTGGAGCCCGAACCAAACCGACAGGTTGAGAATAACGCCGACGACCGCGGCGGTGACGCCGGAGAGAGCGCCTTTCAGGCGGGGCATGGTCTGCAGGCGCTCGATATAGGGCGCACCCGCGAAGATCCAGAGAAAGCATGGCGCAAAAGTGGCCCATAAGGTCACCAGGGCGCCGATCAGGCCCATGAGCATGGGCGGCCCGCTCCCAAAGCGGTAGGCAGCGAGATAGCCGACAAACTCGGTGACCAGAATGAGTGGTCCATTGGTGGTCTCGGCCAGCCCCAGACCGTCGAGCATCTCACCGGCACTCAGCCAGCCGTGGTTCTGCACCACCTCCTGCGCCATGTAGGCCAGCACGGCATAAGCGCCGCCGAACGTCACCACGGCAAGCTTGGAGAAGAAAAACCCGAGCTTCGCCAGTACGTGGTCAGGACCGACGATCAGCGCAGTGACCAGCAAGGGGCCGGTCCAGATCAAAAGCCATGTGCCGATTGTAGCGAACGTTGCCTGAACATCGGCTCTGGCCAATGGCGTCGGCGGCCGGCTCGATATCTCGTCGTCTTTTCGTACCAGAAAAAATCCGACCGCCGCGGCAGCGGCGATGACCAGCGGGAACGGCAGCGACAGAAAAAAAATGGCGATGAAGGAAAAACCGGCAAGCCACCAATGGGCAGCCTGGTGAAGGGCACGCTTGGCGACCCGAAGCAAGGCTTCGATCACGATGACCAGCACGGCGGCCTTGACACCGAAAAAGATCGCTTGAACCGGCGAAAGTTGACCGAAGGCCGCGTAAATCGCCGCCAGGATGAAGACCAGAAGAGCGCCCGGCAGAACGAACAGCAGCCCTGCGGCCAGCCCGCCTTTCACGCCATGCTGGCGCCAGCCCGCATAGGTCGCAAGCTGCATGGCTTCCGGGCCCGGCAACAGCATGCAAAAACTGAGCGCGCTCAGGAATTGCTGCTCTCCCAGCCACTTTTTTTCATCGACCAACACTCGGTGCATCAGTGCGATCTGCGCCGTCGGGCCGCCGAAGGAAAGCAGGCCTATGCGCGCCCAGACCCGAAGAGCCTCTTGAAATGAAGGCGCTTCAGCAGCATCAAGACCATCATCAACCGCAATTCCTCGATCTGCCATGTGATCAGCTCTGTCTCTGTGCCGATGCGGACGGCCAGTCGTGGTCTTCATCCGTGGCATCGCGCGCCCATCGGTAGAAGGCGTCGTAGAGCAGCATGCCGGCGTCGAGCTGAGCGAGATCGTCGCGATACATGCGGGAAAGGCCGAGCGATGCGGCGAGCAGGCCTGCGGCTTCCGGCGCAAGATCATGGCGACTGGTATCGGCAGCGCGCACAATGGTGGCCAGCCGCTGCAAAGGCTCGGTCTCCAAAGCGAACTCCTCGACCATCACATCGAAGGAGCAGCGATCGCCGTGATGGGTCCAGAAGACACCTTCGACATCGAAAGGGGTGGCGTCGAATTTCTCGGCAATCGCCATCACCTCCGAGGGAGCGACGAACAGGAATTGCGCATTGCGATCAACGAAGCGGCGAATAAGCCAGGGGCAGGCGATGCGATCGATCTTCGGTCGCTGCCTGGTCACCCAGACGGTGCGCTGCTCAGCATTTCTTGCGGGCAGCTTTGCTGCAGGCACTAGCGGTTGGCCGGCATCGCGCCAGGCGAAATTGCCGCCGACAAGGTTCTCGGCGGCTACGCCATGGGTCCGCAAGATGGCTGCCGCCCCCTCACTCAGCTTCAGCCCCTTTTGACAGATGACGACAACGTGCTCGCCTTGCAGCGCAGGCGCAAGGGCTGCGATGTCGTGAAAAGGATGCCGGATCGCGGTCGGAATCAAGCGGGGATCGTCATGAAAATCCTCATCGATACACACATCGACGATGATCGGTGCGTTGGGGGTTCCGACAAGTCTTGAAAGCTGGGCGACAGTGATCTGGGTGGGTGACGACATGGGGCGTCCTTCCTCGGTTGAGGTTGCTATTGGACGCAAAGCTTAGGCTGTCGCCTCACGAGGTGTTCGCAGACCCCATGCGGCCATAAGAGACCGAAAATCCCAGCACTGTCAACTTGATCATCCCTTCACGATGTCGATGCGGATGGAGCGTCACCGAGCCTTTTCAGATGGAGCCTGCCTCGACCATATAGTTGTTGGCGGTGCACATGGCCGAGTCGTCGGAGGCAAGAAAAAGGACCATGCGAGCGAGGTAAACCGGCTCGATCAGGTCGGGCAGGCATTGATTGGCCCGGTGGCGTTCCAAGGCCTCGGGCGTCGCCCAGAGTTCCTTTTGCCGCTTCGTCATCACCCAGCCCGGCACCACCGTGTTGACCCGGATGCGGTGCGGGCCAAGATCGCGCGCGAAAGACCGGGTCATGCCGTGCACGGCGGCTTTGGCGGAGGTGTAGACCGGCATGCCGCCGGTGGCTTCCCACCAGGAGTTGGAACCGAAGTTGATGATCGACCCCTTGCCGGCGGCGATCATGCCCGGCGCCACTGCCTGGATGGCGAAGAACATATGCCGGAGGTTGGTCGCGATGCGCTCATCATAGTAATCAGGCGTGACCTCGTCCCAGGAATGGCGATCGTCGCGGGCGGCATTGTTGACCAGAACCGATGCCGGTCCCAGCGTCGTCTGCAGCGCGGCAAAAGCGCGTTTCAACGCTTCGATATCGCGGAGATCGCAACACTCGAACTGCACGGTCGTTCCGTGCCCGCGAAGCTCGTCGGCGACCGCTTGGCCACGCTCGTCGTCGAGGTCGACGAAGCCGATCTTCGCTCCTTGCGCGGCGAAGGCGCGAAGCGTCTCCTCGCCGATTCCGGAAGCACCGCCGGTCAGGAAAACCACGGCCTGGTTCAGGCTCGGATATTGGGCAAACGACATCGGCAAAGCTCCCTCATAGGACGTCGAATCCCATCCTCGCATGATGATGCGCACCCTTCAATGCGCAGGCTCTCATCCAGGCTTGGCGGCGAACGGGTTTTGATGGAGCTCGTCGTGCGAGTCGACGCCGGCATCGATCACGCAATCCATCAGGGGGCGCGCAACACAGAGCAGAATATAACCTGCCTTGGACTGCCGGGCGTTGAGGGCCGTTGCATTGGGCTGGCGAACCTTGCCCTCGATCATCTTGGCAGCGCAGGTGATACAGCCGCCATAGTTGCATCCGATCGGCAGTTGGATGCCCTCGGCGAGGGCGGCTTGGTAGATAGGTTCGTTCTCGCCAACCTCAAGCGTTACGCCGTAATTGCGAAGCGTAACCCGATGTTTCCGGCGGGAACCTGTCATCACGCCGCGGCCGCGCCGACCTAGATCATCTGACCGAGTTTGGGCGTCCAGAAGGGGCGGAACAGCTCGATCTTCGGGCATCGGTTCATGACCACCTTCAAGCCGGCGTCTTCGGCCAGTTTGGCCGCCTCCTCGTTGTAGACACCAAGCTGCGCCCAGAGCACCTTGGCGCCGATATCGACGGCTTCCTGCGCGACGCCCAACAGGGCTTCCGAACTTCGAAACACCTGGACCATGTCCACGGGCTGGTCGATCGAGGCGAGCGTCGGGAAGACGGTGAGGCCCCGGATGTCGTTGCCGGCTTCGTTGGGATTGACCGGGATCATGGTGTAGCCGGTTTCATGCAGCACCCTCAGCACGCCGTAGCTGAATTTGGCCGGATCGGCACTGGCACCGACCATGGCGATGGTCTTCACGCTTTTCAGGATATCGGCAAGATAATCGGCAGCATAAGCTTCCTGATGATTTATCCCCTTTTCCCCTCGCCGATCCCATGGCTCGCCTTAACCGGATATCGGCCTTTTTCCAATCGCAGAAAAGGACCGCATACCAACCTCAATGAGGCCGCATTCTCCTCCGTCGCTCGCAACGTCAATGAAGTGGCCATGCCACGCCCCTAAAGCCAGATGTCGGAGGTACAGTCGCCGCCGGGATAGCGGGTTTCGTGGCAGCGCGACGGACCGTTGGGCTCCTTGCCGAAATCCACCAGAAAGTCCTCGTTGATTGTCATGCCGCCGTTCACGGTATCGCAATCGATCATCAGCATGACACCACCTTTATGGCGGATGTCAGGATAGAACTGATTGTCCCAGGTGGAGAACAGCGACGTGGTCACGTAGAGGCGCTTGCCGTCCAGCGAGAGCTGGATCATCTGCGGGCCGCCGGTGATTTCGACGCCGTTGACGACGGGCGCTTGGCCGAGCAGGCCGCCCATCCAGACCTGGCCGGTAAGCCTGGGGTTGTGAGGATCGGTGATGTCATACTGGCGGAGATCGCCGTGCAGCCAGTTGGAGAAATAGAGAAAACGGTCGTCCATCGAAAGCAGGATGACGGTGATCAGGCCCGGCACCGGGATCGGCCATTCCGGATGGCGCTTGTTTTCGACGTCGATGATCTTCTCCGACGATCCACTGCCTGATCCTTCTCGTACCAGTGGATGATGTTCGACGACAGGGCGGCGCCGACGAAGCCGTGGCTGGAGGCGGGATCGTGGTGAAAGCGCACCTCGAGCGGCACCAGACCGTCTTCGCCCAGATAGACCGTGTTCATCGACGCGTCTTGTTCTCGAAATCCCAGAAGTGGATTTCGCGGCCGTATTTCAGATGGCCGACCTCTTCGAGATCGAAGCCCGGCATGAAGGTGTTGGGCGCCGCCCATTCGCTGGAGACCATGACGTTGTGGCGGGGCTGATACCAGAAGTCGTAGTTGAACTTCATGCCGCCGAGATCGTTCTCCCAGCGGCCGACGATCTCGAAATCCTCGTTCAGATGCAGAAAGCCGCCCGGTGCATTGCCCTTGGCGTCGCCGAGCATGGAAATGATGATATCGGAGCCAAGGCAATGGACCGTATGCGGCGCCGACAGGTTGGTCTTTGCCTTGATCTCATCGCCTGGGATCACCTTGTGCAGCCTCGGGTTCCGCGGATCGGTAGCGCAATCGACGATATGCAGATTGGAGCTGCGCACGCCCGGCACGATCAGGTAACGGCGTTCCTTGCTGGCATCGCCGTGGCAGGACGAGCAGGCGTTCCAGCCCATGTGATGCAGCTCATCGCCGATGCCGGGCATCTCGCAGCGGCTGATCACCTGGGTGTAGGTCGGGCTCTCCGGATCGGCATCGATCGTCGCCAGATAGTCCGGCTTCTGAATGCCGGTGCCGATATAGATCGCGATGGTGTAGAGCAGCTTTTCGCGCGGCGCCTGCATCGCCTCGGCAGGCGACGCGTAGCCCGGACCGCAGCAATTTTTTGTCCCGTTCCCACCCATGATTTTGTTCCTATGTACCTGCTGCCCGGTTTGATGTCGATGTCGTTGAGAGGGCGATGAAGCGTTCAAGATGATGATCTTCGTCGCCGAGGAGATGGTCAAGCATGACGAGGCGCTTGGCGTAATGCGCAAGCGGATATTCCCAAGTCATGGCCATGCCGCCATGGAGCTGGATCAATTCCTCGGCCACCAGCCGGCCGACGCGGCCGACGAGATGTTTGGCCGCTGCGACATGACGTTCTCTGGTCGAGCGATCGGCGCCCAGCGTGCCGGCGGCGAGCATCACCGCCGAGCGCGCCTGCTCGATCTCCAGGAGCATGTCGACCATGCGGTGCTGCAGGCTCTGAAAGCCGCCGATAGGGCGGCCGAACTGGGTCCGCGTTTTTAGATAATCGAGAGTGGTTTCCTTGCAAACGTCCATGATGCCGAGGGCTTCAGCGCAGATGGCAAGCGTGCCATGGGCAAGGGTTTGCTCGATCACCGGATGGGCGTTGCCAGGCATACCGATCGGATCGCCGGGCGTGTCGTCGAAAATCATCTCGGCCGCCCGACCGCCCTCGATCGTGCCGTAGGACCGGCAGAAGAGGCGATCTGCCTCGTTATCGACGAGAAATAGACCCAAGCCGTCCTCGGCATTGACGTCGCCGGAGACTTGGGCGGTCACCACCAGGGCATCGGCGCTATCGCCATTCAAGACGACCGCTTTCCGCCCACTCAACCGCCATTGGCCATCTCGCTGCTCTGCCCTGGTTCGAACCTCGGAATCGCTGTAGCGGCTTTCGGGCTCGCCATGAGCAAGAGCGAGAAGCCGGTCGCCGGCGACGACTCGCTCAAGTTTGGTCTGCTGCACGTCTGACCCGGCGAGGGAGATCGGGGTGGCACCGAGCACAGCACTCGCGAGAAACGGTTCGACCACCAGGGCTCGACCGAGCCTTTCGAACAGGACCAGATAATCCTCGCCTTCGCCGCCAAGACCACCGGCTGCCGATGGCAGCAGGGCGGCGATCAAGCCGAGGTCTGCGAAGTCCGCCCAGGCCTTGCGGCTGAAGCCTTCCGGCTTGGCGGCATTCTCGTGGCGGATCTTGATCGGGTAGTGATCGCGCAGGAAGCGTTCTGCCGTTTCCGCTAGAAGCCGCCGCTCTTCGGATAACGAGAAATCCATTCTCTAGGCCTCTTGTTTTTTGCAACGACTTTGGTTCTGCTGCTTCATAGTCCCAAAAAACTCTTGGCCACGATGTTCTTCTGGATCTCGTTCGAGCCGCCATAGATCGAGATTTTTCGCATGTTGAAATAGGTTTTCGCGATCGGGCCTGCGTAGTCGGGGCCGACCGGCTCGCCGTTCCAGCCGTCATCGAACTGTTCCGGCAGGTAAGGCATGGCATGGGGCCCGAGGGCACGGCGAAGCAGGTCCGTGGTTTCCTGGCGCACCTGGGTGCCTTTGATCTTGAGAAGCGAGCTTTCCACACCAGGGCCCTTGCCTTGGCCTGCGGCCGCCAGGACCCGGAGATTGAAGATCTCCATTGCCATCAGGTCGATCTCCAGCTTGGCCATGCGCGCCGCGAAATGCGGGTCGTCCCGGAGCGGGCGTCCGTCCTTTTTTTCCGCGGCCGCGATCTGCTTCAGGTGGGCGACCGCCGCTTTGGAATTGGCCACACCTGCGATCCCGGTCCTTTCATGCTGAAGCAGGAATTTCGCATAGGTCCAGCCCTTGTTCTCTTCGCCGACAAGGTCGCCCGCCGGCACGCGCACATCGGTCAGCCAGACTTCATTGACCTCATGTTCGCCATCCAGCGTGATGATCGGGCGGACCTCGACACCCGGATCATTCATATCAATGAGAAAGAACGAAATACCGGCCTGGGGCTTGACGTTCGGGTTCGTTTGGCAGAGGCAGAAAATTTTGTTGGCGTGGTGACCAAGGGTCGTCCAGGTCTTTTGGCCGTTGATGACGTAATCGTCGCCATCGCGCACCGCTTTTGTCTTGAGCGAAGCCAAATCCGAACCGGCGCCCGGTTCGGAATAGCCTTGAGCCCACCAATCCTCGCCGCTGAGGATACGGGGGAGATAATAGTCTTTTTGCGGCTCCGTGCCAAACTCCATCAGCACCGGGCCAAGCATATCGACGCCGAAGGGGACGATGCGCGGTGCGCCGGCTTCGACGCACGCCTCCTCGAAGATGTGCTTTTGCATCACCGTCCAGCCGGGCCCGCCGTGCTCCACCGGCCAGTGCCTGGCAAGCCAGCCGCGCTCATGCAACAGCGCGTGCCAGCGATCGTAATCGTCTTTGGCCAGACGTTTTTGGCCCTTCACCTTGGTCTGGAGATCGGCGGGGAGCTTGTCGGCCAGCCATTGGCGGACCTCGTTGCGAAAGGCCTGCTCGTCGGTGCTGTAATTCAGGTCCATATCGATCATGCCATGGCTTGGGTTTGCGCAAGAAGACGGGTTCGTGCTGCTTGATACTCGGCTTCAAGCCGGTCCACGAGCTGCGCCGCTGTTACGATATCATGCACCGCGCCAATCCCCTGCCCGGCGCTCCAGATGTCTTTCCAGCTCTTGGGCTTGGATGAGCCGCTCGAGAAATTCATCGTGGAGGCATCGCGCGCCGGCAGGCTGTCCGGATCGAGGCCCTGAGCCGCGATCGAAGGCCGGAGATAACTGCCGAGCACGCCGGTGAAGTAGCTCGTATAGAGAATATCGTCGGCGGCGCAATTCGCGATCATCTTCTTGTACGCTTCGACCGCGTTGGCTTCTTCCGTGGCGATGAACGCCGAGCCGATATAGGCGAGATCCGCCCCCATCGCTTCTGCGGCAAGAATGGCATCGCCGGTCGCGATCGCGCCGGAAAGCAGCAGAGGACCGTCGAACCAGGCGCGGATTTCCTGGACCAGCGCGAAGGGTGAGAGCGTGCCCGCATGACCGCCGGCACCGGCAGCGACCGCGATCAGACCATCGGCGCCCTTCTCGACGGCCTTTCGGGCGAAACGGTCATTGATGACGTCGTGCAGCCCGATCGCGCCATAAGAATGGGCGGCTTCATACACCTCTTTCCTCGCCCCGAGCGAGGTGATCCAGATCGGCACCTTCCATTTGACGCAAATTTCGATGTCGCGCTCCAGCCTCGCGTTCGATCGATGGACGATCTGATTGACCGCATAAGGGGCAGCCGGCCTGTCCGGATCAGCCTGGTTGTAACGATCGAGGTCTTCGGTGATACGCTTCAGCCAGCGGTCAAGCTCGATGTCGTCGCCTTTGTCCTCGCGCGCATTCAAAGCCGGAAAGGCCCCGACGATCCCCGCCTTGCACTGGGCGAGAACGAGATCCGGGTTGGAGACGATGAACATCGGCGCGCCTACGGCAGGCAGACGCAGGTTCTGCAGGCAAGGTGGCAGGCTCATCTCAAGGCTTCCGCTTGGCGATCACGGCATCGAGACCGATCAGTCGATCGGGCAGCATGCGACGAGGGTTGATCTCGGCAGGTTCGATCTGATCGGCCATGACGGCTACCCGGCAGGAAAATCGGAAGATGACGGAAGCCAGGGCAGTTGGGGGCGAACGGCCGAGCCTGGAGCTTTCGGACAATCCCCACGATCTCGTTCTGCATCGCCGTCCCCACGTCGTCAGCTCTCGCAATGAATTGGAAGGCCGAGGACGGCGCGGCGTTTCAGCCAGAGTGTCGGACGGTAGCGATCTTCGCCGGTGATCGCCTGCAGGCGTTCGAGAATGTGAAGACATGTCTTGGCGCCTAGATCGTCCACGAGCTCAAGGGGGCCTTTCGGGTAGTTGAGGCCGAGCTTCATCGCAAGGTCGATGTCGGGCGGCGCGGCGAGACCAATCTCGGCCATGTAGCAGCCGAGATTGGCGATCATCGCGGTCATGCGCTGCGCGACGAACCCAGGACTGTCCTTGATAGCCGTCACATGCAGACCAGCCAGGCCGGCGGCCTGCAGCGATGCTGCGACCTCGTCCCTGCAGGCAGGATCGGCGCCGGGTGCCGTCATGATGGTGATGCGCCGGCTGGTGTCGCCCGAAAGATCGATGCAGACGAGCCGCCGGAAATCAGCACCTGTGGCAAGAGCGGTGTGTGTGGCATCATCGCCGTAAGGGGCAGCCAGGATCGGGCAGTTGCCGTCATCTTCGTCGATCGTCATCCCGTTCTCAGTGAGAAAGTCTGCAAGAGCAGGATCACCAGTCGCAACAGCGACCCGCGACGCGGGCGAAGCGTCTGAAAAAAAATCAGCTGAGGGTTTGTCCACCGGCTGCCCTTGCTCGTAGCGATACCAGCCGGCACCGGTCTTTCGACCGAGGAGCCCGGCATCGGCCATGGCCTGATGATTGGGCGCTGTCCTGATCCGCGGGTCCTGCTGATAGCGGTCATAGATAATCTGGCTCACCGGATAGTTCACATCCATACCGGTCAAGTCCATGAGCTCGAACGGACCCATGCGAAAATGCCAGCAATCGCGCATCACCGCATCGATTTCCGCCGGTATCGCAATGCCTTCATGGACCAGGCGGAGAGCTTCAGTGGTGAACGCCCGTCCGCCCATATTGACCAGAAAGCCCGGGCTGTCCTTCACCACCACAGGCGTTCGCGTCATGCGCTGTCCGAGGGCGGTCAGCCGCGCCAAAGTTTCATCCGACGTTTCGACGGCCTTGATGACTTCGACCAGCTTCATCAGCGGCACCGGATTGAAGAAGTGCAGGCCGGCGACCCGATCCCGTTTTTGGCAGGCGCTGGCAATCGAAGCGATCGGGATCGACGAGGTGTTGGAGGCGATGATGCAGTCCGGGCGGACGGCCGCTTCGATCGCCTGAAACAGTGCTTGCTTGGCCTCGAGATCTTCGGTGATCGCCTCGATCACGACATCGCAATGGGCGAACGCGCTCACCGATCCGACGGGATCGAGACATTCGAAGGCGGCCTCGGCGCTCTTCTCATCCAGCCTGCCTTTTTCGACAAGGCGGCCAAGCCGCCCGCGGATTGTTTGCACGGCCGCCTCGGCAGCACCGTCGACCGCATCGAAGAACAGGGTCTTGATCCCGCCTTGGGCTGCAACCTGGGCAATGCCCTGACCCATGGCGCCTGCACCGACGATGCCGATGCCGTTCTTCATCGCCTCTGGAGACGCCATCCCCAACCTTTCCAGGACCAAACCGCCGTGCCTTTCATCCTAGTGGAATGTCCGCAACATCTCGCTCCCAACTCGCAAGGCTTCAGAGCCCATGTCCGAAAACAGGCTACAAGGCCTTCCCCGTGTCACCAACAGGAAATCAGATGTTGCGGACATTCCACTGGCAGAGGGGCCTTGCCATGACATAACCTTTGGCCATCGACAGGATCGAATGGAGGATGACATCATGAGCGATCTGGTGATTACGGAGCGGCTGGCCGAGGCGGTTGTGCTGGTTCGGCTGAACCGGCCGGAAGCGCTGAACGCGCTCAACATCGCCACCCGCGAAGCGCTCGCCGATGCGTTTTCTGCCCTCCATGACGACCCGGAGGTGCGGGCGATCGTGCTCACCGGTGACGACAAAGCCTTTGCTGCGGGAGCTGATCTCAAGGAATTTGCCGAGACCAGCACGGTCGAGATCATGAAACGCCGGACCGAGCGCCATTGGAACACGGTGGCGGCCACGCCGCAGCCGGTGATCGCCGCCATTCGCGGCTATGCCATGGGCGGCGGGCTGGAACTTGCCATGGCGTGCGATCTGATCATCGCTGGCGAAGGGGCGCAGCTTGGGCAGCCTGAAATCCGGGTCGGCATCATGCCCGGTGCCGGCGGCACCCAGCGCCTGACCAGGGCCGTCGGCAAGTTCCAGGCGATGAAAATGTGCCTCACCGGCAAGCCGGTCACTGGCCGCGAGGCCTATGAGATCGGATTGGCCTCCGAGGTGGTGCCCGATGATGAGGTGCTGGACACCGCGATCAAGCTCGCCACCTCGATCGCGCGCATGCCGCCCCTTGCCGCGCAGGCGATCAAGGAAGCGATCGTTCAGGGTGAAACCGCCTCGCTGGAGACGGCACTGCTCCTGGAGCGGAAGGCGTTTCAGCTGTTGTTCGCGACCGAGGATCGGCGCGAAGGCATGAGGGCGTTCATCGAAAAACGCCGGCCCGAATTCAAGGGCGGCTAGGTCGTCAGGCGGCTACTCACAGCTCTCGGTATCGGTTTCCGGATCCAGGAGCCGGTGCATGTGGACCACGAAGTAGCGCATATGGGCATTGTCGACCGTTCGCTGGGCGGCACCCCGCCAAGCGTCAAGCGCGGTCGCATAATCCGGGTAAATCCCAACGATATCCAGCTTGTCCAGATCGGCGAACGTGGTCCCACCCGGGTCTTCCAGTTCTCCGCCGAAGACCAGATGCAAGAGTTGTTCTGCCATCCTTGCTCGTCCTTGTTCATGATCTGTCACGGCTTTTGCAGGATAAATGCGCGACGATCAAGCCGAGGCGTGAACTAACACCGCGCAGGATCAGAAAAAGGCAAGAATATCGCTGGAAATCAAGATCTGGTGCGAAATCAGCATGGGCTGGTTCGACGAAGGTTTTCGGCATTGAAACCGAGCATGAATGACCGGCTGTTAACGCTCCGGCATGTTCTTCTACATCAAACAGCAAAATGATGAAAAAGCCGTTAACGACAAGGTCGCCCTTCGTCGAAACGCTGTCGGCTAGAGCGTTTTCTGACCGAACGAAGTGGGCTCCGGCCCGCCCCCTCCCGACCACCCACGGGGCACCCTCGCATTGGGTGGTCGGGAGGGGGTGCGGGCTGGTTCCGTATGATCGGAAAATGCTCTAATCGGCATGGATGCTTGGTGCCAGGCGCTTGGCGACATCGGTGGGATATTTAGAGCGAAGTGCTCGCCACTGGGCTCGCTGCCTGGCATGACCTAGACGGTGGGTGATGATGATCCAGCGCTTGGCGGTCTCGCTCATGGCGGTGGCGGCATCTTTTCGACCCTCCATGACAATCATGATACCGTCGCTCAAGGCGCTGAAATACTCACCGTGGCCGTTGAGATAGAGATCCGGGATCGCGCCGCGCATGCTGGCTTCATGGGCCTTCAGGAATGATGGTGAATAGGCCTTGATGATGCCTTCGTCCCGATAATGCTCCGGCCTGTGCGGATCGAAATAGCCATCGGGATCACGGACCGATCGGATCGACTGCCTTTCACTGCTGGCGAACAGCGCGAAGAGATAGGCGATTTCCGGCTCCCTGCTCTGGCTGGCAACGACATAAGTCCATCCCCAATTGAAATAGGGCGTGATCAGTTTTTCGCCATCAACCACACCGCCGGGCAGCATGCTGAAGGCAAGCTTGCCGCGAAGCGCCGATCTTGATCCGTTCAGGTATTTCTGCGTGCCGCCCCAGCCAATATTGCAATAGATGTTTCCCTTGGCGAAGGCCTCCCAATTCTCGAACAGGCCAGCCCTTGGTGCATCGGGATAGAGGGACCGGGACGCAGCGACCATATGCTCCAGCACGGCGATACCGGCATCGCCGTCGATCAATGGGGTCATGTCGTCATCGAAGGGCCAGACGCCTTGGGCATGGTAACGGATCCACCATTCCCAGGCGACATAGGTCGGGGTGCGGAACAACGCCCCGCCGAAGCGATGTTGGTCAGGGTCGTGGAAGAACGCCATTTGGCGATCAAGCTCCTGCCAAGTCTCGGGGATGCCCAAGGTTTGACCGAATCGATCTGCATACCGTTTTTGAGCCTCCGCGTCATCGAGCCAGGGCTTGTTGTAGAACATCAAATAGGCATCGCCATCGGCCTGAAAACCGTAGAGCCGCCCATCGTAGCTGTCGCCGATGGTGTAGAGCGAGCGAGCGCGCAGCGCCGACGGCTCGTAGGTCGCAGCAAAATCGCTGATATCCAGGAGCGCCCCGCCTTCCGCCAACTCCGGAATACCAAAGGTTGCCGGCAGGGCGACGTCATATGGCTTGCGCTCAGCCATCTGTTCAAGCATCAGCTTGGTATTGATGTCATCAACAGCGGCGACGATGATCTCGATGTCGATCCCGGTCATCGCCTTGAAGGCCGAGATGACCGGTAGGACGTTGCCCTGAGAACCGTTGGGAATCAAGATGCGCAGGCGCACGCCGCGCTGTGCCGCCAGTGCGCCCGCCCGCTCCGCCGCCTCTTTATCCAGACCGCCGAGGGGAAGCTTGGCTCGTGCCATCGGCGACCCAAGCGCCAATGCGATCGCCGATCCCGCGGCACCTTGCAGTACCTGCCGACGGCGCGAACCTCCGGGCAGACCACGCAGACTCTCGACTGTCATTGAACCGTCGCCCCCGATCATGATCATTGAATGAAAATCTTATAACGGGAATATCTTTAATTTTAAATCTACTTTCGATATCATTCGGACTCTTTCATCGAAGGTGGCAAACGTGGTTCCACGTTCAAGCATCAAGCGCCTCCGTTTCGCATTCGTTGCGATGGCCGGGCTGACGCTGTTGGCGTTCGTGGTCGGTTACATCACCTTCAGCTATAGCCACGTGACCCAGAAAAAATTTCTCGTCGACACGACACCGTTGCTGATCAATGTCGAACAGCTATCCAAAACGGCGATTTGGTTTGCATCGACGTCCCGGCAATTGGAGACGATCGACACGCTGGCTCGCCTCAATCGCGTTCTGGCCAGTCATCGATCCCAAAGCGATCGTTTGCAGCAGGGACTGCTCAATCTGGCGAAAGTTGGTCCCGACAAAGACACCGTCGGAAACCTCAAGAATACCGTGCAAAGGCTGGAAGCGGTTGAAGTTCCCTACGCCGAGACTTTGCGTGCCAAGATCAATGCGACAACCCGCCTGGAAGTTCTTCAGCGTCAGATCGGCGAGCAGGGGCAAACCTTGCAGGACTTGCTCGTGCCCTATTCGCTCGAAGCGTCTCTTGACCTGATGGCTCTCACCAAAGAAGTGAGCGGCGATATCAAGCGCGTCCCCGAGGTGCTGGACGATGCGCTGAACGAGGTTCAGCTCCTCACCGATATCAGCTTTGCCGCCGAGCGGTTCCTTCAAGCTGTCGACAAGATCAATGTTGATGCGACGGCGAACCAGACCATCATGTCGAAAGAAGCGCTTGCGCCTGAATTCCGTCGGTTGACGCAACTGGTCCTGAAGCTTCGAGATGAAAACGCGCGTCATGCACTTGCCGGTTCATTGCACCTCTTCAACCAGAAAGCTCTTGAGAGCGGCGGTATCATCGACCAATGGCAACGACGGCGGGATGCGATCACCCGGCTTGACATCCTGAACCAGCAAAAGATCGTGCTTCTGACCCGAATGACCGACCTCGTCGACAGGGTGGTCATTCATGCCCGCAAGCGGTTCTTCAACGATGCTGAATTTGCCAAGAACAGCAGCTTTATGGCGGTTTCGGCGCTCGCCGTTCTCACGACGGTCGCTTTCTTCGCCGTGCTCTGGATCGGCTGGCGCTTGATCAATCGCGACATCGCTCAGCGTCTCGAACGTCTTGCACAATCGACGGTCGCTCTGGCCGATGGTGATCTCGACATCACGATCGATCAATCCGGCCGAGACGAGCTTGCCGACATGGCGAGGGCCACCGAGATTTTTCGCCGGAATGCTCTCGAGCTACGCCGAGCCGAGGCGGACCTTGCCGATCGGTTGGTTGACGTGGAGCAAGCCAACCAGAAGCTCTTGTCGATGAATGCTGCGCTCGACATGGTCAACGCCGATCTCGCCGAAAGCGAGTTGCGCTATGATCTTGCCTTACGCGGATCGTCATCGGGGATCTGGGACTGGAACGCGCGCACCAACGTGCTGTTCTGGTCAGATCGCATGAAACAGATTGTCGGCGTGGCCGAACAGGCGTTCAAGCCCGAGATTTCATCGTTCAGCGATCGATTGCATCCCGACGACTACGATAGGGTGATGAAACGCCGGCGGCTGCATTTGGAGCACAGATCCGACTATGATGTCGAATGCCGGCTTCGCCGTGAGGATGGTAGCTATGTCTGGGTTCAAAACAGCGGTCAGGCGGTCTGGGACGAGGAGGGCAATGTGGTGCGCATGGCCGGCTCCGCCGAGGACATCACGGACCGTAAGAACGCGGAGATCAAGCTCACCCGATATGCCCAAGAGCTTGAGCGCAGCAATCGGGAATTGGACGATTTCGCTTACATCGCCTCCCATGATCTGAAGGAACCGCTTCGGGCCATGTACAATCATGCCACCTTTCTCCTGGAGGACTTTCAGGAAAAGCTCGGCGAGGAGGGCCAGAAACGCTTGAGGCGAATGATCAAGCTTGGCAAGCGCATGGAGAAACTGATCGCAGATCTCCTCTATTTCTCACGCCTAGGACGCGGCGATCAGACCATGGAAGTGATTGACCTGAACGGCGTGATCCTGGACATCGAAGCCAATTTGGCCGAAGCACTCACATCGCGAAACGCGCGCATCTCGGTGCCGGAGCATCTGCCCTTGATCAACGGTCATCCGGCCCATATCACGGCGCTGTTCCAGAACCTGATCAGCAATGGGATCAAATATAACGAATCCCAGGAGAAAATCGTCGAGATCGGCTTAATGCCCCATGCGCCCGCTGAGAGGGCGATAGGCCTCGAAACGTTCTACGTCCGCGACAATGGCATTGGCATAGAAGAGCAGTTTCAACACGACGTCTTCCGCATCTTCAAGCGGCTGAACAGTGAAAAGGCCTTTGGCGAGGGTACCGGTGCCGGATTGACCTTCGCCAAAAAGATCGTCGATAATCATGGCGGCCAGATCTGGATCAAGTCCGAAATCCGGCGAAGGAACCACGTTCTTCCTCACCTTGCCGCAGGGCGCCGCATCGGCGGGCGAAGTGAGAAGTCACGTCGCTTGATCACGCCAAAGCTTGATCAAGCATCGCGCCAAACTTAGTGAATCTGTTGCATGGTCGTTGCCTTTTGCAGCATATCCAGGGCGATTTGCAGGTCCTCATCATCGACAGCGCATTGCCGAAGGTTCTCTGAAGACGAGAGCAAGGCCAAGGCTTGGGCAACCAATTCGTCCTTCTCGGAGATCAAGCGACGGGCAGCAATACCCTCGTCGTCGTCCAGGACACGACGCTTGCCCGCTTGATGCTTGATGATGGCATTGCACAAGGTCTGGCGCAGATGCTCGGCCGTGAGATTGCGCTTGCTCATGAAATCGGTGAGGCCTGATTCGAGCGCCTGCTCCGCCAAGGTCGGCGATGGCTCTCCCGTCACCATCACCATCGGTGTCGTGACCCCGTCATGGCTGGCCGCGATCTGGGCGGCGAGCGCGACGCCGTCGGAGCCCGGAAGGTGATAGTCGATCAGAATGCAATCGAAATGCTCGACCGCGACCATGCCAAGTGCGCTCTCGACATCGGCCGCTTCGGCGACACTGGTTTCGCCTTTGGCCTGGGCAAGCAGACGCTTGATTGTTTTTCGATCCAAGCGGCTATCGTCAACGAGCAGAAGACGCATATCGACCCGGCTCCATCCGGAAGGTCTGACGTGAGCCCGCCAAAGGGTGCAACGACGCTGCCACGAAAGCAGCTGGCCTCATTTGAGCGGTTTCGTCATTCGTAAATCAACATTATCTTTTTAATCGCCCAAGACTTAAAAAAACCTTACCCGCAGTTCTTCATCATTTTTTCATCATTATCGTTTTCAATGCCGGTGCATCTGAATTTGGCGGAGCATCAGCCCATGCAGCCCTATCATACACCGTTCACGTCGCGCTTGTCTTGGCGTCGGGGAAGGCTTGCCGATGGTGTGTTGCTATCGCCAAAAAAACGTTATAGAAAATTTCTTTTAAAATCTTGAGTTGTTTTGTTAGACGTTGATGGAGGGTTTTGATCCTGAACGAAGGCCTGTGTTGACATGATACTCCCGATTATGTTTCTGGGCCGGCTCGCATGAACCGAGTAAACCAGTCCCAGACCATCTTGATCGTTGATGACAGCGACGACGACTACGACGCGACGGTTCGTGCCTTATGCAATGACAACCTCAAGAATCCATTGCATCGCTGTGAGGATGGCAAGCAGGCTTTGGACTATCTTTACCGCCGCGGTGCCTATCAGGGCATGAGCTTGAACGATCGACCAGGCATTATTCTTCTCGATCTCAACCTGCCAGGCATTGATGGCCGACGCGTGCTGGCGGCCATCAAGAACGATAGCGAACTCAAATGCATACCGGTCATTGTCATGACCAATTCCAATGATGAACGCGATATTCAGGCCTGCTACCAGATGGGCGCCAACACTTATATCCAAAAACCGCTGAACTGGACGGGCTTTTTCGAAGCCATGCAGCGGCTCAAGGAATATTGGTTTGAAATCGCCGTGCTGCCAAGGCCGTAGCCCATGATCCCCGGATATTCAGTCCTGATCATTGATGACAGCGAAGATGACCGAGATTTCTATATGCGCTTATTGCGCGACGAGCCCACCATCAAGGAATTCCGAACCGCGGAAACCGGCAAGGAAGGCATCGCTGACTTCAGCGCGTCGCCCGCGGATTGTGTTTTGCTCGACTATCGCCTGCCGGGTGAAAATGGCTTGACCATTCTTGAAACGCTGCGAACGCTCGATCGCAAGGCAACCCCGATCATCATTCTGACGGGACAGGGCAGCGAGGAAATCGCGGTCACCGCCATGAAAAGGGGCGCGTCCGATTATGTGGTCAAGGACACGATCTCAGCAATCGGGCTTCGCCGCGCGATCACCAATGCCATCGAAAAGACGGAGCTGTTGCGGAAGATCATCAGCCAGCAGGAAGAACAGGAGGTGTTTCTAAGAACGCTGATTCACGATGCAAGAGCGCCTCTTCGGCATATCACCACGTTCACCAAGCTTCTCGATGAGGATCTTCGGGCGGAACGTTATGATGAAGTCCTGGAACATGGCGACGCCATTGGTCAGTCGGCAAAGCGCATCCAGGATCTGATCGACACGCTGGCCGCGTACGCGCTGTTGGAAGGTGATATTGAGTTTGAGCCGGTTGCCATGGATGATGTCGTCGAAGCCGCCCTCGGCAATCTCGCTTCGGTGATGGCAGACCGCGATGCCGAGATAAACCAGAAACCGCTGCCGATCGTATCGGGCCACGCGCCGCAACTGGTTCAGCTTTTGCAGAACCTGATCGGCAACAGCATCAAATATTGCGATGCGGACACGCCCGAGATCATGATATCCGCGCATCAGAATGATCAGGGCGTCTGGCAATTCGAGGTGCGCGACAACGGGATTGGCATACCCGAGGGCCGATTGGACTATATTTTCGAGCCCTTCAAGCGCCTGTGGAGCCATGACTCCTATGAAGGTACGGGCCTCGGCTTGGCCACGTGCAAGAAAATCGTCGAACGACATCATGGCAAAATATGGTGCTGTTCGGTGCCGGGCAAAGGCAGCAAGTTTCGGTTCACGCTCGGTGATCTGCGGGTGAAGGATTCGTAAAGCGCTGCCGGGTTCGATCGGAAGGCCTGCGACATCATTGCCGCCCTGGCCCCCGCAGCCTGGCGATCATCCAAGTCGGCGCCGATGAGGCCGTTCATGGTCGAGTCCCGCTCAATCCTTACCGAGCGCCAGCTTTCTCTTTGCCCCCTCGACCTCACCAACACTCTCGGCCGGCAGACCTTTTTGCTCACAACGACGAGTGTCGTTTGGCCTTTTTCGGGTGATGTCGCCAAATCTACGTTGGTCTGGCCGTGGTTTTCCCTTGACGCTGTTTTCATAGTGCGATGAACATGGCGCACCCGGGCCGCGAGGTCTGATCACAACAACCCTCGAGAGGGAGGCATATTATGCGAAAGCATTTGTTGTCGGCGGTCGCGGCATTTGCCCTGATCGCGACGACGCATGGCGCGCACGCCGATATGGCGGCCGCCGAAAGATGGATCGCCGACGAATTCCAGCCATCAACGCTGTCTGCCGACGAGCAGAAAACCGAAATGGAATGGTTCGTCAAGGCGGCCGAGCCGTTCGCGGGGATGGAGATCAACGTTCTGTCCGAGACGATCCCCACCCATGAGTATGAAAGCAAGACGCTAACCAAGGCGTTCGAAGAGATCACCGGCATCAAGGTCAATCACCAGCTCCTCGGCGAGGGCGAGGTGGTCCAGGCCGTGCAGACCCAGATGCAGACCGGGCGCAATCTCTATGATGCCTATATCAACGACAGCGATCTGATCGGCACCCATTCGCGCCTGCAGCTCGCGGTCAATCTCACCGACTGGATGGCCGGCGACGGCGCCGACGTGACGTTGCCGACCCTCGATGTCGACGATTTCATGGGCAAGTCCTTCACCACCGGCCCGGACGGCAAGCTCTACCAGCTGCCGGATCAGCAATTCGCCAATCTCTACTGGTTCCGCAAAGACTGGTTCGATCGCCCGGATCTGCAGGAACAGTTCAAGGAACTCTACGGCTACGATCTCGGCGTGCCGGTCAACTGGTCCGCCTACGAGGATATTGCCGAGTTCTTCACCGATCATGTGAAGGAAATCGACGGTGTCCGGATCTACGGCCATATGGATTATGGCAAGCGTGCGCCCGATCTCGGCTGGCGCATGACCGATGCCTGGTTGTCCATGGCCGGCGCCGGTTCCAAGGGCCTGCCCAACGGCGTGCCGGTGGACGAATGGGGCATCCGCATGGAGGAAGGCACCTGCAACCCGGTAGGTGCCAGCGTCTCTCGCGGCGGTGCCGCCAATGGCCCGGCGGCCGTCTATGCGATCCGGAAATGGGACGAGTGGCTGCGGAAATATGCGCCTCCAGGGGCGGCCAGCTACGACTTCTATCAGTCGCTGCCGGCGTTGAGCCAAGGCAATGTCGCCCAGCAGATCTTCTGGTACACGGCGTTTACCGCCTCGATGGTGGCGCCAAAGTCGGAAGGCAACAACACGGTCGATGACGAGGGCAACCCGCTCTGGCGGATGGCGCCATCGCCGCATGGTCCCTACTGGGAAGAGGGTCAGAAACTTGGCTATCAGGACGCCGGTTCCTGGACGCTGTTCGAGACCACACCGGTCGACCGCCGCAAGGCTGCTTGGCTGTATGCCCAGTTCGTCGTCTCGAAGACCGTCTCGCTGAAGAAAACCCATGTCGGGCTGACCCCGATCCGGGACAGCGACATCCGGCATGAGAGCTTCACCGAACGTGCGCCGAAGCTTGGCGGTCTGGTGGAGTTCTACCGCTCGCCCGATCGGGTGATGTGGTCGCCGACCGGCATCAACGTGCCCGACTATCCGAAGCTCGCCCAGATCTGGTGGCAGCAGATCGGTGACGTCAATTCCGGCGCGTTCACGCCGCAGGAAGCCATGGACCGGCTGGCCGAGGAGATGGACATCACCATGGCCCGGATGCAGGCGGCCGACGAGGCCGCCAATGTCTATGGCGGCTGCGGTCCGCGCCTCAACGAGGAAAAGGATCCGGAAGAGTGGCTGGAGCAGGAAGGCTCACCCAAGGCCAAGCTCGAAAACGAGAAGCCGCAAGGCGAAACCGTCAACTATGACGAACTCGTCAAGCGTTGGAGCGACGGCTGAGCAACGACGTGACGGAGGTGCCGCCGGGATACTCGCCCGGCGGCGCGCCGTCTCGCCGGCGGCGAGACGCCATAGTGCTGACAACAAGGCCGTCGTCATGACCCTGGCGCTCAAGAATGTCGTCAAGCGTGTCGGCGCCGATACTCACATTTATGAAGCCGATCTCGAACTTGCGACCGACCGGCTTCAACGTGCTGCTTGGGGCGACCGGGGCCGGCAAGACCACGCTGATCAAGCTCATGGCCGGGCTGGAGCGACCGACGTCCGGCGAGATCTGGCTGAACGGCGAGAACATCACCGCCTTCTCGCCGCAAAAACGCAACGTGTCGCTGGTCCACCAGTTCTTCATCAACTACCCGAATCTGTCCGTTTACGAGAACATCGCCTCGCCGCTGCGCGTTGCGGGCATGGCAAGCGTTTGGACATCGAACGCCGGGTCGGCGAAGTGGCCGAGCTCACCAAGCTGACGCCGATGCTGAAGCGGCGACCGTCAGAGCTTTCCGGCGGTCAGCAGCAGCGCACGGCGCTGGCGCGCGCCATCGTCAAGGACAGCAAGCTCGTTCTGCTCGACGAACCGCTGGCCAATCTCGACTACAAACTCCGCGAAGAGCTTCGCGACGAATTGCCGAAGCTTCTGGCCGGACGCGGAACGCTGGTGGTCTATGCCACCTCCGAGCCGACCGAAGCCCTTCTGCTGGGCGGCCACACCGCGACCGTCCACGAGGGCCGGATCACCCAGTTCGGCGAGACCGCGGCGGTCTACCGATCGCCCGGCGATCTCGTGACGGCCCGCGTGTTTTCCGACCCGCCGATCAATGTGACCGGCGGTAGTCAAGCAGGGCGATGAGATCGTCATGGCCGATGATATCCGCTGGCAGGCAGCTGGGCCGATCGCCGGCAAGGCGGATGGTCCCTATAGCCATCGGGGTGCGTCCCCATTTCGTTGTCCCGACGCGGGATGGCGAGCGACAAGGTGCGTCTCGAAGGCCGGGTGCTGATCACCGAAATTTCCGGGTCCGAGAGCGTCGCTCATTTCGAGATGGGCGGACAAAGCTGGGTGTCGCAGAGCCATGGCGTCCACCTCTTCCGGATCGGCGAACACCATGAGTTTTATCTCGACACCGCCCAATGCCTCTATTTCGGACCCGATGACAAATTGATTGCCGCTTAGATGGCGGGGCAGTGGAAGGAGACAGCGGGATGGCGATGATCGGCCTGGAACAGCTGCGCCACAGCTATGAAACAGCGCCGACCAGCGATGCGGACTGGGCGATGAAGCAGATCGACATCGAGTGGTCCGACGGCGGCGCCTATGCGCTGCTCGGGCCGTCCGGCTGCGGCAAGTCGACCCTGCTGAACATCATCTCGGGTCTGCTGACGCCCGAGCGAAGGCCGGGTGCTGTTCGACGGCCACGACGTGACCGCCCTGCCGCCGGACCAGCGCAACATCGCGCAGGTGTTCCAGTTCCCGGTCATCTACGACACCATGACCGTCTACGACAATCTGGCCTTTCCGCTGCGCAACCGCGGCGTGGACGAGGCGAGAGTCGACGCGCGCGTGCGCGAGATCGCCGCGATGCTGGAGCTCGACGAGCATGCTGCAACACCGCGCCGTCCGGGCTGACCGCCGACGGCAAGCAGAAGATCTCGATGGGGCGCGGGCTGGTGCGCGACGACGTCAACGTCATCATGTTCGACGAGCCGCTGACCGTGATCGACCCGCATCTGAAATGGAAGCTGCGCTCCAAGCTGAAGGAACTGCACCAACGGGTCCGGGCGACGATGATCTACGTCACCCACGATCAGACCGAGGCGCTGACCTTCGCCGATCAGGTGGTGGTGATGCAGGACGGCGAGGTCGTGCAGATCGGCACGCCGGTCGAACTGTTCGAGCGCCCGGCCCACACCTTCGTCGGCCATTTCATCGGCTCGCCGGGCATGAACGTGCTGCCCTGCGAGGTGCGCGACGGCACGGCGCGTGTTGACAGGGTGTGCCCATCGAGGTCGGCGAATGGCATCGGCGATATCGGGCAAGGCCACGACAGCTGGAAATCGGCGTGCGCCCGGAATTCGTCCGCTTTGCCGAGATCGGTGTCCCGGTCGCGTGCGTCAAGGTCGCCGATGCCGGGCGCTATCGCGTGGTCGAAGCGCGGGTGGGCGATCAGCGCATCAAGCTCCTGGCGAGGGAGGGCGACGAAATCCCCGCAGCGATCGGGCTCACCTCGCCTTCGACCCGAAGCGCACCCGCGTCTATGCCGACGGCTGGATCGCCGACATCGGAGGGCGTAGCGGATGAACAGCAGACCACAACCAGAAAGCCTGGTTCTTTCGTCCTGCCGGTCCTGCTGCTGGTCGCGTTCAACGCGCTGATGCCGCTGATGACGGTGGTCAACTATTCGGTCCAGGAAACCTTCGGCGACAACCTCTTCTTTTGGCATGGCGTCGGCTGGTTCGAGCAGGTGCTGCACTCCGACCGGTTTCATGCGGCGCTTGGCCGGCAGCTCGTCTTCACCGTCATCATTCTGGCGATCGAGATGCCGCTGGGTGTCATCATCGCCCTGGCCATGCCGCGCGAGGGACCTTGGGTCTCGGTCTGCCTGGTGCTGATGGCGCTGCCGCTGCTGATCCCGTGGAACGTCGTCGGCGCCATGTGGAACATCTTCGCCCTGCCGGACATCGGTCTTCTCGGCTACGTGCTGAACGGGATCGGGCTCAACTACAACATGACCCAGGAACCGATCGCCGCCTGGTTCACGATCATCCTGATGGATGTCTGGCACTGGACCTCGCTGGTGGTGCTGCTCGCCTATGCCGGGCTTGATCTCGATCCCCGATGCCTATTACCAGGCCGCCAAGATCGATGGCGCGAGGCCCTGGGCGATGTTCCGCTACATCCAGCTGCCGAAGATGAAGCGTGTCCTGACCATCGCGATCCTGCTGCGCTTCATGGACAGCTTCATGATCTACACCGAGCCGTTCGTCCTGACCGGCGGCGGTCCCGGCAACTCGACCACGTTCCTGTCGATCGATCTGGTGAAGATCGCGCTCGGCCAGTTCGACCTTGGCCCGGCGGCCGCGATGTCGCTGATCTACTTCCTGATCACGCTCCTGGTCAGCTGGATCTTCTACACCGTCATGACCCGCGACGAGCCGAACTAGCGGTATGACCACATCATTCGATGCCAACTGCGTGTGGAGAGCAGGTATGGACTCAAACGCTTGCAGGTCTTGCCAAGAAAACCTCGCGGTCTGGTCGCACCACTGATGCGCCGATGGACCTGGCTGGTGCCGACCCTCTACATCATCTTCCTGATGCTGCCGATCTACTGGCTGTTGAACATGTCGTTCAAGACCACCAACGAGATCCTGGGCGGTTTCAGCCTTTGGCCGCAGGAGTTCACGCTGGACAACTACCGGACCATCCTCACCGATCCGACCTGGTATATGGGCTATGTCAATTCGATGATCTACGTGTCGATCAACACCGTGATCTCGGTCTCGGCAGCGCTGCCTGCGGCTTATGCCTTTTCCCGCTACCGGTTCCTCGGCGACAAGCATCTGTTCTTCTGGCTCCTGACCAACCGCATGGCGCCGCCTGCCGTGTTCGCGCTGCCGTTTTTCCAGCTCTATTCGGCGATCGAGCTGTTCGACACCCATATCGCGGTGGCGCTCGCGCATTGCCTGTTCAACATCCCGCTCGCGGTCTGGATCCTGGAAGGCTTCATGTCCGGCGTGCCCAAGGAACTGGACGAGACGGCCTATGTCGACGGCTATTCCTTCCCGCGCTTCTTCTTCAAGATCTTCGTGCCGACCATCACCGCCGGCATCGGTGTCGCCGCCTTTTTCTGCTTCATGTTCTCCTGGGTCGAACTGCTGCTGGCCAAGACGCTGACCGCGGTCGACGCCAAGCCGATTGCCGCGACCATGACGCAGAACCGCGTCGACGTCGGGCTACGAACTCGGGCTGCTCGCCGCCGCCGGCTGCCTGACCATCATCCCCGGCGCCTTCGTGATCTATTTCGTGCGCAACTACATCGCCAAGGGCTTCGCCCTCGGTCGCGTCTAGTGGCGGGCCACCTCATGTAGAATGTTCACGGCATATCGGAAAGGTGAAAAAATGGACCTGACCTGGATGGCGTGGACCTGGCCGACCGCCGGTTTCTTCATGTTCATTGCCGTCTGCATCATGAGCATGGGCCTCTTGGAATATCGCTATCCCGGCGGCTCGCCGCGGCGCGGTGTGCTTGGTCTGGACACGACCAGAGGCGACCGTCTGTTCATCACGCTCCTGGGCTCGGCCTTCATCTTTCTCGGCTGGCTCGCCCTGATGGGCACGCCGCTCTGGGGCGCGCTGATCATGGCGATCATCTGGGGCGGTTTCGTCTTTCGGTGGGTTTAGGCACCTGCCTCGAGGATTAGCCGTGCTCTCAGGACATCCAGGCCGAGAGCCTCGGGTGCAGAGATCGGGGCTACCGGCACCGGGCTGATCGTGATGCTTTTTTTGCGGTTCCAGCGACGATTTGTGATTGTTCCGAATTTAACACAATCTCGAATCACCTTGCAGTTCATGCTTCAACACATTATTTGATGGCCAGTTAGTTTCGCGTTGCTGCTGGTCATCACTGCTTTGCTGCATGCTAGGCATGATGCTCTCCAAGCTGTATGTCGAGACTGCCTCGTGCTGTGGCATATTGCTTAGCGCGCATCTAGATGAGGTGAATTTCTTGAGTACTGGAACTGTGAAGTGGTTCAATGCTGCCAAGGGCTACGGATTTATCGAGCCAGAAGGCAGTGGAGCCGACGTTTTCGTTCATATTTCTGCCATCGAACAGGCGGGGCTTGGTAATCTGAATGAAGGTGATCGGGTTGAGTACGAGTTGGCCAAGGGCCAAAATGGCAAGAGCTCGGCTGAAAACCTGAAGCTCGTCTCCTAACGCCATCAGGATCGACGACAAGAAAATCCCCTGGGAAGCCCCAGGGGGTTTTTCTTTGACCGTTGCCCGCTCGATCGGTGTTCTCGATCGTTTGAAGCCTTCATGCTACCGACGGTGATGGGGCACTGGCAGGCAGGATTCACACTGCAGTCAACTAACGATGCTTTCAAGTTATCTACGTACCATGCTGATGTTCATCAAAGAATAACCTTAGGTTTTTTCTGCTGTTAACACAAATAAAATACTTTATTTGCAATAATGAAAAAAACTAATACTTCGACAAAATGTTCTTTTTATTTAGTGTTTTTCATCTGAATCAATTTTAACGATTGTTGTAAATCCTTACATAAACACCATATCTACTTTTGGCTAAAATAATGGCTGTGGAAGGTGGGCCAGATGTCCTTTGGACAATTGTCCTGCGGATTTTCCTTGAAGGACAACAGTCGTCAAGCCGATCAAGAGGACGGCATTGTCCCCCAATGCAAAAGCGCTGAAACTGAAGGATAGAATGCTCATCGCGGCGAGGTTTTCGAACCCAATGGCATCCATCGCCGCGGCGAGATCGCGAATCAAGCAACAGGAGGTTCCGGATGATGCGTGCGATGAAATCGAAGAGCGAGCAGAGATTGGCCAGTCAAACCCGGCGTGACCAGGCCCTCCGTGCGCAATTGGAGCAGGAACAGAAGAAAAGGGCCGAAAAGACAGCCCGGCTGCGTGCTCTCCGCCTCGCCAAGGAAGCCTCGGATCAGGAGGCCGCTGATCAATTGGCGCTGGAAAAGGCGGATCTCAAAGCCACGCTGACGGCTAAAGAGGCACGCCGCGCCAAGCCAAAACGTGCTGTTGAAGCCAAACCACAGGCCGCGGGCAAGCAATCACAGCAATGACCTTCCGATGACAACGGCAACGTCGGTATATGGACCGGCTACAGCCAACGGGTCAGGTCGAGTTGATTTCCGATCGGGTAGCCTGCTAAGGTCATTTTCTCATCGTCAACAAGATGGATAAACAAAGATATGGCGATGCCAATTGCCGACGTTCGCGCTCTGCTTTCGGCCAACCGGCAGCAGGTAAAGGATGGATCCGAAGAGTGGCCGGCTGTGCGTCTGTTCACACCGCTCTCGAAAGGGGTCTGGCTGCTGTCTCAAATTGATGCGCATGATACGGATAAGGCCTTTGGCCTATGCGATAATGGCGATGGCCATCCTGCGCTGGGGCATGTGAGCCTGGAGGAACTTTTTAGTCGCTTCGGTCATATGTCGGTCAGGTGGGATGCCGGTTTCAAGGCTAATCAACCGCTGAGCGCTTATGCCGCCGAGGCAAGGTCTGCCGGCCGCATCTGTTGCTGATTTTTCGCCGTTCCAGGCATGGGTCCGGCTGTTCATCGTTTCTTGGCACCGGTTTTGGACCTGACCTCAGGACATAATTTGATATATCGTTGGAAGATCGCCACGGTGGCCTACGCCGAGGCTCCGATTGTTCTTTTTGAGATCAAGGCAGGGCAAGCCTGTCACGATGGCTGGCAGTTGAAACGGAGCCGGATGTGCCGGAAGATCCTCTAGATGGCGAGAGGTCGGGCGAGCGATCAAGGGAGGACCCAAGGCTGTTTTCGCCGGCCTTCTCGAGCAATTTCTCCCCCATTAGCCATGAACTCCAGCGCCTGCTGGGCGATAAGACCGGCGATGTGGTCGAGATCGGCAGCGGCAGCGGCCAGCACGTCATCACCTTCGCCGCCATGATGCCCCATCTGACCTGGTGGCCGTCTGATCTGGACCATGCGAACCTGGCCAGTATCGAGGCATGGCGCGCACTAAGCGGCCTAAGCAATGTCATGGCGCCGATCCGGCTGAATGCAGCGCTTGCGGACTGGCGCATCGGTGAAGACGACCGACCGGCGCAGGACGACCTCCTGGCAATCCTCTCCATCAATGTCGTGCACATCGCTCCCTGGTCGGTGGCGGAAGGTTTGTTCCGAAGTGCTGGTCGCAACCTCAGGCCGGGCGGCTATCTATGTCTCTATGGCCCGTTCACGCGGGAAGGGGCGCATATCGCCCCGAGCAATGCCGCGTTCGATGCCTCTCTTCGCGCACAAAACCCTGAATGGGGCGTGCGCGATCTCGCAGACCTGAAGGCGCTGGCGACGGCCAGTCACCTGGAACTCGCCGATGTCATCGATCTTTCCGCCAACAATTCTTTCCTGCACTTCACAAGAGATCGCTCGGCATGACGGCCCGGACCTTACGCCGCCTGCCTTTGCCGATCCCTGCAGTTTGGCCGTCCAGCCGAAGCCGGCAACGTGTTCATCTGCCTGCCGGTATGCGCAAATTTTGCTGATATGACCCCATCATTAACGCGGTCGCGGCGAAGCTGGCCGGCAGATCGACGACCAGTTCGGCGGCGCCGGCACGCAACGGCTTTGATTGTCAGCCGTGATCGCCAGCCAAGCTGGTCATGATCGCTCGTGCTCGCTATGAATAATGGTTTAGCGAAGGATATCGGTAGATGTTGGAGGCTGGCGGCGAGACGCGACATGGACTGCTCGCGGACTATGATCCGGGGCCGTTCTATTGCGAAATTCTCGGTCAGTCGGGTAGGGGACTGGCCCCCATCGATCGACTCCTCCAACGTATCGATCGTCTAAGACCGAGGGCGCTTCAGCGACGTGCCAAGAACATCGAGCGCGAGCTCTTCAACCTCGGCATCACCTTCACGATCTACTCGCAAAAAGACTCGATCGACCGGATACTGCCGTTCGACGTTATTCCACGGGTGATCAGCGCCAAGGAATGGGCAACCCTCGAAGCCGGGCTCAAGCAGCGCCTCGCCGCCATGAACCTGTTCCTGCACGATATCTATCATGAGCAGAAGATCCTGAACGACGAAATCGTGCCGAAGGAGCTGGTGCTCGGCAACGCCAACTACAGGCAGGAAATGCAGGGCGTGAACCTTCGCCATGGCACCTACATCCATATCTGCGGCGTCGACATCATCCGGGACCAGGAAGGGCAATTCCGGGTGCTGGAAGACAATGGGCGCACGCCCTCCGGCGTCTCCTATGTCGTCGAGAACCGCCATTTGATGTTCCGCGCCTTTCCCGATTTGATCGAAGGGATCGGCATCCGCCCGGTATCCAATTACGGCCAGCAGCTTCGTGACGCCATGGCCGAGATCGCACCCCCCGGCTTCGGCGACCCGCAGATCGTTCTCCTGTCGCCGGGCGTCTACAACTCGGCCTATTTCGAGCACGTCTTCCTCGCCCGCGAAATGGGCGTGCCGCTGGTGGAGGGCAGCGATCTGATCGTGGAGGACGATCTTGTCCTGATGAAGACCACGGCCGGTCGAAAAAGGGTCGACGTCATCTACCGGCGGATCAACGACGATTACCTCGATCCCGAGGTGTTCGAGCCGACCAGCCTCCTGGGCGTGCCGGGACTGATGCGGGTCTATCGAAAGGGCCGGGTGGCCCTTGCCAATGCCGTCGGCACCGGGGTTGCCGACGACAAGGCGGTCTACGCCTACATGCCGCGCATCATCAAATACTATCTCGACCAGGACCCGATCATCCCGAATGTCGAAACCCGGATCTGCCGCGAGCGCGAGGCGCTCAGCTACACCCTCGATCATCTCTCCGAGCTGGTGGTGAAGCCGGTCGGCGAGTCGGGCGGCTATGGCATCACCGTCGGCCCGAAAGCCAGCGCGGAGGAGCTTGAAGTCTGTCGCAGACAGCTGAAAGCGCATCCAGAAAACTATATCAGCCAGCCGACCATCGGGTTGTCGGTCTGCCCGACGCTGGTGAAAGCGGGCCTCCGACCAAGGCATGTCGATCTCAGGCCGTTCTTGATCACCGGCTCCAGCACCTGGGTGCTGCCGGGCGGTCTGACCAGGGTCGCCATGCGTAAAGGATCGCTGATCGTCAACTCCTCCCAAGGCGGCGGTACCAAGGATACCTGGGTCCTTGAATAGCACGAGCCTCTTGTCCCGGTTCGCCGAGAACCACTTCTGGATGGCCCGCTATATCGAGCGGGTCGAAAATCTCGCACGCATCCTCGACGTCAACGAGACCTTTGCGCGCGACAGCACCGGTGTGCAGGACTGGCTGCCGATCGTTCAGCTTCATGCCGACGAGGATGCCTTTTTCAAGAAGCACGACGAGGCCAGCGCCAAAGCCGTGGTGCATTTCTATCTCGTCGATCAGGACAACCCGAATTCAATCGTTCAGTCGGTTCGGGCGGCACGGGAGAATGCCCGTTGTCTTCGCCATCTGATCAGCATCGAGCTATGGACCCAGCTCAATATCTTCTATCGTTGGTTGCAGGAACTGAAACGGCGCGATTACAACCTCGCCAACCTCTCAGCGCTCTCTGCCAGGATCAAGGAGCAATGCCAGCTTCATACCGGCATTGTCGAAGGGACCATGTTCCGGGATCAGGGTTTGGTCTTCTATCTGATCGGCAAGCAGATCGAGCGAGCGGATCAGCTCACCCGTTTGGTCGACATCAAGTATCACCGCCTGCTGCCCAAAGTCGGCGATGTCGGCTCGGCGCTCGATGTCAGCCAGTGGAACGCGCTGCTGCGCTCGGCGGCAGCTTATCAGGCCTATCGACGCATACATCCGAGCGGCATGACGCCGGAAATGGTCGCTGGTTTCCTGCTGTTCAATCCCGGCTTTTCCCGATCGGTCCGGACCTGCGTCGATCAGATCAGGCGGCTCGTCGAGGAACTCACCATCGATCCGACCCTTGGCGGCGTCGTGCTGGAGGCCGAGGCGCTCCGCGATCTGGAACGAAAGGTGGCGCTGCCTTTCGATCAGATCATCAACCAAGGTCTCCATGAATTTCTGGACAGAGTTCAGCTCGATTTTCTTCACCTTGGCCAGGAAATCGCAGCCACCTTTTTCGATCAGAGGTCCGCGGCTCCCGTCGTCCAGAAACAGGACCAGAACCAGAGCACGCTATAGAGATGCGACAGAGGTGCGACCCCGACGGAAGATTTCTTTCGAAGCAGGCGAATTCTTACGATCGTTCTTCTTTGGCCAAGACATCGAATGTTGTGTTCATACCACCTGAACATCGACCGAAACGTTCACCTCATGCTCGCCGCCGCCGACCATCACGCCGTTGACCGGACTGACATCGCCGTAATCCCGTCCCCAGGCAAGGGTGATGTGCTCGTCGCCGGGAATGAGATCGTTGGTGGGATCCAGGTCCACCCATCCGTGCCCTGGGCACCAGATCGATAGCCAGGCATGGGAGGCATCGGCGCCGACCAGTCTCTCTTGACCCTCGGGAGGATGGGTCAAGAGATAGCCGCTGACATAGCGCGCCGGCAGGCGGAGCTTTCGCAGGCAGGCGATCTGCAGATGGGCGAAATCCTGACACACGCCGCGCTTCAGCCGCATCACCTCGTCCACCGGTGTCGACACATCGGTGGCGCTGCCGTCATAGGTGAAATCCTGGGAGATGCGCGATGTCAGCTCCAGCACCGCTTCGAGCACCGGGCGGCCGGGCAGAAAGGAGCTGCTCGCATAGGCGCCGACGTCATGCCCTGCTGATGTGAACGGCGAACAGAACAGAAACTGGGCAATATCGAGCATCGGCTTCGAGGTATCGGCGCGGACCTGCTGGGCAATCCGGTCCCAGGGCATCGTCGTGCTCGGCTCGGGCGATGGCGGGACGCCGACGTCGATCAGGCTCTTGGCATGAACGGTCAACGCTTCGTGGGGTTTTTGCACGATCATGAAGGTGGTCGGGTTGCCGAAATAGTCGACGCTTTCCTCGCTGACCGCGGGTGCCGGTTCGATCACCAAGGTGCTGCGATGGGTTTCTTGATGACGGCAAGGACGTGGTGTCAGATGCAGGAGGTGATGGGAAATTGACACCGGCTGGCTGTAAACATATTCCGTCACGTGGCTGACCTCGTATCTCACGGCGGTGTCCCCAGCCAGATCGCTCCCGATTTGCCCAGCGGCAGGGCGTGGCTGAAATAACGGCTGGTCACCGTGTCGGAGATGGCGGCAAGATCGGCTTCGGTCTCGATCATCAGCGCAGCCAGGGCTTTTCGTTGGCGGCGTTTGCCGGAAGGCTCGGCAAGCTTGGCAAGGTCGGCGAGATCGATCTTGGCGCGAAGACGCGTCATCAACTGCTGCTCGTCGCTCAATCCCTCGCTTTCGGCATCGCGCGGCAACGCCGCGAGATGATCATTCAGGCGGTCGAGCTGAAAAGCGATGGAGCGGGGATTGCTGGCATCGCTCAGCAGGAGATCGATCACCAGCTGGATGCCGGGCTCGGTCAGATAGCGGGTGCGATAGGTCATGGCGCTGTCGGCCAGTTGCAGGAGGAGATCGAGCGCCGGGATCTCGGCATCATCCCCTTTCGCGGCCAGCCCTTTGATCAATTTTGCCAGCAAGCGCGCTCGTTCCAGCCGTCGGCCCATATCCAGAAGCCGCCAGCCGAAATTACGGGTCATGTTCTCCATCTGCATGCCGCTCAAGGCGGCCAGCATGCGCAGGGTCTGATTGAGCAGATGGAGGCTGGCATCGACCTCATGCTGGCCTTGGCGGCGATAGGCGCCGGCGGCATCTCTTAGATCCTGAACGACGCGCCAGGCATCGCTGGAAAGCCGCTCGCGCACCGATGTCGCGGTTCGATGCAGGTTCGAAATCATCAGGCCGAGACCGCTCATCGCATCGTCGTCGAAGATCAAGAAGGAGAGATCGCGATCGGCCGTCTCGTCCCCCCAACCGGCCGCGCGCCCGGCGGACGCTTCGGACAGATGGCCGTGGCTCACCATCAGATCGAGCAGGGTCTGGCGGACGGACGGATCATCGTCGCTGGTCGCGCCCGCGATACGCAACAGCAAACTTCGGAGCAGCCTCGTTCCACCTTCGATCCGCTCCGCATAGCGCCCGAGCCAGAACAGATTATCGGCGGCACGGCTCGGAATGTTCTGGCCGCTGCGCTTCGGCGTCTGGCGCTGCTCGGCTTGCGCAAACCTGCTGAAACCGCTCGAAGGCTGATCGGCAAGCACCCAGCTATCCTTGCTGGCATCGCCCTGGCGCATGAACACGGCGCGGGGATCGTTGTGCTCCGAGGTTCGGGTCAGGCCGCCCGGCATGACCCGATAGCCGTCGCCATCGGCCGCGAGATAAACCCGAAGCGCGATCGGCTGCGGCTGCAGGCGTCCGTCCTGCCAGCAGGGCGCCGTCGACAAGGTCACGAGGTCCTGGCCGATGAAATCCTCGCCACAGCGCTCGATCTGCTCGGCAAGCGACCGCCGCTCGGCGCTCCCGAGATCGGCGCCGATCACCTGTTTCGGCGCCCCCTGCATGATCGAGCGGGAAGCGAAGGTCGGGCGGATCACCAGCGTCTCCAGATTGTCGAGCACGAACCTTCTTGCCTCGTCCTCCCCGCACCACCAGGTTGCGGTCTGCGGCAAAAGAAGATCCTCGCCGAGGAGTTGCCGAGACAGGCCCGGCAAAAAGCTCATCCACGCTTCGCACTCGACCAGACCGCTGCCCAAGGCATTGACAATGATCACATTGCCGGCACGCAGCGCCTCGACGATGCCCGGAATGCCATCGAAACTTCCGGACTGCAGCTCCAGCGGATCGTAACCTTCCGCCTCGACCCGCCGCCAGATCATGTGTACCGGCTGCAATCCGGTCAGGGTCTTCAGGAAGACGCGCCGATCGCGCACCGTGAGATCGGCCGCTTCGACCAGCGGAATGCCGAGATAGCGGGCGAGATAGGCATGCTCGAAGTAGGTCTCCGCCGCCGGCCCCGGCGAGTGGATGACGATGGTCGGATCGTCATTGTCGACCATCCCGATCAGGTGATCGCGAAATCCTTGAAAAAACGACGCCAGACGCTGCACTCGGCAATCATGAAACAGCGCCGGCACCGTCCTCGCCATGATGACCCGATTTTCCAGAGCGTAACCGGCACCGACCGGGGCCTGCGTCCGGTCGGCCAAGATCCACCAGCGCCCGTCAGGCCCGCGGGCGAGGTCGATGGCGAGAAAATGCAGAAAGGTGCCGTTTGGCACCTTGACGCCATGAACGGGGCGAAGAAATTGGGTGTTGCCGAACACCAGCGGCATCGGGATCAGGCCGTCCGTGAGCAGGCGCTGATCTCCATAGAGATCGGCAAGAATGGCGTTGAGCAGGCGAGCCCGCTGGATCAGGCCGCGCTCCAGCGCCTGCCATTCGCCGGGCGCGATCAAAAACGGTATCGGATCGAGCCGCCACGGGCGATCCTCGCCGCTCGGATCGCCATGGACATTAAAGGTCACGCCATAGTCGCGCACCAGGCGATCGGCCGAGCTCCACGCTTTCGCGATCTCCGCATCGGGCATCGAAGAGAGACCGTCGATGAACGGCTGCCACTCAGACCGGATCTGGCCCTTCTGGTCAATCAGCTCGTCGAAATATCCCTCTTTGCCCTGATAGTCCTTGTACAAATGATCATCCCGGCGGAGCGCCGTGCTCGAACTTGGGTCGGTCGACTGTGTCACGTAGGCGTTCCACCGCTGTTGCCTCTGGCGCCGCCATCTGAGCCCCATCTGAGATCCAAGGTCAAAGGAAATTCATCGTGGGCCCGATCGTCGGGTTCCGGATAGCGGCCCGCCGTATGCCCCGTCGCGAAGAACCGCGCGAGACGCCTGCCTTCGGCCTCGTAGGCGTTGACCGGAAAATCCTCATGGCTGAGCCCGCCGGGATGAGCGACATGATAGGTGCAGCCTGCGACTGCGCGCCCATTCCAGCAATCGAACAGATCGAACACCAGCGGCGCGTTGACACCAATGGTCGGATGCAGGCAGGCCGGCGGCTGCCAGGCGCGAAAACGCACGCCCGCGACACAGTCGCCGTTTCGCCCGGTCGGGTGCAGCGGCACGCGCCGGCCATTGCAGGCGACGACGTAGCGCCCTTCGGTCAAGCCACTCGCTTTCACCTGCACCCGTTCAAGCGAGCTGTCGACATAACGCGCCGTGCCGCCGATCGCGCCCTCCTCGCCCAGGACATGCCAAGGCTCCAGCGCTTGGCGAAGCTCGATCTCGATGCCCTGGTAGCCAACTTTGCCGTAGCTTGGAAAGCGGAACTCGAAATGGGGCGCGAACCACGAGGGATCGAGACCGTATCCAGCCATGTTCATGTCGTCGATCACGTCGACCAGATCCTGCCAGACATAATGCGGCAGCATGAAGCGATCATGTAGGTCCGTGCCCCATCGGACGAAGCCGCCCTCGTGGGGTTCCTTCCAGAAGCGCGCGATCATCGCCCGCAGCAGGAGCTGCTGAGCGAGGCTCATGCGCGCATGAGGCGGCATCTCGAACGCCCGGAACTCCACCAGCCCGAGCCGTCCGGTCGGCCCGTCCGGCGAATAGAGCTTGTCGATACAGATCTCCGCCCGATGCGTATTGCCGGTGACGTCCACCATGAGATGACGAAGAAGACGATCCACCAACCAAGCCGGCGGCGGCGTGGCGCCACTGCCTTGACTAGGGAACTGAGCGAAAGCGAGTTCCAGCTCGTGCAGCGCGTCGTGCCGGGCTTCGTCGATTCTGGGCGCCTGGCTGGTCGGGCCAATGAACAGGCCGGAAAACAGATAGGACAAGGCCGGATGACGCTGCCAATAGAGAATAAGGCTCTGGAGAAGGTCCGGTCTTCGCAGGAACGGGCTGTCGGCCGGCGTCGCCCCGCCAACCACCACGTGATTGCCGCCGCCAGTTCCGGTATGGCGGCCATCGACCAAGAATTTTTCCGTGCCCAGCCGGGATTGGCGGGCGTCCTCGTAGACGCCTTCGGTAATGCCGATCATCTCGCGCCAGCTATGGGCGGGCTGGATATTGACCTCGATGACCCCGGGATCGGGGCCGACCTTGATGACGTTGAGACGCGGGTCGTCCGGCGGCGCGTAACCTTCGATATGGAGCTTCAGGCCGAGGGCCGCCGCATTGTCTTCGACCGCGGCCAGCAGCTCCAGGTAATCCTCGAGCGCCTCGGTCGGCGGCATGAAGACGCAAAGATGCCGCCCCCTCGGCTCGATCACCAGGGCTGTGCGCACGATGCCTTCGCCGGTGCCCGAACCATCGCCCAGGCTCTGAGCGGTCAGCTTCTGCCGCGGCGCCTGGGCGGACGTATCGACCCGTCTGAACCGTTGGCGCAGGGCCACCGGGTCCGGGAGATCGGTGCGTTCTTCGAACGGATCGGTCGGGATGATGTAGGGGTAATCGCTGGGTTCGATGTAAGGGAGGCTGTCCAGCGGCAGGCGAAGGCCCACCGGCGAATCGCCGGGCGTCAGCAGGAGACGGCCTGATCTGGTCGACCAGGGCTGGCTGATCCAGCCGCGGCCCGCCTTCGATTGCCAGCGCTGCACCGGCAGAACATAGCCGGTCGGCTTCTCGAGGCCATGATCGAACACCCGTGCCAGCCTCGCCCGCTCCATCGGGTCTTCGAGCTTGCTGTCGAACGGATCGAGATTTTCCGGAAGGCGCTGTTCCCGCTGGATGAAATGCCAGGGATCCTCGAACGCGGGCAGCGCTGCTGCCGGATCGACGCCAAGCGTGCTCGCCACCGCATGGCCAAGGTCTCCGGCGGCTTCGATAGTCGGCCGCACGTCCTCGGTTTCGGCAGCGATCAGATCCGGGCTCTGCCAGATCGGCTGGCCGTCCCGGCGCCAATAGAGCGCAAACGTCCAGCGCGGCAGCTGCTCGCCCGGATACCATTTGCCCTGGCCGTAGTGGAGAAGACCGCCCGGCGCGAACCGGGTTTTCAGGCGGCGGATCAGGGTCTCGGCAAGTGCTCTCTTCGTCGGGCCTACCGCCGCGGTATTCCACTCATCCCCGTTCGGGTCATCGATCGAAACGAAGGTCGGCTCGCCGCCCATGGTCAAGCGCACGTCCTGATCGAGAAGTTCCTGGTCCACCACATCACCGAACGCTTCGATCGCCGCCCATTGCTCATCGCTGTAAGGCTTGGTGACCCTCGGCGTTTCCAGCACCCGCTGGATCGTCATCTCGACGCCGAAGTCGACCTCGGCTTCGCCAACCACACCGGCAATCGGAGCCGCGCTGCGCGGCTCCGGCGTCGCGGCAAGCGGGATATGACCCTCACCAGCGAACAGACCGGAGGTCGGGTCCAGGCCGACCCAGCCGGCACCGGGCAGATAAACCTCGGCCCAGGCGTGAAGGTCGGTGAAGTCGCTCTCCGGGCCGGAAGGACCATCCAAGGACTTCAGATCAGGTGTCAGCTGGATCAGATAACCGGAAACGAAACGTGCAGCGAGGCCGAGATGGCGAAGAATCTGCACCAGGAGCCAGCCGCTGTCCCGGCAGGAGCCTTTGGCGAGCTCGAGCGTTTCTTCCGGCGTCTGCACGCCCGGCTCCATGCGGATCAGATAATCGATGTCCCGCTGCAGGCGATCGTTCACCCTGACCAGAAAATCGACCGTGCGCAATTCGTCCCGCGACGTGCTGTCGAGCCAGGCCTGCAACAGCGGCCCTGCCGGCAGGGGATCGAGATAGGGCTCGAGATCTTTTCGAAGATACTCGTCATACGAAAAAGGAAAGGTCTCGGCGTCGGGTTCGAGGAAAAAGTCAAAAGGATTCTGTACCGCCATGTCGGCGACCAGATCGACATCGACGCGAAATTCCCCGACCTGCTCCGGGAACACCACGCGCGCAAGATAATTGCCGTGAGGGTCCTGCTGCCAGTTCAGGAAATTAGGGTCCGGCGAGACCTTCAGGCTATAGCTCAGGATCTTGGTCCTGGCATGGGGTGCCGGCCGCAACCTGATCACTTGCGGCCCCATCGAGACAAGCCGATCATACCGGTAGCTGGTCGCATGAGAAAGCGCGGCATGAATACCCAACTCGTTCTCCTTTGGGCGGGCCAATTGATGGCACGACTTCAGTTTAGTGTAGATCCGGCGAATCGCGTAGGTGATTCAGCAAAACAGACGTGGCGCGTGCACGCCGCCATCGTCGCCCCGCCGCCGTACGAAGCGAAGACGCGCTGATCGACGACAACACCATCAAGCACGCTTGAAGCCGGGACATGTTGAAATACCCTTATAGACAGAGCGCATCGATCGTTCAAACAGGCTGACAAACCAATGAAATGATGCGCCTTGCATGCCGACAGGGAGGCAATCATGACAGCATTCGACAAGGGCCGACGCGATCTTCTCAAGGGAAGCGGCGTCGGGTTGACGGCGCTCGGGGCCGCAACGGCCGCCGGCGGTGTTGTGCTCAACGCCCGTCAGGCGGCGGCGCAGTCCGCCGAGGACAGCCTGCTGCGCACCGTGCTCGATCGCGGCCGGTTGCTGGTCGGCACCGGCAGCACCAACGCGCCCTGGCATTTCGAGGACGAGCAGGGCAACCTCGTTGGCATGGACATCGCCATGGCGCGCCTTCTCGCCAAGGGCTTGTTCGATGACGAGACGGCGGTCGAGTTCGTCCAGCAGGACCCCGCCGCGCGCATCCCGAACATCACCACCGGCAAAGTCGACATCGTTATCCAGTTCATGACCATCACGCCGGAACGCGCCCAGCTGGTCGCGTTCAGCCGGCCCTATTATGTCGAGGGCATCGCGCTGCTCACCAGCCCTAAGGGCGAGATGCAGAGCTTCGAGCAGCTCCAGGCCGGCGGCAGCGAAACCCGCATCTCGATCCTGCAGAACGTCGATGCCGAAACCAACGTCCACATCGCCCTTCCGGGCAGCCAGGTTCTGCTGATCGACACCCAGGCGAACGTCATCCAGGCCCTGGAGAGCGGCCGGGCCGATGCGGCCGCCGTTGATCTCTCCACGGTGCGCTGGCTGGTGAAACTGCACCCGGATCGTTATATCGACAGCGGCAAGCGCTGGTTCTCGATGCTGTACGGCGCCGCCATGCGCCAGGGCGATCCCGACTGGCTGAAGTTCGTCGACACCACCTTCAACGTCGCCATGCACGGCCATCAGAACACGATCTTCGACCAGGCGTTCTCCGACTATTTCGGCGAAACGCCACCTACCCGTCAAACCGGCTTTCCCACAATCTAGGCCGCCGAGCGTCGGCAGGCTTTACAGGAACATGCTCCCGTAACGCCTGCCGACGCTGTCGGTGAGGGTCGCGCTTGGATTATCATTTCAGCTTCAACTACATCTGGCGGCATTTCGATCGTCTTTGGAGCGGGCTGATCCTCAGCCTGGAGCTGGCCTTCGTCTCGATCCTGATCGGCATGGTCATCGGCTTGGCGCTGGCCCTCGTCTACACCGATGGCAGCCGCACTGCCCGGGTGTTGGTCGCTGGTTACGTCGAAGTGATCCGCAACGTGCCGCTCCTGCTTCTCGTCTATCTCGTGTTCTACGGCGTACCGACCATCGGCGGCTTTTCCTATGGGCCGACCACGTCATTCATCATCACCCTTTCAGTCTATTCCGGCGCCTATCTGGTCGAGGTGTTTCGCGCCGGCCTGGATGCCGTGCCCAAGGGGCTGATCGATGCCGGCAAGGCACTCGGCCTGACATCCTTCCAGCGTCTCATCCACATCCGCCTGCCGACCATGTTCCGCATCGTGCTGCCGTCGCTTTCCAACACCTACATCTCGCTCTTCAAGGACACCTCGATCGCCTCGGTCATTGCCGTGCCGGAGCTGACCTACGGCGCCCAGTGGATCAACTTCAACACCTTCCGGATCATCGAGGTCTACGCCATCGTGACCCCGATGTACCTGGTGACCGGCTACACCATCCTGCTGACCCTGCAGCAGCTGGAAAAACGCTTCGTGGCCGGGCGCTGAGCCATGGAAAGCGCCATCTCGTCATTGCCGTTCCTCTGGCAAGGCCTGCTGGTCACCTTGGAAGTATCCTTATTGGTGGTCGTCATCTCGCTGATCATCGGTCTGGTGCTCGGGGTCGGCATCACCTACGGCCCGACATGGTTGTACTGGCCGATCCGTCTCTACACCGACTTCATCCGCGGCGTCCCCGTCCTGGTCCTGATTTTCTTCGTCTATTACGGCCTGCCGGCCCTCGGCATGAACCTCGGCAACTTCACTGCCGCCGTTGCAGCGCTCACCTTGTTCAAGACGGCCCACGTGATCGAAATCGCCCGCGGCGCGATCCAGTCGATCCATGCTGGCCAGCGCGATGCCGCCAAGGCGCTCGGTCTCACGTTTTGGCAGCAGATGATCTACGTGATCTTCCCCCAGGCGACGAGGCGCTTTCTCCCTCCCTGGCTCAACGCCGTCACCGACGCGGTCAAGGGCTCCTCCCTGGTCTCGCTGATCGGCGTGGTCGACTTGATGCTGGCAGTGCAGAAGGTCATCGGCCGCACCTTCGAGCCCATGCCCCTCTACATCACCGGCGCGATCATCTATTTTCTGATCAACTACGCTCTCTCCAGCCTGTCCCGCCGGCTGGAGGCGCGTTACGCCCATCTTCGCGAGTAACACCATGACCCATCTTCGAAGAAACCACCTGCCAGAGCGCAACGACCCGCGCGAAAAATTCGGTCTTCGTCCGGTGATCAATGTCTCCGGCACCATGACGGCGCTGGGCGCCTCGATCATCGTCCCCGAAGCCATCGAGGCGATGACGCGCATGGCGCCGGAATTCGTCGAGATGACCGACCTGCAACGGAAGGCCTCGCCGGTCATTGCCCGCCTCACCGGCGCCGACGCGGGCACGGTCACCGCCTGCTGCTCCGCTGGCATCACCATGGCGATCGCCGCCTGCATGACCGGCTCGGACCTCGGCAAGATCGAGCAGCTGCCGGATGCCGGCAGCATGAACAATGAAGTGCCCCTGCAAAGCGGGCATATGGTCTCCTACGGCGCCCCGGTGACCCAGGCGGTGCGCCTCACCGGTGCACGCGTCGTGCCCGTCGGCGAGGCGACCGGTGCCAGGGGCTACCAGCTTGAGGCGGCTCTTGCCGAAGCGACCGCGGCGGCGCTCTACGTCGTCTCCCACCACGTGGTCGATCACGGCCAGATCCCGCTTTCGGACTTCGCCGCCATCTGTCACGAGCGCAACGTGCCGGTCGTGGTCGACGCCGCCTCCGAATACGACCTCCGCATCTTTCTCGACCAGGGCGCCGATCTGGTCGTCTACAGCGGGCACAAGTTCCTGGGCGGCCCCACCAGCGGCATCGTCGCCGGGCGAAAAGATCTGGTCGCCGCCGCCTATCTGCAGAACTTCGGCATCTGCCGCGGCATGAAGGTGGGCAAGGAGAGCATCGCAGGCTTGATCGCCACCCTCGAAGCCTGGGAGCACCGGGACCACGCGGCGGTGCGCGCCAGGGAAGACAGCCACCTCGCCCTCTGGCAACAGCGCCTCGCCACCTGTACCGGTGTGCGCGTCGACATCCTGCCGGACCCCACCAACAACCCGCTTGATCGCCTCCGCCTCCACATCGAGCCGGCGGCGGCCGGCTGCGCGGCTTGGGATCTCGCCCGGGCGCTGGCCGCCGGCGATCCGCCGGTGATCGTCCGCGATCACCTGATCGAGCACGGTTTCTTCGACATGGACCCCTGCAACCTCCATGACGGCGAGGCGGCTACCGTCGCCGATCGTATCGTCGAGACGCTGGAGCAGGCCAAAGCCGGCAGGATCGAAAACCGGCCGCTTGGCGACATCAACGCTGCAAAGGTCCGTGGTCTGGTTGAATGGCTGCGCTGACGCCTATTGACGGCCGGGTCGACATGGGAAAACCTATTCACGACGAGCGTCGACGACGTCGCCAAGACAACGCGTCACCAACGACAACCAGCAAAAGGAGGTAGCCGCGGTTTTGGAGAAGCACGCACTCAACGGAAAAACCGCCATGGTCACCGGTGCGGGAACCGGCATCGGGGCGGCGATCAGTAAGGCGCTGGCAGCGGCAGGGGCGTCCGTCGCCTGCACCGATCTTGATCGGCAGGCCGCCGAGGCCGCGGCGACAGCCATCGGTGAACGGGCGGCCGCCTGGGTGCTGGACGTGACCGATGCCGAAGGAACAGCACGTGTGGTCAACGAGATTGCCGCGCAACTGGGCGGGCTCGACATCGTCTGCGCCAATGCCGGCGTGTCCACCATGAACCCCGTGGTCGACCTCACCGAGGCCGAGTGGGATCTCAACATGGACGTCAACGCCAAGGGCGTTTTCCTGACCAACCAGGCCGCCGTTCGCCACTTTCTCGCGACAGGCACCAAGGGCGTGATCGTCAACACCGCCTCCCTCGCGGCCAAGATGGGCGCTCCGCTGCTCGCCCACTATTCCGCGAGCAAATTCGCGGTCATGGGTTTCACCCAGGCGCTCGCGCGCGAAGTCGCGGAGCACGGCATTCGGGTGAACTGCGTCTGCCCGGGTTTCGTCCGCACCAGCATGCAGCACCGGGAAGTCGCCTGGGAGGCGAAGCTGCGCGGCATGAGCGAACAGGCCGTCGTCGAGGAATATGTATCGCTGACGCCGCTCGGCCGATTGGAGGAGCCGGAGGACGTCGCCGATGCCGTGGTATTCCTCGCAAGCGACGCCGCTCGTTTCATCACCGGAGAAAGCCTGAACGTCACCGGCGGCGTGCGCACGGACTGAGGCGGATGCGAGCCCTTGCCAAGTTACGAAAAAGCCTCGCGACTGCGCTCCCTCATCTGATCCTGACCGTCTTCTCGGCGATCATCCTGTTGCCGCTGCTCTGGGTCTTCAGGGTCAGCCTCACCGACAAGTTGAACGCGTACAAGATCCCGCCGGAATGGACCGTGCCCAGGATCGACAATTACATCGAGATCTTCACCGCCTATCCCTTTGCCACCTGGTTTTTGAACAGCACGATCGTCGCACTCGCCGCCACCGCCATCGCCCTCCCTCTCGCCATCGCCATGGCCTATGCGTTTGCCCGCTTCAATACCGGCGGCATGGCCCTTCGCCTCGGCGTGCTCGGTAGCCAGATGCTGCCGCCGGTCATTCTGGTGCTGCCGCTGTTCGCCTGGTTCCTGACGGCGGGCCTGCTCAACACCCATGTCGCCCTGGTGATCGCCCATCTCACCATCAACCTGCCGTTCCTCGCCTGGATGCTGATCGCCTTTTTCGAGGGCGAAGCCAGGCAGCTGGAAGAAGCCGCCAGGATCGAGGGTGCCAGCCGCTTTCAGGCCTTCACCCGCATCGCCGTGCCGGTCGCCGCCCCGGGCATTCTCGCCGCAGGGCTCCTGAGCTTCATCCTCAGCTGGAACGAGTTCCTGTTCGCCCTCATCCTCTCCGGCAAACACACCCAGACCCTGCCGGTCGGACTTCTCGGCGCTGGAGACGCACCGGGGTGTGGAGATCGCGCTTTTAGCGGCTGCGACGTTATTTGCGATCCTCCCGGTCTTCGCTTTGCTGCCGTTTCTGCGTAAGTATCTCATCAAGGGGCTCTCGCTTGGGGCTCTCAAATAACCAACCGTCAGGGAGACGACGCATGAGATCTGTTTTGCTGGCATCGACCATGCTGCTGTCGGCAGGCATGGCGAACGCCGAGACCATCAACATCCTGATGGAGAGCGTGCCGGACACCCGCTTCGTCGAAGAAGTCCTGCCCGCGTTCACCGAAGCGACCGGCATCGAGGTCGATCTCGAAGTGGTCAACTATGCGGAGATGCACACCAAGCTGGTACCGCAGCTGGTCGCGCCCACCGGCAGCTACGATGCGATCGTGGTCGATTTCTACTGGGTCGGCGAGTTCACCAAGGCTGGCTGGCTGCAGCCCCTCGACGAGCGCATCGCCGCCGACGGTTTCGACACCTCGGTCTATTTCCCCTCCCTGATGAACCTGGTGGGCGAGGTCGACGGCACCACCTACATGCTGCCATTCTACAACTACGCCATGGGCCTGACCTACCGGAAGGACATGATCGACGATCCGGCGGAGCAGGCGGCGTTCAAGGAAAAATACGGCATGGACCTGAAGGTGCCGGAGACCTGGGACGAGTACGAAAAGCAGGTCGAGTTCTTCACCCGCGACACCGACAATGACGGCCAGACCGATTTCTACGGCGTGGTCAACCAGGGCCTCCGCCCCGATCCGATCGCCATGGAATGGTCCAACTATCTCTACGCCCAGGGCGGCCAGTATTACGAGGAAGGCACCTGGCAGCCGATGCTCGACACGCCAGAGGCGATCGCCGCCCTCGAAGCGTACAAGAGAATCTCAGCAAATACGGTCCGCCCGGGGCGGCGAGCTTCGGCTTCGACGAGGCGTTCAATGTCGCAGCGCAAGGCAAGGCCTACAGCTACATCACCTACAACATGTTCAGAACCGCCTATGACGACGAGAGCCAGTCCGCGGTGGTCGGCAAGATGGAGATCGCCTCGGTGCCGAGCGGCGGGCTGAACGGCGCCTGGGGCTGGGCGATCCCGAAATCCTCGCCGAACCCGGACGCCGCCTGGACCTTCCTCAAATGGATCGAGAGCCCGGAAATTGCGAAGAAACGCGCCGAACTCGGCGGCTCGCCGACCCGCTCCGACGTGTTCGACGATCCGGCGCTCAACGAAAAGTTCGTCTATTTCCCGGCCCTCAAGAATCTGCTCGAGACGTCGCGCAATTTCCCGGTCTTCACCTACACCCCGCAATTCGTCGAGGTACTGGGACGCGAATTGTCTCTTGCGGTGACCGGCGAGAAAAGTTCGGAAGAGGCGCTCAAGACCGCCAATGACGAGTTTGCCGAGCTCCTGAAAAAAGACGGCAAGCTGCCATAGCGGGTACGCCCGAGGGGACAGGATGACCACCGCTGTTTTCACCGGCATTGCCGGCCGGGACCGGCTGTTCGGCTATGCGCTGACCGCACCCGGCCTCGCCGGGCTGATGCTGGTCATCCTGTCCCCGATTTTTTTTGCACTTTACACCAGCACCTTCGACTACACGCTGATGAACCCGAACCACGACACCCCGGTCGGGCTCGCGCATTATCAAAACGCGCTCAACAATGCCGAATTCCGCCACGCGCTCTGGGTGACGCTCAACTTCGTCCTTGCCGTTGTGCTGCTGGAATTCCTCCTCGGCTTCCTGGTCGCCCTGATGCTGAACACCGTCGAGCGCGGCAAGGAAGTCTACTATACCATCCTCCTGTTTCCGCTCCTGATGAACCCGGTCGTCGTCGGCCTGATCTGGCGCATGTTCCTCCACCCTGTTCTCGGCATCGTCAACTACCTCCTCAGCCTCGTCGGCATCCGCGCCGTCAACTGGCTGGGCGACACCACCAACGCCTTTTGGACCATCGTCATGGTCGACATGTGGCACCAGGTCTCCTTCATGGTGATTCTGCTGCTTGCCGGTCTCTCGGCCCTGCCGAAGGAACCCTACGAGGCGGCGCGCATGGAAGGTGCCTCGACCGTTCAGACCTTCTTCTACGTCACGCTGCCGCTGATGCGCCCGGTGATCATGGTGACGCTGCTGATCCGCCTGATCTTCGCGGTCAAGACCTACGACCTGATCTACATCATGACCCGCGGCGGTCCGGGACAGGCGACCGATCTGGTCAGCTACTTCATCTACCGCCAGGCCTTCGTCGGCCTGAACATCGGCCAGGCCGCCGCCATGTCGGTGATCCTGATGCTGATGGTCCTGGCACTCACCATCTACCTCTACCGCTACATGCGCTCGCTTGCCTGATCCGATGATCGAAAACAACAACCACATCCGACTTTCTGGCGTCAGCAAGATCTATCCCGGCGACGTCCGCGCCGTCGATCAGGTCGACCTGGAGATCAAGGATGGGGAGTTCATGATCCTCCTCGGCCCAAGCGGCTGCGGCAAGTCGACGACGCTGCGCATGATCGCCGGTCTCGAAGCCATTTCCGAGGGTGAACTCTTCATCGGCGACCGGCAGATGAACCAGGTCGATCCGCGTGACCGCAACCTCGCCTTCGTCTTCCAGAACTACGCCCTCTTCCCCCACATGACGGTGCGCGGCAATCTCGCCTTCGGCATGAAAATCCGCCGCCACGCCGACGCCGCAATCGGGGCGAAGGTCGCCCAAACCGCTACTTTGCTCGGCCTCGACGAGCTGCTGGACCGAAAGCCCGGCGCGCTTTCCGGCGGCCAGCGCCAGCGCGTCGCCCTCGGCCGTGCTCTGATGCGCGACCCGATCGCCTATCTCCTGGACGAGCCGCTGTCCAATCTCGACGCCAAGCTCAGGACAGCGATGCGCACCGAGCTAATCAAGCTGCACCGGCGCCTCGGCCGCACCATCATCCACGTTACCCACGACCAGGTCGAAGCCATGACCATGGGCGAGCGCATCTGCATCATGAACCAGGGCAGGATCGTCCAGGTCGGCCCGCCGATGGAGGTCTACAAAAACCCCGCCGACACCTTCGTCGCTGGTTTTTTGGCAAGCCCGCCGATGAATCTTATGCCGGCTAGGTTGGAAGCTGTCGGTGGTGGTCTGGAGGTCGTGGCCGGGCCGCTTCGCCTGCCCATCGCCGAGCAGGACAGGGCAGGCTATGCCTCCCATGCCGGCCGCGAGGTCACCCTCGGCATCCGCCCCGAGGATATATCCACCGAACAAAGCAGCAATACTGCGACCATCTTCCTGGAGGTTGTGGCGATCGAAGCGCTCGGACCTGAAGTTATCATGATCGGCGCATTGCCCGACGGCAATTTGCCGGAAATCGCCGCGCGCATGCCGCGTGACTTTCAGGCGCCGGTCGGCAGCCGCCAACAACTTTATCTCGATCCGGCGAGCCTCTATCTGTTCGATAGCGACACCACCAAAGCCCTGCCGCACGCACCCCGTCCCCTCAGCGAACGAGCCGTTTCCCATGCCAAACGATCCGCTTCTTAGCTTGAAAAAACCGATCATCGCCATGGCCCATCTGGGCGCTCTCCCAGGTGCCCCCGGCTATGACGCCGATGGCGGCATCGATGCCCTGACCGAAGCGGTCGCGGCCGATATCGAGAAGCTGCAGGCAGGCGGGGTCGACGCGATCATGTTCGGTAACGAGAACGATCGCCCCTACGTGCTCAAGGCCTCGCCCGAAAGCCTGGCCGCGATGAGCGCGATCGTCGCCACCCTGAAACCGATGCTGACGGTGCCGTTCGGCGTCAACTATCTCTGGGACCCTGTCGCCACCGTCGCCCTTGCGGCCGCCACCGGCGCCAGCTTCGCCCGGGAAATCTTCACCGGCGTGTTCGCGTCCGACATGGGCGTCTGGCAGCCGGACTGCGCCGGCGCCCTTCGCCTCCGAAGCCAGCTCGGGCGCGACGACCTGAAGCTCCTGTTCAACATCAACGCCGAGTTTGCCGACAGCCTCGATCGACGCCCGATCGAGCAGCGTGCCGAGAGCGCCGTCTTTTCCTCGCTCGCCGACGTCATCTGCGTCTCCGGCCCGCTCACCGGCCAGGCGGTCGATCAATCGGCGCTCGCCAAAGTCAAAGAAAAAGTCGGCGACACGCCGGTCTTCGCCAATACGGGCGTGCGCATCGACAATGTCGAGACCACCCTCGCCGTCGCGGACGGCTGCGTGATCGGCACCCACTTCAAGGTCGACGGCGATACCTGGAATCCGGTGGACCCTGATCGCGTCAAGCGCTTCATGGATCACGTGCAGACCCTGCGCTAGCTGCCTGACCCATGGCGATCACCCTCGGCCTCGACGTCGGCACCACCTCCACCATCGGCATCCTGATCGACACCGACGGTCGAACCCTGGCGCTTGCCAGCCGCCCGGTCACCCTTTATTCGGAGCATCCAGGCTGGGCCGAGGAAGATCCCGAACAGTGGTGGCGGAACATCACCGAGATCATTCCCGAACTCCTGACTAAATCCGGGAGGTCCGCCGCCGACATCAGAGGTGTCGGCGTCACCGGGATGCTGCCGGCCGTGGTGCTGCTGGACAAGTCGGGAAAAATCCTGCGGCGCAGCATCCAGCAGAGCGACGGCAGGGTCGGGCGCGAGGTCGAGGAGATCGCCGCCGAGGTCGACGGCGAAAAATTCGTCAGGCAAACCGGCAACGGCATCAACCAGCAGCTGGTCGCGACCAAGCTCCGCTGGCTGGAGCGTCACGAGCCCGATGTCTTCTCAAACATCGACACCGTGTTCGGCGCCTACGACACCATCAACTGGCGCCTCACCGGCGAGAAGGCGATCGAGCAAAACTGGGCGCTGGAGGCAGGTTTTCTCGACGTTGCCAGCCGGCGGCTGGACGCTGGACTTATGGCGCTTGGGCATATCGACCCCACCGTGCTCCCACCCGTCCGCGCGTCGCATGAGATCATCGGCCAAGTCACGCCCGCGGCGGCGGCCGCGACCGGGCTTGCGGTCGGCACGCCGGTGATTGCCGGCTCGGCCGATCACATCACCTCGGCCTTCGTCGCCGGCATCAAAGACGACGGCGACTGCTTGATCAAATTCGGCGGCGCCGGCGACATCATGCTCGCCGCCGCTCGACCCAAGCCCGATCCGCGCCTGTTCCTCGACTTCCACATCGTGCCCGGCAAATTCATGCCCAACGGCTGCATGGCCTGCTCCGGCGCCGTGCTCAACTGGATCGTTGCCCTGGCAGGGCAGGCGGTACAAGTCGAAAAAAGCCCGCACGCAGCACTCGATCGCCTCGCCGCCAGGATCGCGCCTGGCGCAGACGGCCTGGTGATGCTCCCCTATTTCCTCGGGGAAAAAACCCCGATCCACGATCCCGACGCCCGCGGCACCCTGGTCGGCCTCGGCCTGCATCACGATATCGGCCACATCTGGCGGGCGGCGCTCGAAGCGGTGGTGTTCGGTTTTCGTCACCATCTCGATGTTTTTTCGGACCTGGACCAGCCCGCCACCCGCCTGTTTGCCTCGGACGGCGGCTCGCAAAGCAAGATCTGGATGCAGATCGCCGCCGATGCTCTCGGCCAGCCGGTCCACCTGCTGAAGGGCCATCCCGGCTCTTGCCTCGGCGCCGCCTACATCGCCGCGTTCGGCGTTGGCGCCATCGACGACTGGGAAGGCATCGCTCGCTTCGTCGAGCCGGCCGGCGTGGTCAGGCCCAATGACGAACACCATGAACGCTACGACCAGCTCTACGGCCTCTACCGCGAAATCTACGATCGCCTGCAGCCGGTCTACCCGAAGCTCGCCGCCCTTACGTGATATGTTCCGATCGAGAGCATTTTCCGATCATACGGCTCCAGCCCGCACCCGCTTTCGTTTGGTCAGAAAACACTCCAGGCGCTCGATTCCCTGCATTTGTTCGGCCAAGTTCAAATTGCAAGAAGCGATGAGGCTGGCAAATTCACGGAACGTGCAGAGCTAAAGCGCAAGGATCAGCGCAGCGGCGTTGCCCTGCAGCAGCCATCTCGCAACCCAGGCAAGCAATTCCTTGTTGAGGACAACCTTGTCCTTTGCCCCGAGTTGGACTTGGTCGCCTGCGAAACTTCAATCAATTCGTCGTCGCATGTCGGATCGATGCCTTGCAGGCTGTCGGAAACGAAAGGTGACATGGCCGCGCAAGCGCGGCCATGTATAACGTCGTCAGAGTTTGCGCCGCTCTGAGCGCAGTGCGAGAAACAGGCAATAGCACATGGCCAAAACCACGAGCGTGAAGGGAATGCCCATCGACACGGCAGCACCCTGAAGCGCATTCAGCCCGCCGCCGAGCAGGAGCGCAATCGCAACCAGTCCCTCGAACGTGCACCAGAAGACGCGCTGAGCGACCGGCGCGTCCATCTTGCCGCCGGCAGTGATCGTATCGATGACCAGCGAACCCGAGTCCGATGACGTGACGAAAAAGATCACGATCAGCACCAGCGAGATGGGGGCTACGATATTGTAGAGCGGCAACTGATCGAGCATGCGGAACAAGGCAAGCTCGGGCTTGTAGGCCGCGACCACCTCTTTGGCGCCTTCGTAGCCGCCGGCAAGCTGCTCCAGAGCGAGCCCGCCGAACACGGTCATCCAAAGCGCGCAGACCAGCGACGGTGCGATGAGCACGCAAAGGATGAATTCACGCACGGTGCGGCCTCTGGAGATCCGGGCGATGAACATGCCGACGAAGGGCGACCAGGCGATCCACCACGCCCAATAGAACGTCGTCCAGCCGTGCATGTAGCCGAGATCGTCGCGCCCGAAGGGATTAGACAAGGCGACAAAGTTGGTCGTGTAGTCCACCAACACGCCGCCGAATGTCGACAACAGGCTGAGTGTCGGCCCGACGAGCAGCACGAAGAAGAAAAGCGCGACCGCCATGATCATGTTGATCTCGGATAGACGCTTGACGCCTGCGTCCATGCCCAGCAGCACGGACCCGAGGGCGATCGCCGTAATGCCCAGTATCAGAACGACCGTCAGCATGTCCGAAACCGGGACGCCGAAAACGTCGTTCAGGCCCGCAGCCACCTGCTGCGCACCAAGGCCGAGTGACGTGGTCAGGCCGAAGAGCGTGGCAAAAACCGCGAGCGTATCGATGACATGCCCGGGCCAGCCCCACACCTTGTCGCCGAGCAGCGGATAGAACGCCGAGCGCAGCGTCAGCGGCAGACCGAAATTATAGCAGAAGATCGCAAGACACAGAGCGACGACCACATAAACGGCCCAGCCGCTGAGACCCCAGTGAAACACGGTGCCGACGATGCCCATGTTCTCGTTCCCGGGAATCGACGGGTCGACGCCCAAGGGCATGGAATTGAGTTCGGGAAGCGAATAATACATCGGCTCCAGGACGCTGAAAAACAGCAGCCCGATCCCGATGCCCGCGGAAAACAGCATCGCGATCCAGCCGGCATAGCTGTAATCCGGTTTGGCATCCTTGCCGCCGATCCTCACGCTGCCGAGCGGTGATACGGCGAGGAAGATGCAGAAGATGAGCATGATGTTGACGGAAAGCATCAAGAACCAGTCGAACGTGCTGGTCAGAAACGGCCGAAACCAGCCGAAGAACTCGGCCGAAGCCTCCTGATTGGCCAAGGAGAGCATCACGAAGCCAACGATAACCACTGCTGAAATCAGAAAGACGGGGTTGTGCAGATCGAGACCGAATGGCCGAATATTGTCCTGACCGAGCTCGTACTCCGTGGTGAAGTCCATAACCCGGGGGTCAGGATCCAGCATCCTTCTTGTCTTGGCCATTAAGCTCCCTCTCGTTCAAATGCTCCTCATCTATCTTTAGTTTTCGGAGGATACATAGCCTTCAACCCTGCATCCCAAGCCAAGCGAGCGCAACGAAAAACTGCCCTCATTCAGAAGCACCCGCTTTTCGTCACGCCATTGGTTCGCAACGAAAGCCGGCAGAGTGATGGCTTGGTTCAAGCGAAAATTTGCTGACCGCGCAGCCCTACCCTTCGGCACATTTCTGCCTGGGTCGACATCTCTCCGGTGCGGACATCATTGCCGGTTAGTTCTGCAATAGCGTCTCATTCTTTGGATTGCAGTGCCTTGACGACGGCGCGTTCAAGGTCTTGCGGACGGAAGGGCTTGCCCAGGACAGGAAGCGCCTGAAAACGATCGGGCAGGGCAGCGCCGGCATAGCCGGTCGAGATGATGAGCGGCATGCTGCGTTCCAGCAATCTGTCGACGACCGCGTAGGCGAGCTTGCCGTCAAGATTGAGGTCGAGAACCGCGAAGTCTGCCGTCACGGAAACAGCCATGCCCAGGGCATTGTCCAGATTGGCTGCCGTACCGGCAATGGTGCAGCCCATCTCCTTCAGCGCATCCTCGATCATGATGCTGACCATTGCCTCGTCCTCGACCACGAAGGCGCTCTTGCCTTGTAAGGTCTGTTCGACCATCGATCAGGCTCCTTTCTTCAAATCCAGCTCGACCGGCTCGAAGCTCCTGGGTGCCGGCGCTTCGATCGTGCACCGGACGCCGGCAGGTCTAAACTCGATCTGCACGTCGCCGCCCAGGTCCTGCTTGAGCCCGCGCTCGAGCAGCATTGAGCCAAAGCCGCGTCGATGGGGCTTCTCGACCGTGGGACCGCCATGCTCGTGCCATGTCAGGCGGAATCTATCACCACCTTCCAGAATCTTCCATGAAAGCTCAACATATCCTGTCTCGTTGGAAAGGGCTCCGTATTTCGCCGCATTGGTGCAAAGTTCATGCAGCGCCATGGTAAGGGCAAGCGCCTGACGGGGCGGCATCCAGACAGAGGGGCTGTCCACGGCGACGCGAATACGTTTGCTGTCGCTGTGCGGCTCGATTGCTCGGCTTACCACCTCGCTCAGCGACGCGCCTTCCCAACTCTCGAGCGCGAGCAGGTCATGACCTCGAGCCAGCGTCGTCAGGCGGGCGATGAAATCTTCACGAGCCTGCACTTCACTCTGGCCACGCAGGGTTTGCATTGCAATTGATTGCACGATAGCGAGCGTGTTCTTCACACGATGGTTGAGTTCGTTGATCAGCACCTGCTGGCGCTGCTGGTGGCGTTTGAGTTCGGTTACATCGAACACGACGCCGCGGAAGCGAACCGCCTTTCCCGCGAGGTCGTAGGTGAATTCGCCGGTTGCATGCAGATGAACAATGTCACCATCGTCCTGGCGGCGAATACGATACTCCGAAGCGAAAAGTTCGCGCGACTTCTCCGCACGCTGCCATGCTGCCTGGAAGGCGGCTCGGTCCTCCGGAAGGATCGCGGTCATCCACAACTCGCTGCTCGTTTCGCCGCTCGGTGCCGGCTCGACGCCAAGCAGCCGAAAATGCGCTTCCGAGCAGATGGCCCGGTCCGCAGCGATGTCGTAGTCCCACGTACCAGCCCTGCCGGCGCTAAGCGCCAGCTGGAGGCGCGCTTCGCTGTCGCGCAGGGTCGCCGTCCGCTCGGCGACGCGCATCTCCAGCTCGTCATTGGCAGCCCTCAGGGTCACGAGGGCTTGTCGGTGCTGGCGCGAGATCGCGGCCACGACCAGCCCGGTCAGCGCCGTGATCGCCAAGAAGAGCTGCATCATGACGTGCCTATGCATCTCGGCCTCGGCGTCGCCATCGACCTGGCCGATGCCCGCCAACGTAAAGACGGCGACCATCAAGGCGACAAACGCCGATGCGCTCGCGGCGCCTGCGAACTCGAAGCGCACGGCAGTCCACAACAAGGGCGGGAGAACGATGTAGGCGAACGACAAGTCGCCGCCGAACCCCATGATACCCAGACCGACCAGCACGACGCCGACAGCAAAGGCCTCCGCGATCTGCGCTGGCGCGATCTTTATCCGGTCGCGCCACGCTTCGACGATCACCAGGGTCAGCGGTGCAGCGATCAGGACGCCGGTTGCGTCACCGATCCACCATAGGGGCCATGCCGTGATGAAGGCGTGCTTGCCGACCAAGGCATCGATCGTGCAGCCGATCGTTGCGGCAATTACCGGAGCGACCGCGACCCCGAGGCCGACGAAGGCGAAGACCTGCGGCAAGGTTCGGAGGCGAGCGGGGCTTGGGAAAAATCGGCTGAGAAGCCATGCACCCGTCACGGATTCAAGGGCGTTCGCGCCATTGTAGGCAATGGCGAGCGGGATCGCATTGTCGAACCACAAAGCGTTGCAGGTAAGCTCGGCAAAGAGACCGACGATCACCCACCAAGGCCAGCTTGGCTTCCGATTGAGCAGCAGGACCGCGATGAAAACCCCGTTGGGCGGCCAAACGATAATCGTGATGCCTGGGAGAACCGCCAGCCATTGCCCGAAGCCGGCCGCCAGGATGAAGGCCAGATAAAAGAGGGCCAGATGACCGAGGGGCGGGCGGTAGTCCAAAAAGCTGGTCCAGGTGCCTTTAAGGTCGATCATTGCCGCATCCCCAATGCCCGAACGCCGTTTCCACAACTCGTTTTTACGAGCCTTTGCGACGAAATGTGTCTTTTCATCAGCATAGAGTCAATTTCGGACAGGTCGTGCATGTCCGCTTCCGGCATGTTCCTTCATCAAATCTCGTGTCCCCTCTGCTGTGCAAAGCTGGCATCGGATGTTGGCCCGCCCTATCGCCTGGTCGTGCAATTGCGCTATCTCCTGGTTGGGTCTGGAATTTCCGACAGTCGGGAGACGAACATGAAGAGGATCATTCTGATGATGGCGGCCGTGATAGGCTTGGCTAGCCCGCCGGTGCTGGCCCATCATGGGTGGAGCTGGACCACCGGGGATAATATCGAGCTGATCGGCATCATCAAGACGGCCAGTCTCGGTATGCCCCACGGCACGCTCGAGGTCGATGCCGAGGGGGATGTCTGGACGGTCGAAGTCGGCCAGCCCTGGAGGAACGAGCGGGCGGGCCTCGCGGACGGGGATCTCGTTGGAGGCGTGGAGATCCGGATCATTGGCGAACCGTCCGCGAACGTCGAGGATCGCTTGATGAAGGCCGAACGGATCTACCTTGGTGAGCGCGAATACATCCTGTACCCCGATCGCGACTAGCCGATGGAGCCGCTGCTCGCGGCGATCCAGGCTTCCGATCTGGCAACAGCCCTTCGTTTCTCGCGTTGGAGCTATGCGGTGGTCAGCACGGCCCATGTGTTGGGGATCGCACTCCTGATCGGCGCGATCCTCCCGCTCGATCTCCGCCTGCTCGGCGCCTGGCATAGCATCGCTCGGAGCGCGCTGGTTCGCGTGCTGGTGCCGGTCGCGGCGGTTGGTCTGGCGCTGGCCGTCGCAGCAGGTCTCCTTCTGTTCGCTGTACGCGCGGTCGATTACGCAGCACTTACCGTGTTCCGGCTGAAGCTCTTGCTGATCGCCACCGGCGCAAGCTCGGCCCTCATTTTGCACGCCACGCATGGCTTCCTGCTCGAAACCGCGAGCCGCGGAAGGCTTCGGTTGGCAGCCATCTTTTCCATGACGTGCTGGCTCGGGACACTGATCGCCGGTCGCCTGATCGCGTTCGTCAGTGGCTGAGCATTGACGCTTTCTTTCGGGAGCTAGGTCATTTTCTGACCAGCCATATGATCAAAAACGCTCTAGAATCAGCCATGCGTTATCGCTGCGCGCAGAAGCACACGCCGGCGAACGCCTCCCCGTCGCGCACCGAAAGCGGGTTCTGGACAAAGTCCGTCGAAGCGTCGGCAAGGCCGCTCGATGCAGCCCTCTTGCTTTTTGCTCTGCCTCTGACAGTCTGGGTGACCAAGAAACATAGGGAAAGCTTGTTGAGGGGATGGGCTGCAGCAAACGAAGTTCGAGCGATCCAACACGAACCAAAACGGGGAAATAAACCATGAAGAGAAGCATCCGGACGGGAGGGCTGGCAGCGGCCATCCTGGCGATGGCGGGCGCCGCTTTTGCCCAGGAGCAGGACATTACCATTGTGGTGAACGAAGAGCCGGCGAACCTGGATCCTTGCGAAGTTGCCTCCGATTTCATCGGCCGTATCGCTTTGGGCAACATCTATGAAGCCCTGACCCGGCGCGATGTGGCAACCGGTGAGGTTCTGCCGGCCCTGGCAACGAGTTGGGAAGAGGGCGACGACAATGCCTGGACCTTCACGCTGCGCGAAGGCGTTACGTTCCATGACGGCACAGCGATGACGGCCGTTTCGGTCAAATATGCCATGGAGCGCACGCTCGACACCAACTTGACATGCGAGTCGCGCACCAAGTTCTTCGGCGATGACACGTATGGCGTCGATGTGGTGAGCGACAATGCGGTCAAGGTGACGACCCCGGTGCGCGACCCGATCCTGCCGCTGAAAATGTCGAACATGATGATCTATCCGGAATCGGTGACCATGGGCGAGCCGGTGCGGACGGCGCCGGGCACGGGACCTTATGCCCTTTCCGAATGGGCAACGGGTCAGCACATCATTCTCGAAAGGTTTCCCGGCTATTGGGGCGAGCAGCCGGGCATCGAGGATGCCAGGTTTGTCTGGCGGGCCGAATCGTCGGTGCGGGCCGCCATGGTGGCACAAGGCGAGGCCGACTTCGCGCCTTCGATTGCCGAGCAGGACGCCACCGACGAGATCGCCGTCGGCTATCCCAATGCCGAGACGATCCGCCTGAACCTCGACAACCTCAAACCGCCGCTCGATGATCGGCGCGTGCGTGAAGCCATCAACCTGGCCCTTGATCGTGACGGAATGCTCGGGACCGTGGTCCCGGCAAGTGCTGCCAAGGCGACCCAGCTCTACTTGCCGTCGATCGCCGGCTGGAGCGAGAACGTCACCATGTACCCGTATGATCCGGAGCGTGCCAAGGCGTTGATTGCGGAAGCCAAGGCGGACGGCGTGCCGGTCGAAACGGACATCCAGCTTGTCGGCCGTATCGGGCACTTTCCGAATGCGCAGGAATATCACGAAGTTGTCGCCATCATGCTCAACGACATCGGGCTGAACGTGCAGTTGGAATGGTTCGAGGCCGCCGCCAAGAACAAGATGCAGGTCAAGCCGTTCGATCCGGATCGTCGTCCGCAGATCTTCGTCGACCAGCATGACAACACCGCGGGCGACCCGGTCTTCACGATCCCCAGTCGTTGGCGTTCGAACGGCTCGCAGGCCAAGATCAGCGATCCTGAGCTCGACCGGCTGATCGACGAAGCCACCGAGGCGACCGGCGATGACCGCGTGGCGAAATGGAAGAAGGCCGCGGAATACATCGACACCCAGCTTCCGGATGCGATGATGTTCCATATGGTCGGGTTTGCCGCGATCGGCGATCGCATCGACTATACGCCCAACATGACCACCAACAGCTCGGTCCGTCTGGCGGATTTTTCGCTGCGGTCATAGGCTGATGGCAACGATAGCCCTGCCGGCTCCATGCTCCATCTTGGCGCCGGCAGCGTCTGCCGGTGAATGGCATCTCGGATGATTTTCAAGTTTCTGGTCAAGCGGCTTCTGTTCTCGTTCGTCGCCCTGTTCGGCCTGCTTGTCCTGGTCTTTCTCCTGGCGCGCCTGACCGGCGATCCTGCGGTCCTCTATCTGCCCGATACCGCGACCGAAGCGATGCGCGAAAAATTTCGCGAAGTGAACGGCTTCAACGACCCGATCCTCGTCCAGCTCTACAACTACATCATCAACGCCCTGCAGCTCGATTTCGGCATGTCACTCAGGCGGAACATGCCGGCCATGCAGGCGGTCATGGACGCGTTTCCCTGGACGCTTCGCCTAGCCGGAATCACCGTGGTTCTGGCGATGATCGTCGCCATGATCGTCGGCCCGCTCGCCGCCTACAAACCGGGCTCGATCTTCGATCGCCTGGCGAGCGTGCTTTCGCTTGCGGCGGCCAGCATGCCGGATTTCTGGCTGGCGATCATCGCCATCCTTTTCTTCGCCGTGACGCTCGGCATCCTGCCGACCTCGGGTGTCGGCGGTCCGCAATACTGGATTCTTCCCGTCGGTGTGCTGATGTTCCGCATCACGGGCACCACCACGCAGGTCGTGCGCGGCTCGATGATCAGCAGCCTCGCCTCGCCCTATGTCAAGGCCGCCAAGGCCAAGGGCATGCCGGATAACCGCATTCTGTTCGTGCACGCGCTACGCAATTCGGTCATCGCAGCGGTCACGGTCGCCGGCGACCAGACCCGCGGGCTGATCAACGGCGCCGTGATCGTGGAAACGGTGTTCGGCTGGCCGGGCGTCGGCAAGCTGATGATCGACGCGATCGCGCAGCGGGACTTCGCGGTCCTGCAGGCCTCGGTTCTGGCAACGGCGGCGGCGATCTTTCTTTTGAACATCGTTCTCGATCTGATCTATGCGGTGCTCGATCCGAGGATCGACGTGCAGTGACCGGCAGGCTCCGCAGACTGTTCACGCTGCTGCGCGGTGACAGCTTCGCGCTGGCGGCGTTCCTCTTTCTTGCCGTCCTCGTTTTTGGTGCCTTTTTCGGGCCGGCGCTGATGGCCGGGTCCGACGTGTCGATGAACCTGAAGCTGCGCAACGCGCCGCCCTTCAACCTCGAGAACGGGTTCGCCTATGTCCTCGGCGCCGATTTCCTCGGCCGCCCGATCCTGCCTCGGATTCTCTACGGCGCACGGACAACCCTGGCCATTTCGCTGAGCGTGGTTGTCCTCTCCATGGTCATCGGCTCGGCTCTGGGCATCGTCGCCGGCTATTATGGAGAACGTCTCGGCAATATCATCATGCGCGGCGCCGATCTCGTAATGAGTTTCCCCTCTCTCCTGCTGGCGGTGATCGTTCTTTACGTCCTCAATCCCTTTGTCTTCAACGTCGTCATCGTGCTGACGATCACCCGCATCCCCGTCTATGTCCGTGTTGCCAGAGCCGAAGTGCTGGAGGTCAAGCAGCGCCTGTTCGTGGAGTCCGCACGTTCGATGGGGGCGAGCGATCTTCGGATCCTGAGGCTGCACATCACGCCGATCATTCTGCCGACCCTTCTCACGGTGGCCTCGCTCGATCTCGCCAATGTCATGCTGGCCGAGTCGTCCCTGAGTTTCCTTGGCATCGGCGTCCAGCCACCAGGCATTACCTGGGGCCTCATGGTCGCCGATGGACGCAACTATCTGACCACCGCCTGGTGGCTGGCCTTCTGGCCGGGCGTGGCGATCCTGCTTACGGCACTGGCGGCCAATCTTCTCTCGAACTGGATGCGCATCGCCATGGATCCCAAGCTGAGCTGGCGTCTCGAGCGGGTAAGGGATTCAGGGGCAGCCGCCGGAGGAAAAGCGGGATGAGCGGAACGGGAGGGACGTCCGGCGATATCCTGCTCTCGGTCAGAGACCTCAGGGTCGAGTTCCGCACCGGTCATCGCGTGGTCAAAGCGGTGAACGGCGTTTCGCTCGACGTCAGGGCCGGCGAAACCCTGGCCGTTCTCGGCGAGAGCGGTTCGGGGAAAAGCATCACTTTCGAGGCGGTGCTGGGTATTCTGGACGCGCCGCCCGGCGTCATCACCGGCGGCGAGGCGGTGTTTGAAGGCCGCAATCTTTTCGATCTCGGCCCACGCGAACGGAGGGCCATTTGCGGCAGCCGCATCGGCATGGTCTTTCAGGACCCTCTCTCAGCGCTCAATCCCGTCTACACCGTGAGCTGGCAGATCGCGGAAATGTTTCAGGTGCATCGCGGTCTTTCGCAGGCGGAGGCTAAACGACGAGCCGTCGAACTGCTCGGGCTGGTCGGCATTCCCGACGCCGAACGGCGCGCCGCCAACTACCCGCACGAGTTCTCGGGCGGGATGCGGCAGCGCCTGGTGATCGCCATGGCCCTTGCCGTGGATCCCGTGCTCGTGGTGGCCGACGAGCCGACCACAGCACTCGACGTGACCGTCGAAGCCCAGATCCTGGGGCTCCTCAAATCCTTGCAGCGGGAGAAGGGCGTCGGACTGGTGATCATCACCCATTCGATGGGCGTCGTGGCCGAGATCGCGGACCGCGTCGCCGTGATGTATGCGGGACGCATCGTCGAGATGGCCGACGTCAACGGGATCTTCGCGGACACAAGCCACCCCTACACATGGGGATTGCTCAATTCCATTCCCCACAGCATGGGCGGGCGGCGGCTGACGCCGATTGCCGGCCAGCCTCCGGATCTGGCGGATATACCGACCGGATGTCCTTTCCATCCCCGCTGCGCCTTCGCCAAGGACACCTGCCGCGAGGATGAGCCGCCGCTTCGGCCCGGACCTGCCAAGGGACACCTGGTCGCCTGCCATTTTCCCGAGGCGATTGCCGGCATCGCAAACCGGAGCAGCGGCGCATGAGCCGTGCTCGCGATAGCCGGCATGTCGAGGTGCTCCGGGTCATCGATCTGGAAAAGCACTACCCGATTCGCGGCGGGCTGTTCTCGGGGGAATTGGCGTGCGTTCACGCCGTCAACGGTATCAGCTTCAGCATCGCCAAGGGAGAAACACTGAGCATCGTCGGCGAAAGCGGCTGCGGCAAGTCGACGGTCGGACGCGCGATCATGAAATTGGTGGAGCCGACTGGCGGATCGATCGTCTCCATGGGGCGCGACATCACGCATCTGCCGCGCAATGAAATGCGCAAGCATCGGCGCTTTATCCAGATGGTGTTTCAGGATCCGTACTCGTCGCTCAATCCGCGCATGACAGCGGCCGAAATCGTGGCCGAACCGATCCGCATCCACGATGCACTGCCGGAACCGGAGATCGAACCCCATGTGGCCGGTCTTTTCGAAAAAGTCGGTCTCTCTCGGGCGGCTTTGAAAAAATATGCGCATGAGTTCTCCGGCGGCCAGCGCCAGCGGATCGCCATTGCCCGTGCGCTTGCGCTGAGCCCGGAGCTGATCATCTGCGACGAGGCGGTGTCGGCGCTCGACGTGTCCATTCAAGCGCAGGTCTTGAACCTGCTCAAGGACCTGCAGGCGGATCTCGGTCTTGCCTATCTGTTCATCACCCATGATTTGTCAGTGGTGGAATATCTCAGTCATCGGGTGGCGGTGATGTATCTGGGGCGGATCGTCGAGATTGCGGACACCAAGACCATCTTTTCAAACCCAAGGCACCCCTATACCCAAGCACTGATCTCGGCCGCCCCAATACCCGACCCGAACGCCGATCGCAGCGGGCGCATGATTCTTTCCGGCGAAGTTCCGAGCCCGATCGATCCGCCAAGCGGTTGCTATTTCCGAACGCGGTGCCCGGCCGCGATGCCGGTCTGCGCCGAGAAAAGCCCGGCGACCCGTAGCCTCGAAAACGGGCACGAGGCTGCGTGCCATCTTCTCGATGACAGCGACAGATAGACCGCGATATTCGGCGTTGCAGCATGGCAAATGAAGGGTGATCGCGCCGCTTGGCGGGAGTGGGAAGAGAACTTTCAGGTCGATGGCGCGCGCAAGGAGCGGCATCAAAGCTGTGGCGTCAATTGTTTCGGGCAGGGTTTGAGATTGCCCGTTGTACTGTTCCCTGCTTGAGGTGCTAGTGGTGTGTTCGTAACGTTTGGTGCCCGCGGTTGACGGCGGCGATGATCTTATTCGGATCGGCGGTCCAAACGAACGGCTTGGGCTCTTTGTTGTGCTCGTCGATGAAACGGTTGATCGCCGCCTGCAGGTCAACGACCGAGTGAAACACGCCCCGTTTGAGGCGTCGCTTGGTCAGTTTGGCGAAGAAACCTTCGACGGCATCGAGCCATGACGCCGATGTCGGCGTGAAGTGGAAGGTCCAGCGGGGATGGCGGGCGAGCCATTGGCGGACCTTTTCGTGTTTGTGGGGGCTGTCGTTGTCGAGGATGACATGGATGACCTTGCCGGCCGGAACGTCGCGCTCGATCACGTTCAGGAAGCGAAGGAACTCCTGGTGCCGATGGCGCTTCATGTTGCGGCCGATGACGGTGCCGTCGAGCACGTTGAGGGCAGCGAACAGGGTCGTCGTGCCGTTACGCTTGTCGTCGTGCGTCATCGTGCCTGACCGGCCCTTCTTCATCGGCAGGCCCGGTGCGATCGAGCGCCTGGATCTGGTTCGGCGCTTCTCGCCCCTCACTCTCATCCATCGACAGCACGACCGCGTGAGACGGCGCGGCGTCTCATGGAGGGTCTTCTCGATCATCTCGGCGACGACCGCGTCTGGGATCGGCGCCTTGCCCGGCGGTCGGGTCTTGTCACGCAGCAGGCCGTCGACGCCATCGGTCATGAAGCGCTCCTGCCAGCGCCAGACGCAAGGCTTGCTCTTGCCCGTCCGGCGCATGATCTCGCTCGTCCCGAGACCGTCAGCCGTCAGCAGCACGATCTCCGATCGCCAACGACCGCTTCAAGCCGCTCACGATCACCCGGATTGAGCCGGACCTCGACACCATTTCTCATCCAAAGATGGTAGCATGATGGCACGTTGCAAAAGGGAATCTTCTGTATCGATCATACCAATAGAGCGTTTTCTGACCAAACGAAGTCGGCTCCAGCCCGCCCCCCCTCCCGACCACCCAATGTGAGGGTGCACATTGGGTGGTCGGGAGGGGCGCGGGTTCCGTATGATCGGAAAAATGGTCTAGTTGGGCCTTCTCGGCATGGTCCGGGGCGAAACCGTGAAGGCCGCGGTCAGCGATCGCAAGGCGCCATGCTCCGGGGATCGCATCAATCGCCCGTTCCAGGCCGAGCACCCCAACGCTCTTTGGCTTTCGACCTTGATCCTTGGGGTGCGACGATCGTTGGAATCCGCCCTCATCCATAGCAAAAGTCAGACGGCTATATTTGGTCGCCAGCTTTGCCACCAGTTTCCGCATGGCCGCATCGGTCTCGGCGATCTCGCCGAGACAACCCACGTCACCTGCGCGGCCGCTTTCCGCAACAGCCACTGCATTCTTTAGCTTGGCAACATCCAGTGTCACGAAGACGTCGCTGTGATCCTTCACGGCTCACCCTCCTTGTAACAGGGTCGGCCCAGCCTATCCGGGCCGACCCTCGTCACCACATCGCGGGTGAGTCACCGCCGATTGGAAAGGACACACGGTCTAACGCGTCAGTTCGGTTCCATAGGCGCTATTGTCAGCAATCTTGCGAGACAGACGATCCAGGGCTGATGCTGCATGGCGCAATTGATCACGCCGCCAGCGGCGGCCATAGAGGCCGATACTGAAGATCCCCAGCCCCAAAAGCGCCAGTGAACGGGGCTCCGGCAGTGCCGTCACGCTGCCCAAGGCACCGAAAGGCAGTCCAGAACCGGCACCAAGGCTGAACAGGTCGCCAAGGTTTGTGACGGATGTGAGCCCGGAATAGACGAAGTCGACCGATACGCTGAAGGGGTTGCCGTAGCCGGCAAGCATCATCAGGTCGGTGTTCAATCCCGTGTAAGGCGTATCGACATCCAGCGAACCGGTTAACGTGATCAGCTGGAGAGGACCGGGTGCATTGAATTCGATGGTGTTGAAGTCGAGGTCGCCGAGCAGTACATCACCCGGGCCATTTTCGATTTCAAACGTGCCGGAAGTCGATGTCACCTCGCCCAGCGCTGAAAAGGTGAAGGTGCCATCGATTTCGCCCATCAACCCGTTGATGCCGCCAACCGGACTGATAATGGTGAAATCGTCAAACAGGCCGTCAAGGTCGAAATCGATCGTGCCGCCAGGGAGGAAATCTACGGCCGTCGGCGCGAAGTCAAATGAGAGAACTGGCATGGCATTGACTGGCTGAGCGAGCAGGAGCGCGCCTGTGAACAGCGCCATTTTCAACGATTGGTTTCTCGATACGATCATTCACTTATTCCCTTTGGTGATGATCGCGCAACTATCGTCGACGAGGGTTAATGCAACGTTAAGCGTGTTTGCAAAAAGACGTTAGGCCAACATCTCATGGCGTTTTTTGACCCCGGTGCCGCGTTCTCGTGTCTCATCAACAACCTGTCGGCGGCAAAGACACATACCGGTATAGCTTGTGCTTATTTGGCAATTTTGCTGATCGAGGATGAGATCGATGATCGGGGATCTGGAGCAAAAATCGGATCAGGCTGGTTCGTACACCGAGCCCAGGGATACAAACGATTGGAGGTTTTCGAGCGCTGCTTCTCGGGCCGAGAACATTGCCCGATGATCGTCGACCCATCATATGATGGGAGAGGGTTGGTCAATCGGTCGGTGCTGATGGTGTTTGGCAGCCCATGACGGGGAGGGCAAGCAATGTACGAGCTTTTGATCGTCGCGTGTCTGGCTGCACAGCCAGCGAAATGCGATGAGTTTCGCATCCCCTTCGAGCAGCCAACTGGCATCATGGTTTGTGTCCGCGATGCCCAGTTTCGTCTATCGCAATGGACGGTGACGATGCCGGGATGGGCGATCAAGAAATGGACTTGCAGCCTGCCGCGGGCTTAGTGCATCGGCCCAAACATATAGCTCATGCATGTCTGGTAAAGTTGATGCTAAACCAATGACCTTATGTTGCCGACGCAGGGCGTGGTGGCATAGCACCAACTGATGATGGCAAAACTTCGTTAAAAATCAACGAAGTTGCAAATATGCAACAGTTTTCATGGTGATTCGAGCTTTGTCGCTATCTGCCTCATTCGACCGTAGGGATCAAACCTGCGGATACCGCCGTTTCGTATCAGCCGAAGGGATTGCCGAGCTTGTGTTGACCCGTTTTCAATAGATGTTCGCTCAAGGAACTCGGTCCCATGTGTTCGTATTGCGCAGGCACTGTGAGCGAAATAGCGCAAGTGAGGGCCAAGGCCAAAATTCCCGCCAGAAGAAGTCGTCGCATGGCGTTGTTCCCTTCGTTCTTCCGTTCCAATGTCTCGTTCTATACATCGATTGAGTTCGGGATAGATAGAGCGAATTGACAGCAATGTGTCGAAAATGAAACATATTGTTGTTTTGAAGACACATGCCTCGTCAAGCCTTGCTGAAGACGATGTAGCCAGCGCCTCGAACCGCCTTGATCATCTGCGGCTTTTCAGTGTCATCTTCGATCTTGCGGCGTAACCGGGCGATGCGGATATCGATGCTGCGGTCGAACGTTTCCCAGCCTTTGTCATGAGCCGGATCGAGCAAACGATCCCGGCTCATGACCTGCTCCGGATGATCGGGAAAGGCCTTCAAGAGATCGAATTTCATGCTGGTCAGCGGAACCTCGCTACCATGGGCGGCATAAAGACGGTCAACAAGCATATCCGAGCGAAATTCTCCAAAACAAGCTTCGGATGTGGTTTTAGCCCGTGCAGTCTGAATATCTTCTGAACAGGTCGTCGCACGCTTTGGAAGCGGACGAAGGCAGGCCAGCAAGTCGCGAAGATCGATCGGTTTGTGATGTAGTCGTGTGCCCGGGGCCGCGACGATTTCTTCGAAAGTATCGGCCTTTCTCTGACGAAAAAACCTCTCGATTCGGCAGCGCTTGGTCTCGAAATCCGGGATCGCTTGACCGAATTCGACTTCGCAAAGAAGACAGCTGGCCCTTGATCATGCCCGTTTCAGCCAAGACGGACTTTAAAGCCTGGGATTTTCGCCCTGATTGGACTACAAGAATGGAGGTTTCGTGTATTAACGAGCCAAACGCCTGGTCGACACAACAAAACAAAAGCGAGGATCGCCGTGCTGCGTTTCGCCGAGATGGCCTTTGCTTCATTTGCCGTCATTATTTTGACGGGAACGAACGCTTATTATTTCCTGCTCGGCGTTCCTGCCGGCGTGACCCTCGAAGAGCTTCAGGCTTATGAGGGGCCGATCCGCAACGTCTTCCTGCTCGCTTACTTGGTCGTCGCGATTTTTGCGGTCTTGCACTGGCAAAAGATGATCCTTGGCCTTGCTGCGGTCTGGCCGATTGTCGTGCTGGTCCTGATCGCCTGGGTGTCCAATTTCTGGACAGTGGACTCCGAGATCACCTATCGGCGCTGCATCGCGCTTAGCGTAACCACGCTGATGGGGGTCTATCTGTTCGTCCGCTTCGATTTCGAGGAACTGCTCAAGTTCTTGATGGTCGCCGTCGCCATCATGGCGGCCGGCTGCGTGTTGTGGGCGATCGCTGTTCCCGATTACGGCCTCCATGCCGATGCCGAACATGCCGGCGCCTGGCGTGGCATTTTCTTCCATAAGAACACCACCGGCAGGGTCATGGTCTTTAGCCTGGTCGTGGTGATCGCCGCCTGGGTCGGGACCAATATCAGCCGCACAGTGCTCCTCGCTGTCGCGGGTCTGGTGCTGGCGGTGATCGTCGGCACCACATCGCAGACGACCTTGCTCGGCACATTGGTACTGGGCGCCGGTCTGATCGCTGTGCGCATGGTCCGCGGCAACGCCTTGAAGAGTGTGCTGATCACGTTGTTCGTCCTCACCATTGCCTGGCATGCAGCCCTGATCGGTTTTGCGAGTTACGACGTCATTCTCGAGCTTTTGGGCCGTGATCCAACGCTGACCGGTCGAACCGAGATTTGGCTGTACACGCTGCAATATGTGTCCCAACGACCGTTCACCGGTTACGGCTATGACGCCTTCTGGAATGGCGATCTCAGCCCCGGTGCTCAATATTCTGAATATTGGGGCACGCCCCATTCCCATAATGGCTGGCTTGAAATCATGATCGCGCTCGGCATGCCTGCGGCACTGTTGATGCTGGGCATTATTCTGGTGACGATGTTTCGGGCGATCGTTCTCGCCCGTTACTATCCGACAACCGCGCCTGCTGTTCTGATCACGCTGACCTGCTTTTCGATGCTGACCATCGGCATGTCGGAGCCGGTCTTCATGGAAAAGCACAGCTTCGACTGGATGATCATGGTGGCCGTCGTAGGCTGCGCACGCGCCTTGACCGCTACTCTCGGTGAGCGCGAGGAAGAGCAGCAGGACTTGGTCATGACGCGACGATCGCCGCGCGCCGGCATGCTCCACGGCTCGCACGTCTGATCGGGCAAAGGTTTGCCGCCCGTTTCGGGAACAGGCATCAGATCCGACCGCGGCGAGCGATCGACGTAATTTGCCCCTTGGATCGGGAGGCTGCGCCGGACCTATCTAGAGGGCTGGTGGCCGACGTCAGATCGGACATTGCCCGTCGCTTAGAGGCACGTCGCTTAGAGCACGTAGACCTTCCGGCCGACGAGACGTTCGATGGAGGCGCGCTCGGGTTCGGTCATGGGTCGCAACAGGCGGGCGGTGACGACAAAGGCAAGCCCGGTCAAGGCCATGCCGATCAGGTTCCATGGCAGGTTGTCGGGATGATAACTGTGAATGCCGATCCCGAACAGCACGGTGATCAACGAGATCAGCGCGATCCTGATCTGGCCGCGAACGTCGAACTTCAGCTGATAGCCGGCCTGCCGGAGCTGATAGACGATCACCCCGACGCAGATGATCTCCGGAAGAATCAATGCGATCGCCAGCCCGTACGTCCCGAAGCCGAGAAAAACGAACACGGCCGCCAGCGGAACGACCAAGGGCATGATCATCGACGAGCGACGGAGAAACTCGACCCGCTCGATGGTGCTGCACAGAGCCATCAGCACCTGGCGATGATTGTCGATCAGCATCAGCATCAGAAAGAGCATCATCAGCCCGTGGGCATCGACATATTTCCCGCGCGACAGAAGGTCGAGAATCGCAGCGCCATAGACGAAGAACACCGCGATGCTCATCGCCAGAATATAATTCGAGATCTTCAAGATGATGTTCAGCTGACGATTGAGCACCTCGAAGCTTCCGGTCTTCGTATATTGGGAGACAAGCCTGGGCCGATAGAGGCCGGAGAAGAGGTGCGCCGGAAGAAAGCGGTTCAACTGGGTGAACAATGTCTGGCAAAAGCCATAAGGTGCCAGCGCCGCCGTTGCCAGGAATTGTGGTGCGGCACTCATCACCGCATAGCCGCTGCCGGACATGCGGAGCACTTCATTGGCATAGCTGTTGGCGGCAAATTTGACGATGGTTCGCCAAGACGGCATGGAGTTCGTGGTTGGGGTCGTGCCATAGGGCAGATGGTGGAGCAGATAGCCTGTCTGGACCACGGCGATGGCGAACGCCGAGAGCGTTGCCGCGATATCGCCGTAGATCACTTGCATCAACGTCAGGTCATCGGCTTGAACAATGTAGAACAGCAGAACGGCAAGGAAAACCACATGGCGAAAGGTGGTCGTGGCCTGGCTATGGGCCTGCTTGAGCAGCGATTGGAAGACGGCATCGCGGAAGAACACCATCAACGCGAAGGGAACGAGAACCATAATGTAAAGATCGAACGCCGGGAGCCACTCTTCCTTCCCCGAGAAGCTCAGAATTTGCTGGCCAATCGCGTAGAAAATCAGGGCAAGGGCGATGATGATGACCGCCCTCAAGCCGGTCATGATGAGGATGAAGCGGCGAAGGGCGAACAAGTTCAGGGTCGATCTCAACTCCGGCACATAGCGATCGATCGCCCAGTTGATGCCGAATCTGGAGATATTGGTCGAAAGCTCGATGAACGCAATGAGCCAAGCATAGACCGCAAAGTCCGGCTTGGTGAGATTGGAGGCGATCAGGGAGAAGATAGCGAGGCTGAGAACGGCATTGATGCCCTTCCCGCCGGTAAACACCAATGTGTTCCAGCGCAACCGTTTGATAGAATAGTATTCAGTGTTTGGCATTTTGTTTCTTATGGCTGGGAGCAAGCGTTACCGAGGCTAGCATGGGAAGCATGCTGATCCCTCCAAACGACGTTTTGACGTTCACACGGCACCTCGGTTTTTCGGACGCCACCACCATCCCATGACGGCATCGCGCAGGGCCCGCTGGCCCGCTTGTCCGAGAAAGCTTCGGGATAGGATGCCAAGGAACGATCTCGGTGAAATCAACCGCCGCCGAAAGGCCTTCAACACGATCCCCAGCACCTTGCCCGGATGGTCCCGGCCATAGAGATGGGCGAGATGAGTAGCTTCGAAGGTCAGCTTCGCCTCCGCCGACAGAGAACCGCCCATGGCCTCGAGAAATCGATAGCCGCGGCCGAGATCGTCGCTGGCGCCAAGTCTGCCTGGACGATCATCGTCATGCTGGATCGTCAACGGCTCCTCCACGACGAGAAAATCGACCGCCTTTCCATCGAGATCGATCAAGAACGCCATGTCCTCATATTGATTGAGCGCGGTGCGAAACGGCGTCGTCCGGGCAAGCTTCCTGGGCAGGAGAAACGAGCTCGTCTGAGCAAAGCATCCGCCCATGAGCGGTGCCCCCTCGAACGACACCCTCGGCAGCTTTTGCTGGACTTTGTGGACGAACAGATAGTCGCCCATCGGCACGTCATGCGGCTTCAGGTATTTCGGCCGAACCCTGGCCATTCCCTTGCCGGAGCGGACTTCGGTCAGCGTCCCCGAAAGAAACCGGTCGCCGTCATGGGTTTTGATGTGTGCCATCTGACGCTCCAGCTTGGTCGGCTGCCAGACGTCGTCGGAATCGAGAAAGGCGATGAGCGTTCCCTTGGCGGCCTCGACCCCGCTATTGCGGGCGGCCGAAACCCCCTGGTTCTGCTCATGACGCACCAGGCGAACCCGCTGATCCTCGGCAAAGGGCAACAGGGCCTGGTTCAAGCCGTCGCTGGAACAGTCATCCACCAGAACGATCTCGATAGAGGTGTAGGTCTGGGCGAGGCAGCTTTCGACGGTCCGCGCAATGATGTCGGCACGGTTGAAGACGGGAATGACAATGCTGATCAGTGGAGGCACGTGTGGTTATCTCGCAACGGCGGGGCTGGCGGCCAGCCAGCTGGACAGATCTCGATCCGTCAGATTGCCCAGTAAACGTATATCGGGATCGAAATAGTCCAAAAGCGTTTGCCTAAAAGCAGCCTGATCACCGCTTTTAGGCGCGGCTTCGCCCGACATGCCGAGATCCTGAACCTTGCTCAACAGGCCGAAATTGGTCTTGAGACCAAGCCTGTCCTTGACGGTCTTGCCGAGCTTCCAGAGCTGGATCAGTCCCGGGTGCTTGATATGGTGCCGTCGGTTATAGACAGGAAAGTCCTGACGCCGATCGTTGTCGACACCGATAAAGGCTTCGGTTTCCCGATAAACGCGCTCGGTTTCCCTGGCGAATTCGTCCATGAAAATGATCTTCAGGCGCTCGGGCGCGATCTTGGTCTTGATGCGCTGGATCTGCTCGCCGAGGCGGCAGCGGTCATCGTAGAACAGGCGCTTGGGTTCATTGCAGAGCCTGGGCAGCTCCCGGCCCGATTTTCGGCGTGCGATGGCCGCCCAGGCCTGTTCCGGATCGGCAATGGTCTCGTAGCCGTTCTTCCGTTCCTGGGCATGCATCGCGAACATCATCTCTACCGGATTACGCAGCATGACGATGAACTTGGCATCGGGCCGAACGGCGAGGATGCGATCCACCGCAACCGCGGAGACGAGGTAGTCGGTCGTTGCTTCGCCGAGCACAGCACCAGCCGGCGCCTCATTGAAGAGATCAAGATAGCTCTGATCATCCTTGATCGGACGATCACTGAAATCTTCGGCGAAATACCGCGGTTCCTTGGGCTTGGACACGAAAATATCGTCGCGCTCATCCAGATATTGGGCGAGTGACGACGTCCCGGCCTTGGGCGCGCCGAGAATGTAAAAATCGGGAAAGCGACGAGAAGCCGTCAATTCCGCTCTCTCCTCCAACCTGTATCTTCGTTTGTTACCCGCGCGATGCGCACGGGTTATCTGGACTTCTACGAACCACCAGCAAGATACGATCGACAACCAGTCTTACAAAGCCACATCAGCATGATGTCCACCATCAGGCGACGGTGCGATAGAGCCAAAGAGAGCACCGCTTCGTCAACCCTTTTTCGGTTGCTTCTTGTGGTCTGAGCTCGCCGGATGTATACCGATTTCATCCAAACTCACCAGGCAATGGGGCATCTTTCGTGAAGCTGCCCTATAAGTATAAGCCACCTAAGATTGCAGTAGAGGATGTGCCAGAAACTTTTTTATCGTGAGTTTCAATACCAGAAGCTAGATATGGCGCGGTTTCTGGAAGAGACCCATAACTTCGAGACGATCTACCGCAAGGCGAGCAAACCGGAGATCAACCGGACGAAATTTTTCTTCGTCAGCCAGGCTTTTTTTGACCTTATTTTTCTGCTGATGCGTCTGAAGGTCATCAAGCGCTATCGTTACATCCTGGCTCTTTGGCATTCGGCGCCGGCGTTCATGCTGCTGAAGCGGCTAGGATTGATCGACTATGATCGGCTGTTGTGGTTCGGCTTTTCAGTTCATACTCATGTCTGGTCCAATCTTTACAAGTTGATCGCCAAGCTTGACACCCAAACCACCTGGTTCGTGGTTTTCACCGAGCAAGAAGTTGAAGATTACGCCAAGCGCCTGGGCATCGCCCCGGAAAAGCTTCTGTTCATCCCCCACGGCGACTGGCCGCAGCCGATCGACGTGCCGGACGTGTTCTCGCCTGACCCCGATCTGGATCTCGAAACCCCCTTCTACTTTGCCGGCGGCTTCACCAACCGCGACTACAAACCGGTCATCGAAACATTCCGCAAGCTTGGCCAGCGCCTCATCATCGTCTGCTCCAAGACCAATGCCGATGTCGTCGACGAGGAACTGCCGCCCAACGTCACGGTGTTCAGGGACATCACCTTTCCCGAGTTCGAGCTGCTGCTCAGAGCAGCCAAAGCGGTGATCATTCCCCTGAAGCACGACAAGGGTGCCGCCGGGCACAGCGTGCTGGTGCGCAGCATGCGCAATGCCAAAATCGTTATCGCCAATGACTTCCGCATCGTTGAAGATTATCTCGATGGCGGCGTTGACGGTATCCTGATCGACGACATGGGCGCGGCACTCGAGAAAACCGTCCTCGAGATTGAAGCTAACCCTGAGCGGTTCGCTCCTATTCGTGAAGCCGCCTTCCAGCGTTTCCAAGCCAACTACTCCCAGGAAGCGATGGAGCAGATGATGAGCGATCTGGTCGATGGAAAGCGAGCGCAAGCCGCCTTCAAGCAAGCCGCCTTCAAGAATGATGCGGCTTGCAATAAAGAGACATAAGGAGCCGTGTTCTTACGCATGAATCAGAGAATTGGAAACGCTAGCTAGGGCATGTTGAGTAAGCCGTGATGATCAACGCATTGGTTCTCAGCCACGATGCCAAGGATCTTGGTGGCGTCGGTAATTTCATCCGGATTCTGCGTCAACGGCTTCGTCCGACGACGAGCATCAAGCGCTTCGTCAACGGCCGACGGGCAGGTGAGCGTGGCAAGTTCAGCACGATCCGGCGGATTGTCGGAGACTATGCCCGCTTTGCCGCCGTGGTGTTCAAGAACCGTTTCGATGTGATTCACTTCAATCCCGAGATGGATCTTCGATCATTCCCAAGGGAAAGCTTGTTCATGCTGATCCTCTTGGTTATGGGCAAACGGAACTTCATCGTCTTCTTTCGCGGCTGGAACTGGGATGAGTTCAATGCCATCGCTGCGAGGCCGTTGCTCCGGCGGTGGCTGTTCTACGTGCTCAATCGCGCCAAGCGGGTGATCGTGCTTTCCAAGAGCTTTCGGGAAGCGTTGATCGAAAACGGTGTCGATGGCGATCACATCGACATCGTGACCACCATGTTCGATGGACGCCTGCTGGAGGCAAAGGAGCGCTCCGACAGCCGGGCTCTCGAAGAGCCGATGCTGTTGTTCATGGCGCGTTTCGTCAAAGAGAAGGGTGTTTATCAGCTGATCGAGGCCGTGGCACTGCTGCGCGATGAATTTCCCAAACTGACGCTGGTGATGGGGGGGACGGCCCCGAAATGGAAGGCCTTCAGGAGAAGGCCGAGGCGCTCGGTGTGGCGGATCGGGTCAAGTTTCCCGGCTATCTGAGACGGCGGGAGAAGGCCAGCGTGTTTGCCGCAGCGACCATCTTCGTTTTTCCCAGCTACTTCTGGGAAGGTCTGCCCAACGCCGTGCTCGAAGCCATGGGCTCGGGCCTGCCTATCCTTGCCAACCCGATCGCCGGTGTGCCCGAAGTGATGAACGATCCCGAAAACGGCATGTTTCTGACGGAAGTGACCGCAGAGGACATCGCAGCCAAGCTTCGGATCATGCTGCGTGACCCAGCTTACATGGCAGCAACATCGAAGCGGAATTTGGAGAAGGCGTGGAGCCGCTACGAATCCGCTGTCGTGAGCCGAAGGATCGAAGATATTTACCGGTCCGTGAACGCTCGTGTCCAGCCTGACAGTGTTGTTGCCGGATCGTAGAGCCGCTCCTCGCCGGCAGGCTGGGGCGTCAAGATCGGTCGGGCGTCAACCGGGCTAGTCGCGCACCAAAGCGTCGGCTGCGGCGCTCCATGACGAAACTCACATTGTCCGCGAGCATCAGGCCGTCCTCGACGCGCCGGTCCGCAGCCGCCTCGCCGACCATCGAAGGTGCGGCCCGGCCCAATCATCGATCTCACCGGTTGCCAAGCTCAAAAGGATCAGCATGGCGCTTGCCGGTAAAGGTGACACGGCGGTTGCCGCGCAGATGGAAGCTGGTTTTCGATGGTTTCAGATTGTCGGACCAGCCTGCGATCAAGGCATCTCGATCGCATCGGCATGGGTCTCGTCCGTCACCATGTCGCCGGCCTGTTTCGGTGACACGGCGAGCGCAGGCGTCACGGCCATGGCCGCTGCGAGAACGATGGCCGGCTAGCGCACGTCGGTCTGCTTCAAGGTCGCCTTGCCACCGGCTTGGCGAACCGGATCGCCTCGTCCTGCAGCAGCCATGAGATTGTGACACCGGCCGGGCCTGCTGAAAGCGGCAGCGCTATCGCGGGTAAGTCTCACTGACTAGAAGCCGCTCCAAAAGCTGCTTCATCATCCGGATGTACTGCTTTTGGGACCATCCGCAGCCGATTGTGAGTTGTTCCCAATTGCGAACCGAGAGGGTGGTCCACAAGATATCCGTGGCCTGCTTCGGTGTGAGATTCGGGGACAAGGTGCCGTCGTTCTTCAACGCCTTGACCGCGGCGTTGCAGCCATGGCGCACCGCCTGCATGCGATCGTCCCAGGCGGCCCGCGCTGCTTCATCGGTGTCCTGCATGGCAAGGAACGCTTTGGCCACGCCATGGATTTCCGGAATGTATTTTCCCCAGGCTTCGACGAAGGCATCCAGGCGCTCGACGCCGCTGGAGGCGGCCCGGCTGGCGGCCAGCCGCTCGTCGACCTTCCTGATCTCATCCAGATAGCGTGCGGCCGTGATCAGCAGGTCGGCGCGGGTCGGGAAGTGCAGGTACACCGCCTGCCGGCTGATACCGGTCTCCTTGGCGATGTCGCCCATGCGCACGCTTGCCGCCGGATTGGCCTCGAGCAGTTTCAAGGCGGCCTTCAGGATTTTTTCGCGGGTTTCGATTTTTTCACTTGACATCATGTCAACATAAACCTAATTGACATGATGTCAACTTTACACTGCGTCAAGTTAGAGAGGCGACAGTCATGAAGGAAGATGGGATGACCTCCATACGGTCCGGGGCAACGACGCTCGTGCTCGGCGGGACGGGCAAGATCGGCCGGCGCATTGTCGAGCGGCTGGAACAGCGGGGCGTGCCGACGCGCGCTGCATCACGGTCGGCTCACCTAGCCTTCGATTGGAACGACCAGGGCACCTGGGATGCGGCCCTGACCGGCATCCGCGCAGCCTTTGTCAGCTATGCGCCCGACCTTGCCATCCCCGGCGCCACCGCCACCGTCCGCGCCTTCGTCGACAAAGCCGTCGAGCACGGCGTGCAGCGGCTGGTTCTCCTGTCCGGTCGTGGCGAAGCGGAGGCAGAACGCTGCGAACGCATCGTTCGGGAGTTGGGCGTTGACTGGACCATCGTGCGCGCAAGCTGGTTCAACCAGAATTTCTCCGAGGGCGTGTTGGTCGATATGGTCCTGGCCGGCGAGATCGTGCTCTCTGCCGGCGAAATCGGCGAACCCTTCGTCGATGCCAACGACATCGCCGATGTTGCGGTCGCAGCACTGACCGAGACGGACCACGGCGGAGAAATCTACGAGGTGACCGGTCCCAGGATCTTGACCTTCAAGGAGGCAACCGAGGAGATCGCGCGCGCCAGCGGCCGCGCGATCCGCTACGTCCAGGTCCCGCATCCGGCCTTTTCAGCCGGGATCAAAGCCTCCGGCGCGCCGGAAGATATCGCGTGGTTGCTGGACTATCTGTTTTCCACCGTGCTCGATGGCCGAAACGCTCATCTCGCCGACGGCGTGCAACGCGCCTTGGGCCGCCCGCCGACCGACTTTGCGGACTATGCCGCCCGGGTCGCAGCCTCCGGCGCCTGGAAAGCTCTGGCGTGAGCCCATGCATCCCGTTTTCGGCCGGCGGCATGATTGCGCCTCCGCCGGCCGTTGCAGGAAGGGCGCCTGCCTTGTCCGCAACACAAAATTCAAGCCATCGGAGCAACAGCATGAGTACTGACTGGATTATCTATGCCTGCCTCTTTGTCGGGCTTTCGAGCGCCCTTGTCGCCGGTGTCTTCCAGTCCTTTTCTGACTTCGTGATGAAGGCGCTCATCGCCGCCGAACCCGCCGGCGGCATCGAGGCGATGCAGATGATCAACCGCACGGTTTTTCGCTCGGTCTTCCTCGTTCTTTTCCTGGCATTGGTTCCTATCACCATCGGTTGCGCAGCCTTCGCCCATATCGGGCTGACCGGCCCGGCGCGGGTCTGGATCCTGTCGGGTGCTGCGATCTACCTGATCGGCGTTTTCCTGGTCACCATGTTCGGCAACGTGCCGATGAACAACCGCCTCGCTGTCATGGACCATGCGCGCAGCGAAACCGTCACCTATTGGCGCACCTATGGCGACGTCTGGACGAACTGGAACCACGTTCGCACGCTCGGATCCGTGGCGACCGCGGTCTGCTTCCTCCTGGCGGCAATTTCGCTGGCTTGAGGACAGGACAACCGGCCGGTCCAAGATCACGCTCGGCAAATCGCCGGGCTGTTTTCATTCGCCTGGCTTGGTGGCGGACGGATCGAATTCCAGAAACCGGCGTAGATCACGAACGCCTTCTTCACCGAATGCCGTCAGCAACGTCTCGTCGAGTTGTGCGAACAAATGACGTGCCGACGCCATCAGCTGCTCTCCCTTCGGACTGAAGCGGATGACCCGCTGATTGCCAAGCTGCGCGTCCGGTCCGGTTTCGAGCCAGCCTGCCTGCTCAAGCTCCCGCACGGTCTTATGCACAGCCTGCCGCGACAAACCAAGGCCACGGGCAAGCTCGGCGGCGTGGTTGGGCCCGCAGTCGAGCGCACCGAGAAAGCCCAGCTGGCTGGCACTGAGCGGCGTGTAACCCTCCGCAGCGAGCTGATCGAGCAGCCAAGCTGCCATGCGGGCTTGAAAGCCGCGGACGGCCTGCGTGAGCGCCAACGCGCGGCTGTCGACCAGATCGAGGCCGGCACGCGGTGATTTTGTTAACTTGGTTGACAAGATGATGGTTCCTGGTTAGTTGTCAATTTAGTTGACATCATTCGGAGTGGATTGCAATGCTGAATCTGGTCTTGCTTGGCAACGCCGCCTCATGCGCCCTGTTCGGCGCCTTGTTTCTGTTCGACGGCGCCGATATCGCCGTTTTTCTCGGTGATCCACCGGTCTGGCTGGTGCGCGTGATCGGTGCCGGGCTTCTGGCCAATGCAGTCTTCCTTATCGTCACCGGCATGAGGGCCGAACCGCCCAGGCGCGACGTCCTTTCATTCGCGATAGGCGATGCTGCATGGGTGCTGGCCACCATCGTTCTTCTTGGCGCACAGCTCTGGATCACAACCTCTCTCGGCATGCTTTGGGCTATCGGCGTTGGTTTGTTCGTCGGGCTGTGCGGGTTGGCTCAATGGCGCCTCGCGCCGTCGGCTTGAGGCACCGGTATGCCGTGAGCTCGATTTTGCTCCCTACGCCGAGACGGCTGCGTCGCGCGTCGTCCTTGGCTTGCTCGGGGTGCGGCCACGCCAGGCCCGCATCTTGGGCGCTCTTGGCCGCATGGAAAAAGCTTCGCAGGTCGATCTTGCGCGGAAATTCAGCTTTGCAGCGGCCGGCATGAGCACATGACATCGTGTTCGAACCGGGCATTATCCATCTTGTACAACACCCGGCGTCTCGATACGCTCGTGTCAACAAGGCCAGGGGAGATCGTCAAATGAGCAGCTCACTGCAGCAAGCCTGCGATGCAATTCTCGACAAGGTGACGACGGCAAAGGAACGCGTGCCGGGCGTTGTCGCCATGGTCACCGACAACGCCAGCAATGTCTATGAAGGCGCTCGCGGCGTCCGCGACCTCGGGACCGGCGAGCCCATGACGCTCGATACGATCTTTGCCATTTTCTCGACCACCAAGGCCATCGCCGGGACCGCGGTGATGCAGTGTGTCGAAGAGGGTCTGCTCGACCTCGATGCGCCAGCCAAAGACTACGCGCCGGCGATCGGCAAGCTTCAGGTGCTGGACGGTTTCGACGATGCCGGCAACCCGAAGCTGCGTCCGCCGAAAACCGAAATCACCACCCGGATGCTGATGCTGCATACCGCCGGCTTCGGCTATGATTTCTTCAACGAACACTATAACCGTCTGGCCGAGCATCATGGCCAGCCGAGCGTCGTCACCGGTTCGCGCGCGGCGATCGAAACGCCGCTGCTGTTCGATCCGGGCGAAAAGTGGGAATACGGATCGAACATCGACTGGGCCGGCCAGGTGGTCGAGGGTCTTCGCGGCAAACGCCTCGGCGAAGTGTTGAATGAGCGGGTGTTCGCCCCGCTCGGCATGGACGATATGGCGTTCACCCGCACGGCCGCAATGAAAGCGCGCACCGCGACCATGCATGCACGGGCAGGTGATGGCTCGCTCGCGCCAATGAACGACTTCGCGTTGCCCGACAATCCCGAAATCGATATGGGAGGCCACGGGCTTTATGGCACCGTCGGCGACTATATGAAGTTCATCCGCATGTGGCTGAACGACGGCGATGGTCCGAACGGCCGGGTCCTGAAGCCCGAGACGGTTGCCTCAGCCGCGCGTAACGGGCTCCAACCGCACCAAAAGGTGGTCGTGCTGCCAGGGGTGATCCCGAGCCTCTCCAACGATGCGGAATTCTTCCCGGGGCTGAAGAAATCCTGGTCCTACACCTTCATGGTCAACGACGAAGAGGCGCCAACCGGGCGGCCTGCCGGCGCCATCGGTTGGGCGGGGCTTGCCAACCTCTTCTACTGGATCGACCGCCAGAACGGGTTCGGCGGCTTTTGGGCGACCCAGATCCTGCCGTTTGGCGATCCGGTCTCGTTCGGCGGCTACATGGACTTCGAGACGGCTGTCTATCAGGCGATGAAGCAGGACAACAAGGCAGCCTAGTGGTACGGCCACATCGAAACTTCACCTCGCCAGAAGTGCAACGGTTTGATCTCAAGCCTAATTTTCAGAGTTTGTCTGCATCAACCGACGTGGTCATACCACTGATGCATCGACCCAAACATGTGATTCACGCAGGTTTCGAAAAAGTCGATGCAACACCAATGATCTCGTGTGCTGGCAGCCTAAGCGGCTGAATGCGCCAGCGCACGAGCGAAGCGTTCCTGACGACGACGGGCAGGATATCGCAACGCATATCTACGGTCAGCCGCCGCATCATGGCGATCGACGGCATGAGTTCAAGGTGATCCCGGCAAACCAAGCCCTATCGAAGGGTCTCTCTCGGTACGCCCTAGCCGAAGCTCTTCCGACAGAATACGCGGGCAAAAGCTGCACTGTGATACGTAAAATCCCAGCCCATGCACAATACTCCGTGTCCGATGATAGAGTGTCGGAGATATCAAATGGAGGTGCCTATGGGGCTGTTTTCAAGATCATTGCTCCTGCTCATGATTTCGTTTGCGAACGTCAAGGCAGTCCATGCGGATCAATGCACGGCTCGAGTAGAGCATGACGGGACATTAATTCAAGGAAGTAAAATATACACCTATTGGCTCCTGGGTCATCGCCCGTGGAGATGGGCTACCGTATCATTCAGATACAAAATTACTTATATTGATGAAGCTAATAAAGAAAGATCATTGGAGGGCGTGTTTAGGGAAATTGTGAGCAGTGACGAAGAAAAATATACCGAAGTAAAAAATGCGCGAGGTCGGCCAGTTGGTGTAACATTAGTAAAATATAGCAGTTTAACTTGCCAGAAATGATTTTTATAGCAAAAATAATGAGCTGACTTCAATCCGAAAACTAGTGTTGAAAAGGGCTTTTATTCTGCGCATTCAATGAATTCATTAGGTGTGTTTTTTTGGCATCGCTGCCGCCTCAAGGCGAGCCGAGGTCGTCTTCAAGTGCGTTACCCTCGCGTAACCGTTCAGATGTTGTTCATGTGTCCAGGTGTAAGAACCTCCCTCTTCAACCCGGCCCTCCCTCTTCATCCCGGCGATGTCGCTTTCGATGCGGACGATGAACAACATGGTGATCCGAGAAACGCATGAGCACAACCAGAACTTTGGCGCTGTTCATTGTCGTTTCATCCATGACTTGGTTCGAAGAACGAGCTCTTTACTGGAGAGAGTTGTGCCGAACCCGGTATCCAATTGGTGCAACATCAGCTAAAGAGAAGCTGCTGGGCAAGATTGTACAAAAGCCCCAATCGCGAACACTTGATATGACACCGAGATTGAAAAACCCTAAGATGCCAAACCCGTGGACTGTGGTGCGACTTGCGCGTGGCCCGTTTCCATAAGCAGTAAGGGAGACATTCTGTTGTTGCCGACTGATGTCACTGAGCCAGACTATTTTCACAAGGTCGTTGATTGTCAGTGGGCTTGTCCGGCCCACACGCCGGTGCCCGAATACATCCGCTTGATTGCCGCGGGACGTTATAGCGACGCCTACATGATCAATTGGAAGTCCAATGTGCTGCCCGGCATTCTGGGCCGTACCTGTGATCGGCCGTGCGAGCCTGCCTGCCGTCGCGGCCGCGTTGAAAAGGAGCCGGTGGCGATCTGCCGCCTGAAACGGGTGGCCGCCGACAATAAGGACGATATCCGCGATCGGCTGCCGACGATTCCCAAGGAAAAGAACGGCAAGCGTGTCGCCTTGATCGGGGCGGGACCTGCCTCGCTTACGGTGGCGCGGGACTTGATGCCGGAAGGATATGAATGTGTGATCATCGACGAGGGCCGAAAGGCCGGCGGGATGATCCGAACCCAGATCCCGAAATTTCGCTTGCCGGACGAGGTGATCGACGAGGAGACCGGCTACATCGTCGATATGGGCGTCGACATGCGCTTCGGCGAGCGCGTCGACAGCTTGAAAGCCCTTCTCGCCGAGGACTTCGATGCGATCTTCGTCGGCACCGGGGCACCGCGCGGCCGGGATCTCGATGTGCCCGGTCGCAAAGAGGCCGCCGACAACATCCATATCGGCATCGACTGGCTCTCGAGTGTCTCTTTCGGCCACATCGACAAGATCGGCAAGCGCGTGATCGTTCTGGGCGGTGGCAATACCGCGATGGATTGCTGCCGTTCAGCGAAGAGACTTGGGGGCGACGAGGTCACGGTCGTGGTTCGGAGCGGCTTCGAAGAGATGAAAGCGTCGCCGTGGGAAAAAGAAGACGCCCAGCATGAGGGCATTCCCATCCTGAACTTCATGGTGCCGAAGGAAGTCACCCATGAGAAGGGCCGCCTTACCGGCATGATCTTCGAGAAGGTCAGCGCCGAATATGACGCAGACGGCCGCCGCCGTCTGGTGCCGACCGGCGAAACTGATATCCATATCGCGTGCGACGACGTGCTGGTCGCCATCGGCCAGGAGAACGCCTTTCCCTGGATCGAGCGCGATCTCGGCCTCGAATTCAACAATTGGGGCATGCCGGCGGTCGATCGGGTGACCCTGCAGTCCTCCCTGCCCAAGGTGTTCTTCGGCGGCGACAGCGCTTTTGGTCCGAAAAACATCATCTGGGCCGTCGCCCACGGCCACGAGGCCGCGATCTCGATCGACCGGTTTTGCCAGGGACGGGATGTCGCCGACCGGCCGCCGCCCCTGGTCAATCTGGTCAGCCAGAAAATGGGCATTCACGAGTGGAGCTATGATAACGACGTCGCCCTCGATCAACGCTTCAAGGTGCCGATGCGCGATCCGATGATCGCGATGAAAAGCATCCGGGTCGAGGTCGAGCTCGGCTTCGACAAGCGCCTCGGCTATCTCGAAGCCGAACGCTGCCTCAACTGCGATATCCAAACCGTGTTCACCGATACGCTTTGCATCGAATGCGATGCTTGTGTCGACATCTGCCCGATGGATTGCATCTCCTTCACGGAAAATGGTGACGAGGAGGAACTCCGGCCGCGCCTGCGCGTTCCCGCTTTGAATGAGGAACAGGATCTTTACGTCTCCGGTTCTCTCGGCACCGGCCGGGTGATGGTCAAGGACGAGGACGTCTGCCTCCACTGCGGCCTCTGTGCCGAGCGCTGTCCCACCGGGGCCTGGGACATGCAGAAATTCCTTCTCGATATGGCCCAGGCAGGACCCGCATGCCGGAAGCAAGCAGCATGACTTCGCTCGAAAGCGTCAACGACTTCGTCGTCAAATTCGCCAATGTCAACGGCTCCGGCTCGGCCAGCGCCAACCGCCTGTTCGCGAAATCGATCCTGCGCATGGGCGTGCCGATCAGCTGCCGCAACATCTTTCCCTCCAACATCCAGGGCCTGCCCACTTGGTACGAGGTCCGGCTCTCCAAGGACGGTTATCTCGGCCGGCGCGGCGGCGTCGATCTGATGGTCGCGATGAACCCGCAGACCTGGGACAAGGATATCGCCTCGATCGAGCCCGGCGGCTATGTCCTGTACGACAATTCCAAGCCCCTGCCGGCAGCTAAGTTTCGGGACGATGTGATCGCGCTTGGCATTCCGTTCACCGAGATCTGCAACAAGCGCTATCAGGAAACCCGCCTGCGCCAGCTCTTCAAGAACATTATCTATGTGGGTGCGTTGTCCGCCCTGCTCGACATCGATATCGAGGTGATCGAAGGGCTGATCGGCGAGCAGTTCAAGGGCAAGGACAAGCTGATCCAGCCCAATATCGAAGCGCTGCATGTCGGCCGCGACTATGCGCGGGAGCACCTTGCCTGTCCGCTCGGCCTCAAGGTCGAGCCGGCCGATGGTGTCGGCGATCGCATCTTCATCGACGGCAACAATGCAGCCGCATTGGGGGCGGTTTATGGCGGGGCGACCGTGGCGGCCTGGTATCCGATCACGCCCTCCAGTTCGCTGGCGGAAGCGTTCGAGCGCCATTGCAGCAAGCTCCGACGTGATCCGGAAACCGGCGAGCAGCGTTACGCTGTCGTTCAGGCCGAGGACGAGCTTTCCTCGATCGGCATGGTGATCGGTGCTGCCTGGAACGGTGCCCGCGCGTTCACCGCGACCTCCGGGCCGGGTGTATCGTTGATGCAGGAGTTTTTGGGGCTCGCTTATTTTGCCGAGGTACCCGCGGTGCTGTTCGACATCCAGCGCGGCGGCCCGTCGACCGGCATGCCGACCAGGACCCAGCAATCGGATCTCCTGATCGCCGCCTATGCGTCGCATGGCGACACCAAGCACATCGTGCTTTTTCCCGAAGACCCAAGCGAATGTTTCGACTTCGCGGCCGACGCCTTCGATCTTGCCGACCGGCTGCAGACGCCGATCTTCGTGTTGTCCGATCTCGACATCGGCATGAACGAATGGCTGTGCCCGCCGCTCACCTGGGACGATCATCGACGGATGGATCGGGGTAAGGTCATGTCCAAGGAGGCGCTGGACGAGGCCGAAAACTTCGGCCGTTATCTCGATGTCGATGGCGATGGCATTCCGTACCGCACCTATCCCGGCACCCACCCGACCAAGGGCGCTTACTTCACCCGCGGCACCAGCCGCGATCGCTATGCGCGCTACAGCGAGGAGGGTTCCGTCTACATCGACAATATGGAGCGGCTCCAGAAGAAGTTCGAGACCGCGAAGGAGCTGATCCCGAAACCGGTCTTGAGACGTGCTGACGGCTCGACGCGCTACGGCATCATTTATTACGGCTCGACCAGCCCCGCCCTCGACGAAGCGCTCGATCTGCTTTCGGACGACGAGATCGAGATCGACACCCTTCGCATCCGGGCCTTTCCCTTTCATGAGATGGTCAAGGCGTTCGTCGCCCAGCATGAGCGGGTTTTTCTGGTGGAGCAGAACCGTGACGCCCAGATGAAAACGCTCCTGGTTGCCGAAGAGTCGATTGATCCGGCGAAGCTGGTCTCGATCCTTCATTACGACGGCACACCGATCACTGCCCGCTTCATCGCCGAGAACATCTCGAAACGGCTTCAGCGCCAAAAAGTCGTGCCCATCCGGGAGGCCGCATCGTGACCTATATCCCCAAGCCCGAACTCAAGCATCCGCGTCTGCCGGCCAACGAGCGGGGCTTCACCCGCCGGGACTACGAGGGCACGGTCTCGACCCTTTGCGCCGGCTGCGGCCACGACAGCATCAGCGGTGCCATCGTCCAGGCCTGCTTCGAGCTGAGCTTGCCGCCGCACCGGATCGCCAAGCTCTCCGGCATCGGCTGCTCCTCCAAGACGCCGACCTATTTTCTGGCGGCCGCCCACGGCTTCAACAGCGTCCACGGCCGCATGCCCTCGGTGATGACCGGCGCCAACCTTGCCAACCGCAACCTCATCTATCTCGGCGTTTCCGGTGACGGCGACAGCGCCTCGATCGGCCTCGGCCAGTTCGCCCACGCGGTGCGCCGCGGCGTCGACATGCTCTATATGGTCGAGAACAACGGCGTCTACGGCCTGACCAAGGGCCAGTTCTCGGCAACGTCGGACAAGGGCTCGAAGAGCAAGAAGGGCGTTGAAAACAGCGACGAGCCGATCGATCTCGCCGCCCTTGCCCTCCAGCTTGGCGCAAGCTTCGTCGCGAGAAGTTTTTCCGGTGACAAGGCGCAGCTGGTACCGCTGATCAAAGCGGCAATCACGCACCGGGGTGCTGCCGTGATCGACTGCATCAGCCCCTGTGTCGCCTTCAACAATCACGAGGGATCGACCAAAAGCTTCGATTATGTGCGCGCGCACAACGAGGCGGTGAACGCGCTGGACGTCTTCCCCGAACGCGAGACGATCCATGCCGACTATCAACCGGGGGCAACGATTGACGTCGCCCAGCATGACGGCTCCGTTCTTCGATTCCGCAAGCTCGAGAGCGACTATGACCCAGGCGACCGGATCAAGGCGATGAGCTATCTGGCTGAACGAAAGGCGTGTGGCGAGATCGTAACCGGCCTCTTGTTCGTCGATCCGGATGCCCGTGATCTTCACGTCAATTTGCAGACGGTCGAGACCCCGCTCAACCAACTCGGCGACTCAGAGCTTTGTCCTGGCAGCGCTGCCCTCGATCGGTTGAACGCATCGATGCGCTGAGACCTCCAGGTCTTCTTGGTCACCTTTCTCTTTCGACACCCGTCTCTTTTCTGACAGGGCATCTTGAGCTTGAGCCGCCAAATGCCCCCCCTTTTAGGATACCAAACGTCCTTCGTCGCGGTCGAGGCGATCGGCTGCGCACAAGATCGGTCGAGATGCTCCAAGGGGCAGCACCAAGGCGGGTGCGGTGCGCTCCCTTAGGCGAGGGCGACGTCGGCTCGCGAGCATAGCGACGGCAATCATGCCGTGCTTCGTGGTGTCATGCAAAATCTATCGTGTTACTGAAGGGCATGTCGCGCAGCCGCTGGCCGGTCGCCGCGAAGGTCGCGTTGCCCAGAGCGGGCGCAGCGGGTGCTGTCGCCGGCTCTCCCAGACCCCTGACATGGGCGGCCTGTCCCAGCAGTCGGACAGAAAGCCTTGGCGTCTGATAGAGTTGCATGCCCGTGAACGCGTCGAAATTCGTCTGAACCGGTGCGTAGTCCTCATAGGTCAGTTCGCAGTTCATGGCGTGGGCCAGTCCCCAGATAATACTGCCCGTCATCTGCGCTTCGGCGTTCATGGGGTCAAAAACCGTCCCGCAATCGGAGGCGGCCCAGACCTCGTTGATTTCCACACCCAGATCGGTCATCGACACATCGACCACAGCGGCGGCCGGAACGCCATGGGCATAGGCGTAGGCAACGCCGCGTCCGCGCCCCGGGCCAAGATCGGGGCCTGCCCAGCTGCACATCTCGCCCACCGTTTCCAGAACCCGACGCGAGTCTGCATGGTCGATCAGGCGCAGGCGCTCTTCCGGTGGATTTGGCAACCACATCGGTGCGCTGAAACGGCTTGCCCAGAAGCCGCCAATGGTCGGGCGTGCGCGGGGTCGCATCTTCGACCGGGGCGATCCGGGCCGCGTCGGCCGCGAGGTCTGTGTAGGCAAGCCGCGTGCCGTCGGGCAGCACGACCGCGCCGCTGTCCGTCGTCATCGCGCCACGCTCGACCCCGGTCCGTTTTGCGGCCGCCTGTTTGAGCGTCTCGCGGGCCACGGCACCGGCTTGGCGCAGCGTTTCATGCATATCAGCGGTCGAAGACGAGCCGCCGGTGATCTGAATGCCCAGCAGTTTCGCGACGTTCGCCATGCCAGCCCTCGCCAATTCCGCAACCACGCCGTCGTTGTACAATGGAAAAGGCAGACCATCCGAGACGACAGTGCCGTTGTAATAGGCCGCGTGCGGCTGTCCGGGATCGAGCCGCGCGCTGTGCGGATCGATGTCCAACTCTTCTGCGATCAGGTGGGCCTGAAGCGACGCGATGCCCTGACCGAGGTCTGCCCGCGGCACGATCAGGGTGATCCCATCCTTGTTGATCTTCACGAAGGGTGTGAGAGCAGCCTCTCCCTCGGCCACATCGTCCAGCAACGGGTTGGGGATAGGGCGGGCCACCATAAAGGCCCCAAACGCAACGCCACCGACGATAGCAGTGGACCCGATCAGAAAGCTGCTGCGGGCGATTTTTCCGGGACGGCTCATGGCTCGCTGCCGAACTCGTAAGGACATGATGTTAGTACCCGACGCCCTCAGATACATGCAGATCAGGTCAAAAACCAACCGATCCGATCAAGGGGTTTGCCTGTATTGCCTCAGTAGTAGCCATGCAAGCGCATTAGGCCATCAGCCCGGTTTTGGGCCGCTGTCAGAGCCTCCTTTGCGGTCTTCAGCCCTTGGCACATATCATGGATCTCCTCGCCGCAGATCGTGATGATGTCGGCGATCTCGGGAGCGGGCGGTCGCGGCCAGAATTGCAGCTGACCCTGCCGCGCCATCTGGTCGACGGCGTTGATCATCTTGGAGATGGCCTGCACGTCCGGGTCGGCGGAGACGCTGAAGCGGGGGCTGACGAGGCTCCCGTTCAAGATGTAGAGCTTTGCGGCCTCGGCCGAGGTCAGGAACTCCAGCGCCGCCCAGACGGCATCCTGTCGATCCGGCGCCACATTGGCCGGAATGCCGAGCGCATAGCCGCCGACCGGTGCGATGTTGCGCCCGCGCGGGCCACGCGGGTGCGGCAGGAAGCCAGTTCGATGATAAGCGGGCGAGTTGGCGTCGAGCTCGAAATAGGGGGCAAGAAGAGTGTAGCCATAGGATAAGGCAGCCTCGCCGGAAGCATAGGCTTTGATGCGCTCGTACCAGGCCATCGAGAGAACGTTCGCGGGCGAGAAGGACAGGAGGTCCAAAAGATAGTCGGCCGTCTCTTGCCCATAATCCGTATCAATGGTCGGGCGCAGGCGCTCGCCCTCAATGTCGTTGGCTTCGAAGTCGTCGCCAAGGGGTGCCAGATCCAGGGGCGGCCTGCCGAAAGCGCCCATCACCATCAAGAACGTATGGCCCATCGGCGTTCCTCGGGCGCCATTCCAGGCGATGCCGCTTCTGCCATGGGCCGAACGATGCAGCCGGCGCGCCGCCTCGAGGAGCTGGGCGGTGGTTTCAGGGGGCGATAGGCCAGCCTCGGCCAGCAAGTCCTCGCGATAGAACAGAAGCTCCGGCGTGGTTTGGATCGGTACGCCGTATTGGCGACCTCGAAAACCGCAGCCGCGCCAGCCCGCCGGGTGGAAATCGGAGATGTTGATGCGGCTTTGCGCCACCCATTCATCGAGCGGCAGCAGCACGCCTTTGCTGGCAAACTCGCCGATCCAGGGCAGATCGACGGCGATGATATCGTAGGACGACTGCCTGACGTTCGCATTCATCAGGCATTCGTCGCGCAGGCGGTCGATTGACAGGGCGCGATAGCGGATCTCGATGCCCAGGACCTGCTCAAGCTGTCGCTTCAAACTCCCCATGGCCATGAAGGTCGGGTCGGCATGCACGAGAATGTTGAGCGGCGGCCTGATCTTGAGCGGCTGCGCGACGATCGACGGCGCCGGGATGATCCGTGCCGACATGTAGGAGGCGCCGAAATAGTAGTCCTGCCCATTGGTCTCGGCGTTGAAGCCGAGTGACTTGCCGACGACGCTCTTGATTCGCCGCGCGTAGCCATACCAGGCGTCGATCAGCTTTTGGCTCGGGTGGAGCGAGAAGCTTCGTCCCGTGCGGCTGCGGGGGCGTCGGATGATAAGCCCCTCCTTGATCATCTTGTCGATACGACGCATCGAGGTGGCGTAGGGCCTCGGTGCCGCTGCAGCGAGCGAGGTCACGGTGATCGGACGCGCCGTCAGATGTTGCCGGATCATGAACAAGGTCAGATGGAAATAGGGATCGGCGTCGCGCAAAGGAAGGCCGTGATCTGCCTCGTTCTCCAGTTCTTCCAGGAAATCGAGCAAGCGGAGCATCTCATCCTTGGCCATGGCGGCACCCCGCCGCAGCTCGGGCTGGCCCGGAGTTACCGGAATGAGATCCGAATCGGATTTTCCAGTCCTGATCGGGGTTTTCGACACTGACATCACGCCTCCTTTGAACGAATTCCGTCAGTGTTTCACAGATGTCGACGGCTTGGCACCTGGAAGAATATCCAATTTGAATATCTTTGGAATTGTTAGCCGGTCGCGATGCCCTTAGCCTCGGATCAGCCGGGAACGCATTCGGCCCACCCGGATCAGGGAATTTGGCAGTCAAGAGGGGATGCACAATGAAGAAAGTTGCTATAGGCATGTTGGCCGGGACCATGCTCACGCCATTTGCTGCGGGCGCCGCCGATATGACGATCGGCATCACGCAAAACAATGTCGGCGTGGACAGCTACCAGACGACCTATGAGAAGGCGTTCAACGACTATGCCGCCGAGAAAGGCGTGGATACGGTTGTGCTGGACGCCGGCGGTGACGTTGCTCGTCAGATCGCTCAGATGCAGGATCTGATTCAGCAGCAGGTCAACGCCATCATCATCTGGCCGACCAACGGCAAGGCCGTGGTGCCGGTCGTCCGCCAGGCCGCCCAGGCCGGGATTCCGGTGATCGTCACCAACTCGCAGATCGCCGAGGAAGGTTTCGATTTCATCAAATCCTTCTCGGGCCCGGACAACATCACCCAGGGCAAATACTCAGCCGAGATGATGTGTGATGCGCTCAAGGCGAAGGGCAAGGAGAATGGCAAGATCGTGCAGATCTCGGGACAGCCGGGCTACACCACCGCGATCGAGCGCGCTAAAGGATTCGAGGATCGCCTGCCGGAGGTCTGCCCCGACATCGAGTTGATGGAGACCCAGCCCGGAGACTGGAACCGCGAGAAGTCGCAGCGGGTGATGGAAAACTTCCTCATCAAGTACGACGCAATCGACGGTGTATATTCAGGCGACGACAATATGGGTGTCGGCGCGCTGAATGCAGCCAAGGATGCAGGGCGCGCCAGCGATATCATCTTCATCGGCGCCACCAACTTTGCGGTCGGCTACGAGGCGATGGAACGCGGCGAGTATTGGGGCTCTGTCTATCAGTCCCCGGTCGAGGATGCCAAGAATGCGCTCGACACCGCGGTCGCCGTGGTCGAAGGCAAGGACGTGCCCTTCCTCAACTACTTCGACACGCCAAAGATCACTCAGGACAACATGGGCGACTACACCAAGCCGGTCTTCTGATCCGTAATCGTCATGCGCGTCTGACCGCAAAAGGGCACGCATGAACGATCGATCATGAGCAAGGGACGCGACCTGACGGTGCCGAAGAGCGCACCGGGTCGCGCTTGAAGCGGGGAGGCGTGGGATGGCGACCGACATTCGCCGCGAGATCGACTACCAGGCGCTGATCAAGGATGTGCTGACCCATCAAGGAATCCTGGTCGCCTTCGTCATCTTCATCATCGGTTTCGGTATCGTTTCGGAACGATTTCTATCGCCCGACAACGTCATGACGGTGATCCGCCAGGCGTCGATCATCGGCTGCATTGCGCTCGGTGTCACCGTCGTGGTCATCGGCGGCAATCTCGACCTCTCGGTGGGCTCGCTCTTGTCGTTCTCGACGGTCATCGTCGTCGATCTGCACGACAAGATCGGCCCTGCCGGCGCCATACTGATGATGTTCCTATGCACGCTGATGATCGGGTCGATTACCGGCTTTCTGGTCGGCTATCTCAGGCTGAACTCGCTGATCGTGACCTTGGGCATGCTGTCGGCGATCCAGGGCATCACCTTGATCTATACCGGCGGCCAGAACGTCGACATCGTCAATCAGGAAGAGACCTGGTTCGCCTTCTTTGGTCGCGGCTCGCTGTTCGGCATCACCACGCCGGTGCTCATCTTCATGATCCTGGCGTTGCTTCTGCAGATCGTTTTGAGCAAATCGACCTATGGTCGCCAAGTCTTTGCCGTAGGCGGCAATCCGGTTTCCGCCACCTTCTCCGGCATTCGCCGCAGCCGCATCGTGTTCAGCACCTATCTGATCTCGGCTTTGGCCACCGGCTGTGCCGCGGTGATCATGGGCTCGCGCGTCATGGGCTCGCAGAACAATGTCGGCCAGGGCTACGAGCTTTTGGTCCTTGCCGGCGTCATTCTCGGCGGCACCAGCCTGCTCGGCGGTTCCGGCAGCGTGTTCAAGACCGTGATCGGCGTGCTGATCCTGGGCTTCATCCAGAACGGACTGCTGCTCCTGGGCTTCCCTTACTACGCCCAGTGGCTGGTCACGTGGGTCGTGATCATCCTCGCCGTCTGGCTCGACGTCGCCTCGAAGCGCGGCACGCTGATCAGCAAGATCGCATGAGGGAGGGAACGTCGATGAACGACATCAAGCGTCTTGTCCTGACCCAGCCGATCTGGATCTTCCTGGTCGCCTGCATCCTGTTCTTCAGCCTGACCAGCGAGCATTTCTTCGCCGTGCAGAACTTCAGCAACATCCTGGTGCAGACCTCGACCATCGGTCTGATCGCCCTTGGCATGACCCTGGTCATGATCAACGGCAATATCGATCTGTCGGTCGGCGCCGTCGTGGCGCTCGCCGCCTCGCTCGCCGTCTGCCTGCAGGAACCGCTCGGTTTGATTCCGGCGGTGATCGTCGGCCTGCTGTCGGGCGTGATGCTCGGCTTCATCAACGGCATGCTGGTCTGGAAGACGGGCGTCGATGCCTTCATCGTCACGCTCGGCGCGATGATCGGCGTCCGCGGCCTGGTCTTCGTCTACACGCAAGAGCAGTCCTTCTACGCCTCCAATTTCGCGTTCTCGGACTTCGGCGCGAGCTCGGTCGGGCCCATTCCGACATTGGCGCTGATCTTCATCGTGGTTGCCATCCTCATGCACTGGATCCTGTCCTCGACCCTGCATGGGCGAAACACCTATGCGGTCGGCGGCAATCGTGAGGCCGCGATCAACGCCGGTATCCGCGTCGGGCCGCATATGGTGATCAACTTCATGATCGTCGGTTTCCTCGCGGCACTCGCCGGCCTCACCCTCTCCAGCCAGATGGGGGCGTCGACACCCAATCTCGGCCGCGACTTCGAGCTCTGGACGATCACCGCCGTGGTGCTCGGCGGCACCAAGCTCACCGGAGGCACCGGCAACATCATCGGCACGGTCGGGGGCGTGCTCGCGATCGGCGTCCTTCGCAACGGCATGAACCTCCTCCAGGTGCCGGCCTTCTACGTCCTGGTCATCATGGGGGCGATCTTGATCGTGGTGCTGTTCATCGACAAGCAGCTGACACGCGTCGGTACCGAGGAGCTGCGGTTGTGAACCGCGACATCGACTTGACCTCATCAGGCGAGGCGATGTCAGTCCCCGTCTTGCGGCTGGAAAAAATCACCAAACGCTTCCCCGCGGTCACGGCGCTCGACAAGGTCGACTTCGATGTGCGCGCCGGCGAGGTCCATGCGTTGCTCGGCGAGAACGGCGCCGGCAAGTCGACGCTGATGAAGGTTCTGGATGGCGTGCACAGCGCGGATGAAGGCCACATCTACCTCGATGGTCGGATGATCGATCCGAAGACTCCGCTCCAGGCCAAGCATGCGGGCATCGTGCTGATCCACCAGGAGCTGTCGCTGGTGCCGCAGATGTCGGTCGCCGAGAACATCTTCCTCGGCAGCCTGCCGCATCTGGCCTTCGGAACCCTCGACCGCAAGAAGCTGTATGCGCAAACCCAGGCCATTCTCGATCGGCTGGAGTGCGACTTCGGGCCGAAGGCGATCGCCGCCGAGCTGTCCATCGCCAAGCGGCAGATGGTCGAGATCGCCCGCGCCCTGGTGTTCACGCCCAAGATCGTGGTGTTCGACGAGCCGACCGCCTCGCTCACCGACCACGAGAAGGCGATTCTCTTCAAGATCATCCGCGACCTCAAGAGCCAGGGCGTGGGCATGGTCTACATCTCGCATCGGATGGACGAGATCTTCGAAATCTCCGACCGGATCTCGGTGCTCAGGGACGGCACCTATCGCGGCACGGTCAACACCGGCGAGACCGACGAGGACGAGGTGACGCGGATGATCATCGGCCGCGCCCTCGACAAGTCCCAGAAGATGGGCAAGGGCGATTTCGGCGACTCGATCCTCGAGGTGGTCGATCTCACTGTGCCTGGCCTGTTCGACAACGTCAGTCTGACGGTGCGCAAGGGCGAGATCGTCGGCATGTACGGCCTCGTCGGTGCTGGCCGGTCCGAGGTCGCCGAGACCCTGTTCGGGCTGAGGAAGCCGACGTCCGGCTGCATTCGGGTCGAAGGCGAGGAGGTCATCAGCAACTCGCCCGACGAGGCGATCACCCGCGGGATCGCGCTGGTGCCGGAGAACCGGAAGGAGCAAGGCCTGGTGCTCGGCATGAACTGCCGGGACAACATCACCCTCTCCCAGCTCGATCGGGTGTCCCATCGCGGCTGGCTCAATCAAAGCGAGGAGCTCTCCGTCTTCGAGCATTATCGAAAGCAGCTCGCCATCAAGACGCCGAGCTGGAAACAGCGGGTGCTCAATCTCTCCGGCGGCAACCAGCAGAAGATCGTGATCGGCAAGTGGCTCGGCACCCATCCGCGCATTCTGATCCTGGACGAGCCGACCCGCGGCATCGATGTCGGCTCCAAGGCCGAGATCCACAATCTGATCCGCGACCTTGCCGATCAGGGCTACGCCATCCTCGTGATCTCTTCGGAGATGCCGGAGGTCATGGGCCTGAGCAACCGGATCCTCGCGATGTACAGCGGTCGCATCACCGCCGAATTCGACGCCAGGACGGTCACCGAGGACGAGCTCGTCCAGGCGATCACCGGCAGCACACAAGCCAGAGAACGACGATCAGGAGCGGAGGTTTAAATGGACAAGACGAGACTGGCCGACAGGAATGTGCTGATCACCGGCGCTGCTCGCGGCATGGGAGCGGCGGTGGCCGAGCACTATGCCGAGCAGGGCGCCAGGGTGTGTGTCGGCGACCTCAATCTCGACGGCTGCAACCAGGTGGTCGAGCGCATCAGGGCCAAGGATGGCGAGGCGATCGCCGTCTCCCTGGATGTCACCAAGCGTGACCAGATGCGAAACGCCGTGCAGGCCACCGTCGATGCGTTCGGCAGCATCAATGTGATGCTCAACAATGCCGGCATCAACACACCGATGATGTTCCTCGACGTCACCGAGGACAATTGGCACAAGATCATGAACGTCAACGCGCTCGGCTGCCTGATCGGCATGCAGGAGGCGGCCAAGCAGATGATCAAGCAGGGCCGCCCGGACAAGCCCGACAAGATCATCAATGTCGGCTCGATCCTCTCCCGCCAGGCCTTCGACGACGTCATCCCCTACAGCTGCTCCAAGCACGCCGTGCTCGCCATGATCAACGGCGGCGCCAAGGCGCTGGTCGAGCACAACATTACCGTCAATGGCTACGCGCCCGGCGTCGTGCGCACCGAGCTCTGGGAGCAGCTCGATAAGGACCTCGTCGCCATCGGCAAGTTCGAAAATCATGGTCAGTCCATGGATCAGCTGGCCGAAAACATGATCCTGATGAAACGCTATTCCTACCCGGAGGACGTCATCGGCACGGCAGCTTTCCTCGCCAGCCACGAGTCCGACTACATGACCGGCCAACTCCTCATGATCGACGGCGGCATGGTCATCCAGTAGCAGGACCAACCTGCCAACAGATCGGCCCGCGGCACGCGCTCCATCGAGCACGAACCCTGCCGCGCAGGCCGAAAACGGGAGATACCCAATGGCTGCAGCCCTGAACCCGACCATCCTCCGCCCCGAGGATGCCGATCACCACTGGAACTGGGAGCGGGCGATTCCGTCGCCCGGCATGATGAGCGTCGACTTCGAAACCCGGGTCGATTTTCGCCGGCTGCAGCGCTACCGCCTCGCCCGTGCCCAGGAAGCCTTGCGCAGCAGCGATTGCGGCGCGCTCCTGCTGTTCGACGTCAACAACATCCGCTACGTCTCCGGCACCAAGATCGGCGAGTGGGAGCGGGACAAGCTCTGCCGTTTCGCGCTGCTGACCCAGGACAACGAACCGATCGTCTGGGACTTCGGCTCGGCCGCGATCCATCACCGGCTCTATTGCGACTGGCTCGACCCTTCCTCCTGCCGGGCCGGCGTCTTGGGCATGCGCGGCACGATCCCGCCGTCCTTCGGGCTGATGAAGGCCCATAGCGAGGAGATCATGGGGCTTCTGCGCGAAGCCGGCGTCGACAAGGAGCCGATCGGCGTGGATCTCGCCGAGACCGCGATGTTGTTCGCGCTGCAGGACGCGGGCATGAAGGTGGTCGACGGCCAGCAGGTCATGCTGGACGCGCGCGAGATCAAGAACATCGACGAGATCGTGCTGCTCAACCAGGCGGCCGCGATGGTCGATGGCGTCTACCACATGATCTGCGAGGAGCTGAAGCCGGGCGTGCGCGAGAACGACATCGTCGCCATGGCCAACAAGATGCTCTACGAGATGGGCTCGGACGACGTCGAGGCGATCAACGCCATCTCCGGCGAGCGCTGCAACCCGCATCCGCACAACTTCACCGACCGCATCATCCGCCCGGGCGACCAGGCGTTCTTCGACATCCTCCAGTCCTTCAACGGCTATCGCACCTGCTACTACCGCACCTTCAACGTCGGCCGCGCGACGCCGGCGCAGCACGACGCCTACAAGCAAGGCGCGAGAATGGATGGACAAGGCGATCGAGCTGATCAAGCCCGGCGTCGGCACCGACCAGGTCGGCGCGCGTCTGGCCGACGGCCGAGGACATTCGGCTTCCCCGACGAGCTGTCCGCCTTCGGCCTGCAGTTCGGCCACGGCCTCGGCCTTGCCCTGCACGAGCGGCCGATCATCAGCCGGGTGGTCAGCCTCGACCATCCGATGGAGATCAAGACCGGCATGGTGTTCGCGCTCGAGACCTACTGCCCGGCAGACGGACGGCTACTCGGCGGCGCGCATCGAGGAGGAGGTCGTGGTCACCGACAAGGGCTGCCAGGTGATCACCCTCTTCCCGGCGGAAGAGCTGCCGATCGCGAACGCCTATTGAGCGTGCAGAACCAGGAGGAGCGGGCATCGGTGGCCAAGCCCGGTCAGGAGAAAATGCCGGGCGTCATCTGCGCATGTCTCGCCGGATGGTGCCCATCGCACCCTCGTCCTCGGCGCGGGTCCAAGCGGTGATGCAGCGGCCTTTCACGCTGCCGGCCTTGGCTGTCAGGTGACGCTGGTCGACCGATCCCGGAAGGAGGCCGCACATGGCGCGTCACGGATCACTTTCGGCAGCAGTCGGCGGCGAGCAGCAGCTCCGTCAGCTCGTGGTAGCGCTGGCCGTCGAGGTCGGTGAGATCCTTGATCCGCTCGATCCGGTTGTAGATGGTGTTCGGATGATTGCCGAGAAGGCGCGCCGCCTTCTGGATGTTCATGTCGGCGTCCGCAAGGGCGCGCAGGGTTTGGACGAGGGTGCCGGACGCCTGGGCGTCCGCGCTGACAAGAGCATCGATCCAGCAAGGTGACGCCGCGCGCACATAGTCGGCACCGCGATGCACCAGCAAACCCCGGACGGGCAGATCGGCGAAGGGCATGACGCGTTCGGTCACGCTGGCAAAGTCGAGCGCGATGGTCGCTTCTTGCAGGGCCTTCGGGACGAATGAGGTCGAGGGATGATCCGCGCTGATGCCGATCAGCACGGCCGGCCCCAGAACCAGGAGCGTCGAGCGAAGACGCTCCGCGAGACCGGCTTCAGCGGGCGTCCAGCCTGATTGACGGCGCCTGGTCGACAGCACGGCCGTGACGACGTTGTTGCGCACGCCGACGAGTGCTCGGATGGAGGTTTCGGCCACCGCGTCCGAGATGGCATCGATTGTTGATAGTGGTCACTACGTATGATGTTTTCCAAAAACGCAAGTGGAGGATTACCATGACGAAATACGTGTTTGTCTATCATGGCGGCGGCACGCCCCCGTCGAGTCCCGAGGTCGTCAAGGAAGCGATGGATGCCTGGGGCGCCTGGTTCGGCTCGATGGGAGCCGCGGTCATCGACGGCGGCAATCCGGTCGGCAAATCGAGCACGGTCCAGCCGGACGGCTCGCTGATCAGCGGCGGCGGTGCCAACCCGATCAGTGGCTACAGCTTGATCGAAGCCTCAGGCCTCGAGGACGCGCACCAAAAGGCCAAGGGCTGCCCGTTGTTGCAGGCCGGCGGCACGATTGAAATCGCCGAAGCCATGGACATGTAGTCCGCCGCCGCGTCGGAAGGGGCCACGGCCGAAACCTTGGCCTCTTCCCGCTGACGAGATGCGCATGGGGTAGAGGACAGATTTCCGGGTGCGACGGTTATCGGCGCAGGCCGGGCAAGGTTCTGCGCCGCGGCCGGACGGCCTTCCGGCCAGGCTGAAGCGGACCGATCCGGGCTTCCGCACCAACACGCCTGAACGGCACGCTCCGCCCTATGCAAAGCATGGTCGAGGGTCGGCAGCCTTGCGTTCTATGCTCTTGGGGGATGGCTTCCGGCGTCCTCGATGAGGCGTGCCGCCACCGCTTTAGCCCGGCTCGCGGCGTTGGGGGCGCCGGTGATGTGGGCAACGGCAATCGCCCCTTCCTGAAGAAGGTTGATTTCCTCGGCGAGCCTTGCCGGCTCGTTCAGCCCGGCCGCACGAGCCAGCTCCTCGAAATAGGCGACCATCAAGCGCTTGTGCATCGCCGCTTCATTGAAAACGGGGCTCAGCCGCTCGCCATATTCGCCGGCAGCGCTCATGAAGGGGCAGCCATAGAACGTCTTGTCCTTGAACCAGCTCTCCAGGAAATCGAACGTGGCGAGCAGCTTTTGTTCGGGCGTGCGCGCGTTCCGGTCGACGGTCTTGCGCATGTTCTCACGGAACTGCTCGTCGATCCGCTTCAGCACGGCGACGATCAGGTCTTCCTTCGACTTGAAATGACGATAAAGCGTCGTCTTGGCGATGCCCGCCTCGGCGATGACCTGGTCGACGCCGGCGGCATGATAGCCGAGGCGGTTGAACAGCCCGGCGGCAACCTCGATCAGATGTTCGCGCTTCTCTGCCCTTTTCATGCGTTCTCCTAAAAAAACCGACATGTCTGTTTCGTTGCAACGCTGCCCGCCTGTCATCAACGCTGACATGCCCGCAGTTGCTAACGTCGAGTGACGACACGATCACATTTCATAGTTCATGAAATTCACCTTGACAAACAATACAGATTTGTATCGTTTGTCGCCGACCCCGGTCGTCAACAACTGGGCGCGCAAAGTGGTTGCATCCCATGTGTTCACGGTCTTCCACGACCTTGCCGTAGCCGCCGACCATCAATCGCCAGAAGTCCTGCTGTCCCTCGGACCGGCGGGGTCTGGACTGAAAGGAATCGCTCGGTGGTCAGGGCTCAGCGGGCGGTCCGGTCGAGGAAGGCCAGCATCCGCGCCGCGATCTGCGGACCGTACTCCTCCAGCGCGAAATGGCCGGTATCGAGCAGGTGGAATTCCAGATCGGTCAGGTCTCGTTTGTACGGATGAGCACCCGCCTCGGGGAAGATGTGATCATTCTTTCCCCACATCAGGAGGGTCGGCGGCTGGTGTTCCCGGAACAGCGCCTGCCATGTCGGGTATTCGGCGAGGTTGGTGCCGTAATCGAGGAAGAGCTCCAGCTGCACGTCCTGGTTTCCCGGACGATCGAGCAGATACTGGGCGTGCCAGAAATTATCGGGACTGATCCGCTCCGGGGTCTGCGTGCCATGGGTGAACTGCCATTTCGTCGCATCCAGCGTCAAGAAGCTGCGGAGCTCGTCGCCGTTCGCCGGCGACGGTTCGGCCCAGTAGGCTTTGATCGGATCCCAGAATTCAAGCAACCCTTCTTCATACGCGTTGCCGTTCTGGATGACGAAACCGGTGATCCTCGCCGGGTCGGCGGCGAACATGCGGAACCCAACCGGCGCACCATAATCCATGAGGTAGACCGCATAACGATCGATGCCCTTCTGATCGAGCAGCGCCGTCATGATCCGCGCGAAGTTGGCGAAGGAATAGTCGAACGCCTCGGCCGGCGGCATGGAAGACGCCCCGAACCCCGGATAGTCCGGCGCCAGAACGTGATAGCGCTCGGACAGTGCCGGTATCAGATTGCGAAACATGTGCGAGGACGTCGGAAAGCCGTGGAGCAGCAACACGGTCGGGTTTCTTGGATCGCCCGCTTCGCGGTAGGCGATCTCGAGCCCCTCGATGGTTTCGGCCTTGTGAACTGGAGCGGCCGCCTGGCTCGAGAGGGTGGCGTCGACCGCCAGGGCCGGAAGGACAGATTGAGCCGCCAGCGACAGAGCGCCGGCCACGATCAGGGCTTTTAGTTCACGTTGCATGTCGGTCTCCTTCGACGATGGGTGATTTGCACATGTCGGCTCGACGGCGCGATCAGGCATCAGAGGTCGAGATCGAAGAGGCTAGGGTGGTCCAGCGGCTGAGTTTCCGTCGTCCATCGGAACTTCCGATCGGTTTCGGCGATCGGCAGGTCATTGATGCTGGCAAGTCGAAGCTTCATCAGGCCGTCCGCGTCGAAGGCCCAATTCTCGTTGCCGTAGGCGCGGAACCAGTTGCCGCTGTCGTCGTGCCCTTCATAGGCAAATCGAACGGCAATGCGGTTGTCGGACCGGGCCCAGAGCTCCTTGATCCATCGGTAATCGAGCTCACGCATCCACTTTTGGGTCAGGAACTGCCGGATTTCGTCGCGACCCTGGAGGAACGCCGATCGATTGCGCCAGGGGCAGTCAGGGGGGGAGGCCAGCGACACCGCCTTCGGATCGCGTCCGTTCCAGGCATCCTCGGCGGCGCGTACCTTGATCGCGACGGTTTCCTTAGTAAACGGCGGCAGCGGGGGACGGGACATGACGGTTGCGTTTCGGTTTGACGGGGCCGCGGCCTGCCCATCGCCGGATGCCGGGCATGGATCGCGATGGGCTGGCGCTGCTGGAAGGCGATCAGTTGAGGGCGGCGGCTTCGATCTTTGCTGTGACCGATGCGGTGTCGGCGACGTCGCTCGCGATCATGCGGAAATTGGTCAGGGCGGCGGCATAACCGTCGAGGCCCGGCAGCTGGGCGGCGGCGGTCGCATCGGAGACGACCATGACCTCGAACCCCTGCTCGCCGAGCTCGCGCATGTGCGACTCGGTGCAGAGATTGGCCGACATCCCGGCGATGATCACCTTGTCGATGCCGCGTTTCCTCAACTGCAGCACCAGATCGTTGGTTTCCGGCCCAAAGACCTTGTGCGGGCTTGCGACCACGGTCTCGCCATCCTCGATGTATGTCTCGTACCGGGGAAGCCAGTCCGCGCCTGACCCTTCAAAACCGTCGATCGAGAGGGGGTGCTCGCGGTCGAACATGCCGATCTTGTGCATCAGCATTTCCAGCGCCCCCTCGATCTTCCAGCCGTGATCGTGCGGGTAGTAGTAATGCGGCGACACGAAGACGGGGATGCCGGCGTTCTTGGCGGCGCTGAACAACTGATCGATATTTTCGACCGTACCGTTCTCCAGGACATTCTTGCCGACGACGCCCCAAGCCACGCCGTCCGGGCTGAGGAAGTCGTTCTGCGGATCGGTCACCAGCAGCGCCGTCCTGCCGGCTTCGATCTCGAATCCGGGATCGGGCAGACCGTCGGCGCCGGACATGCCGGTTGCAAGGCCGGTGAGCGCCAGGGCCAGAACGCTGGTGCGGATCTTGGAGCGAAGATTGGCGATGAGCGGGTTTTGCATGGTGTCCTCCATCGGATTCGGCAGATGTATGGTTTACCGATCTGTAAACTTTGCTTCATCAGATTTGGACCGATCAGTCAATGATGTCAAGCATCGAATTTGCAAGAACAGGCCAATGCTGAGAGGGTTGCTCGATAGATTTTTGATTTTAAAAGAAAATTAGGAGGGTCATTGCATTTCAGAGATTCATTTTAATGTACTGATCAGTCAATAAAATATCGTAATGCTGCCGCCAAAAAGCGAAGCGTCGGTCAAAAAGGGACTTGCCGCCTTTTACCGAAACGGCTTCCATGCCATCGGCATGGATAGGCTTGTTGCCGAGACCGGCGTCTCGAAAACCTCGATAGACAAGCACTTTCGCAGCAAGGAGGATCTGATCCTGGCGGTGCTGCGCTTGCGCGATGAAAACTTCCGCAACCGGCTGTGCCGGCGCATGGATCGCCGCCGCCTTCGATTTCTGGCCGACACAGCATTGACAAAATTCCTATCTTCTGTTCGAATTTGTTTGGCGCCAAGTCTCCCTCAGGTGTCTGCGCTAACGTCGGCAAGCGCTTCCCTTGTCCTTGCCCGTCATCAAGATGTTCCGGTCGATCCATGGACAAGGAAACAAACGGACCAGGTCGGAAGTATTGTCAGAACAGGGTTAATATCCGGTTAACGACGGTTTCTCTGAATGCCGAAGCCTTGAGCCGAGCCAGTTTGATGTAACTTTGCTTTCGTTGTCATGGCGACGATCAATCGGCACCGCAGCAATAACGGGAAAAACCAAACGAACCCGAGAGCCGCAGAAAACCTCGGACTTCGACGAAAAAGCGCTACCCGGCAAACGGCGTTTCGTCCAGAAAACGCCGCAGCACGTTGCCGGTGATGCGGGCGACGTTGTTGTCGTAGCCGTTGTGGGAGAGCGAGCCGCACCAGGCGATCGAGCCGGTCGAGAACACGGCGCCGCCGGCGGTGGTCTCGTAAAAAGCAAGGTCGGCGCGGACCAGGTCGTTTTGCGAGCCAGTGAGGTCGGGGGTCATGACGTTGACCTCCTCGGTCACCACAAGGATCAGGTCGGTGTGGTTTTCCGAGGACGCCAGCACCAGGAGGTTGGCAGGCGTGCCAAGCGCATGGTCGGCGCGGTCGAGCTCGAGGCCGGCGGCACCACCGCCGACCAGGCCGAAATCGCCGATCAGCTCGTCCTCTTCCACACCTTCGAAGATGAAGGCGGCGCGCGCATCGAAGCTTCCGGGTCGGCGGCGGTAGTAGGAGCTGATGTCGAAGCCTTGTGCGGAAAAACCGAGGCCGACCACCTCGTTCGGCGGCCGGCCGTTTCGCCGCCAAAGGCCGCCGAACTCGCCTGTGAAAGAATGGTAGTATTCACCGGGCTCGGCGGCCCAGGTCCTGATCCCGTCCTCCGCGCGCCGCACTTCGATCACGCCTCGCTCGCAGCGATGCCAGGCGATGCGCCAGTACCAGCCGTTGGCACCGAGATACATGAGTCTGCCGCCCTGGCCCTGCCAGGCGAGCATGGCATCGGACATGCGTTTGGTGTGGTATTCCGGGTGGGTGCCGGTCAGGATCACGCGGTAGGGTTCGAGCAGCGAAACGCCTTCCGCTTCCAGGTCCTCGTCGGTGATGCAGTCGACCTCGATGCCCTCGTGATCCAGCCAATCGAGCAGATGGGTGTCGCCGTTGAACTGCCAGAGCCCGGAGCCGTGGGCGCCGAGCCAGGAGGCGTACTTCGGACGCATGTTCAGGATCGGGCGCAAATATGAAGAATAACAAACGCCGCTGCCGTCCGAGTGCGTGTCGTAGAGCGCGCCCCCGAACTCCCGGTGCTCCTGGAGGAAGAGATCGGTCGGCTGGTAGACCAGAAGCCTGCCCATCAGCATCTCCGCGCCTTCGGCGTCGAGATGGCTGTGATCGTTGGCATAGGCCATGTAGCTCGCGGTCGGCACCAAAAACGCCGCCAACGGGCGGCCCGTTTTACTGCGCGCTCCACGCGGCGGCCGGACGAAGAAAGTGATATAATCTTCTTCCTCCGGTGCCTCGCCCTCGCCCAGCCAGACATGGGCGGCGTAGGCGCCGCTCGGCAGATCGTCCGGCACGGTGATTTCGAAATCCGCCTCCCACGCGCAGTCATAGAGATCGTCGTCATGGAAGTGGATGGCGCCATACTGCTCCGGCTTGTCGGTCCAGCGGATGGTGCTGCCATCCCAGTTCCAGCCCTTCATGGCCCGCGCCGGCAGATGCACGAGTTGGCCATCGAGGCCATGAGGCCCGGCATCGACGATCCGCGTTGTTTCGATAGTTTTCGAAAAATCCCAGCCGGCAATCAGCGAAGCCTGGAGGCTCTCCGGCAGCGGCCGGCGAAAGGCCCCATCCAGCTCCTCGATCGCGAGCGCCCGACTGAATAGTGCCGGGCTGTCGATCTTGCCGTTGTAGTGATGCTCGACGGCGCCGCTTTCGACGAAACGCCCGGCCATCACCACGTCCGACGCGGACGAGCGGGGCGTTGACTCAATCGTTTGCGTGATGGTGGCGCTGTCGTCGACATGGGGATGATGCTGCAAGGGCCGCTGGACCAGGGTCGCCATGCCGCTCGCCGGATCGACGGTCGCCGCGACCAGATACCAGCGCCGCTCCAATAATGTCTTGCCGCTTCGGATCACCTCGCTCCGCTTGCCATCGCCGATGGCAAGCGCGAGCTCGCCGTCGATGATCGAGAGGCCGTAACCTTCTTTCCCGTCGGCCGAGCGCTTGGCGATCAGCGCCTGCTCGCCGGCTTTCTCAGGGGTCGTCGGCCAGATCATGGCCGCGACGGTAAAGGCAGACAGCGCCTGCAGACGAGGGTGATCGGGCACGCGTGCGTAAGACCCGGCATCGGTCCGCTGCTCTCGCCCCTGGTAACGGCCGTCGACCGTCGACTTCACCGGCCGCAGCTTCAGACCAGGCCCCGCTGGGTTGGCATCGCCGTGGATGATCCGAACCACCTCGGCCTGGTAGGCCCCGCCGCCTTTGAGGCTCACCATGAAGCGCACGGTCTCACCCGGCGCCACCGAGAGGCGATCGGCATAACCCAAGATCTTCAGCATTTTTTCTTCACTCGCCCGACCAGTGGTATGACCACATCAGTTGATTCAGACAGAACTTCTGAAAATTAGGCTTGAGACGAAACTGTTGCGCTTCTGGCGAGGTGAATTTTTCGATGTGGTCGTACCCCTAGTTCAGATCCTCGCCGGTATGCTCCTTCCAGCGCATCCGGAACACCGCCCACTCCGCCTCTTCCTTGCTTGCAAATCGCTGTTCGCGCAGAACCTCGATCGGCTTGCCGCGTTCGCCGGGGTGGCGGGCGAGCACCCATTCCTCGAACGGCTTGGTGCAGACCAGGACGTATTTGCCCTTGAGCGGCCCGCCGCGAAGGGCGTTGAGGACGCGCTGCAGGTTCGGGCTGTGATGGCCGATCGGGTTCTGGCGAAACTCGTCGACCACGTCCCGGTCGCGCCTCGGATCGATCTTGTAGGTCACCGGTTAAAGCTCCACCGCACGCCTGGTCCGAATGCTCTCGTCGGCGGCGAGCACGATGCGCAAGCTGTTGACCGCATCGTTTTCCCAATCCGTCAGGTCCAGATCCTCCTGGATCGCCCGTAGAAAAAATCCCTGCTCGCGGTCGCAGAGTTCCTGATGGTCCGGCTCGTCGGCCATGTTCAGCCATTCGTCCGGCTTGGTGAAGTTGTTGTCGGCGTCAATGTCGGCATGGTGGATCTTCAAGGCGTTGGTCTTGGTGTGCTGATCGATGTCGGCGCTGTCCGAGAGCCCTTCCGCCTTGGCGTCGGCCTGCCCGTCCTGCGGCACCAGAATGGAGACGCAGCCCTTCGGCCCGACGACATCCTTCACGAAATAGGCGACCTCGCTCATCATCGGCCCCCAGCCCGCCTCGTACCAGCCGACCGAACCGTCATCGAACACCACATGCAGATGCCCGTAATTTTGTAACTTGGTCTCGTCAGAGAGTTGCGCGCCCATGCCGTGCACCCGAACCGGCTTCGCCTGGGTCAGCTGGCACATGATGTCGACATAGTGCACGCCGCAGTCGACGATCGGCGTCAGACTTTCCATCAGGTTCTTGTGCCAGGTCCAGGCCGGGCCGGAGGACTGCTGATTGAGGTTCATGCGCATCACCAGCGGCTTGCCCAGGGTGCGCCCGACCTCCACCAGCTTTGCCCAGGACGGATGGTGGCGAAGGATATAGCCAAGCACCAGTTTTTTTCGGTGTTCGCGCGCCTTCGCGACCACCTTCTCCGCGTCTTCGATGTTGGTGGCGATCGGTTTTTCCATGAAGACGTGGCAGCCGGCGTCCATCGCCCGGATCGCGTAATCGGCATGGGTGTTCGGCCAGGTGTTGATCGAGACTGCATCGGGGCCGGTCGCGGCCAGCGCTTCCTCGAAATCCTCGAAGCGCGGATAGCCGGCAAGCTCTTCGGGCAGATCGGCCTTCGATCGGATCGTCCGGCTCATCAGACCTGCGATCTCGTAGCCGTCGAGCTTGTGATACGCCTTGGCGTGCGAGACACCCATATTGCCGACGCCCACGACCAGGATCCGGACCTTGTCCGCCATCTCGACCTCCCCAGCGGTTTTTTCGCAACGGTACTTTCTCTCGATAGTGCCAGCAGCCTGCATTGCCGACAAGAACCGATCATCATTTCCAGCCTTGACGCGTTGTTTCCGTCGAGAAAAGCCATAGATCATAAAAAAAACGGGAGGTGATCGGGTTGACGGCTGGGCAAGACCTCAACAGTTCGAAAAAACTCGCGGTCAACAACGCCACCAAGCACTATGCCACCAAATCCGGCGTCGTCCGCGCGCTCGAAGACTACTCCATGACTGTCGCCGACGGCGAGCTGGTCTGCGTGCTCGGCCCATCCGGCTGCGGCAAGTCGACCCTGCTCTGGGCGATGTCCGGCCTCCACCCGCTGACCAGCGGGACGGTCGCTCTGGACGGCACGGCCATCACCAGGCCGCATCCCGAGATCTGCATGGTATTTCAGGAAGCCAATCTGCTGCCCTGGCGCAATCTCGATCGCAACATCAAGCTGCCGTTCGAGATCAAGGGCATAGCGCCGGATCAGGACAGGATCGACGATCTCATGGCACGGGTCGGCCTGAACGGCTTCGAAAAAAAAATGCCGCGAGAACTTTCCGGCGGCATGCAGCAACGCGCCTCGATCGTCCGTTCCCTGTCGGTCGATCCTTCGGTGCTCCTCATGGACGAGCCCTTCGGCGCCCTCGACGCGTTCACCCGCGACGAGATGAATCTTTTGTTACAAGAAATCTGGTTGGAAACACGAAAGACCATCGTGTTCATCACCCACAACATCGCCGAGGCGGTCTTTCTCGCCGACCGCATCATGGTGATGAGCCCCAGGCCCGGCCGCCTCGCCAGTATTTTTGTGGTCGACTTGCCGCGGCCGCGAACGATCGAGGTGATGACCGAGCCGCACTTCTACGAGCTGGTGGCCGAGATCAAGGGCTCGATCGATCACAGCGCCGGTGCCGCCGGCCATGCCGATGTCGAAATCGGGGTCTAGGTGATGAGCACGTCGGATCAGGACCTGAAGGACAACATTCCGGAATTCGGCAAGAAGGATGCCGCGGGCCAAGACGTCGACATCACCAACCTCTCGGCGCTGACCTCGTCGCTCGGCGGCATCAGGAGCTGGGCCGAGATCGGCGCGATCATCGCGGTGGCCGTGGTGATCATCGGCGGGCTGGAGCTGACCCTGCGCGCGTTCGAGGTGCCGCAATATATCCTGCCGCTGCCATCGCAGGTCGCCTGGGCGCTGGTCACCGATTTCCCTCTGCTCGCACCCCATATCGGGGTGACGCTGACCGAGCTGATCGTCGGCTTCGCGATCGGTGCCTCGATCGGCTTCGTGCTCGCCGCCGTGATCACCCAATTTCCCTTCGTCGAGAAAATCGTCGCCCCCTACATCCTGGTGATGGTCACCACGCCGATGATTGCCTTGGTGCCGCTCCTGATCCTTCGCCTCGGCTTCGGCCTGGAGCCCAGGATCATCGCGGTCGCCCTCGCGTCCGGGCCGATGGTGATGATCAACGCCGCGACCGGCTTCAGGCGGACCGACCTCGCCAAGATCGCGCTTGCCCGCTCGTTCGGCGCTTCGACACTGCAGATTTTCATGAAGATCCGTATCCCGATGGCCATGCCGATGGTGATCGTCGGCCTGATGATCGGCTCGATCTTCGGGCTTCTGACCGCCGTCGGCGCCGAGATGGTCGGCGGCTCGTCGGGGCTCGGCAACCGTCTCGCCTATTATTCCTCGCTCATCCAGATGCCGCAGTTCTTCGCCTGCATCGTCATCCTCGCGCTGATCGGCATTTCGATTTACGTTTTTTTCTATTGGGTCGGCAAGAGATGGGCGAGCTGGGAGTCCTGATCGCCACGACATATCAAGGGAGGCAACCATGAAAACAATGACAGAAAAATTCGATCGCCGCCGTTTTCTCGAAATGACCGCCGCCGGCACCGTGGTTGCCGCAGGTGCTGGCTTCTTGTCCCAAAAAAGCTTTGGCCAGAGCGGTACGGTTCGCTGGGTGAGCCCGCGCGGCACCATCGAGGTGCTGGACGACTATCCCTATTGGGTCGCGCAAAAATTCGGCTACTTCGGCGATCTCGACACCGTGCTCGAACCGGGGCCGATGGAAGCAACCGCCACGATCAAGCTGGTCGATCAGGGCCAGGCCGATGTCGGCTTTCCCTCACCTGGCGTTTTCTCCCTGGGTCTGGAGCAAGGCATTCCCCTGACCTCGGTCTGGCAGATGGGCGCCTATGACGTCTTCAGCTTCGCCTTCAGAAAAGGCGAGAAGCTTGCGGAGGTCAACGAGCTTGCCGGCAAGACCGTCCTTTTGGGCTCCGCCGGCTGGCAGGCGATCGTCGATCCGATGCTGGCCCAGGTCGGGCTCGATCCGAAGTCGGTCACCTATGCCGAAGCCGGCAATCTCTGGGGCCAGGCGCTGGCTCAGGGCCAGGGTGACGCCGCCTTGTCGTGGGAAGGACTTCGCGCCCAGTGGACCGGCCAGGGCCTCGATTTCGACTACATTCTGCCCTACGATTTTTCCAAGTTCCCGGCCAACAGCTTCGTCATCCGTCGCAGCGATGCCGAGGACGCCTCGAAAAAAGAGCTGTACGAGACCTATCTCCGCGGCTGGGCGCAGGGCCTGGAGTTCGGCTACCACAACCCGCGCGCCGCGACCCATATCGTGATGGAACAGTTCCCGGCACTGGCCGCGACGCTGATGCCGGAGGTCGCAACCGAATCGATGATGCAGCTCGCCAAGGTTTTTCGCGGTGATTGGGAAAAACGCCAGGGCTGGGGCTGGCACGACGTCGAGCAGTGGAAGCTGTTCTTCGACACCATCCATTCGATCGGCCAGGTCTCGAAGCCGATCACGCCGGAGGAAGTGCTGTCCAACGACTACGTCGCCGGCGCCAACAGCTTCGACGCCGCGAAGGTCAAGACAGACGCAGACGGCTACGAGCTGCCCGACGATTATCAGGCGGTGGATGTGGAGGCGATTACGGCACGATTGTAGCTGACCTTCCTCGATCGACGGAGAAAAGCACCATGCCGAAAGGTACGTGACCAACCGTCATCGGCATGGGCATGGGCGATGTCGGCAAAGCGGGCGCCAATAGGCGCGCGTACCTGAGCGTTCTCGCCGTAAAGGCTGCCTTTCTTCCTCCTGAAATCGTGTCAATAATCCGCTTGGGCGCCGGCCGCGGCCCGCCGCTCCCGGGCAAGGGAGCGGCTGCGCAGCACCAAAGCCGCCAGGCCGAGCAGTAGAAAACCGAGCGCAATCGGCCGTTCCAGGAAAATCATGGCGCCGTGATCGGAGAGCAGCAAGGATTGCCTGAAGGCCTCCTCGGCCCCTCCTGCCAAGACGAAGGCGATCACCAGAGCCGCCGTGTTGAGGCCGGCACGCTGCATCAGCCAGCCGCCGAAGCCTGCCAGCACCATGACCAGCACGTCGAACAGGCTGCCGCGGGTGGCATAGGCGGCGACGAAGGCGGTGAGAAAGATCATCGGGTAAAGCAGATCGGTGGGCAGCCGGCGGATCAGCCGGCCGATTCTGGCCGCCGCGAAATAGCCGATCACACCATAGGCGGCGATGCCAAGGAGGCCTGCGGCGAACAGGCTGTAGACCAGATCGCGCGAGGTGAGGAAGAGGGTCGGGCCGATCTGGATGCCATGGATCAAAAACACCCCTATCAGAATAGCACCGATGGTCGAGCCCGGAATGCCGAGGGTCAGGAGCGGTGCCATGGAGGGGCCGGAGACCGCGTTGTTGGCGGCCTCCGGGGCGGCAACGCCCTCGATTGCGCCCTTGCCCCAGCGTTCCGGATTGTCGGCCCGGCGCTTGCCTTCGCCGTAAGCGACGAAGGCGGCGACCGTCGAGCCCAGACCCGGCAGCACGCCGATCGCCGAGCCGATCAGCGAGGAGCGCAGCACATGAGGCAGACAGGTCCTGCATTCGGCCAGCGTCAGCCGGTCATCACCGGTCGGCAGGACGGCGGTGTCACCGGGTTTTTCGGCTTTGGTCCCGAGCTGGGCAAAAACCTCGCCCAGCACGAAGATGCCGATCATCAGGGGCACGAGACCGATGCCGTCAGCGAGTTCCACCAGGCCGAAGGTGAAGCGCTCTTCGGCGGAAATCGGATCGAGGCCGACCATGCGCAACAGGACGCCGAGGGCTGCGCTCGCCAGGCCCTTGATCACCGACTGGCCGATCACCGATCCGATCACCACGAAGGCGGCGACATAGATCGCGAACAGCTCCGGCGGGCCGAGCATCAGGGCAAGGGCAGCGATCATCCCGACCCCGAAGATCAAAAAAAGCTCGCCGATGGTATCGCCGATCACCGAGGCCAGGGTCGCCACCTTCAGCGCCTTGCCGGCCTTGCCCTGGCGCGCGAGCGGGTAGCCGTCGATCCGGGTGGCGGCCGAGGCAGCGGTGCCGGGCGTGTTGAACAGGATCGCCGCGATCGAGCCGCCATAGCGGCCGGACTTGCCGATGACGTAGAGAAAGGCAAGGGCGAACAGCGGCTCCATGACGTAGGTGAGCGGCACCAGCATGGCGATCGCCGCGGAGGCCGTCAGGCCGGGAACGGCACCGACCAGCATGCCGATCACCGCCGCCGCCAGCACGGCAAGGATCAGGCTTGGATCCGAGAGCACATTGGCAAGGCCGGTGAAGATCTCCATGCTGCCCCTGCTGGACTGTTCACAACGTCGGGTTTCCGGGAACTTGGCTCAAATCACGTCACGCGCAGGCAAGAAAATGTTGCGGATATTCCGCCGGCTCATCGCCAGAGATCTTGCAGATCGAACCAAGCGCCCTGGGGAGGAAAAACGCCGAGGCCGACGAAGAACAGGAGATGATAGACGATCGGGCAAAAAACCGCCGCCGCCAGCAGCTCGAGCGGGCGATTGCGACCGAACAGCATGAGCGCGAGTGGTGCGGCGATGGCGGTTGCGGCAAGATAGCCGATCCGGCCGATGCCAAAGACATAGCCGAGCGCCAGCAGCAGGAGCAACAGGATCCGAACCAGCCCGTCGGGCTTGTCTCCCGAATCATCACGCACATTCAGGGCTTCGAGCGTGCCCAGGAGCATGAGCGCGCCAGCACTGATCAACGGAAAGATCCTGGCTCCCTGGCCGCCATCCGGATCGGGATCGACCCCGATGCTTGCGCCAAGGGCGCCGGCGCCCAGCAGAGCCAGGACCGACCCGGTCCAGTTGATGCTCCGGCGTGTCGCCACGCCGCCTGCCGGCTAGCTCTCCAGCTCCTGCACGATCGGGATCACGCTCTCCTTCATGGTGCTGAGCTTGCTTTCGGTTGCCGCTCTGTCCAGGTAGGCGGGCGCCGTGCCGCCGGCATTCAACAGATCGGCGAAGGCCGGGCTTGCGGTGATCTCGCGCAGCGCCGCCTCCATGCCGTCGACCACCTCGTCCCCGGCGTCCTTGGGCGCGAACACCACGATCGGCGAGCTGACCGCAACGAAGCTGTGGCCGAGCTCGGCCAGGGTCGGAACGTCGGTCATCACCCGGTCCCGCTCACCGGCATTCAGGCCCAGCACCCGGATCTCGTTCTCGAAGCCGCGCGCCTGCTGGACGCCGATCATGCCGAAATCCACCTGACCGCCGATGACGGCGGCGCGGGTCGCAGCCCCGCCCTTGAACGGCACATCCTGGGCCTCCAGGTTATTGGCCTCGAGAAAACCTTGGCCGGCGACATGGTGGAAGCTGCCGCGCCCGGTATGGGCCCAGCGCAGGGCGCCGGGATCGGCGGCGGCCGCGTCGATCAGGTCCTGCACCGTCTGATAGGGGCTGTCCGTCGCGACCATGATCGAGGTGGTCAGCTCGCCGATCTGGGCGATGATCCGAAAGCTCTCGAAGGGATCGAGATCGGTCTCGCGAATCAGGCTGTTAAGCAGGAAGGAGCCGGCCGAGGTCATCATCATGGTGCTGCCGTCGGGGCGTGCGGCGGCGGCAGCGGCGGCGCCGACCATGCCCGAGGACCCAGGCTTGTTGACCACCACGATCGGCACATCCAGCACGCCTTCCGCCGCCGCCGACATGGCCCGGGCAAAAGCATCGGTGCCGCCGCCTGCCCCATAGGGCACGATCATGTTGATCGGTCGCTCCGGCGCCCACTGGGCGTTCGCCGGGCCGGCGATTGCGGTGATGGCGGTCATCGTCGCCGCCAGCTGCAGCATAAGCCTGCGATCCATCCTGCTCTCCTCCCGTCGCATGGATTCTTCGTCCTTCAAGTGTTGATGTAGCATATGCTGTCGCCGAACCCAGGGAGGGAGGACATTCATCGTCCTTTGCAAGCGCAACAAGTCGCCCTCGATCCGCACGAGACCTCCAGCGACATCACAGCTTTGTGAAATTGCTTAATTTGACCGGATGGGCGAGCTACCGCCTGATGGATCAACAGGCTGTTCATTTTTCTTGCCCGGCATTCTGCTTCGAGCGGGGACCAAACGCAGCCATTGAGACAATCAGGCATAGGCTAACGCGAGGAAGGCACATCATGATACCAAATCAGCTCAAGCTGTTCCCACAACCAACACGACGCCAGCTCAGATCGACCACCGTGCTGCCCATGGTTCTCGGGATCGGGGTGGCAGCGACGGGACTTGGCCTGGGCGTCTGCTTCGTTCGTCCGGCCAAGGCAGCGCCGGCCGCCTCTTCCGTTTTGCCTGATGCCATAAGTCGGGATACCCTTGCCCATGGCCTGCATCAGGTGGCATGCAATCCGTGCAACCCGTGTGCCGCAGCGAACCCTTGCAACCCGTGCAACCCCTGTGCCGCGGCCAATCCGTGCAACCCGTGTAATCCCTGCGCAGCCGGTGCCGGTGGTGCGGGGGCGACCGAGTGTGTCGTACCGCGTCTTGCAGCTGCCAATCCCTGCAATCCGTGCGCGGCGGCCAATCCTTGCAGCCCGTGTAATCCGTGTGCCTCAGCCAACCCCTGCAATCCGTGCAACCCCTGCAATCCGTGTAATCCCTGCGCGGCGGCCAATCCCTGCAGCCCTTGTAGTCCGTGCGCCGCAGCGAACCCCTGCAACCCCTGTGCGGCGGCCAATCCCTGCAACCCGTGCAATCCCTGTAATCCGTGCGCTGCAGGCGGGGGCGTGGAACTGACCGATGCTGAGGCCGCCGACGTTTATGGCTGCGTCAAGGAGGCCATGCAGGTCGCTTATGGCGTTGCTGACGATCCTGCTGCCGGCAAATATCTTGGCTGGTGGCGGTACAGCAGCGTACCCTATGCTTCAGGGACGCATGGCGGCCGCTATGTCAATAACTGGGGCAATCGCACCGGTGCCGGTTATCTCGACTACGAGCAAGCTGATCCGCTGCCGGCAGGTTCGGTTATTGCCAAGGACAGCTTCTCGGTTGGCGCCGATGGCAAGGCAACGCTCGGGCCGCTCTTTCTCATGGAAAAGATGGCGGCGGGCTTCAACGAGGCCAGCGGCGATTGGAAATATACGATGATCATGCCGGACGGCAGCGCTTTCGGCACCACCGGCGGCGCCGGCGATGCCTCGGTGCAGTTCTGTAACGAGTGCCATGCCCTGGTGGCCGAGGATCAGGACTATCTCTACTTCCTGCCGGAAGAATACCGGGCGGCGAACTGACATCCCGCTCGAAGATTTTGTTGATGATCAACGCCCGGTGTTGTTCACCGGGCGTTTTTTTGCACAGGTTCTCAGAGATCGTGCTGGTTGACGCTGAGTTTCGGGGGCATAGGGGTCCGTTTCATGGCGCTGCCGCGACCGGACAGGCTAGGGTTGGTCATGAAATAGCCGTGGGCACTGAAAGCCTCGGCATCGGAGGTCAGTCGCTGATACTCGCCGTTCGGCATCAGTTCCCAACTATTGGTTTGGTCTTTCAGGTTGGCGATCATGATCTGGTCCAGAACCTGGCGATGCACTGTCGGGTTCTCGATCGGCACCAATGTTTCGATCCGGCGGTCGAAGTTTCGGGTCATCCAATCCGCGGATGAGATAAAGACTTTGGCCTCGCGCGATGGCAGGCCATGGCCGGCGCCGAAACAGACGATCCGGCTGTGCTCCAGAAAACGGCCGACGATGCTCTTGACCCATATCTGCTCGGACAGGCCCGGGACTTGCGGGCGAAGACAGCAGATCCCTCGAATGATCAGCTCGATTTCGACACCGGCGTTCGATGCTCGGTAAAGCGCATCGATGATCTCCGGATCGAGCAACGAGTTCATCTTGGCCCAGATCGCTGCCGGCCGGCCGGCTTCGGCATGGGCAATCTCATCATCGATCAGGCTCAAGAGCCGCTTTCTCAGCGTGACCGGAGCAAGGTCCAGATCCTCCAGCCGGTCAGGAGGGGCGAAGCCGGTCATATAGTTGAAAGCGCGAATGGCGTCCTGGCAAAGGGTCTGGTTGCAGGTGAAAAAAGACAGATCCGTGTACACTTTGGCGGTGATCGGATGGTAGTTGCCAGTACCGAAATGGACGTAGGAACGAAGGCTTTGATTCTCCCGGCGCACCACCAGGGAAATCTTGGCGTGGGTCTTGAGATCCGCGAACCCATAAACGACCTGGGCTCCGCTTCGCTCCAGATCACGTGCCCAGCGAAGATTGGCTTCCTCGTCAAATCTCGCCTTGATTTCCACAAGTGCGGTGACGGATTTGCCAGCTTCTGCTGCAGCGCAGAGTGCCTGCACGACGGTGAGTTGTTGCTGGTGCGGTAAAGGGTCTGCTTGATCGCGACCACATTGTCGTCGCGTGCCGCCTGCCAGAGAAACTGAACGACGACGTCGAAGCTCTCATAAGGATGATGGACGATGATATCCTTGGCGCGGATGGCGGCGAAGCAATCTCCGCCCATATCACGAATTCGTTCAGGGAAGCGGGCGCCGAAGGGCTCGAACAGGAGCTCCGGCGCATCATCCGCTGATCAGATCCTGAATATCGGCGAGCCCGATCATGCCGCGCATGCGCACCACATTGTCGGGTGTGACCGGCAGCTGTCGGATCAGAAAGTTCTCGAGATCGTGCGACATTCTGCCGTCGATCGACAACCGCACGACCGAGCCCCGCTTTCGCCGCCTGATTGCGCTTTCGAATTGGCGGACCAGGTCTTCCGCTTCTTCCTCGATTTCGAGATCGCTGTCGCGGATAACCCGAAAAAAACCCTGGGCCTCGACGGCGAAACCAGGAAACAGGCGATCCAGAAAAAGCGGAAGAGCCTCTTCGATCGCGATGAAGCGGGTGGTTTGCCCGGGCAGGCGAATAAAGCGGTCGATCGGGCTAGAGATGACGATCAGGCCATGAATGCGCTTGTCATCCTCCTTCCTCCAGAGTTCCAGGATCAAGCTGAAGCCGAGATTGGGAATGAACGGAAAGGGATTGGGCGGTTCGACCGCAATCGGCGTGAGCAGCGGGAAACACATGCTCCATGAAACGGCGTTCCAGCCAGCGCCGATCCTTGGCCGAAAGCTCGGCGGCCAAGAGAACCGCAATGCCGGCATCGCGCATTTCCTTGCGCAGTGCTCGCCAGCAACGTTGCTGATCATCCGACAATTTGGTGACATGTCCGTCGATCAGCCTGAGCTGGTCGTTCGGGCTCAAGCCATCCGGGGCTCAAATGGCTGATGCCGGCCCAGACCTGACCAAGGAGGCCGGCAATGCGGACCATGGTGAACTCGTCGAGAATTCCGGCTGAAATCCCAAGGAAACGAACTCTTTCGAGGAGAGGGTAGTTGCGATTGTTGGCCTCTTCGAACACTCTCTCATTGAAAGCAAGCCAGGATATCTCCCGATTGAAAAATCTTTGGGGATCATTGATCTCTATGGTTGCAGGCTGGACAGGCAGAGATTCGGAGATGGAACGCGTGCCAGCATTCGCGGTAATCTCGGTTGACGGCACTTTCTCCCCCAATCTTCAGCATGACGTTTCCAACAGGGCAACATGGGGACGATGTTCGGTCAAGACGATGAAGAAAAGATTACCGGCTTCACAAGAGGTCAGCTCGGGGAGTACGATCGATCATGCGTCAATTAATGCTGCTGCGCCATGCCAAATCGGACTGGGATCAGATGGATCTCGATGATATCGATCGACCGCTCTCACCTCGTGGTCGGTTGGCAGCACCGATCGTGGGCCGGTATATCAATCGCAAGGGTGCGCGACCGGATCTGATCCTTTGCTCATCCGCCGTTCGAGCGCGTCAGACCTGGGAGTTGATTGCAGCGGAATGGGATCATGCGGAAAACGCGGATCTGCCCCGTCTCGAGATGCGCGCGTCGCTTTATCTTGCGAGCCCGGCCGAACTGCTTTCGATCCTCCGGAGGATCGATGACGAGGTCGCCACCTTGATGATCATCGGGCACAACCCGGGCATGGCGCAGCTGGCCGGCCGGCTGGCTGCCCGAGGAGACCAGAAGGATCTGAAAAACATGAAAAAAAAGTTCCCGACCGCGGCGCTGGCCACCATCAAGTTTCCCTCGGAGAGCTGGTCATCGATCAAGGCCGATGACGGCACGCTGAGCGCTTTCGTTCGCCCCAAAGATCTGATGTGATAGGGCCGAAAAAAAAATCTGGGTCGGCCCGATGGTTAACCTTTTGGTAACCTTATCCCTTTATGAATGTCATCGGACGGTTGGGAAGCGATGTCAGGCTTTCGGTGGCATCAGCGCCGCTAACGTGATGTTGGCTTTCTCGGCTTAATTGAATGAAAATACTGTTTTCTCTTGCTTTAGCTTATGGTGCACTGGTTCTCTTTATGTATGGTGCGCAAACGTTTTTAGTCTTCCCCGGCACTCGGTTGCCCAACCGTCCCATCGATCATCCCTTCACCCCGGAGCGGTTGATCATCGAAGACAAAAGTAAAACTGCGCTCCATGGTATGCTGTTCGCACCGGAAGCAAACCTTTCCGCAGGACTGCTCATCGGGTTCGGTGGTAATGCTCAGGACGCGGAGGAACTCGGCCAGGACCTGGCAGCGCGCTTTTCCAACCTGCATATCGCGGTGTTTCACTATCGAGGCTATGGTCCAAGTTCGGGCAGCCCGAGCGAAGACGCCGTGCTGGCTGATGCTTTGACCATCCATGACACGCTCGAGGCACGACTGCGGCCGGAGGCCACCTTTGCCTATGGCGTTTCGCTTGGCTCGGGCGTCGCCGCGTACCTTGCTCATCGGCGCAGGCTGGACGGCGCATTCTTGATCACACCCTATGATTCGATCGAAGCGGTTGCCAAGGGCAATTATCCCTGGCTGCCGGTGGGTCTCCTATTGAAGCATCGCTTTTTGAGCATCGACTTCCTGAAGGACAACCCGACGCCCATCGCTATCGTCGCTGCCGAATTGGATGAGGTGGTCAAGCCAGAGCGAACCGATGCGCTGCGCACAGCCATCCCCAATCTCGTCTTCGATCGAACGATCGAAGGTGCTGCACATGCCAGCCTCTATGGCATGTCGGCCTATGATGATGCGATAGGGCAAGCTTTCGCCGCCATCAAGGCGGCGATGGACAGGTAAACTTTTCTCGGTTGCCTAGAGGGCTAACGGGCTTGCTACGATAGTGATCTTCTTGGTTGGTCGTCCCTCAGCGATGCTTGGAGCAGGCCCGTCCTGACTCCGGATCACACCATCACCTTGAAAGATGGTCAACGTCAGACAACGGCAAGGTCAAAAAGCGCACGCTGCTCAATCTCTCCGACTGGCCGCCTGAACTCGTCGAAGGCTTCAAGGCGCTGCTCAAGGGCGGCGCCGTCGTCCCAAGGATCAGCCCGTCTTCACCATCAAGCGGTCGCTACCGCACGGCCATGTCGCCGCCATCCTCGGCAGCTTGCGCAAGATCGGTCTCGATCGTCTTCTCGGTCCCGCCGGCCACCGTGACCGCGATCTGGTGATCGCCATGATCGTGGCGAGATCGGCGGCCCCTTCCTCCAAGCTCGCCTCCGCCAAGGCGCTCTCGCCGCTGACCGCCGCCTCCAGCCTGGGGGAGGTTCTCGGCCTCGGCGAGGTCGACGAGGATACGCTCTACAGCGCGCTGGACTGGCTCTACGGAGGCCAGCCGGGATCGAGAAAGCGCTCGCCAAGCGCCATCTCGAGGGCGGCGTGCCGCAGCTCTCGCTGTTCGACGAGCGCGATCTCGCCACCATCACCGCCGAACATTTCGCCTTTGCCCGCAACGCCAAGGCCATCGCTGACGAGGCGGCGCTGGACGGCATCTACGTGATCCGCACCAGCCTGCCCAAGGATGCCCTCAGCGATGAAGGGGCGGTGCGCGCCTGCAAGTCGCTCGCCCAGGTGGAACGCGCCTTTCGCGCGCTCAAGACCGTCGATCTGCAGATCCGGCCGCTCTACCACCGCCTCGCACCTCGGGTTCGGGCGCATGTCTTCCTGTGCATGCTCGCCTATCACGTCGAGTGGCACATGCGCCAGAAGCTGGCGCCCATGCTCTACGACGAGACCGACCGAGAGGCCGCCGAGGCGCAGCGGGAGAGCGTCGTCGCCAAGGCCGAGCGCTCGCCCGCCGCCCGCGCCAAGCAGGCCAAAAGGCGCACCGAGGACGGCTTGCCGGTTCTGAGCTTCCAGGGCCTGCTCGCCGCGCTCGCCACCTTGACCCGCAACATCACCGCCACGCCCCTCAACGACGATCACGAGCTCATCCTCTACGCTCGACCGACACCGATCCAGACCAAGGCCTTCGACCTCCTCGGCGTCAAACCCGAACGTACCCAGCAAGCGACCCTTCCTGACGTGCAAAAACGCGCCAGATCAATGAGTTGCGCTTTCGCTCACTAGGAACTTCCGTTTAGGGGCCGAAGGCAAGCCCTGACCGAGCTCGGCCTTAGCCAAAGAGATCGCTCACCAGGCCCGCGTACCAAGCGTCCGAGTCGTCGAAGTTTTGTCGACGCTGCGCAGGACTGTCGTCAAGCGCCGAGACGTCACTCTCGGTTTGTTCGATCTTCTCATTCCCCGGCATGTAGCGGCCGCTGACGAAGACGCTGTCATCTTTTGCGATCAGGCTCCAGCAGCGGTTTCGATAGGCGATTTCCGGGTTATCGACTCCGAGGAGTTCGTGCAACAGCAGGTCTGCGGCGACGACGGCCTGGCTGTTCGCGGCAAAGGCTGATTTCGGCATGTCGCCGGCGACGGCGGAGTCGCCGAGGACGACGACCTTGGGATCGAGGCTGGAGGTCATGCCGACCGGTTCGGTCGGACAATAGCCGCTGTCGTCCGTAAGCCCGGCGTCGTGGGCAATCCGCGCCGCCGTCTGGCGCGGTATGACGTTGACGAGGGCGGCGTCCCGATAGGTCTCGAAATCGGTCTCGACGCTCATGGTCGCGGGATCGACCGTTTTGACTCCGCCGTGGATAACCGGCGGCAGCCACTCGATCATGCCTGGATAATGCTGCTCCCAGCCCTGCTGGAAGAGTGGCTGCTTCGAGAATTTGTCCTTGGGATCGAGGATCACGATGCGCGCCTGGCTGCGGCCCGAGGATTTGAGCGCGTGGGCCATCATCGAGACGCGCTCATAGGGACCTGGCGGGCAGCGATAGGGATTGGGGGGAGCGATCATCACGATCAGACCGCCATCGGGTACGGCGTCGAGCTGGCGTTTCAGGAGTTCGGTCTGCTCGCCCGCCTGCCAGGCGTGCGGCATGACGGCTTCGGCTTCTTTCGACCAGCCGGGCACGGAGCCGTAATCGAGATCGACGCCGGGTGAAACCACCATGCGATCGTAGCCGAGGGTGGCGCCGCCTTCGAGCCGGACCTCCTGTTTGTCGCGATCGATCGCCGCTGCCCGATCCGCGGCGATGGTCACGCCCGGCAGGTTCGCCACCAGCGTGTAGTCATATTGCAGGGCGTCGAGGGACTGAAAGCCGCCGAGATAGAGGTTGGAGTAAAAGCAGGTGGTGTAGATCGCCTTCGGCTCGACCAGCGTGATGTCGAGTTTTTCTCCCGCCATGAGCGCGAGGCGCCGCACCACGGTCGTGCCGCCCGGTCCGCCACCGATCACGACGATCTTGGGACTCGCCTGCGCGACCGCGGGAAAGGCGAGGCTGCAGGTTGCGACTGCTGCGAGGCCGCCTGCGCTTTTGATCATCTCGCGTCTGGACGGCATGGCAACTCTCCCTTTCTTGGGCACGCAGATGCGCCCTATCTACGCACCGCCGGTGTCTCGATCGGCACGCCCTCGGCCCGCTTGGCAAGATACAGCTCGAGCGCGAGATAATTTTCCGAGCCGTAGTCGAACTGTACGGCGCGCACCCCGAGCGAGCAGGCGCGAAGGCGGCGGTGCAGCGAGCCCACGGTCTGCCACGCCAGCCGGTAGGCGGGGTAGCCATTGCCGAGGCCGTAGCTAATGACATCGCCTCTCAGCCGCTCGCCCGCATGATCGTCGTGACAGTTGCTGCAGGCAAGGTTCATTTGTCCTTGGCGACGGTGGAAAAAGGTTTTTCCCTTCTCGTAGAAGGCCCTGGCCGGGCCGTCGATCGCGACGTCCATCGGCAGGCCGCGGGACTGATGGGCGATGAAAGCGGTGAGGCCGAGCAGTTCGTCGGTCTCGTAGGCGAAAGGCTCCGCCTGTTGATGCCGTTCGCGGCAGCGATTGATCCGTCCCTCCAGGTTCTGGAGCTTGCCGGACGTTTCATCGACCGCAGGATAGCGCGTGGCCACGCCCGTCATGCTGTCTTCGGCATCGCCATGACAATCGGCGCATGATAGCTCGGACTTGCCCGCAGGCTCCGCCCACAGCGCCTCGCCGGCGTCGACCCAGAGCATGCCGGGATTAATCGCGGGATCGGCCTGCTGCGTCTTGAGACCTTCGCCGAGCCACGTGGAGCCGGAGGGTAAAGGCTGCGCCGTGCTTGCCAACGGCAGGAGGCAGAGGAGAATAGGGAGCGGGGATCTCGCGCTCACGTGACAGACAGCGTCTTCGTGACAGTCACGATTTCTCCGCGATCATCCTCCCAGCGAAAAACAAGGTCGCCGCTCTCCTTGGCGAGGGCGAAGAACGCGATGTAGGGGTTGGCGGCGACGCCCTGAGTGAGGTCCATGCGGAAGATTTCAGTGCCGTTATAGGCGACCGTCAGCAGCTGCACGATATGGCGTGGAATGGGCTTGCCTACTCGATCGACGCGGTAGCCGGTCTCCATCGGATGGCGCATCAGCGTCTTGATCTCGACGAACTCGCCCTTGTTCGCCGTCTCGGCCATCGACACCCGCGCTTTTGGCAACGTCATGACGTCCTCCTACTCCTTCCAACTAATCGCCCCGCAAAAGTAACCGAGGTGGTCGCGCCACCTAGCCTCCATCGATGCAGGCGGCGATGGTCACGATCACCTGCTTTCGGTCCTGCCAGAAGCTGCCGTCGCTCATCTCGGCGAGTGCGGTCACCTCCTGCGAGCCGCCGAGTCGGATGTTGGTCGCCACCCTGGCGATGCCGCTCGCCGGGTGGAAACTTACGGTGAAGAGACGCGCGATCGGGTTGTTCTCGGCGAGGATGTGCACGGCGCGCACGTGGTCCGCTGCCGTCATCGGGCTCTCGACCTCGACAATCGTGTAGACCGAAAGCCCATTCTCGGCGACGCCCGGCAGGGTGAGTGTGACCCTGCCGGTCTCGACCGGCGCACCCCTGGTCAGCTCCTGCAGCACTTGGTCGCGGAGTTTGGTGGTCGCCGACGCGGCGCGCGGTAACAAAGCAAGCCCGCCCGAAGCGCCGGCGCCGATCAGGGTTGACCGCCGGCTCGGCATCAGTTGCTCCTCAAGGTCGAAAGATAGGCGACCACGTCCTCGATCTCCTGCGCCTCAAGGGCCGGTTCACCGCAATAGTTCGGGTCAACATCAGTCAGTCCGTCGATGCGATAATAGGGCGGCATCATGGTGTCCGGATTGAGCTGGCTCTGGTCGATCAGCCGGAGCCTGATCTGACCCTCATTCAGCCGGTCGGCGACTTCGCTCAGCGCGGGGCCGATCTCTCCCTGAAATGGCTCGTCATCGATCGGGAAGACGTGGCAGATCAGGCAATTGCCCCTGCGCCGATCGAGCACGATCGCTTTGCCGCTGACGGCATCGCCTTCGAGCCCGCCGAGCGCTGCCGGCACGGCGTCGCCCACCTGCTCGAACGGTAGCAACGGGTCGGCCGGCGCGGTCTCGGCGTTCAGACAAACGCCCGAGACCAGCGCCAACGCTAAAGTCAACGGGAAGCCCGTTGGCCTCATGCGTTCAGGTCGTGATGCTTCAAGGGGAAGCTGCGGATGCGCTTGCCGGTGGCAGCAAACAGCGCATTCAGCACGGCGGGCGCTGCGACCGCGATGGTCGGCTCGCCCACACCGCCCCAGAAGCCGCCTGACGGCATGACGATGGTCTCGACCTCCGGCATCTCGTCTAGATGCATCACCGGGTAGGTGTCGAAATTCGCCTGCTCGATCCGCCCGTCGGCCACGGTGCACTCGCCATAGAGCATGGCGGAGAGACCATAGACGAAGGAGCCTTCGACCTGGGCTTCAATCTGCTGCGGGTTGACGGCGTGGCCACAGTCCGTGGCGGCGACGATGCGGTGGATCTTGAGCTGGCCGTCGGTAACCGACACTTCGGCGCAGGCCGCGAGGTGGCTTGCGAAGGCCGAGCACTGAGCGAGCCCACGGAACACGCCTTCGGGTGCAGGCGTGCCCCAGCCGGCGCGCTCGGCGACTGCTTTCAGGACCGCGGTGTTTTTTGGATGATTTTCCATCAGCTTCAAGCGAAATTCCAGCGGATCCTTGCCGGCCGCATGGGCGACCTCGTCGATGAAGCACTCCATGTAGATGGCGTTCTGGTTTGCGTTCACGCCCCGCCAGAAGCCCGGCCGGACAGGCGGATTGCGCATCGCGTGGTCGGCCAAAAAATTCGCGAAGGTATTCTGGTTCGTCAATCCGGCCGGGATCGTCTTCGGGGAAGGCGCCGCGGTCAACGTTCCCGCCGCCGCGCATTTCTCAACCGCAAGCAGCCTCGGGTTCGCGGACGGAGCGCGCTTCCAGATCGCCACTCCCGGCGGTTCGACCCTCTCGGTGGCTCCGCCCGAAGCGTTCGGCTTCGTGGGCGGCGAGGCCAATATCCTGTTCGACCCCGGCACCGTCATCGGAACCCCCGGGCAGCTGACGCTCGCCGCCGCCAACATCGGCCTGACGGAAACGGGTGTCCTCGCCGCTGCCATCACGCTTGCCGCGGTCGGCCCGGGGGAGGCCGAGGTGCTGCTCGACGGATCGGCCGTCTCGCCCTTGACCGGCCAGCTAATTTTGCTCGGCTCCGAGGTGGATGCACTCGCAGCTTCGCGCGGGGACGGCTCGCTGACGATAAATGCCGGCAACGTAGGGCTGTCGGGTTCGCAACTGGGCGTGTTTACCGCCGACGCGACCCCAGGTGGCAACCTCACCATCACCGCGGCAACGCTCGATCTGCTCGACGGCAGCGCCCTGATCGCCTCGAGCGGGCTCGGCGCGGCGGGGCACTCGGGCGGGATTTTCGTCACCGTGAGCGACGCAATCGGGGTATTCGACAGCCGCGTCCAGGCGGATGCCCAAGGCAGCGGCAACGGCGGCAACGTCCGGCTCGCGGCCAATTCCATCGTGCTCGAGAACGCCCAGCTCGCCGCGCTCACCTTCGCCGAGGGCAACGGCGGCAGCCTTACCGTCGAAGCCGCCCAGAGCCTGACAGCCACCAACACGAGCGTCTTCAACAGCTCGCTCGGCACCGGCGGGACCGGTGACGTGCTGCTCCATGGTGGTTCCGTCTCGCTGACCGGGCTGTTCGTCGGCGCCCAGCCCAGCACGATCGGCGGCGAGGGTAACGTGCGTGGCGGGGTCGGCGATGTCCGTATCATCGCCGATAGCGAACTGGCGATCACCTCGACCACGATCACGACCGAGACCTTCGGGGCGGGCAAGGCCGGAGACGTGCGCCTGGCAGGGGGCACGGTCGCGATGGACACGGTCACCATCCTGGCGGGCACCACCACTTTCGCCGACGATGGCCCGCCGGGCGACGCCGGTTCAATCGAGATCGCCGCAACCGGCACCGCGCAACTCAACAATGTCGTCATCAATTCGACCGCCCGAGCGATGTGCTTCGATGTCTGCCCGAGCGGAAACGCCGGTTCGATCACGGTGAGCGGCAGCGACGTCACGGTATTCGGCAGCATGCTGCGCAGCGAGGTCTTCGGCAACGGCAACGCCGGGGCGATCGGGCTGTTCGCTTCCGGAGCACTCGAGGTTTCGTCGAGCGACCTCGCCTCGGGGGCCTTCGCTGCCGAAGATACGCCCGGCGTCGGCGGCAATGCCGGGTCGATTTCGCTGACCGGTCGCGATGTCACCCTCGCGGCGACATTCGTGGCGGCGAACACCTTCGGCGGCGATGGCGGACAGGTCCAGATCGACGCACAGGACGCCGTGCTTGTCACCAACGGCAGCTTCATCACGTCGGACACATTCGGCGCGGGTGCCGCGGGCGGCATATTCCTGACCGGCTCATCGATCGAAATCAGCGGTTTCGCCCAGCTGGCGGCGAACACCTTCGGCGACGGCGATGCTTTCGGCATCGATCTGACCGCCGACACTATCACACTCGATTCGGTGTTCCTCAGCTCGGACACGGCCGGCTCGGGCCGCGCCGGGTTCCTTTTCGTGACCGCCGAGGATGTCAGCATCGCCGCTTCCCGGCTCACATCGGATTCCACCGGAACCGGCAGTGCCGGGGACATCTTCATCACGGCGGGGACCCTGTCGATCTCCGACGGCAGTACCCTCTCCTCCGACGGGCTTGCCGACGGCAATGCGGGCAACGTCCTGATCGATGTCGTGGGTCGGTTGGACATCGTCGACAGCACGCTTTCATCGAGCGCGCGCAACGACTTCTTCGACGACACGACAGTCGATGCCGGGCGGATCGAGATTGTCGCCGGCGACCTGTCGTTGCGTAACACCTTCGTCTCCATAGATAACTTCGGCTCGGGCTCGGGCAACGAGATCGCGATTTCGGCAGGTTCGGTAGAGATCGTCGACAGCGCGGTATCGTCCGACGCGCTCGGCGATGGTGACGCGGGCTCGATAGACGTGATTGGAGACACGATCGCGGTCAGCGGAAGCCAGCTGACCTCGAGCACGGTCGGCGGTGGAAACGCCGGGGCGGTCGGTCTCGTAGCGTTCGACGCGATCGCGCTGGACAGTTCCAGGATCGCGTCTAGCTCGACCGGACAGGGCTTGGCCGGCTTCGTCGGCCTCGCCGCACCGACGATCGACCTGACGGCAAGCGAGGTCCAGACCGATTTCCGGTTCACCGGGGTTTCCGGCTTCATCACCATCGAAAGCGATGCGCTGACTGTCGATAGCAGCGCGATTTCCGCCAACACGTTCAACGGCACCAGAGCCGACAACACCTTCGGTCTGATTCTGATCGGCGGCAGCTTGGATTTTGCGGCTCAGTCGATCGTGCTGCGCAACGGCTCGGAGATCAGCACCAATACCGACGGTCCCGGCGACGGCGGCGACATCACCATTCAGTCGGAGGCGGTCGATCTGATCGACAGCGTGATCCAGGCGAGATCGCTGTCGTGCGGAACGGAATGCGCTTCGGTCGGGCCCGCCGGGACGATCACGATCGCAAGCGATGCGCTGACCGTATCGGGCAGCGATCCCGATCGCCCCACCACCATCAGCTCGAACACCGAAACCGACGGGTCCGCCGGCAACATCGCGCTGGTCGGCCTGGGGCTGATGGCGTCGACGCTGGCCATCACCGGAAGCAAGGCGACGATTTCCTCGCAATCTGCGGGCTCGGGGCATGCCGGATCGATCACGATTGCGCTGGACAGTGTCGAAGTGGCCGAGGGCGCGCGGATCACCACCAGCACCAGCGCGACCGCGACCGGCCAGGGCGGCAACATCGCGATCACCGCCGCCGACCAGTTGATCGTGCGCGACGGCGGCAAGATCGAGGCGGACACCAGTTTCGTCTGCACAACCGACGCTTGCGGCGATGCCGGCCGCGGCGGGGCAATCGACGTCACGGCGGGCACGCTGGTCCTGAGCGGCGACGGACAGGAGAACACCACCTATATCCGCGCCAATTCACTCGGCACCGCCGATGCGGGCCAGGTCACGATCATGGTCACGGACAATTTGACCGCAAGCGACAGCGCCTACGTCAGCTCCGACGCGCTGGGCGACGGCATGTCGGGGGGTATCTCGGTGACCGTCGGCGAGACGCTATCGCTCACGAGCGGTGCGTTTTTCTCGTCTGATGTGAGCGGGTCCGGCGACGCCGGGAACGTGATGGTCGAGGCCGGAGAGCTGGTGCTCGAAATCGCGCGGATTTCCTCGAATGCCAACGGCTTCTCGGCGGGCAACGCGGGAACCGTGACGGTCATGGCCGAAGATCTTACCCTGAGCAGCAGCATCATTTCATCGAACGTGGGTTTCGGTTCGAGCGGCGATGGTGGCTCTGTGACCGTGTCCGCACCATCGATAACGATGCGCGACTTCGCTTCGATATCGTCGGGGTCGTTCGGTTCGGGAAACAGCGGCGAGGTTTTCGTAAGCGGAGGCACCATCCGGCTGTTCGAGGGGAGCTCGATCTCTTCCGATGCGCTCGGGACGGGAACCTCGATCCTCGCGGCGATAACCGCGACAGGCGAGCTGTCTCTCGACGATGGCTCCTTCATCTCGACCGATACCGCTGGTGGCGATGCGGGTGATATCGAGGTCAACGCGGCAACATTGCGGCTAAGCAATGGAAGTTCCATCTCCTCGAACGTCTTCGCATTCGAAGGATCGTTGGACGACCTTGGTGGCGATGCCGGCAACGTGACCGTTACGGTCGGCGGCCTTCTCGAACTGAGCTCCCTGTCGTCGATCACCTCGGATACCGATGCGGAGACGAGCGGCGATTCGGGAGAGGTCACCGTTGCAGCCCGCGAAATCCGCCTGCTGGACAGCAGCCTGATCTCGTCGAACACGCTTGGCGCCGGCAATGCCCTTCTGGTCGATGTTTCCGCCACGTCGAGCCTGACGCTCGATGGGTTGTCCGTCATATCCTCTAACGCAATCGGCGATGGGGATGCGGGCTTCGTGGTCGTGACCGCCCCTCGTGTAAGTTTGGGCGGGACCAGTTTCATATCGTCCAACTCGGTCGGCACCGGGGATGCCCAGATCGTTGCGATCACCGCCAATTCGCTCGATCTGTCCGGATCGTTCGTTACGTCGAACTCATTCGGCAGCGGAAACGGTGGAGGTATCTTCCTCGACGTGGGCCAGTTGAATGCCCGCGCCGGTTCGGCAATCCTGACCAACGCCTTCGATACGGGCGACGCCGGTTTCATCGGCATCACCGCCCAATCGGTCACGCTCGAAAACAGCGAAATAGCTTCCGAAGCTCGCGAAGCTCTTGGCGGCCAATTCGGTTTCGATATCGCGGGTACCCTGTCGCTTTCCAATTCGAGGATCGGGACGAACTCGTCCGGCGCGGGCGATGCGGGCGGAATGTTCATCAGCGCAGGCGCGGTGGACCTCGCCAACGGCAGTTCGATCTCTTCGGCGGCGACCGAAACCTCGACCGGCAACAGCGGATTCATCTCCCTCACCGTGGCCGACCTGCTGACCGTGCGCGAAGGTTCGGCAATCTCGACTTCATCGGCGAATGCGAATCCCGCTGGGCCAATCGAGATTGCCGCGGGCGAGCTCGCGCTGGTCGGCTCGGGCCTTCCCAACCTGCCGAACCAACCGGCTAACGCGAGCATTACCAGTTCCAACACCGGCACGGGCGATGCCGGGTCGATCGACATCGTCCAGACCTCCCCCGGTCTCGGCTCGGGCATCACCCTGAGCGAGGGCGCGGTCATCACGACCAGTTCGGTCCGGGCCAACGCCGGCCAGATCACCATCGACATGGCCCCGGGGACCATACTGCGGTTGGAAGGGCGAACCGAGAATGCGCTGATCGATACCTCGGCACCGCAGGGCAGTACGGGCGGTCAGGTGCTGATCGGCCAGACCAGCCCACCCTACGCGGTCATCCTCAACGGCGGCAGCATCCTCGCGCTGGGCCAGCCCGACCCGAACAATCTCAGGATCAATGCCGGTTTCCTGATCCGCTCGGCCGATCGCCGCAACGAGATCCTGATCGGTAGCGGCGAGGAGGTCGACAGCCAGTTCGAGGACGTCAGCAGCGGGATCGTGACGACCAGTCTCGACGTGGTCGATGCCAGCCGCGTGCTCAGCGGGGCCTGCCCGGCGGCACGGGCGCGCGGCGGCCAGTTCAGCCAGTTCGCGCGACCGATGATCGGGCCCTATGCGGTCGCGGTCGAAGCCGAGGAACCGCAGATGCCGCCGGTCAGCCTGCAACAGACCGGGACGGCGCTCGCCGCGCTTACCCGTGGCGGGCTCTGCCGATGAGCGCTCGCCACCTCTGCATGGCTGGGCGTCTCGCAGCTCCGCTGCTTGCCGCCACTGCGCTCGGAGCGATTGCGCCGGTTCTCGCACAGGAGCCGGTCCGCCAGCGCACCGGCCCGGACGCGTCCGCACCGCAAACCCCGGACTTTGCAATCCCAGTCGCGCTTCCCCTCCCCGCTTTCGCCACGCCCACGACTCCAACCTCGAGCAGCGCGCCGCTCACAATCCGCGACGTCGCGATCCGCACCGAGACCGGACCCGATGGGGCACCCGCCCTGACCTGGCGACCGCTGACCGAGAAGCTTTCGGGGCTGACGCTGACCCATTCACCCGGCGAACCGCTCGACGCTGGCTGGGTCCGCCGCCAGTTCGAGGGCAACGGCCTGATCGGCGGCGTCGGCACCGCCGATCGTGCGCTGGCGCTGGTACAACTGATCAACGCCTCGTTTCTCAGCGCGGGCTATCTCAACTCGGGGCTGGTGGTGCAGCGCGATGCTCCGCTCGTCGACGGCACACTCAACCTCGATCTGATCTACGGGCGGCTGGCCACGCTCGAAAGCGGCGGCCCCGCAATGACCGTGAAGTTCGCCGGGGATTCGCCGGGCGGGCTGTCTGCCGCCTACATCTCGAACCGCATGCCTTCGGCGTTGCGCCGTCCGCTCAACGGCCTCGATGTCGAACGCGACTTCCGCCTGCTCGCAGACGATCCTGCGATCCGCACGATCAATGCCGATCTGCGCCCCGGATCGCGCCCCGGCGAAGCGGCGCTCCTGCTACTGATCGACCCGCAGGATCGCGTCGATCTCTACCTGACGGGGAGCAACAGCCGCTCACCCTCGGTCGGCGGCGAGCGGATCGCGGCGGGCGGGTCGATCCGCAACCTGCTGGCGAGCGGCGACCTGATCAGCGCCGAGGCGGGGATGACCGAGGGCCTCGACGACTACACCGCCAGCTACAGTACCCCGCTGTTCACCCCCACGGTGAGCCTGATGTTGCGCGGCTCGATCAACAATGCGGCGGTTGTCGATTCGCAGCTGGTCCCGCTCGACATCCGCAGCCGCGACCGCGCGGGCGAGGTCGGGCTGAACTATGCGGTCGTGCGTCGGCCCCTCACTCCGCTGCCCGAAGCCGGGGGCTGGTCGCCCGCGCAGGCGCTGTCGCTCGGCGTGTCGGTCGCCAAGCGCCGCTCGCGCAGTTTCCTGCTGGGCCAGCCATTCTCGTTCTCACCCGGATCGGTCGACGGCCGCACCCGCTATACGGCGCTGCGTCTGACCAGCGATTACCTGGTCCGCAACGTTCAGGACGTGTTCGCTGTGTCGATCACTGGCTCACTTGGCCTCGACGGCACCCGCTCGCCCGCCCCCGGCGCCTTCGAATCCCGACCGCAATTTCAAGGCGCTGCTGGTCCAGCTCAACTATGCCCGGCGGCTCACCGCGCAGCGGCTGGAACTGCGCGCGCGCCTGACCGGCCAGATCTCCGACAGCATTCTCTACTCGGGCGAGCGGCTGTCGAGCGGGGGCGAGCGCACCGTGCGCGGCTATCGCGAAAACCTGTTGCTGACCGACAAAGGCGCGATCGGCTCGATCGAGCTGTCGCAGCCGTTCAGCATCTCCTCGCCGAGCCAGCGCCAGAGCGGGTTCGACTGGGGCTCGTTCGCGATTGCCGGGTTTGTCGATGGCGCGGTGCTGCGCAACCATGGTGCCGCGCCGCTGAGCCAACGCTCGATCTACAGCGTCGGCGCCTCGCTCAGTTGGCTACCGTCCGATGCGATCGCGGCGCGGATCACCTATGCGGCGGCGTTGCGCAAGGTGCCGGGCCTCGGCAGCCGCGACATTCAGGACCGTGGGCTGCACTTCAGCATATCGATCTTTCCATTGCGCCTGTTCGACTGACCGGACGGCACCTGCCTTTTTGAAGGAGAAGTGAAATGATCAAACTGAGCACATTGGGTTTGCTGGCCTCCCTGCTGGTCACCGCTTCGGCCCCGGCCGCTGCACAGAGCGACCGGATGGAAGCGATGAAGGCGTGGAAGGAGTGCATGATGAACGTGCGCAAATCCTACCCCGTCCCCCCTGGCACGATGCAGGAACTCAACCAGCGCATCCAGAACCAGTGCGGGCCCCGCCCGAGCTGAGCTGCTAGCGCTCAGTCGCCGGTGGGCCGGTCCCCGGTGCGGGTGCCGGCCGCACGGGCTCTGCGCGGTGCCTTGCCGAGATCGGCCCAGCTCATCGTCCTGGTGGCGGTGCGACCGCTCTCGTCCGCCTGCCCCGTATAGGGTCCGCGGAGCAGGACGGTGCTGCCCGCACGCAGCAGGCTGAGGCTGTCGCCCTCGACGAGCCGGATTTCGGCGGAATCCCGAAGCAATTCACCCGCCGGGTAGCTGGATGCCGAGGGTCCGCTGGCGCGCAGCACGACCGTCTGGGCCAAGGCGGTGTCACACACACCGACACTCATTCCGATAGCGGCGACGATCAGGAGCAAGGCTTTCCGCAACATCCGAATTCTCCACTGGAGTTCCGATGATCTTCAAATGGCCAATTCGGTGAAATAATGATGTGATCGGAGGCACACCGAGGAAATGGAATTTCAGTAGCTGTCAGTTCGGGGGTTGCTGAAACATCCTCTTCACTCGAGAGAGGTTTCCAGACGGCCGGATTAATCAGTGTCACGTTGACCTGGGGCGGGTGGTTGTGGCAATCGACCAGCGCCTTCAGGGAAACGTGCAGACCTCGCTGAAGGCCAGAGGGTCGGCACCCCGTAAGTGCTTGAAATGCGGGTGTAGCTCAATGGTAGAGCAGAAGCTTCCCAAGCTTACGACGAGGGTTCGATTCCCTTCACCCGCTCCATTTTCCTGTTCGCCGACGTTCGTGAACGTCTAGACAAACCCCTAAAAACCGCCGTATTCTGCCACTAGCAGGCCGCTAGTGTCCAAAGCCGTTCGCCCAAAGCCACCATTCGATGGGGGCCATTGTGGGGGCCACGGCTGGGGGCCATTTCGAGTGGCCCCCAAGGTGGGGGCCAATTGCGGCGAAGGTGGCGGAAATCATGGCCCTGACCGATATTGCGGTTCGCAACGCGAAGCCCCGGCCCAAGCCCTACAAGCTGGCCGATGCGCTGGGCCTGTTCGTGCTGGTCCAGCCGTCCGGCGGGAAGCTGTGGCGGCTCAAATACCGGATCGATGGGCGCGAGAAGAAGCTGGGCTTTGGCACCTATCCCGACGTCAGCCTGGCCGATGCCCGCAAGCGCCGCGACGATGCGCGCGAGCTGCTGGCGGCTGGCAAAGACCCCTCGCGCGAGAAACAGCGCGACAAGGTGCGGGCGCGGATCGACGCGGGCAACACCTTCACCGCCATTGCCGACGAGTATTGCGCCAAGCGGCGGCGCGACGGGGCAAAGGCATGGGCACCCGCCACGGCCAGCCGTAGCGAGTATCTGCTGTCGCTTCTGAACGGGACGATCGGACGGCTGGCGATCAACGAAATCGAACCCGCCGACGTGCTGACAGCGCTTCGCCGGATCGAAGGCAAGGGCAATCTGGAAAGCGCCCGGCGCACGCTGCAACTGGCCAGCGCGGTCTTTCGCTATGCCGTGGCGACGGCCCGGCTGGCGTCCGATCCGACGCGCGATCTGCGCGGCGCACTGACTGCCCCGACTGTGACGCATTACGGCGCTGTCACCGATGCCAGCCGGGTCGGCGAACTGCTGCGCGCCATCGACGGCTATGAGGGCCAGGGCTTCACCAAACTGGCGATGCAGCTTGCGCCGCATGTGTTCGTCCGCCCCGGCGAATTGCGCCATGCCGAGTGGAGCGAATTCGATCTGGACGCGGCGCTGTGGACCATCCCGGCGGACAAGATGAAAATGCGCAAGGCCCATCATGTGCCGCTGTCGCGCCAAGCCGTGGCGCTGTTGCGCGAGGTGCATGCCGTCACCGGGCCGAGCGGCTATGTGTTCCCGTCGATCCGCACCCGCACCCGCCCGATGAGCGAAAACACGATCAATGCCGGTCTGCGGCGGCTGGGCTACGCCAGCGACGAAATGACCGCGCACGGCTTCCGCGCGATGGCTTCGACGCTGCTGAACGAAAGCGGCAAGTGGCACCCCGACGCAATCGAGCGCGCGCTGGCGCACGGTGACAGCGACAAGGTGCGCGCGGCCTATCACCGGGGCGCGCACTGGGCGGAGCGGGTGGAAATGGCGCAATGGTGGAGCGATCATCTGGACATTCTTAGGAAGGGAGCCACAATTATTCCGCTAAGGATGGGCTTGGAGCGATGACGGGTTAATTATTTGACCGGAACAGCAGCAAAACGCGCGGACTGTCGTAACCAGCCCTTCCGCTTACGACCCCATAGCGGTCATTAAGCCGCAATTTCTGGGTGCTTGGAAGCGGACGTTCACCGCGCAAAGCCGCGGCAGCTTCGCGCCATATTGTGTTGAAAAACTCCGAAAAAAACTGTTTCTGCGAATAATGTTTAAACTCCAGACCGAATGTTGCCGACATTTTGATTCAAGGTTGCCACTTTCTCTGGATCATTGTTGCCAGAGACTCGACGCTTGTGCGCTGTGTGCCGAAGAACCGCCCATCGAACGATAGAGCGCGATTTGCGCGAATATTCTTTCCTGCCAGCCGATGACCTGGGCATCTTCAGCGTCGCTCAGTGAGGTTTGAGCATCGAGGACACTTAGCAAGTCTTCTTCGCCTTCGATATATCGCACATTTGCGAGGCGGGCGGTTAGTCGGGCCTCCTCGACGATGGCATCTAGGAGCACCGCGCGTTCTCCGGAACGCTGGTCGGCACTTCTTGCATCCTCCGCCTCGGCTAGAGCGATCAGGATCGTCTTGCGGTAACGCTCGACGGCTTCCACTTGAATGGCCGAAGCAAACTCTAACGCGCTTTGCAGCTGACCCCGGCTGAAGATCGGCGCTAGGAGAGAGGAACCGATATTCAGGCCCTTGCCGAGCGGTGTGCTGGTTGCGGTTTCAAGCAGCCCCTGGATGCTGATACCAAGCTGCGGAAAGAACGCGGCCCTGGCCTGTGCAACGTCGCCCTTTGCGGCCTCGATCAAGGCCTCCGAAGCGCGCACATCGGGGCGGGCAGCCAATAAGTCAGGCGGTGCCGGCAAACTGAGCTTCGGAATCGTAAGCGCGTCCACGCTGTCTGGGGCGACGGCAAAATGCGGTGCCTCCGAACCAGTCAGGATGGCGAGGGCAGTTAGGGTCTGGTCCAGCGCCTGCTGCAAGCGGGACCGTCGCTCACGCAAGTTCAAAAGCCGGATCGACTGCAAACCCTGATCGACCCGCGTTGCGTCCCCTTCTGCCGACCGCACGCGGATTACTCGGTCTAGTTCGACCGCGCGCTCGATATTGGTGTCGAGAATTGCTAGGCGCCGGGCAAGCGCGGTCCGCTGTACATAGGCGGACGCCATGTCGACTTCGACAGCCAGTGCCACGGCTGTGCGTTCCAGTTCGGCAGCGCGCGTCCGCGACAGTGCCGCCTGTCTGCCCGCGCCCAGCCGCCCGAACAGGTCGAGGTCGAGATTAACGTCGAGCCGGGTGAAAGCATCCTTAAATGCCAAAGGGTTGCTCGCACTCGTCTCGAAGCGTCGGTTGGCACCGGCGGTGAGCGAAACCTCAGGGAGAGTGGCCTGGCGCGCTCCGCGCAGCAATGCACTAGCTTGCGAGACGCGCGCCGCGGCAATACGAAAATCGCTGTTGCTAGCAAGAGCCTGTCGCGTCAGCAATTTGAGTTCGGGAGCGTTGAGAAGGCTCGAAAAAAGCGCTGGCGTCGAGGAGCCGCTATCGCTTTGGCCGCTCCACGATACAGAGGTGACCGGACGAACCTCCTCCATGTGAACAATTGGTGCACACCCGCTGGTGACCAGCGTAAGCAAGGTCAAGACGGGTATAGCGCGCTTGGAGTGCATCGCCCTTTTCTAACGGGCAGTGTTTAAGATTAGTTGACCACGAAGCCCCCGCCCTGCGGCCAGCCCAAGGTTCACCGGTTCTTTACCTTGTTTTCAGGCTTCGCGGCTAATCGAACCCAATCCGCATGTGGTTAGTCACGGGGCAAATGACCGAACTTCTTTTCCGAAACGAAGTGATCGAGGCAAGCCGCAACCGGCTGACCGGAACGGTAGTCGCCGCCGTTCCGCCGACGTCGCGCACTTATACACGCCTCGCGGCAGGGGCTGCACTTCTGCTCGTGGCGCTTCTGCTGTTCGGGAGCTTTACGATGACCGCCGACGTGCGCGGTATTGTCGCCTACGATATCGGGATTGCGCGCGTCTATCCCCGCTCCGCCGCAGAAGTAAGTGAAATTCACGTAAGGAGCGGTCAGCGTGTTGAAGCTGGGCAACCACTTGTCACCTTGGCAATTGCGCAAGGGCAAGGCGGCGTTGCTCCGCAGCTTGACCAGATTGGCCAACAGGATGTGGAACTGGGCCGACAAGTAGCGATCATGGCGGACCAGTCGTCCTCCGAAACCGCAGCGCTGTCACAGCAGCGGACCGGTATCATTGCGACAATCGCCTCGCTCGAGCGGCAGCGGAACATAGCTTCGGATCAGGTTCGCCTCGCCGAATCTGCCGCGCGTCGTGCCGAGCGTTTGGCCAAGGAGGGTGCAGGTACCCAGCGACAGGTCGAAGACAGCCGCTCCGCCCTGCTGTCCCGCCGCGCCGCCTACGAAATGCTGGGCGAACAGCTCATCGTCCAGCGCAATGCTCTGCAGGCAAACGAGTTCCGATCGGGGCCGACGACAGCTCGAAGTTGAGCGAACCCAATCTGTCCTGAATGCGCAGAGAGCGGTTCTGGCTCAGCAAAAGCTGGAGCTTTCGCGCACCGACAAGCTCGTCCTCACAGCACCGGTGGCCGGAACTGTCGGGGACATCAGCGTCGAAATCGGCCAGCAGGCAACACCCGAACGCGCGGCGGCCTCAATAATTCCAGGGGGCAGCCAACTGGAAATCTGGCTTTATGCGCCGTCGCGGGCGGTTGGCAATGCCCGACCCGGGCAGGATGTGCGGCTACAATTCGATGCCTTTCCGCATCAGAAATTCGGTTCAAGCCAAGGAAAGGTGACCGAGATCGCCAAAGTTGCGACCGAACCGTCGAATGTCGATATGGGACTCAAAATCGACGAACCGGTCTTCCGGATCCGAACTCGAATTGTGGATTTCTCGCCGCGTGGCGAGGTCGACATAGCAGCACTGCGGCCAGGCATGACACTGTCGGGCAAGCTAGTGATGGAACGTCGCAGTCTCTGGCAGATCCTGCTTGGGCCAATCTTCGAGACCGTCGGCTGATGGCGACTTTTGAATGGCCGTGGAATGAACGCATGCGCACTGTGCTGCAGTCGGAGGCAGCTGAATGCGGGCTTGCGTCGGTTACGATGATTGCCCGGTTCCACGGTCACAAAGTCGATCTAGCCGGGCTGCGTCAGCGCTTTCCCACTTCGATCAAGGGCATGACCCTGCGCGCACTGATCGCCGTCGCATCCGATCTCGACCTGTCCGCAAGAGCCGTGCGTCTGGAACTGGAAGAGGTAGCCAGTCTTCAGCTCCCCGCGATCCTGCATTGGGATCTCAATCATTTTGTGGTCCTCGAAAAGGTCGATCGCGGAACTGCGACAATCCTTGATCCTGCGCGCGGGCGGCGACGCCTGACGCTTACCAAGCTCGCCCGCCATTTCACCGGCGTCGCGCTCGAATTGACCCCCACGGCGGATTTCAAGCCGATCAACGCTCAGAGCAGGACGCGGCTGTCCGACTTGTGGAGCAATCTGGTCAACCTCCGTTCGGCCTTGGTGCAAGTCCTGCTTTTGTCGCTCATGGTGCAGGTCACTGCGCTGGTCGTACCGTTCTTCATCCAACTGGTGATCGATGAGGGCGTGAACCAGGGCGATGCCAGCTTGCTCACCATGCTGCTGCTTGGATTTGGCTTGCTTTACGCGCTCCAGGCCGTGACGCGCATGCTGCGCAGCTGGGTTACACTGTGCCTGGGCGAATCGCTGACGTTTCAACTCGGCGGCAACATTGTCCGGCATCTGCTGCGTCTGCCGATGAGCTATTTTGAGCGCCGCCACGTCGGCGATATTCTTTCGCGCATCGGCTCGATCCAGCCGATCCATGCAGGCCACTATAAGCGGTTTCACCTATGGCGTATAAGTTCGGCAAATCGGTACGTGCGTGTGTGTCAGCGACTATTCCGCCGCAGGTATAGTGGGCCGCAGGCACGACTGGGATGGGTTCTTTGCTGATATTGATGCCCAAGTCGAGGCAGCGCGCAAAAATATTCGGGAAATGTTCTTGCAGGAATTCTACTGACTGATGTGAAATATCCAGATATACGCAGTCTAGCCCCCCCTTTTTCATTTCATAATCAATGGCACGGGCCACGATGTCACGAGGCGCGAGTTCGGCTCGTTGATCATGCTCAGGCATAAATCGCGTGCCATCAGGCAGCTTCAGAATGCCGCCTTCACCGCGCACCGCTTCGCTGATCAGAAACGATTTGGCATGCTGGTGGTACAAACAAGTGGGATGGAATTGGATGAACTCCATATTGGCGACACGACATCCTGCACGCCAGGCCATCGCGATGCCATCGCCTGTCGAGGTGTCCGGGTTGGTCGTGTAGAGATAGACCTTGCCAGCACCACCGGTAGCCAACACGGTGTTATGGGCGGCGATAGTGACGATTCCGTCTGTTTTGGTGTCGAGTGCGTAGGCGCCAAAACAGCGATTTTCACTCATGCCGAGCTTGTGAGCAGTGATCAGATCAATCGACACTGTAGTCTTCAAGTGCGGTGATATTGGGCTG
>CAWBCX010000045.1:0-19793 GCA_963787265.1 uncultured Alphaproteobacteria bacterium | reverse complement strand
ACCTGCCGAACTGGCTGCCGCTCGCGGTCCGCATCGATGGCGCCGGCTGGTTCGACCTCAGCAAGGTGGAGATCGTCGGCTATCGTCTCGAACTCGACCTTCGCCATGGCATCCTCTATCGCCGGGTCCGCTTTCGCGATGCCAAGGGCCAGGAAACCCGCATCGATCAGCGCCGGATCGTGCATATGGCCATGCCGCATCTGGCAGCGCTCGAAACGACGGTCGAGGCGATCAACTGGTCCGGGCCGATCGAGATCCGCTCGAGCCTCGATGGACGCGTGGTCAATGGCGGGGTCGCCCGATATCAGAGCCTCAGCAATCGCCATTTGAACATGCTCGGCACCGAGCGTCTCGAAGACGGTGTGATTGTCCTGTCGGTTCAGACGACGCAGTCGCAGATCGGTATTGCAGAAGCGGCGCGCACCCATGCCTATCTCAACGGCGAGCGCATCGATGTCGGCCATCGGAACGAGCAGGAGCCAGGCTTCATCGCCGACAGCTTCGCCCTCGACATGAAGCAGGGCGATCATCTGACCATCGAGAAGGTGGTTGCGCTCCACACCTTGCGCGACCACGCGATTGCCAGCCCTCATCTCGCCGCGACGACTTCGGTGCGCCGCGCCCCGACTTTTTCCGCGCTCCTGGAGAGTCACGCCAATGCCTGGGAAGAGCTCTGGCGTCAGTTCGAGGTCGAGCTTGTCTATGATGATCATGTAGAAAAGGACCTGGAAGCGCGGCGCGTTCTCCGGCTCCACACGTTCCACCTGCTGCAGGTCGCCTCCCCCCATGTGATCGATCGCGATGTCGGCATCCCGGCGCGTGGCCTTCACGGCGAAGCCTATCGCGGTCATATTTTCTGGGACGAGCTGTTCATCTTTCCGTTCCTCAACCTGCGCATACCCGCGATCACGCGTTCGCTCCTGAAATACCGGTATCGTCGTTTGCCCGAGGCGCGTGCGGCCGCCAAAGCTGCCGGGCTCGAAGGTGCGATGTTTCCATGGCAGAGCGGCAGCGATGGCCGCGAGGAAACGCAAGAAGTCCACCTCAATCCAAAATCGGGCCGCTGGCTGCCGGACCACTCCCATCTGCAGCGTCACGTCAACGCAGCGATTTCCTATAATATCTGGACCTATTACGAGGCGACCTGGGATCTCGAGTTCATGGCGTATTACGGCGCCGAGATGCTGTTCGAGATCGCCCGCTTCTGGGCGTCCGTGGTCTGCTACAATGCCCGGATCGACCGGTACGAGATCAAGGGCGTCATGGGACCGGACGAATATCACGACGGCTACCCGGACGCCGATCGACCCGGCCTCGACAACAACGCCTACACCAATGTGATGGCCGCCTGGTGCCTTTGCAAAGCCCTCGACGTCATCGAGCGTTTGCCGCCGGATCGCCTGGAAGAACTCTCCTCACGCCTCGCGCTGACCATCGACGAGCGGGCGCAGTGGCAGGATATCAGCCAGAAGATGCGGGTCGTGTTCCATGATGACGGCATCATCAGCCAGTTCGAAGGTTACGACGCGCTCGAAGAGTTCGACTGGGACGGCTATCGCGCCAAATACGGCGACATCCAGCGGCTGGACCGCCTCCTCGAGGCCGAAGGCGATACGCCCAATCGCTACAAGGTCTCGAAGCAGGCCGATGTGCTCATGCTGTTCTATCTCTTCTCGGCCGAGGAGCTGGGCTCACTGTTCAAGCACCTGAGCTATGAGTTCGCGACCGAGACCATTCCGGACAACATCGACTACTATACCTGCCGCACATCCCATGGATCGACGCTGAGCCGCGTGGTCCATGGCTGGGTCCTTTTCCGATCGCAGCGCGAACACGCCTGGCGGCTGTTGCGCGAAGCGCTGTACAGCGACGTCACCGACATCCAAGGCGGCACGACGGCGGAAGGTATTCATCTCGGCGCCATGGCGGGTACGGTCGACGTTGCGCTCCGCGTCTTCACCGGCATCGAAACCCGCCAAGGCATTCTTTGGCTGAACCCGCTGTTGCCGGAAGGTTTGAAGGAGCTTCGGCTACGCCTTCGCTATCGCGGCAACGCGTTGAAGCTGCAGATAGGCCAGACCGACATCATCATCGAGGCAGCCGATTTCCCGGCGTTGCCAATCCGTATCGGCTATCGAGATGAGATCTTCGAGCTGCAGCCGGGATCCTCGCAGAGGATCAGCCTGGAACCGACATCGGCCTCCGATCGTCCCATCCGGTTTGAGCCAGATCAATCGATCATCGCGAAGGACATGTAGAAATGGACGCGGATTTGGTACATCGTCTTCATCAGGGGAATGTCGATCATGTCTCACGTGTTGCACGAGCTGGCGGACGAACTGCCCGAGCACAAGGAGCGTATCCACGAGCTCAAGGTCAATGATGCCCATTTCGCGCGGCTGTTCGATGACTATCACGACGTCAATCGCGAGATCCATCGGGTCGAGAGCGCCGGTCTCAATATTGCGGACGAGCATCACGAGGAACTGAAGAGGAAGCGCCTTCAGCTCAAGGATGAGCTGTTCACCATGCTGCAAACCAGTGCATCGACCCCAACATAGCGATCAATGATGTCGGGAAAGCTGATGCAAGACCAAAGAGATCGTGCATCGTCTGGATCTTGCGCATACGCCGGTGCGCCGAGGGTGTGACCACATCATTCGTCTCCCAAGCTTTTGAGAAATGCGTCGAGTGCATTTACCGATCATACGGAACCAGCCCGCCCTTCTCCCGAACACCCACAGGGTACTCTCGCATGGGGTGGTCGGGAGGGGGGGACGGGCCGGAGCCGACGTCGTTGGGTCAGAAAACGCTCTAGCCTTTGGTCGCTTTCCTATGGTGATATGAATCGGTGCTCGGCGCGCCGTGTTGAGCTGAACGTTGTCTTTGGTGGGGGATGATGAGCGACGATCTTTATGCAACGCTCGGGGTCAGCCGCGATGCCGGCCAGGACGAGATCAAGCGCCGCTACCGGAAGCTCGCCAAGGAGCTGCATCCCGACCTCAACCCTGGCAAGCCGGATGTTGCCGGACGTTTCAGCGAGATAACCGCTGCCTACGATATTCTGTCCGACCCCGACACGCGCGCAAAATATGATCGAGGCGAGATCGATGCCCAAGGTCATGAGCGGCCGCAGCAAGGCTACTACCGCGACTTCGCCGATGCGCCGGAGGGGGCCAAATATTATCGCCAGGAGGGCTTCCCCGACGACGAGACGCTGCACGACTTCTTCGCGGATCTCTTCCAGGGCCGAGGCGATGGCCGCCAGAGTTTTCGCACACGCGCGCGCGGTGCCGATATCTCCTACAACCTTACGGTGGACTTCCTGGAAGCCGCAAAAGGGGCAAAGAAGCGCGTTACCATGGCGGACGGGCAAAACCTCGATCTCTCCATTCCGGCAGGTGCCCGCGACCGCCAGACCCTCCGGCTGAAGGGCAAGGGTCAGCCGGGTTTCGAGGGCGGCCCGCCTGGTGATGCCTATGTCGAGCTGCACCTTCGGCCGCACAATGTTTTTCAACGAAAAGACAACGACATTCACGTCGATCTGCCGGTAAGCCCGGCCGAGGCCATGCTCGGCGGCAAGATCGACGTGCCGACGATCGACGGCACGGTGGCGATGAATGTCCCGAAAGGCTCGAACGCCGGCTCGACGCTCCGGCTGCGCGAAAAGGGGATCGTCGACCGGCGCACCGGACAACGGGGTGACCAGTATGTGCATCTGAAGATCGTGCTGCCCAAGCGCGGCGATCCGGCGCTGGAGGAGGCCCTTCGCCGCTGGCAGGCGGATCATCCCTATAACCCGAGAGACGAGTGGGGGCAGGGCCGATGAAGACGCTCACCGAGGTCGTCATGATGGTCGGCCGGATCGAACAGGCCGAGCTGGTGCGCTGGGTGGAGCTTGGCTGGGTGGCGCCAAACCGTTCGGCGACAACGCCGGCAGCAGACACGGATCTTCTGTTCTCGGAGGTTGATATTGCGCGGATCCGCATGATCTGCGATCTCCGTCACGACCTGGTGGTCGAGGAGGAGACCATGCCGCTGGTGCTGTCTTTGCTTGACCAGATGTACGCGCTTCGGCATCAGATGAACGCCCTGACCGGCGCCATTCAGCAGCAGCCCGGCGACGTTCGAGAGGCAATTCTGAGGCAGCTTCGCGCAATGTCCGGGCCACGCTCCGATCGGCGCTGAATGCAGGTTTGGCCAGATGCGCGACGGCCAGGGTTTCGCTTGATCTAGAGCAAATGTGGTGCGGCTGAGATCGATGAGGATCGGCACGCCAATTCATGAACAAAGGAGTCGAGATGTCGGCGGACAAAAAGACAAGCACGGTCGAGGCGGTCGCGGTGTTTCACGATGTTGCCGATCTCGACCGTGCGGTCGAAGCATTGATCGATGCAGGCTTCGACAAGGATGACACCAGTCTTCTGGCAGGCGAGGATGCCGTCAAGAAAAAGCTCGGCCATCGCTACGAGCGGGTGGAGGAGCTAGAGGACAGCCCGGAAGCGCCGCGCGCTGCCTATCGAACCCTTACCGAATTCGCCGAGACCGAACGCACCATCACCAGCACGCTCACCTATCTGCCGGCGGTGATTGCTGCCGGCACCGTCGTCGCTTCTGCCGGCGTGGTCGCCGCCGCCGTTACCGGCACGGCGATCGGCGGGGCCGTTCTCAGCACCGTGCTGGCGAGGTGGCTGGACAAGAACCACGCCGAACATCTCCAGGAACAGCTTGAGCATGGCGGCCTGCTGCTCTGGGTCAACACGCCGAACGAAGACAAGCAGAAAGCCGCGCTTCGCATCCTGAAAGAGCACGCCGCGACCGACGTGCATCTGCATGATTTCGGCGAGGTGAAAGCATCGGAGCAAGGTTGATCTGATGGCTATCGGTATTGCGAGGCGACGGTCAGCACATCTCGGCGAGCAGCCAGAGCGTCGGGATGCTGCGATCCGATAGCGGTGACGTCGGTGATCAAATCCTGTCTTCGCCAGCCCCTTTGATATAGCCGATCGCCCGCGCCGCCGTCGTCGCGCCGTCCGGCTCGTAGATGAACGGCTCGATCGCCATGATGCCGCGATAGTCTCTGCGCTTGCAGAGCGGCGAGGATCGGGGCAAAGACCATCTCGCCCTGGCCCGGCGCCTTGCGGTTCGGATCGTTCAGGTGGATATGGGCGATCAGGTTGCTCGGCAACCAGCGGTCGATCAGGTCGGGCACGGTCTCGATCCTCCGCCTGACCGGCGGCGCAGCAGTCGATCATGGTGCGCAGGGCCGGACTGTCGACGTCCCGAACGATCGCGGCCGCCTGCTCGACGGTGTTGATGACGTCGGTCTCCGCCTTGGCCAGCGGCTCGATGCAATAAGTCACGCCCGCGGCCGCTGCGGCCTCGACGATACTGGCGAAACAAACGGTCGCCCTGTTTATCGCCGGTCTCAAAGCTCTCGCCCGTGGCGACTTCTCGTTGTTTGGGTGAACCGTGCACGAGGATCGTGCCGTCGAGATCGGCGGCAAGTTCGATCAGCCGCGCATGACGTCGATGGTGCGGTCGCGCACGGTCTGATCCGGGCTGGTGATCGACAGGCCGTCCGGCTTGAGCAGCAGCCAATGGAGGCCGGTGATGGTCAGGCCGTGGTCCTCGGCGATCTTTCGAAGTTCGGCGCGTTTGGCTTTGGGCAGACGGTGCGGATCGTCCGAGAGCGTGAAAGGCGCAATCTCCAGGCCGTCATAGCCAAGACCCTTGGCAAGGGCGCATTGGCCGGCGAAATCAAGCTCGCGAAGCACTTCGTTGCAAAGGGACAGGGTCATGTCTCGGTTTCCGTAAAGGGACTTCTTTCGCGCAAACAGGCGCGCCGCCCGGCGCCTTAGCCAGCCGAAACTCAGCAAGACGGTGAGCGCGACGGTCAGCCAAAGCACCAGGCTGATCGGGCGGGTTAGGAAGGGGGTGAGATCGCCGTCGCTCAGCACCAGCCCGCGCCGAAGGCTCTTGTCGAGGATATCGCCGAGGACCAGGCCGAGGACCAGAGGCGCCATCGGGTAGTCCATCTTGCGCAGCGCGAAGCCAAGCAGACCGAAGGCGATCATCACCCAGATGTCGAACACCCGGCTTGCAATGGCGAAGGAGCCGATGGTGCACAGCACGAAGATCACCGGCATCAGACGTGTGGGTGGCACCTGGAGGACACGCAACAACGGGCGGGTGAGCGCGATACCGAGGATGAGGATGGCGAGGGTCGCCAGCAGCATCATCGCGACGACCTCGGAGACGAAGGTCGGGAATTCGATCATGATCAGCGGGCCGGGGCGCACGCCGTGGATGAACATCGCTGCCAGCAGCACGGCAGCCGGCGCCGAGCCTGGCACGGCCAAGGTCAAGCACGGGGATGATGGCGCCGGGCACGGCGGCGTTGTTGCCGGCCTCCGCCGCCATCAGACCCTCGACCGAGCCTTTCCCGAATTTTTCGGACTCTTTGCTGGCGCGCCTGGCTGCCGCGTAAGAGGCCCAGGCACCGAGATCCTCGCCGACGCCGGGGATGATGCCCATGGCGGTGCCGATCACGCCGGAGCGGCAGATAGTGCGCCAGTATCGCGTGATGTCTCTCAGCCTCGGAATCACGCGGTCGGTCGCCGACCGGACGGTTTCGGCGACAGGCTGGCTCATGACGATCAGAATCTCGGAAAAGCCGAAAGCGCCGACCAGCGCCGGCAGGAGACCGATGCCGCCTGCGAGATCGGTGCTGCCGTAGGCAAAGCGCGCATAGGCGTGGATGCCTTCCTGGCCGACCATGGCGGCGAGCAGGCCGAGAAAACCGGCGATCCAGCCCTTGAGCGGATCGGCGAGCGAGGTGAGATGGCCGGAGATCACGATGCCGAACACGGCGAGCCAGAAGAACTCGAAAGCACCGAACTCGAGCGCAAACTCGGCCAGCACCGGCGCGATGGTCGCGAGAAACAAAATCCCGATCAGCGTGCCGAGGACGGACCCCGTCGTGGCGATGCCCATGGCGCGGCCGGCCTCACCGCGGCGCGCGAGCGGAAAGCCGTCCAGCGTCGTGGCGGCGTTGGCGGGCGTGCCCGGAATGTTGAGCAGAATGGCGCTGCGCGAGCCGCCGTAGATCGCGCCGACATACATGCAGATCAGGATCAGGATGGCGTCCTCGGCGGCCATCTTGAACGTCAATGTCGTCAGCAGCGCTACGCCCAGCGTCGCGGTGAGGCCGGGCAACATGCCGACGATCATGCCGAGCAGGGTCGCCCAGAGCACGTTGAACAAGGTGAGCGGCGCCATAAAGTTGAAAAGCGCTGCGCCCAGATGGATCAGGCCCTCAGGCATCGCCTGGCCTCATGGCAGACGCACCAGAAAGATCTCCTGGAAACACCCAGGTCACTGCGGCGGCGACGGCCACGGCGTAAACGGCGGCAAACGCCAGAGCGCGAAAATGCTCGCCGGGCGGCCGGTCCCGTCGCCATTCGAGAATAGCGACGAAGGCGAACACGAACAAACCCGTCGCCAGCCAGAACGGTACCCGGCCCACCAGCCCCGCGGCATAGGCAAGCGTCAACCCTAACGTCACCCACAGGGTGGCAGCGCCACCGGGCGGGTTTTTGGTCGGCGGCGCTTTGACCGAGCGTTGCCTGGCGGCGCGCAGCGTCAGAAAAAAACCAAGCAGAGCGAGCACGGCGGCGATCATGCCCGGGACCAGGCCCGGGGCGGTATAGGGGTTGATCTGCCGTTCCTCGAAGCGCGGCATGTCGAGGCAGGCGATCAGCGCGGCGATGCCCAAGGCCATCAGCGCCATCCCCGTCCAGAAGATCGGCGCGCGGCGTGCCGGCGGCCGGCTCGAAGGTCACATCGCCGTCGCTCACGCCAGCCAACGCTCGAGATTAGCGGCAACGAAATCGTCGTCGTTGAGGGCGGGGTAAGCTCGTTGGACGCGATCGATCTCAGCCGCCTGACCGGGGCTGAGACCTTCGTCCGGATCGAGACACCAGATGCCCTCCAGCAGACCCTGGCGGCGCAGCACCTCATGGCAGCCGGCGATGCAGCCGCGAAAATCATTGGCGACATCGAAAAAAGCCCCGTTGCAGTCGGTCACTTCCGCGTCCAAGGTCAAAAGTCCGGGGTCGAGCGCCACGCTCGCCGCGCTCGCGATCCGCTCGACCATCTCGACGGCGGTTTTGGTCCAGACGCACCAATGGCCGAGCAGGCCGCCTTTGATGCGGACGGTCACCTCGCGATCGTCCCGGCGAAAGCGGAACGGGGTGAGCAGGTCGGCGACGATGTGATCGTCGTTGCCGGTCAAAAGCGTGATCCGTTCCTCGGCCCCCGCCTCGATCACGCCGCGGATGACGTCCAACGTTCGGTAGCGGTTGAACGGCGCGATCTTGATGGCGACGACATTGTCGATCTCGGCAAAGCGGCGCCAGAACGCAGGCGAAAGCACGATGCCGCCGACTGCCGGCTGCAGGTAAAAGCCGACCAGCGGGATCTCCGCGGCGATCCGGGCGCAATGCTCGATCAGCTCGTCCTCGCTTGCTCCCTTCATCGCGGCGAGGCTGAGCAGCCCTGCATGGTAGCCGAGGCCGCGCGCCAGATCGGCCTCCTGCAGCGCCTGCTCCGTCCGCCCGACCAGCCCCGCGATCATCGCCAAGGGGCGCTCGGTCCAATCGACAGCGGTTTCCATGGCCGAGCGCAGCACAGGCTCGTACAAGCCGGCGTCACGGATCGCGAACTGCGTGGTGTGGACTCCGACGGCAAGGCCGGTGACGCCGGCATCGATATAGTAGCGGGAAAGGGCGCGCTGCCGCCTGGGATCGAAGCGCCGATTACGGTCGAGAGCAAGCGGATGCGCAGGAATGACCCCGCCCGCCTTGAAGGTCGCCCGAATCTCGGCACTCAGATCGTCGACGTGAAGCCCCAATGATCATTTCCTTCTTTCGTAAAGGGTTCCCCCTCCCGGCGGGGCTGTCAAGCCGTCATCCGAGTTCAGGCCCGGCAATGGCGAAACTCGAGCCCTGCCGGCCGGCAGCTCTGTCGCCATCTCTCGTCATCCGCATGAACGGGCGCACCGGCGCAAAACCCGCCTTCGTCAGCACGCGACCGAAAGCGGCCTGATGATCGGGAACATCGATCGAGACCGCGCCGGCCAGGTCATCCAGCGTCTTGCGCAGGAGGGCTTCGGCCACCTCTTCGGTGTCGGCGACCAAGGGGCCGATATGCGTGGCGAGGCGGCCGCTTCGGGCGAGCACGAAACCGACGGCGCGCGCGCGATCGAGCGCCAGCCAGGCGAGCCGAGGTTGGTTGTCGCGGAGATAGCCGAGGAGCGGCCGGCGCTGCGCCCCGAAGGCCAGGGCGTCCAGATCAGCGAGGTCCGCGAGATCGGCAACACGCGCGGGCCTGATCTCGAAGTCATGCGTGGCAACATCCCCCTCGGCCGGTGGCCGCCGATCGGCGCGCCAGCGCTTGAGCGGCCAAAGGTCGCGAAAGCCGAGCGGGCGATAGACTTCGCGGCCGGCGGGTGTCGCATCCAGACCGGCGACCAGGCCCTTCTCGGTGCAAATATCAATGGCCCAGCGGAGATTGCGCGTCGCCAGCCCGCGGCGCTGGCAGGCTGCCGTGGTCAGCACCATGGCGACCCAGCCGATACGGTCATCGTAGGGCATGACCAGCGCGCTGGCGACGAGATCACCCGTCTGGTCGACCTGGCCGACGGCCGGCGCGGTCTCGAGCATCATCCGCCAGTCCGAAACGCTTTGGTTCCAGCCTGCCTCGCTCGAAAGGCGAAAGCCGGCTTCTGCATCAAGGACGGTCAATGGCCGGTTTTGCATCGGCTCAGTAGGTGCCATCACGGGCCTCGTAATGGGTCGGTTTATCGAGACTTGCACCCCCTTGTTCGACCCAGGCGGCAACCCAGTCGATCATCCGATGGAGCGGGACGCGGGGATAGCCGAACAGGCGGAAAGCCTCTGCGGCATTGTTGAGCCAGGCGCTTTCGCCTTCCCGGCCTTCGAACACCGGCTCCTTGCCGAGCTTCCGGCCAAAGGCTTCGGCCAGCCAGCGGATGCTGAGGGTTTCCGGGCCGGTGACGTTCAAGGGCGTGATCGGGCTGGTGCAGTGAAGGAGGGCGCGCAGCACCATGGCATTGGCGTCGCCCTGCCAGATCACATTGACATGCCCCATGCCGAGATCGATGTCGTTGCCGCAAAGCACCTTGGTCGCGACGTCATGGAGGACGCCGTAACGAAGGTCGATCGCATAGTTCAGGCGGATCAGCCGGCCGGGCGTGCCGTTGAGGTTGGAGAAATATTGAAAAATCCGCTCGCGCCCGACACAGGAATTGGCATATTCGCCCGGCGGCGCCAGCGGCGGCACTTTCTCGCTGGCGCCCTGGCTGGTGACCGGCATGTAGGGGTAGACGCACCCGGTGGAGAAGGCGACGATCCGGCTGTTCTTGTAGGCTTCGGCGACGATGGAGGGCACCAGCACATTCATCGCCCAGGTCAGATCCTCCCGGTCCGACGTGCCGAACTTCCGCCCCGCCATGAAGACGACGTTCTCGACATCGGGCAGGGCCGCCACGGCCCCGCGATCGAGCAGGTCGCACGCGATGGTTTCGACACCGGCGTTTTCCAGTTTTTCCTGAACCCCAGCCTCGCTGAAACGGGCAACGCCGATGATCCGTTTTTTCGGTGCCGCCCGTTTGGCCAGCCTCGCCAACGTCGGTCCCATCTTGCCGCCGACGCCCAGGATCAAAAGATCGCCCTCGAGGCGCTCGAGGTCGGCTTCAAGCGCTGCCGACGGTCGGCTCATCACCTCTTCGAGCCGATCGATATCGTCGATGCGGTTTGGCCAGACTTCCGTCATGACTCTTCTCCCTTGTCCAGATGAGCCTCCTTTCCGGTCATGTTGGCCGATGATCGTTCGGTTGACCATCTCCCTTCTTGCTCGCATTCTGGTTTGAGCAAGAACAAGAGTAGGGAGGCAACCCCATGATCCGTTCGATCCTCACGGTTACAACCATGGCCGCGGGCCTGGCGCTTGCCGGCGGTGCCCATGCCGCCTGGGCGCCCGACAAGCCGATCACCATCATCGTCCCCTGGTCGGCGGGCGGCTCCACCGATCAAGTGACCCGCGTGGTCGCGGGCGAGCTCGAAGAAGCCCTTGGCCAGAAGGTGGTGATCGTCAACCAACCCGGCGCTTCGGGTTCGGTCGGCACCAAGGGGGCATGGGATGCGCCCCATGACGGTTATACCTGGGCAGCGGGCGCCGCCTCGGATCTCGGCACCTATCCCGTCCTCGACATGCTCGATGTGACGCTCGATCAATGGGCGTTGTTTCTCGATGTCGCCAACGTGTCGGTGATCGGCGTCAATCCAGACTCGCCCTACCAGAACGTCAACGATCTGCTCGACGCCATGAAGAACAACCCGGACCAGGTGTCGGTGGCGACCGCCGGGCTGTCGTCGGCCGGTCACAACGCCATGGAGGCGATTGCCCAGCAGACCGGCGTCACCTACAAGCATGTCACCTATGACGGCGGCAACCCGGCCGTGATCGCGACCGTCTCTGGCGAGACCGAGGTCACCACCCAGCTCGCCTCGGAGCAGGCGGAGATGATCCGCGCCGACCGGATCAGGCCGCTTGCCGTGATCGGCACCGAGCCTCTGGAGCTCGCAGGCCACGGCACGATCCCGCCGATTACCGACGAGGTGCCGGACATCTCGCTGGCGACCAACTATTTCGGCATCTGGACGCCGAAGGACGTGCCGGCGGAGGTGCTGGAAACCATGACCGCGGTCTGGAACGACACCATCGCCAACTCCAAGGCGCTGAAGGACTACGCCGCCGACAGGGGCGCCCTGTTCACGCCCTATGCCGGTGACGAGGCGCAGGAGCGCGCCATGGGCATGGTCCGCCAGAACGCATGGCTGCTGTTCGACGGCGGCAAGGCGGCGAAGTCGCCGGACGAGTTCGGCATCGAGCGTCCTTAGTGGTATGACCACCTCATCGGGTTTGGGCCGTTTTTCATGAACGAGTCCTCTAGCCCGAGGGTATCCGAGCAGTCCTTGTTCTCGGCGGCGGGGATCGCTTGTCGTCCTTGTGATAGGGGCTGAAGCGGAGATGGCCGGCACCGGAACCGTCGTTGACGTGCTTCAAGTCGGCTTCGGCGGATTCGGGCCGGTTCATCTCGACGCTTGGTGTCAGCTCGGTTGCCGCGATGTTCTATGGGTTGCCGACCCCGATCCGGGAGCGCGGAAACGGGCCTTCGCGTGCGGGCTGCCGGCCGACCGGCTGGTCGCGGATTATCGAGACGTGCTCGATCAGGTCGCCATCGTCGACGTGGTCGCACCGACCGATCTGCACACCGAGATTTGCAAGGCGGCGATCACCGCGGGCAAGGACGTGTTCGCCGAAAAACCCCTGACGATGAGTTCCGCCGAGGCCCGGGAACTCTCGGCCCTGGTGCATGCCCACGAGTGCGTCCTCCAGGTCGGCTTCTACTTCCGCCACCATCCCCTCTCTCACTCCCTGAAAAACCGCGTCGACAGCGGCGACCTGGGGGAGCTTCGCTATCTCGCTGGGAATTTCACCGGGTTCAAACGGGCCAGGCGCGATGTCGGTGTCACCGGCAATGACGCGGTGCATTTCATCGATCTGTTCAACTGGCTGCTCGGCGCCCCACCGCTCGAGGTCTATGCCATCAGGCGTGACCATTTTGGGCGCGGCCTGGACGATCTCGCTCTCATTCTGATGACCTACCCGGGCGGCGTGGTCGGCAAGATCGAGGCGGGTTATATTCAGCCCGGGCGCTGGGTCGACAGCATCGTGCCCAACGCGCTCAACACCAAGGAGGTGCAGATCTGCGGCGCCGAAGGCGCCATCGAGATCGACTACCAGACCGAGCGTCTGATGTGGCACAAGGTGCGCCACGAGCAGCGCGATGACGGTCTCTGGTGGCCGGCTTTCGAGGATGCCCGGACGCCCATGATCGAACGCCGGCAACCGGTCGACGTCGTCGCAGCCGAGTTCCGGTGTTTTCTGGACCATGTCGCCGCGCGCACCAAGCCCGACGCCGATGTCGACCGCTCAGGCGTGGAGATCGCGCTGGTGCTGGAAGCGATCGAACGTTCGGCCGGGGAAAATCGGCCCATCCGTCTTCAGCATGCCGCCGGTCAACCGGCCTGACCGAGGCTCTCGAAGGTCCAGTCTTCGATGGGGATCATCGCCTCGATGTCGGGAAGCGCCGAAAAACCCATGCCCGGCACCTGGATCGAGCCGCATGACAAGGATCCCTGAACGATGCGCAAAAACACCTCGTCGCCGCGCCGCTCGTAGAGATCGGGGTGGGCTTCGAGCGCTGCTCGCTTCTCGGCCTCGCTCAGATGGCCAAGTCCGCGAAAATAGTGATGACCGTTGCGCTCGACATGCTCGATCCCGAGCATCGCGACCGCGGCAAGATCGGCCTGGAGCGACACCACCGGGAGGTTGGAAAGATCCTCCGCGGAGAGAAAAAGCTCGTTCCGTCCGACCTCCTCATTGTGGGATTTCGCGAAGGCCAGGTTCTTGAGCGACTTGTACACACCCTTGCAGTTCTTGTGGGACGTGCCGCGATAGCCGAGGGCTGCCGCCTCCTTGAACGCTTCGACCCAGCCATCGGCCTCGTCGATGATCACCGGCTTGCTGTCCGCGAGCTTTTTCAACGCGGGGCCGACGTCCGGCTCCATGGCAACGCTCCGCTCCAGCGGCTGCTCGATCAGCAGGATATCGCGATAAAGTGCTGCCAACGCCGGCGTCGCCGCCATCCGCTCGACCAGCTCGACGAAATCATCGATGGTCTTGTACTGCTCGTTGCCATCGAGGGTGATGCCGAAGCGCCGGTCCTCCCGGTACAGCACTGTCGCCATCCGCTCCAGCCGATCAAGGTCATCGTCAAGCACACCGCCGACCTTGATCTTGAGGTAACGAAGACCGTCATGCTCGATATACTCCTCGAGGCTTTCCGGCAGACCATCATTCACGCGGTCATCGGCCGCGATCTCCGCCGACGTGATCGGATCGGCCAACCCTACCGTATGCCTTACCGCCACCCCTGGCAGGGGCTGGGTTGGCAGGAAGTCCTTCATATCCCGACCGGCGAGGTCCGGGATGAGGGCGCCAAGGTCGATGCCGAGATCATTGTCGCGGACCATCCGGAACAAGGATTTGCCGAGACAGCGGCCGAGCCCGTCCATCACCGCGCGCTCCAGCATCGAGGCCCCGAACGATGCACCGAGCCGATTGAAGTCGTTGGCCAGCGCCCAGCGCTCGATCTCCGGCAAGGTCTCATGCCAAAGCGCAAACGGCGTGCGCAGTCCACTCCGGGCCGCATCGAGATAGAGGTTTTCAGCTTGCCCAACCGCGGCAATAAGGTCGGCGCAATTGTCGGCGAGGCTCTTTTCGGGGCGCTTGTCGAACCAGCGAAACGCCAGGAAATCCGACGCATAGCCGGTGGCCCGCGCGCCATCGGCGGTCTCGATGTCGGCAGCGAGCGTCAAGAGCGGCGAGGCTTCGATCGTGATCACGCCAAAGCGAAACGGCATTCTGGTCTGCACATTGCGAATGCCGGCCCGGCATCGGATTAATCGAACGGTGTTCTGGCTCAAGATTGCTGACCCCATGTCGCTTTGATGACGTGCCGTTCCAACCTCGCCCGCGCCTCGTGGCCAATCGGTCGATCGGGCGTGAATGCAGTCATTCGATGGCGCGGCAAAGAAAGATCATGCCGATCAACGCCAAGGCAAGAGCCAGCGTATGCCGTCTTGGTGCGATGGTCCACCGACCAGCCACGAAGTTAGCCCGGTCAACTCGAATTCCAACCGTCCGGCGCCTGCTCGCCGGGGTTGAGGCGATATCATGGGCATCGTCATCTGGATCGTCCGGGCACGAGGATCCGGAAGCGCTGCGAACTCAACGTCTACGCGTTTATACGACAGGTGTCAGTCTGGCATCGGGGTCATCGAGGAGCTTCTCTGCCAGATGTCAGATGTACGGATTTCTCCCTTGAAGGGTTGAATAAGGAGCCTCTCGAACACCCGGAGGTAGCCAAGCCGAGGCGTTAAGTCCTTAACTCATCTGGGAGAGTTTCAATGAACTGCACGCTCATCCGTCAATCAGCCCGAAGCAGATCTCCTGTCAGCCAATCGACTGGATGTTCCATGGCGCTGATCGTGGCCCTGGCTCAAGAAGCTGCTGCGGCCGAAAATTTTTGCAGCAGCACCGCCAAGCTCATGAACAATGCCTGCGTCAACGACGTCCAGGATGATTTCCTCACCACGAGAGCCAGTTGCATCAACATCGGCGATGATGCGGAACGTAACGCCTGCATCGACGAGGCGACGACTGAGCGCCAGGAAGAGCGTGAGCTCTGCGGGGCGCAGCTCAAGGCAAGACGCGAGGTCTGCGGCGATATCGGCGAAGCGCGCTACGAGCCGTCGTTCGAGCCTGAAAGTTTCGTCAACCCGCTGGAGATCGGCGGTTCGGTCGCCGCCAACCCGTTCTTTCCTCTAAATCAGGGCCTTGTCTGGGATTATGAGAACGCGGATGAGAGGATCACGGTCACCGTTACCGACCGGACCAAGCTGATCGAGGGCGTCACCTGCTTGGTGGTCACCGATGTGGTTGAGCAAAAGGATGGCAACAAGTCCGTCGAGATCACCGAGGATTGGTTCGCCCAGGACGTCGAAGGCAACGTCTATTACTGCGGCGAGCTGGTCCAGAATTTCGAGGAACAGGAAGACGGCGAGGCCGAACTTACCGATCTCGACGGCTCGTTCAAGGTGGGGCGCGATTTCGCCAAGCCCGGTCTGATCATGCCGACCAATCCCTCGGTCGGCGACGTCAACCGTCTGGAATTCGCTCTTGGTGAGGCAGAAGACATCGCCGAGTTCATCGATCTCGCCGGTACGGCCTCGACGCCAGCCGCCTCCTGCGACGGAACTTGCCGGGTCACCCTGGACACCACGCCGCTGGAACCCGACGCTGCCGAGAACAAATTCTATGCCCCCGACGTCGGCTTTATCCTGGAGACCAAGCCCGGCACCGATGAAATCCTCGAGCTGGTGTCGTTCACGCGGCCCTAAGAGGTAAGCCTGAACGCCCCTTCCCCTGGCAAACAGGCTTCACTTCGGGGCCACGGCCATCCCCAATCGTGGCCCAATTTTCTTGTTTTTTGAGGGCGCCGATGCACTATCTCTTTGGCTTTTGCATCAACGTTTCCAAACGGGATCCGATCGATTTTTTGGATCGATGCATAGCGGCGATTTTGACATCGCCAGTTCCAAAGCTGATCTGGCAGACAACAGAAACATGACATCCGATGGTTTGATCGCGGTCGTGCTGGCACCGTTCTTCGGCAGCTTCCTCGGCCTGGTCGCCGACCGGCTGCCCCTCGGCCTGCCGGTACTGTTCGGGCGATCGACATGTGATCACTGCGGCCGCCGGCTTTCGCCGCTCGAGCTGGTGCCGCTGTTCAGCTATCTTCTGTAGCGCGCGCGGTGTCGCGATTGCGGGGCGAGGCTTCGGCCGTTCTACCCGATCATCGAACTCAGCGCCGTCCTGGTCGCACTGAGTGCCGCCTTGGTGCTTGATGGCTGGCCGCGAGCCCTACAGACCGCTTCCCGATATGCTCGGCCAGCTCGGCCTCGACGTTCAGGAGGTCACCGAGTTCTGGCAGCCCAAGGGATGCGAGGCCTGCCGGCAGACCGGGTATTTCGGCAGGGTCAGCATCAATGAGGTGCTGGTCATGTCCGACGTGATCCGACAGAAGATCCTGCAGCGCGTGGACGCCAGCGAGCTGCAACGCTCGGCGCGTGATAACGGCATGCGTCTGATGTTCGAGGATGGCATCGACAAGGCCAAATCCGGCATCACGACCGTCGAGGAAGTCATGCGTGTCACCCGCGAGGCTGACTGATGACGCGGTTTCACTTCAGAGCTCTCAGCGGCAAGGGCGAGACCATCGAGGGCGAGATCGAAGCGGCCGATCAGGCGGCCGTGGTCGAGCAGCTGCGTCAGCGCCAGCAATTGCCTGTAGCGATCCAGCCCGCCGGCACGCCGTTTGGCCCAAAGCGCAAGCCCGGCTCTTTCGATTGGCTGAACCAGCCCCTCTTCGAGCGCGGCCGCATGCGGCAAAGCGATGTCGCGATCATGACCCGCGAGCTTGCGACCTTGCTGAACGCCGGTCTCACCGTCGACCAGTCCTTGAAGTTCCTGATCGACGTCGCGGCAAGCGAATCCCAGCGCCGCCTGCTCGCCGATCTCCTGGAGAAGGTGCAAGGCGGCAGCACCTTTGCGGACGCTCTGGATGACCACCGTGCGATTTTTTCCAACGCCTATATCAGCCTGGTGAGAGCGGGCGAAGCGGGCAATGCGCTGAACGACGTGCTCTTACGCCTCGCCCAGTTTCTCGATCAGAGCGAACAACTGACCCAGCAGGTGAAATCGGCGCTGGTCTATCCGATCATGCTCATGTTCATGGCCGGCGTTTCGGCGGTGATCCTGCTCACGCTGGTGGTGCCGCAATTCACCCCTCTGTTCGAGACGGCAGGTGCCGAGCTGCCTCTCTTGACCCGGATCGTCGTCGGCCTTGGCGAGGCGGCGGAACGTTATTGGTCGAGCCGCTTGATCCAGCTTTCGACGCGATTGAGGTAGTCCGGCTGAGCGGTGATGGCCAAGACGGCGTTCAAGCGATCGAGCGGCACGAAGCGCAAAGCGCCTGCGGCGACACCGACCTCGGGATCGCCGAAGATCTGATCGAGCTCGCTGGCAAGCTGGGTCGCTCCGACCGCCTTCAACGGATAGAGGCCGAACGACATGCCCGCCATCCAGTCGACGTCGAAGATCTCGATCAGGTCGGTCATGGTGGCGTTTTGATCGGCCGAGCCGATCAGCAAAAGGGTATTGCGGTTGGTGTCGACCTGGATGGCGCCCTGATTGACCACGAAGGGCTCCAGCAGATCGGCAAGCTGGACGGCGTCGGCGTAGCGGATGGGGGCGACCTGGATGCCCGATGCCGGCCGTCCGGCTCGTGTCGTGGCCAGGGTCCCCGGCCGGCCGCCTGCCGTGGTCGCCTGGTCGCTGGGCAGGATCTTGTAGAGATCGCCTTGCTCGACCAGGGCAGCGCCGTTCACATTGAGGATCGAATTCAACAACGCCACGATATCGTCGGCAGGGATGGGGCGGCTGGTTCTGACCGTAACTGTTCCGGTGACCGCGGGGTCGATCACGTAGTTGGCGCCGAGCCCGTCTTCGAGCACCAGGCGGACCACGTCCCGAATATCGGCATCGACCACGTTCAGCGTCAGATCGCCGGCTGCGTTTCGGTCCACGCCGACGGTAGCCGACATGTTGGGCTGGCCAGTCAGCCGCCCGGTGCCGCGCTCGATCACAGGCTGATCCAGCGCGTCCGGCGTCGTGCCGGCGACTTTATTCTCGAACAGCTTGCGCGGCTCAATCCCGCCAGAGTCCCCTTCGGCGGCACGCCTGGTCGGCAAAGGGCTTGTCGGAGCATCTGAGCCGTCAACCTGAATGGGCTTCGACGGCTCGGCGACGCAACCAGCCAGGAAGCCCACCACGACGAGACCAGCACCAAGGCAGATAGATCTGACGCTTGCGCTCACGATTTGATATCTTTCTCTAGCTTGTTCAATAATTTACATCACATCGCCGGTAATCAGCCTAGCCACGCGCCGACACAGTCAAGGCCAAAAGTGGCGACGAGGCGATGGCAAGGAAGCTTGATGCGACCTGCAACGACAGGCCGCGCTGGCGGCTTCGCTCGGACATCAATAAAGGTGGCAGGGCACGGCGTTCGTTTCATCCAGCGCGGCGAAAACGGCTTTTAGATCCATGAAGGCATCAATGATGTCCTGCTGTGAAGCGCTTCACTTCATCATTTCGCCGATCAGGTTACTCTCACGTGCCGGCGTCTTAATTTGATCCACCGAAAATTCGCACTCCAGTTCTTACGATTTTGATGCGGTAACCGACGCGGCCAAAGGGCCAAGCGGAGTTGTCGACGCCATGACAGATAGTATCGGAATCTTCATAAGCCATAAGAGTGAAGATGAGCCAATAGCCCGAAGAGTCAGAGATTTGTTGGCCAGTCGCTCCGGGCGAATTCGAGGATTTATTTCTTCCGAGATTGACCCGGGAACAGAATGGTTCAGGGCTATCAAAAAATCGATACTCGAGTCGAGAATCCTTCTCCTTCTCTTGGTCAAACCAAGGATGGATTGGGATTGGCCACTGCTGGAAGCCGGGCTGGCGGTCGACTTGAACGACGATGGGCACCGCAGCGTGATTTGCCTGCATCATCCTGGAATCAGACCTCCCTCGCCGCTAACGAATTGGCAGACTGTACCAGCCAATAACGATCAGCTGGTCAGGTTTTTAAAGCTGCTCTACGGCAGCAATACCTACACCGGATGTGAAACGCCGCTTAATCAGGCACTTGCGGAGAACTCTGACCTTATAGGCCGATTGGCTACGGAACTGGGCTCCGTGTTCTCTGCCGAAGAGACGTTGCCTTGGTTTCCTCATCTCCGCATGGTTTTGTCCTTTGAACACCCTGAAATGCCTGGTGAAGCCGATCCGGCCTTACTCGAGGAATTGGGTCAGACGAGAAAGATTCCTTCCGACACTCGAGTTCAAAAAATCGAGCGAAGCTTTGATGCGCCAAGTCTTCGGGCTGGGTGAAGGCGACTATCGCTGGCTGGAAATTCAACAGCGGTCAGAACAGCTGCGGCATACGGCATGGATGA
>CAWBCX010000044.1:0-59537 GCA_963787265.1 uncultured Alphaproteobacteria bacterium | reverse complement strand
ATGCTCGGTCATGGAGCAACCAGTGGCGACGATCAAACGTCGTCGGACAGGATCGGACTGCCGAGCCTGCCTTTCAGGGCAACAACGCCGGCGGCATCAAGCCGAAGAATCGATGCGCTGCCTCAGCTCTTTCAACAAACCTTCCATTCCGTTGCGCTCGACAACGGCGCCGAACTCGGAACGCTGGGTCACGATCAGACTGACACTCTCGACGATGACATCAATCGCCACCAAACCACCATCCTGCCGTTCCCGAAGCCGCCAATCCACATGCAACGGCGGTCGATCGCCGCTGAAAATCAGCGTTTTTACCAGCGCATCCCGCTTGCCTGCGAGCTGGGACGAGGTCACTTCAAAATCCTGTCCGTTATAGATATGCAGCTTCGAGGCGAGGCTATCGAGCGCATAGGCGCGAAAAAGCTTCAGATATTCTTCCTGTTGAGCCGGCTCGGCGGTACGCCAATGACGGGCCAGGATCAGCCTTGCCACCAGATCGAGATCGATCCATTCGTCGAGAAGCGTGACCAAAAGATCGAATTTCTCATCCTTGGTGCTTTCGCTCTTCAAGATGTCCAGCACCTTTTGCCCGACATTCTGAATGACGTCCCGCGCAGCATCCGGGGAGACAGCGCCATAGGCGGACGTCCATGGCAAAGAAGTGGCCAAAATTAGGAGCGGTACGGCCTTCAAAAGTCGGCGACGCTCCACGCTTTCAGGACCCGCTGTCATCTTCTGGATTTTCGAGATCATCGGTATCCTCATCAAAAATGCTCTCGTCATAGATGTCCTCTTCATAGAGATCATCAAGGGGTGCCGGAGCACCATTGCGTATTTCCGATTCTCGAAGCTGCTGAGCAAGCGTTCTTGTTGCGGCATAAAAATCGATGCTGGTTCGCTGCAATTCATCGATCGTTTCGATATTGCGTTCTCGCAGGGACACGAAATAGGTGCCTCGACGGGCGAGCGACGCTTCGGTCGGCGCGAGAAGCGAGAAGGGATCGAAGGCGAAATCGACCACCATGCCGGCAAGATCCCTCGGATTGGAAGGTCCCAAGAGCGGTACCATGAGATAAGGCCCCGAGCCCACACCGTAAACCGCCATGGTTTGGCCGAAATCCTCACTGTGACGCGCCGGCATCCCCAGCATGCCGCCAATATCGATCAGGCCGCCAATGCCGAGAATGGTGTTGAACATGAAGCGGCCAACGCTTTCGGTTGCCCGCCTTGGTTCACCCTGCAGGAGATCATTGGCTACGGTGACCGGGGTGCCCAGGTTGCTGAGCGCGTTGGTCACGCCGGTGCGCACGAACTCCGGCGTGACGAACCGATAGGTCCTGGCGACCGGCTCCAGGAGGTATCGGTCCAGAGCGAGGTTGAACTGAAAACTGCCGCGGTTGAAAGTTTCCAGCGGGTCGCCGGCACTCGGCTGCGCATCGACCGGAACCGAAATGAACCCGAGCAACCCGACCAGCAGCCCGATCAGAAACCGGCGTGTTTTTTTCTGCGCAAGGCGGGATCGCTCCTTTTGATGGCTAACAATCATGTCGGACCTCTTCAACATTGATCTCCCAAGCGGACCCCGCGGTCTTCTCGATCGACTGAAACAACATCTCAATCGAAGGAAACGTCTACGCTAATCGATCGTCACCAACACCAGTCGATATCCTTAAGATACAATCGGTTAACAAGCAAGATTTACCAAGAGCGTGATGGCAAACTGCCACAGTCCATTAAGCCTAGAAATGACATTCATCACAAACCTTAACTAAAATCACCAGTATCTGTGCCTCATGATGTGTCATTTAACCATTCAATCAAGTTGCTCAGAAGGGGTGTAAACGGTGATTGTAAACAAACCGTAAATCTTCCCACAGGTTTTCTCGATTCACGGAGCTGCCTCATGAGTGATATTCGTATCGTTACCCTGGACCACCTTCTTCATCGACTTGAGACCGTGCTCGGTCGAGACAGCCTGCTCTTACCATCGGTTCGAAGAAGGATTGCGCTTTGAAGATGAACGTTCCCTGACCGACGCGATGGGCAGTCTTCGTCTGTACCCGGACGATGTGAGCAATCTGGTCGAAAACACCGTGATGGGCTGGCTTTTCGGGGCTCGCGAGGAAGACGTCGCTTGATGCTCGGCAGGAGATGCAGCCCGGCCTCTGATCCTCGGGTCTCCTTCACGTTCCCAACGTCCCGCAGATTCCGAGCGGTCGAGAGGCCGCTCATTTTTTTGGCGTGCCGGTCGTCAACGGCTCTTATTGACATATCGATATAAAGATTTTTTAATATCGACATGTAATGATTTTGTGATCGCCCTTGGCAGACCCCCCGGATCATGGCCGCACCAACCGACAGTCTCGATAATGTTTTGAACAGCTTGCGCGCTGCCGCGGACATGAGCCGGCTGCGTCTCCTGCTGCTGTGCGCGCAAGGGGAATGGACGGTAAGCGAGCTCACGCAGATTCTCGGACAAAGTCAGCCGCGGGTGTCACGCCATCTGAAACTTCTCGCCGATGCCGGCCTGCTCGAGCGTATTCCCGAGGGAAGCTGGGTGTTCTACCGGCGGGCCCAGGCCGGGGCAGGCGCGCGCATGGCACGCAATCTTTGCCGGATGCTGCCGTCCGACGATCCCATGGTGATCCTGGACCGCCAGCGCCTGGCGATGATCCGGGAAACCAGACGCGCCCAGGCCACCAGCTATTTCGCAGCCCAGGCAGAGAGCTGGGACAAGGTTCGCTCACTCTATGTCGATGAGGCCAAGGTCGAGACGGCCATTTTGGATCTGTTCGAAGGCCGGCAACCGTCGACGCTCCTGGATATCGGGACCGGAACCGGTCGAATTCTCCAGCTTCTGGCGCCCTCGATCAGCTTTGGTCTGGGGATCGATCAATCCAGCGAAATGCTCACGGTCGCCCGGGCCAATCTGGACAAGACCACCCTGCGCAACTGCCAGGTCCGCCTGGGTGACATGTATCATTTGCCGCTGCCCGATGGCTCCTATGATGCGGCGACCCTGCACAATGTCCTTCATTTCGCCGACGATCCCGGCGCTGCGCTTCGCGAGGCGGCCCGGGTCCTGCGCCCGGGCGGTCGCCTCGTGGTGGTCGATTTTGCCCCGCACACGCAGGAATTTCTCCGCCGGGACCATGCGCATCGGAGGCTCGGTTTCGCCGATTCCGAGTTGAAAGAGTGGTTTACAAACGCAGGGCTGTCTTTTGAAAAACCAACGTTTTTGGCGGGAGATCCCCTCACGGTTGTTCTTTGGTCGGCCACCCGAACAGAGAACCAGGGCCCAGCGTTGCCCGACCAGCCCGCGTCATCAATCCTGGCCAAGGCTGATCGCTTGTCATTATCGGAAACCAACATCTTCGATGGGACCAAGGTCGCATGACAAAAGACCAATCCGAATCTGGACATTTTTCGGAGCGCCGGGTGGCCTGGCTCGGCGAGAGCCTGCCGAGCCCCGGCATTTCCTTTGAATTCTTTCCGCCGAAGACCGAGGCAACGACAGCCAAATTCTGGCAGGCCGTGGATCGCCTGCGCGAGCTCCAGCCGAGCTATGTGTCGGTCACCTGCGGTGCCGGCGGCAACCCGGCCGAGGGCACGGCGCCGCTGGTGAAAAAGCTGCAAGCCGATGCCAAGCTCAAGACGGCAGCGCATCTGACCTGCGCGACGGCCGACAAGGCCGTGATCGACGAGATCGCCACCCGCTATTGGGAAGAAGGTGTCAAGAAAATCGTGGCCCTTCGCGGCGATCGGCCGAAGGAGGAGAGGGGCCATCAGCCCCTGGACGACCATCACCGCTACGCCGCTGATCTGGTCGCCGCCCTCAAACGCATCGCCGATTTCGACATCAGCGTGGCCGGCTACCCCGAAACCCACCCGGAAGCTGGCAGCCCGGACGCGGACCTCGATCACCTGAAGCGAAAGGTGGATGCCGGCGCGAGCCGGGTCATCACCCAATATTGCTTCGATACCGATGCCGTGCTGCGTTTTCGCGATGCCATGATCAGCCGACGCATTGACGTGCCGATCGCCGTCGGCCTCCTGCCAGTGCATAATTTCACCCTGACCAAGCGCTTCAGCGACAGCTGCGGCGCAGGTGTGCCCGACTGGTTGGGTGCTCTATACGAAGGGCTGGAGGATGATCCCGATCAGCGCGCCTTGATCGGCGCGTCGGTGGCGGCGGAGCAGGCCAGGCGCCTGGTCGTCGAGGGGTTCGATGAGCTTCATTTCTATACGCTCAATCGTGCCGATCTCACCATCGCGACCTGCCGCCTGCTCGGTCTGAAACCGACGCTTGCCAACGCAGCCTAACAGGATTTTTGCATGACCGACTTTCTGACGGCTCTTGCCCGGCGCGTTCTGCTTGTTCGACGGGGCCATGGGCACTCAGATCCAGAGCCGCGATCTCTCGATCGAGGGGGACTTTCTAGGGCCAGGAGAACTGCTCCGAGGTCTTGAACCTGTCGCGACCCGATCTGGTGCACGGAAATCCACCTCGGCTATTTCGAGGCCGGCGCCGATGCGGTCGAGACCAACAGCTTCGGCGGCTCGCCGCTCACCCTGGGCGAGTTCGATCTCGGCGACCAGGCCTTCGACATCAACCGCCGGGCGGCCGCCCTCGCCAGGGAGGCGGTTGACAAGGTTGCCGGCGATGGACGCGACCGCTACGTGATCGGGGCGATCGGGCCCGGAACGCGACTGCCCTCCCTCGGCCATGTCGACCTATCGACGCTGGAAGACGGCTTTGCGGTCCAGACCGCCGGCCTGCTGGCGGGCTCCGCCGATGTCATCCTGTGCGAGACCTGCCAGGATCCGCTGCAGGTCAAGGCCGCGGTCAACGGCGCCAAGCGGGCGATGACCGAAGCCGGCGGCCGACTGCCGATCTATGGTGCATGTGACGGTCGAGACCACCGGCACGCATGCTGGTCGGCACCGATATCGCCGCGGCGACCGCGATCATCGACGCCCTCGACATCGATATTTTGGGCCTCAACTGCGCCACCGGGCCGCAGGAAATGGCCGAGCATCTGCGCTATCTCGTCGCAGAACTGGCCGGGGCTGATCTCGGTGCTGCCCAATGCCGGCCTGCCCGAACTGGTCGACGGCAAGACCCATTATCCCCTCGGCCCGGACGAGCTCGCCGGCTGGCTGGAGCGCTTCATCACCGAGGACGGCGTCAACGTGATCGGCGGCTGCTGCGGCACCGAGATCGAGCATATCCAGGCGCTGGATCGGATGCTCCGAAGGCTGGCCGAGGACGGTGCATCGCCCGGTCGCCGGCCACACGCGAAAGTCCGCAGGCGCCGCCGCCAGGCTTCGCCTCGCTCTTCAGTGCGGTGCGATTATCGGCAGGAGAACGCCTATCTCTCGATCGGCGAGCGCTGCAATGCCAACGGTTCCAAGGCGTTTCGCGAACGGCAGGCAGCGGAAGACTGGGATGCCTGCGTCGCGATGGGGCGCGACGCAGGTGAAGGAGGGCTCGCACGCGCTCGATGTCTGCACCGCCTATGTCGGCCGCGACGAGATCGCCGAGATGACCGAGGTGGTCAGCCGCGCTTCAGAGCGGTCCGCCGATGCGCCTCTGGTGATCGACAGCACCGAACTGCCGGTGCTCGAAACCTCGCTCGAAGCTCTATGGCGGCAAGGGCGTCATCAACTCGATCAATTTCGAGGATGGCGAGCAGCCGCCGGCTGCACCGGATGACGCTGGCGCGGAAGTTCGGCGCCGCCGTCATCGCGCTCACCATCGACGAAGACGGCATGGCCAAGACTGCCGAGGAGCAAGCTTCGGATCGCGCGCCGGCTGGTGGACTTCGCCTGCAAACGGCACGGTCTGCCGCAAGCAGATCTGATGATCGATCCGCTGACCTTCACCATCTGCACCGGCAACGAGGACGACCGCAAGCTCGGCGCTCTGGACGCTGGAGGCGATCGAGAATGATCCGCGGCCGAATTCCCGGACATCCAGATCATTCTGGGGCTTGTCCAACATCTCCTTCGGTCTGAACCCGGCCGCCCGGCACGTGCTGAACTCGGTCTATCCTGGACCACGCGATGAAGCGCGGGCTGACCGGGGCGATCGTCCACGTCTCGAAGATCATGCCGCTGCACAAGATCCCGGCGGAAGAGGTGAAGATCGGCGAAGACCTGATCTTCGACCGCAGGCGCGAGGGCTACGATCCGCTGCAGGCGTTCATGGCGCTGTTCGCCGACCGCAAGGCCGCCGATCGGTCAAGAAGGAACGGCCGGCGACGGTCGAGGAGCGGCTGAAGCAGCGCATCGTCGATGGCGACCGCAAGGGGCTGGACGAGGACCTGGACGAGGCGATGGGCCAAGCACCCGCCGCTGGACATCATCAACAACGCATCTGCTGGACGGCATGAAGGTGGTCGGCGAGCTGTTCGGCGCCGGCAAGATGCAGCTGCCCTTCGTGCTGCAGAGTCGCCGAGACCATGAAGGCCGCGGTCGCCCATCTGGAGCCGCACATGGAGAAGATCGAGGGCCAGGAGAAGGGCACCATCGTGCTGGCCACGGTCAAGGGCGACGTGCACGACATCGGCAAGAACCTGGTGGACATCATCCTCACCAACAACGGCTACAAGGTGGTCAACCTGGGCATCAAGCAGCCGCTGATCAACATCCTGCAGGCGGCCAACGAGAACCGGGCGCGATGCCATCGGCATGTCCGGCCTGCTGGTCAAATCGACCGTGATGATGCGCGAGAACCTGGAGGAGATGAGCCGGCAGGGGATCGACATGCCGGTGATGCTGGGCGGCGCTGCGCTGACCCGCAACTATGTCGAGGATGACTGCGTCAAGGCCTATGCATCCGGCAGCGTCGCCTATGCACGCGATGCCTTCGACGGGCTGCATCTGATGGATCATATCGTTTCGGGGCGGTTCGACGACTATCTGGCCGAGCGCCAGGAGAAAGCCGCCAACCGGCCGAAAAAGCGGTCGAGGACGCTCGAAAGCGTCGAATCGGCGCCGGTGACACTTCGTCCGGTCGAAGTCGAAGAAACCCGACTTCGGCGCAACGAGCTCTCCAAGGGAGTCGACATTCCGAAACCGCCCTTTCTCGGACCGCGGATGCTGGAGGACGTGGCGGTCAAGGCGCTCCTGCCGTTCCTGAACGACAACATGCTCTACCAGTTTCACTGGGGCGTACAAAAAGGAAGGCCGGACGCTCGATGAGTTCCTGCGCTGGGCCAATAAGGAGCTGAAGCCGATCCTCGGCGATCTGGTCGACGAGGCCGAACGCGAGCGTGTCTTCAAGCCGCAGGCGGTCTATGGCTACTGGCCGGCAGCCGCCGAAGGCAACGACGTGCTTCTGTTCGATCCGAACGATCAGGCCAAGCCGGTCGCCCGCTTCGCCCTGCCCCGTCAGAAGAAGGAAAACGGCCTCTGCATCGCCGATTTTCTTCGCGACGTCGGCGAGCCCGACCGGGATATTCTGGGGCTTCAGGTGGTGACCGTCGGCCAGCGCGCCTCCGAAGTGGCGCGAGAGTGGTTCGCCGCTGATCGCTATAACGACTATGTCCGCCTGCATGGCCTTGGTGTGGAGCTGGCCGAAGCGCTGGCGGAATATGTGCACAAGAAGATCCGCGCCGATCTCGGCTTCGGCCATCTCGATGAGCGCGATCGGGCAGCCCTGATCAAACAAGGTTATCGCGGCTCACGCTATTCCTTCGGCTATCCCGCCTGCCCCAACGTCGCCGATCAGCGCCAGCTGCTCGATCTGCTGGGCGCCGACAGGATCGGCCTCGAGCTCGGTGAGGAAGATCAGCTCTGGCCGGAGCAGTCCACCAGCGCCATCGTGCTGCATCACCCGCAGGCGCGCTATTTCAACGTGTAGCAAGGGCGACCTTGGGCGGCCGGCTTCCTGGGCAAGAATTTATCTCTGGAGTTGAGACGATCGGCTGTCCACCGTCGGGAAAACGACTGACGCGGCCACGCCGCCGGCTAGGGGAATATCCATTTCATTTGGTTGCCAACGCATTCGAAGAAAGCGCCAGGAAACCCAAGGGTATGCGCGCTCTTTTCGGCAAGGACGTGGGAAGGTTTCCGTATCGCAACAGACCACTAGAATGTCGGTGAGTTGGCAGAGGTCGTGGGCAGCGGTCCAACGCCGGTCGAGGACAGCGGGCGTCCAGGTGTCGTGAAGGCGTCCCTCGCCTTCGAGGCCGGTCTCGGCGCCGCTTCGCTGGAAATGTCGGGGGTGGTGACGGCTGGCTGTGCGGGCGCGCTGTCACCGCTCGGTTCGACCGCTGCGGGTCTGCCGAGATCGAGCGGTGGTTGCGCCTCATCTTGAAGATTTGCCGGTTCCTGATCTTGAGGAGTGACCGGTTCCTGATCGTTGAGGGAACGGTCTGGCGTCGGCGTGGACGCCTTCGCAGGAGCAAGGACCGAATCGCAAAGACAAGGAAGGCGCGAGCAAGGCCTCGTCACCGATGGCCTCTGACGTCGTAGCGGATTGCTCGATGAGGGAACGGCCTTTCGAGACGATATCGCGGGCGATGGAATTGTTGTCCCTGACCCAGGTTGCCGCCGGTTCGAAACGCGTCCATCCCTGGATGGACGATGTCGGGTCGATCTCCCGCCATTTGGGATGATACGCGTCCTGATGAAGATCACCGAGACCGTCGAAGAACCTCCGGCTGAAGTTCGCCAGGACGTCGTAGCGCGATGATCCGGCGCGCCAGTCATAGGTGACAAGCGCCGTGCGCACGGCCAGCGTCGTGATATCCTCATCGGCCTCGCCGCCGATCAAATTGGGGTAATCGCGCCGGCTGATCGATCCCGGCCGATAGCTGTCGGCATATTGAACGAAGGGAATGGAAAGAAGGCGCAACCCGCTGTCGCTGGCGATATCGGCAAGCAAAGGCATTGGTTTGCCGCCGACGAAAAAGGCGCCCGAAATCTCACCGCGCCTCAACTTCTCCAGTGCTGCATAGGACCCGAAAGCCGTGGTCTGCACGGGAATATCGAGCTGCGACAGGAGGATGGACGCGGTGATATCGGTGCCGCTTCCAGGTGCCCCGACATCGACTGTCTTTCCCGCGAGAGCGCGAATGTCATCGATATCCTCCCCGACCAGGAGATGCACTTCCTCTGGAAACATTTCGGTGATGTAGGAAATCTGGCCTTCGACCGACGGGTAAATCTCCTGTGCGGCCGCATAGGCGACGACATCGGTGCGCACCAGGGCGGAATCGACACCTTTCAAATAGAGGAGATCGGTCAGGTTCTGACCGCTTCCACCACCGTAGGTGGGCAGCAGACGAACCCCGTCATCAGCGACGTTCAACGTCGACGCGAGGTCAGTGGCGATGCGCGCCGAGGTGTCGCCATCGGCACCGGTGAACAATGAAATGATGCCCTGGTTCAATTGCTCCCTTGCCTGGTTCGTGCTGTCAAACCGAGCAAGCAGGTTGGGGTCGACCTCTACCGGAGGCGCTGGAAGATCGACGCCTTTTTCCTCGAAATACCGGAGCGCTCCCTCATGAAGGGGCAGGGACAGGTTGCTCGTGGCCGTATCGAGACTGATCTCGCGGGTCGCTCCATGAAGGCCGTGAAGATAATCGAGGTTCTCGAAAATCGTCTTGGTGATTTGATAAACGACGTCATCATCGACATCGGCGCGGACAGCCAGAATATTCGGGGTGCCTATCGTGAAGAGATCCCGGTCCTGGCCTTGATAGGTTCCGGCAGGGATGACGCTTCTCGCCCAGATGCGGCGACCCTGATCGATCGATGCGATCTGTTCATCGGTAAGTTCGAGAAGGGCGGCCTTGTCGCCGAGCGCATTGAAGGCGTCCTGGACGGCCCTGATCGGCAGCCCCCCCGACATGCTCATCCCGGCGATATCGCCGCGGGCAAGCGCTTCAGCGCTTTCGGTAAAGTCCAACTCGACCAGCTCGAAATCCGTATCGATATCGATACCCAAGGGCGCCATCAGCGCGCGATTTTCAAGAAGCGTGCCCGAATCATCCCGACCAAGGGACATTTTTTGACCACGCAGCGCGACAAAATCGTTGATCGTGCCGCTCTGCACCGAATCCTGATGAATGATCAAATGGTCGATGCTGGACCAGAGCGTGGTGATCGCTCTCAAGTTGTCATTGGCACCAAAATCGGAAAAACGCCCTATGCCTTGTTGGGCTTCATGTCCCGAAAGAGCGGAGAGGATGGCAAACTGCACTTCGTTTTGCCGCATCAGATCGATATTCTCTTGCGATCCGCTGGTATTGATCGCTGTCAGATCGACGTTGAGCGTCGGCAGCAATTTCAGTTTGATCAGGGTCGACAACGCCACGCCAACCGGGTGGTAGGTTCCCCCCGTCGATCCCGTGCCAAGAAGGAATGACGACTGGTCCGACGACGACGTTTGGGCCGTCAGATGGCCTATCAGCGGTGACTGCACGATCAAGCTCAGTAGAACCATGACGATCGTGCGCAAAAAAGGTCTTCGCGCATTCATCGCGGTATTTCCCCACTTTTGGTAGTAGTTTGATTATACAGTCAATTTTTTATGCGGTGATGCTTAAGCTGTTTCAAATATATAAGCAACTCGTGAGATCAATCTCGACCAACGCGCTATCGCACATTGTGTCAATTTGACCACGCGAACGCAATCTATCACTTTTTGAGGTTGAATTTAGATCAATTTTAGCGTCTTTAAGGAGATTATCGGTCGAATGATCGAACTTGTCGATGCTTTTCTCTGGAGGGATAGGCTGGCGTTCTCTGCCGACAAGACACCAATGCCCTGCTCATATGCCTCAAACGGCGCATTGGTCTCGACTTTTTACTTAGATGCCGTAAATACGATGAGTGGCAACGGGATAGAATCCGTCCTCGGTCGGTCATGTCTCGGAGAACAGCGTCGATGCCAAGGATGACCAAGCCTCGGCGTCCGGCGCCAAAGGTTCCGCCAGGGCGTTGGCCGGTCGTCGCTCATCGAACAGCGTTAGCTAAATGACCAAGAATGCTAGAGCAGTTTTTGCATGATATCGAACGTAAAGATGCGCGCCTTCCGTCAGCAATCGACAAGTAGACGTCAAGCCATCATGGTGTCATCGGTTGGCCTCTTCCGTCGTTTCTGCCTTGCGCTAGCCTTGCCGGCGGCGCTGGTCATGATGTTGGGTGATCAGCAGGCCGAAGCCCAGGCACGCGAGCAGGAGGCGCCCGCTTACATTCTATCGACGGCCACGACCGGGGGCGCCTTTCATCAAGGCGGCGTCAGCCTGTCAGCCCTGGTCAAGATCAAGCTCCTCCCCGAGAAGCGCATCGATCTGATCACCAAGAACTCGTCCGGCTCGATGGAAAACATCGTTCGCCTGGGCAACGGCACCTCTGATTTCGCCATCGTTCAGGGGCTGCTTGGCCATCATGCAAGGCTCGGGACCGGCCCGGCAGAACGGTTGGGCCGTCAGCCCGAACTGCGCGCCGTGACCATGCTTTGGCCCAATGTCGAGCATTTCATCGTCCGGAAAGATGCTGCCCCCAATGGTTCGATCAGGGACCTTTTGGCGCTGAAAGGACAGCGCATGTCCTTTGGTCGCGAAGAATTGGCGATCGAATCCAGCCGCTTCCTGCTCGAGAACCTGGGGCTGGAAATCGGCAACGACATCAAGCAGGCCTTTTTGGCCTTTGGCCCCAGCGCCTCGGCCTTCAAGCGCGGCGACATCGACGGGCTCAGTTTTCCCGCCAGCACGCCGGTACCAGCCTTCACCGAGCTTCTGGGCGAACTGGGGCCCGATGCGACGATTTTGAGCTGGACCGACGAGGACCTCCGGACTGCGGATGGCGGTCTCGGCCTTTGGTCGCCGCTCACCATTCCCGCCGAGACATATCCTGGGCAAACCGAGGCACTCGATACCATCGCGCAACCGAACTTCCTGGCGGTTCGAGCGGACGTCGACGACGAGGTCGTCTACGCGATCACCAAGGCGATTTTCGAAAACCTGCCGTTTCTCCAGCGCTTGCATGAACCGTTCCAGTTCTTGACACCGGAACGAGCGGTCGATGGACTGCCGGTCCCCCTTCATCCCGGCGCATTTCGCTATTTTCAGGAAATCCGCCTGGATATGGGCGAAGCCGTTGTCGCCGAGCATGACTACGAGATCTTCGGCAAGAATCCGGAGAACGCCGAAGACATCCGACAAGATGTCCGCCGCGGCGTCGTGAGCCTGATGACGCCGGAAGATGGAACTTCGGATCAGCTCGTGAATGAGCTCATGGATGTTCTGAGCGAAGAGGACGACCTTCGACTCCTCCCGCTCAAAGGCAAAGGCACCGCCCATAACCTCGCCGATCTCCTTTATCTCAGCGGCGTCGACGTCGGCGTTTTGCAGGTTGATGCGATGGAATTCGCACGCCAGCAGAATATCTTTCCCGATCTCACCAAGAATATCCGCTACATTACCAAGTGGCACGATCTCGAGGTTCATCTCCTGGTCCAGGATGATGTGCTCGGTCTTGATCAGCTCATGGGTAAGCCGGTGAATTTCGGACCGCGGGGCAGCGGCACGGAAGTGACCGCATCCGCCTTGTTCAACCGATTCCGCATACCGGTTCAGCAAACCTCCTTCGCCCACGACACGGCGTTGCAAAAGCTGAAAAACGGTGAGATTGCCGGCATGGTGTATGTGGCCGGCAAGCCGGTTCCACTCTTTCAGAAGATTGAGGTGCGGGACGGATTGCGGCTCTTGTCGCTGCCCGAGATCGACGGCCGCGATCGAAATCAGATCGCAACGATAACCGAGGACGACTACCCCACCCTGGTGTTCGGCAACCGGACCATCAAGACGATAGCCATTCCCTCGGTGTTGGCAGCATATAATTGGCCTTCGGCAAGCGAGCGCTATCAGCCGATCGCAACGTTTGTCGATTCCCTCCTCGCCCATCTTGGCGAGCTGCAGGGGGACCATCGACATCCCAAGTGGCAGGAGGTCGATCCTTCGTTCAATCTGGATCTATGGCAACGTCATCAGGCATCCGAAGCCTACCTCAGGCAATCGAAAACGGCAGATAGACTGATCGGCCAAGGCGGCCCGCTGATCGAATCCGTCAACAAGCCGGATGCTGATCAGCCGATCCTGCCGCCAAGGTCCGGGGTCGATGGCGTGGACGGCCAAGCGCCGATCAAGGCCAGAAGCAACTCTCGCCGTCCGGTTTTCTGATCAACCAGGAAGCCTGACAACGGCGTTTCCATCGGCTCGACGTGATCGGTTTTTGCTCCCCTCTCGGGGTGATCAAAGATCGCGGCCTTTACCTCTTGAGCCCTAAACCCTATCTCTGATCAGACATTGTCCTTTGGAAAAGGCCAGAATCGATGGCAGAAAAAATCACGAAAACCGATGCTGAATGGAAGGCCGAGCTCACCAAGGAACAGTATAAGGTGGCCCGCTTGAAAGGCACGGAACGGCCTTTCACCGGCGCCTACAACGACAGCAAGGTCGATGGCACCTATGTTTGTGTCTGCTGCGGCCAGCCGCTGTTTAGCTCGAGCGCCAAATTCGATAGCGGCACCGGCTGGCCAAGCTTCTTCGCGCCGGTCGACCAGGACGCCATCGCCGAAGAAAGCGATCACAGTCACATGATGGTCAGAACCGAGGCCCTCTGCAGCCGCTGCGATGCCCATCTCGGTCACATCTTTCCCGACGGCCCGGCACCGACCGGGCAGCGTTATTGCATGAATTCGGCATCGCTCAAGCTGATCCCAAGAGGATCGGCCGAGGCCGAGGGCAAGGAAGAGACATAAAGCAAGATGGCCGATTTCAAGCTGATTCTGGGCAACAAGAACTACTCCTCCTGGTCACTCCGCGGCTGGCTCGCCGCCAAGCAGGCGGATATCGACTTTGATGAGACGGTGGTCAATCTCGGTGCCCCTGACTTCAAGCAGCAGCTAAAGCAGCATTCGGGTGCAGCCAAGGTCCCGGTTCTCCTTCATGGCGAGCGCCTGATCTGGGATTCGCTGGCGATCATCGAATATCTGGCGGAGATCAAGCCGGAGGCCGGTTTCTGGCCAGCCGATCAAGGGGCCCGGGCGCACGCAAGATCGGTGGCGGCCGAGATGCATTCGAGCTTCGCTGCCGTCAGGAATGCCATGCCGATGAACCTTCGAAAGTCTCTGCCCGGCAAAGGGAGAGGCCCTGGCGTCGACCAGGATATCGCGCGGCTTACCGAAATCTGGCGGGATTGCCGGGATCGATACGGCCTGGAGGGCGACTTCCTGTTCGGCTCATGGACCGCGGCCGACACCATGTTCGCGCCCGTCGTCACCCGTTTTCGTACCTATCGGGTCGAGCTCGACCCGACAAGCCGGGCCTATGCCGATGCCGTGCTCGACACCGCCTGGTTCAAGACCTGGGAAACCGATGCGCTCAGGGAAAGCTGGGTCGTCGCCGACGACGAGGTTGACGCGTGAGTGGTCTGCCCACGGCATTGATTGTTGATGCTGCCGTCGGCGCGCGGTGACGTGAAGAGCAGGCCGCGCCAGGGATGCCATCGTCTTTCGGTGGCGCCGATGATGGATTGGACCGATCGGCATGAGCGTTATTTTCTGCGCCTCATCGTCAAGCGTGCTCTGCTCTATACCGAAATGGTAACCACCGGTGCCATTCTCTTCGGTGACAAGCGGCGTTTTCTCGCCTTTGACCCGGCAGAGCATCCGGTGGCGCTGCAACTCGGTGGTTCGGACCCGAAAGCGCTGGCCGCTGCCGCGATCGAAGGTCGGCGCTTTGGCTATGACGAGATCAACCTCAACGTCGGCTGCCCGTCGGATCGGGTGCAGAACGGCCGTTTCGGCGCCTGTCTGATGGCGGCGCCTGGTCTGGTCGCCGAAGCGATCGCCTCGATGTCGGCCGCGGTCGACCTGCCGGTCACGGTCAAGACCCGGATCGGCATCGATGAGCAGGACAGCTATGGCTTCCTGGCCGATTTCGTCGGCAAGGTGGCCGAGGCCGGCTGTCAGACCTTCATCATCCATGCGCGCAAAGCCTGGCTCACCGGCCTCAGTCCCAAGGAAAACCGGGAAATCCCGCCCTTGGACTATGGCCGGGTTCATCGCTTGAAGCGGGACTTTCCGGAGCTGCACATCATCTTGAATGGCGGCTTGAAAACTCCGGAGCAGGCCGAGGCCGAGCTTGCCTTTGTCGACGGTGTCATGATCGGCCGGGAGGCGTATCAGAACCCCTTTGCGCTTTTCCGGATAGAGCGTGCCCTTGTCGATGACCCCTGCCTTGTGCCGTCCCGGCACGAGATCATCCGCCGGCTTTTTCCTTATGTCGAAAGGGAACTGTCGAAAGGGACCCACCTCCATTCGATGACCCGTCACATTCTCGGCATGTTCAACGGGCAAAAGGGTGCCCGCGCCTGGCGTCGCCATCTCTCAACCGTAGCGCATGATCATCATGCGGGCGTGGAGGTCATCGAAGCCGCTCTCGCGCTGGTGCCGGAGCAACGGGACGAGCTTGCAGCCGCCTAGAGCATGCTCAGATCATACGGAATCAGCCCGCCCCCCTCCCGACCACCCACAAGGGTACCCTCGCATTGGGCGGTCGGAAGGAGGGCGGGAGGAGCCGACTTTGTTGGGTCAGAAAAAGCTTTAGCGGCATGGCCGCGACCTCGGACGTCCGAACGTCGGCGGGTTGTCTCCTGCTCAGCCAACCTTGACGAAATGATGGGCGATGCATGGCTGCTCGAGCGTAAAGCCGTCATCGGTTTCTTTGACCACGCGGTGAAAAGCAGCCTCCATCTTGGCCCGGACCGAAGGGAGCTTCTCCGCCCGCCTCGGATCGACGGCAATGATCCTGCTGAGAAAGGTCTCGAAATCCGGGGTGCGCATGGTGATCCGGTATTCCTCCTCGGACGTCCGCGTAAAATCCCCCTTCAAAGCCAGCTGATCGAGACGGTGCTTCGATTGATCGAGTACCGCCGTTTCATCGGCAAGATCGATCATCACCTCGGTCATCGATCCGTAAGGCCTCGGCTCGACCAGATGCAGATGTCCGTTCGGCGTCAGGACACGATGCGCTTCCCCAAGGGCTCGGTCCTGAACATCGAAGGGAATATGGTGGAAGGAGAACATGAAGCAGACGAGATCGGCATAGCCGTCCTCGATCGGCAACGCCTCGCCGCGCCCGAGCCTGATCTCGACATTCGGATGCTCTGCCTGCTTGGCCAGCGCAACCTTCTCCTCATCGATCTCGATGCCGACAACGGCGGCTCCTCGCCTGGCAAAGGCCCTGGCGAACTTGCCGTCGCCGGCGCCGACGTCGACGGCCTTGATGTTCTGCAGATCGATCAGCGAGGAGAGATGGTCGAGATGGTTCATGATCTGTCTGCCGTCCGTCCAAAAAGAGGAAAAGGCGCCAACATCCAGAGCAAACTCCATATCGAGCCCCGTTGCAACGGTAGATGGAACGTTGAGACCGTGATCCGGGAATGCGGGCAATGTCCGCCGGATCCGGCCTCTGGCGATCGTCTGTACAACCAAGCCGATCCAGGGCAGACTTGATCGACTGATCATCTCCAGGGCTGCAGGTCTGCCCGTCAAGAGATGATGGCTACCGGAGGAAATCACCAAATGACCGGCCGTTTTTTCATTCGACCGCCATGGATGCCCTGCTTTTTGGCCTTGATCAGCCTGATCACCGCTGTCGGCTCCGCCGAGAGCTTTTGCGTGCGCAACGACACCGGCACCGCCATCATGATCGAGGCCATCGATGACAGTGCAACTTTCAGCCATGAACTCGCCAACAACAAAAAGGTTTGCTGTCCGCCGAAGGACCAGGCCTGTGCCCTCGGCAAGGACAAGGTCAGTCTGACCATTTCGACCGCAAAAGGTGAGGCAAGCTGTGATATTGCCGTGGAACCGAAAGGCAATGTCAACGTCACCGGCAAACCAGATCAGATCAAATGCAAGGCCAATAAAGCGGGCTCGACCATGGATTGGGCTTCCGGTTGATCGCGGCTCATCCGGCCTCGCCGACGCCAAGATAACCAAGCGTGGGGCGAAGAAACGCCGATCGACTCCGGCATCTTCGATCAGGACCGGCACCTGGCACGGCTGGTCTTTTACAGCCGGGTTATATTTCAACTATTAATTGATTGTTCATCATTACATGCTAGGTTTAGGTGATCTTGATGTTGATCATCTTTTTTTTTGAGGTGTGCATGCGACGGTTGGTAAAAGTGGCGAAGGCTGGAAACTGGCCGGATCATGACGATATCGATTCGGTGACCCTTGGCTATGATGACCGTCATCGTCGCCGCCTCCGGCTGACCACCAATGACGGCGAAGGGGTGCTCCTGGACCTCACGAAACCCCAGCCGCTCGACGACGGTGATGGCCTTGAGTTCGAAAATGCCGGCGGGTGGCTGCGAATCACGGCAGCACCAGAACGCGTTCTGGAGATCAAAGGGCAAGATCAGCAGCACCTGATCCGCCTTGCCTGGCATCTCGGTAATCGTCACCTGCCGACACAGATCCTGAATGATGGCCGCCTCAGGATACGGTATGATCAGGTCATCGAAGAATTGCTCGCCAACCTCAACGCCATCGTCGTCCAGGTCGAAGCGCCCTTCAAACCCGACGGTAACGGTTTCGGCCGACAACGGCGCGGCTGATCCGGGAGCAGGCTTGACCACGACATCGCCTTCGGCCAAGCCTTGTTTCTTCAGCGGAACAGCAAGGAAGCTTCGATGGAAGACGGTCAGACCCGTTGCAGCTGGTGCGGCGAAGATCCCCTTTATGTCGCCTATCATGACGATGAATGGGGTGTTCCTTTGCGCGACGACCGGTCTTTGTTCGAAATGCTGATACTGGAGGGATTTCAGGCAGGGCTGGCCTGGATCACCATCTTGCGCAAGCGCGATCATTTCAGAGCGGCCTTCGATGGCTTCGATCCAGCGAAAATCGCTCGATATGACCAGGTGAAAATCGAAGCTTTGTTAAAAGATCAAGGGATCGTTCGCCACCGCGGCAAGATCGAAGGAGCGGTGCAATCGGCGAAAGCGACCATCGAGCTGATGGCGACAGACGAAGGCTTTTCGGGTTATCTTTGGCAATTCGTCGATGGCGAACCGATCACCAATCGCTTCGCCACGATGAACGACGTCCCCGCTCAAACAGACCAATCCAGAGCGATGTCCAAGGCGCTCAAGCAAAGAGGCTTCAAATTCTGCGGCCCGACGATCTGCTATGCCTTCATGCAGGCAACCGGCATGGTCAACGATCACATGATTGACTGCTTTCGCTACCAAAGCTTGGCGCGAGACAAGCCGGAGCCAGCGGCATACCGTACTTTGGACCGGCATTCTTGCTGCGGCTGAAAGGAGCGATATCGTCGAGCGCAATCTCGACCCGCTCGCCGCCCCGCTCGCCATTGCGGAACCAGGCCGCTTACTATCTTGACCCTCGGCCTTTCGGCCACCATCGCTCTCCGGCAACGGCAGGCGGACGGCCTTTAGCGCCGATCCGGGACGGGGCCGATCAAGACGCGATATCCTCGATCGTTCTTGGCCGGTTGCTTTTGAAGAGCTGCGCGGTTGAGCGGTCGGCCAGAATTTCGCCATTGGTCTGGCAACGGGGGCAATAGTTGCTTTCGCTGTCCTGTCGACGAAGTCGCTGCACCGCTGTGCCGCAGTCCGGGCAAGGTTCGTTGAAGCGTCCGTGGACCGCCATGCCCTGGCGAAAAGCCGTGACCTGATCCGGAAACCCCTCGCCATTCTGGGCGCGCAGACGCTCGACCCAATCGATCAGCGTGCTGCGGGTCGCCTGGTAAAGACGCTCGATCTCGTCATCGCGGAGCTTGGTGCTCATCGCGCGCGGCGACAAACGGGCACGGTGCAGAATTTCGTCCGAATAGGCATTGCCGATCCCGCTGAAGAGATGGGGATCGGTCAGGCTGCGCTTGAGCGTATGGCTCTCTTCGGTGAGCGCTGCCTTGAAGGCTGTCGAGATCGGCATCGAGCACCTCGAGCCCGCCCGGATCGTGTTCGGCGAGATCCGCTTCCCCCTTCACCACATGGAGTGACGCCCGCTTCTTCGGGCCGAACTCGGTAAGGGTCAGCGATCCCTTCGGCAAAGTCGAAAGCAGCGAGTGCATGCCGGCCGGCAAGCTTGACACCGCTTTCTTTCCAATGAAAACGGCCGGCGATCATCAGGTGAAAGACCAGGAAAAGATCGTCTTCGAGACCGAGCAAGATCCGCTTGCCGAGACGTCGGACCGATAGAACTTTCTTGCCGATGGCATCATCGAGCGAAGGCTCGACGCTGCGCAAGAGAAACGGACTGGCCAGCCGGACTCTCGTCGATTCGTCTGGTCCATAACGTGGCGTTCCAGACGCATCGACATAGAGCGTGATATCCGGGAGTTCAGGCATGAGCTCTCCCCTTGTTGTTTGATTGAAAGGTGCCGCGACAACTCAATCGGCAACTGTCGCCCGAAGCGCTTCTTGAGGCCGATGGCCGAGCGTCAGCTCATGGTCGGGATGTTAAAGTCGGCACCCGCCTTGATGCCGGCAGGCCAGCGGGTGGTGACGGCTTTCTGCCTGGTATAAAAGCGCACGCCTTCCATACCATGAACGTGATGATCGCCAAAGAGCGAACGCTTCCAGCCGCCGAAACTGTGGAAGGCCATCGGGACCGGGATGGGAACGTTCACGCCGACCATGCCGATATCGACCTGATGGGCAAAGCTTCTCGCCGCATCGCCATCGCGGGTGAAGATGGCCGTGCCGTTGCCGTATTCATGATCGTTGACGATCTTCACCGCGCTCTCGAAGTCGGGCATCCGGACCACCGCGAGTACAGGCCCGAATATTTCATCCTGATAGATCGACATGTCGGTGGTGACGTTGTCGAACAGACAACCACCGATGTAATAGCCGTTTTCGTGGCCTTGATAGCCGTCGAGCTGAAAACCCCGGCCGTCGACCACCAGGTCCGCGCCCTCCTCGACACCTCTGTCGACATAGCCCCGCACCTTGGCAAGATGCTCCGCCGTCACCAGCGGGCCCATTTCGACCCCCGGCTGGTTGCCAGGCCCGATTTTGAGCGCCTTCACCCGCGGCGCCAGATCCTCGATCAGCTTGTCGCCGGCATTGCCGACCGCGACCGCGACGGAGACCGCCATGCAGCGTTCGCCCGCGGAACCGTAGGCCGAGCCGATCAGCGCATCCGTGACCTGGGCTGGGTCGGCATCGGGCATGACCACCATGTGGTTCTTGGCCCCGCCGAGCGCCTGGACGCGTTTATTGTGGGCAGTGCCGGTGTGGTAGACATACTCTGCGATCTTGGTGGAGCCGACGAAGCTGACGGCAGCAATTCCGGGATGGGCGAGGATCGAATCAACCGCTTCCTTGCCGCCATTGACCACGTTCAGAACGCCGTCCGGCACGCCCGCTTCCTGGGCAAGCTCGGCGAGCAGCATCGGGCAGGACGGGTCCTTTTCCGACGGTTTCAAAATGAAGGTGTTGCCGCAGGCAAGCGCCAGCGGGAACATCCAAAGCGGGATCATCGCCGGGAAATTGAAGGGCGTGATCCCGGCACAGACGCCGACGGGCTGGCGGAACGACAGAAGATCGACGCCGGTGCCGACGCTGTCGCTGAATTCGCCTTTCAGGAGCTGCGGGATGCCGCAGGCGAACTCGACCACTTCGAGCCCGCGGGTGATCGAGCCTTTGGCATCATCGACCGTCTTGCCGTGTTCGGCACTCACCAGATCGGCCAGCTCGTCCATATGGTCTTCGATCAACCCCTTGAGGTTGAACATGACCCGGGCCCGACGCAGAGGGGTTTGCCCCGACCAGCCGGGAAAAGCGGCCTTTGCAGCGCTTACCGCAGCATCGACTTCAGCAGCATTGGCGAGTGCCACCCGTCCGGAGACTTCGCCGACGGAAGGGTTGAAAAGGTCACCGTAGCGTCCGCTGGCGCCTGCAATCTTGGCACCGTTCAGCCAATGCCCGATATCTTTCATCTGGTCTTGCCTCACTCTTTTTCTGCGGCTTAACGCCTCTTCATCCGGCATCATGCCGGCCTGATCAGGGCATCAGCCATGATCATAGACGGTGTGGCATACGCCAGGCTGAAGACGCCGTCCACCCTCAATTTGGCCTCGATATTTCACCCGAAAGTGCTGCAAAATACCGTCATCAAACTCAGGCGATCTTTTCTCTGACGACGTCCGCAACCGTCCCGATCATCTCATCGAGATGCGCGCGCTCCGAGACCAAAGGCGGCGAAAAAGCGATGGTGTCGCCGCTCACCCTGATCATCAGGCCACGCTCGTAGCACTCGACCATGATCTCGAAGGTGCGCTTGCCGGGAGCCCCTGCCAGGGGTGCCAGCTCGATCGCCCCCATATAGCCGATATTGCGAATGTCGATGACACCGGGCAGGTCACGCTGGGCGTGCAGCGCATCTTCGAAATACTGAACGTTCTCAGCAACTTTCTCGAAGATCTCCTCTTCCTTGTACGCTTCCAGCGCTGCCAGCCCGGCAGCGGCTGCAAGCGGATGGGCGGAATAGGTGTAGCCGTGGAACAGCTCGATCATGTGCTCCGTGCCGGGCCCGCCGGCCGCATCCATCAGCGCGTCGTAAATGTAATCGCGCGCGATGACGGCGCCCATGGGCACATGGGCGGCGGTCAATCCCTTGGCGTTGGTCATCAGATCCGGCGTGACGCCGAAATATTCCGACGCCGAGGCTTTGCCAAGCCGACCCCAGGCGGTGATCACCTCATCGAAAATGAGGAGAATGCCGTGTTTGTCGCAAATTTCGCGCAACCGCTCAAGATAACCCTTCGGCGGCGGGTAGACACCGATCGATCCTGCAACCGGCTCGACGATCACGGCAGCGATGGTCGATGGATCATGCAGGGCCACCAGGCGTTCCAGATCATCGGCGAGATGGGCACCGTGTTCCGGCTGGCCGCGGGTGAAGGCGTTGTGCTCAAGATCAAGCGTGTGCCGTAGATGATCGACGCCGGCGAGGGTTGGCCCGAAGGTCCGCCGATTGGCGACCATGCCGCCCACAGCGATGCCGCCAAAGCCGACGCCGTGATAGCCGCGCTCCCGGCCGATCAGGCGATAGCGTCCGGCATCGCCCTTGGCGCGATGATAGGCAAGGGCGATTTTAAGCGCGGTATCAACGGCTTCCGAGCCCGAGTTGCAGAAGAACACGCGGTTCAAATCATCGGGCATCAAGGTGCCGACGCGCGAGGCAAGCTCGAAGGCTTGCGTGTGGCTGAACTGAAAAGAGGGAGCGAAATCGAGCGTGGCCACCGCTTTCTGCACGGCCTCGACGACCTTGGGATGGCAATGACCGAGGTTGGCGCACCAGAGGCCGGAGGAGCTGTCCAGAATCTTGCGGCCATCATGAGAGGTGTAGTGCATGCCCTTGGCGCTGACCACGATCCGTGGATTGGCTTTGAACTGCCGGTTCGGGGTAAAAGGAATCCAGAACGAATCCAGATCGTTAGGTGTTCCCGTTCCCAATGCCTCGTCCAGATGGTCAACCATCGTCGTTCTCCCCATCCCCTGCATTCCCGATGACCGCGGCGTCACGTGCCATCGATGTCTGCTGCCTGATATCGCTTGTTTCAAGATCGCACCATACGCCCCTGATGAGAGCTTGGCGAGATCCTTAACCGCGCCATGTCAGAACCAACGCTGGAAGCGATCAATGATTTTGCCGAACAGCTTCGCGTGGAGCGATATCGAATTTCGCCCCGCCAAACCCGGCCAATGCATTGACCGAAGCCTCACCAGAGCTAGTATCTGGCCTCGTCCAGTGTGCTTGGACCGCATTCCTCTAGAGGTTGTCGACGATGATGATCATATCCGGAAAAACGGCGCTTTGTCTGGTGGGAGCCTTGGCGGCTCTGGGCAGTGCCGGCATGACGGTCGCTGCCGAGCAGGAAGGGCATGAAGCCGAGCTTCTCGGCGCACCAAGACAACTCACCTTCGAAGGCAAGCGCGCGGGCGAAGGCTATTTCAGTGCCGATGGCAGCAAGCTGATCTTTCAGAGCGAGCGGGAACCGGACAACCCGTTTTACCAGATCTACCTGATGGATCTGGAAACCGGTGATACCGAACGGCTGTCGACTGGCATCGGCAAGACGACCTGCGCCTGGGTGCATCCCGAGAACAAGAAGGTGATGTTCGCCTCGACCCATCTCGACCCGGAGGCCAGGGCCAAGCAGGAGGAGGAGTTCGCCGAGCGCGAAAAGGGCGGGCGGCGCTACTCCTGGAGCTTTGACGACCAGTACGAAATTTTCGAGCGCTCGATCGACGGATCGAACGAGATGGTCAACTTGACCAACACGCTCGGTTACGATGCCGAGGGATCCTATTCGCCGGACGGCAGGGAAATTCTGTTCGCTTCCAACCGGCACGCCTATGGCGCCGATTTGTCGAATGAGGAGCAGGAGAAGCTCGAAAAAGACGCCTCCTATTTCATGGACCTCTACATCATGAATGCCGACGGCTCGAATGTGCGTCGGCTGACCGACACACCCGGCTACGACGGTGGCCCTTTCTTCAGCGCGGACGGCGAAAATATCGTCTGGCGGCGCTTTGCCGAAGACGGTCATAGCGCTGAAATCTACATCATGAACCGGAACGGCTCGGGCGAGCGCCGCATCACCAATCTCGGCGCCATGTCATGGGCGCCCTATTTCCACCCGTCCGGTGATTACCTGGTCTTCGCGACCAGTGTCCACGGGTTCGACAATTTCGAACTGTACATCGTGGACAGCGAGGGCGAAAAAGAACCGGTACGCGTCACCTCGCTCGACAGCTTCGACAGCCTTCCGGTCTTTTCGCCCGATGGCCGGAAATTGACCTGGGCGTCCACGCGGACCGCCGACAAGAAAGCCCAGATCTTCATGGCGGACTGGAACGACGAGGAAGCGAGACGCCTGCTCGATCTTGAAGAGGCGAGGGCGGTCACGGCGGGCGACGTGCCGGCTCTTCCCGAGAGCAAGGCCGAGATCTCCGAAGATGATCTTCGCTTTCATGTCGAGGCCCTTGCCAGCGAGGCGATGGAAGGGAGGCTCACCGGCACGAAAGGCGAGCAACTGGCGACCGCCTACGTCGCCGCAGCCTTCGAACGCCTGGGCCTCGAGCCAGCAGGCGATGACGGCAGCTATTTTCAGCCTTTCGAGTTCACGGCGGGCGTCTCGCTCGGTGCCGATAACCGTCTCTCGATCACGACACCTGACGAAGAGCCGCGCCTCGATGAAGACTGGCGCCCGCTTGGCATGTCGCGTCTCGGCGCCATCGAACCGGCTGAGATCGTGTTCGCGGGCTACGGCGTGGTTGCCCCTGCCGATGGCAGCCAGGGTTCCTATGACAGCTATGGTGACCTGAACGTCGAGGGCAAATGGGTGATGGCCTTTCGCCATTTGCCGGAAGAGATTGGCGCCGAGCGCCGCCAGCATCTTCATCGCTACGCCGATCTTGGCTACAAGGCCGCGGTTGCCCGAGAGCGCGGGGCCATCGGCATGATCCTGGTGAGCGGGCCCAACACTGCCGTCAAGGACGAGCTGGTGCCGCTTGGTTTCGATGCGGCCAATGCCGGTGCGACGATCGGCGCCATCTCGATCAGCAACGATCTGGCCGCCAGGCTCTTGGGAACGATCGAGAAGGACCTCGCCGAGGTTCAGCGCGAGCTCGATGGCGGCGAGCAGGTCCCGGGTTTCGTCATCCCGGATGTCAAGATCGCCGCCAATATCGATCTGCAGCAGGAGGTGAAGATCGGGCGGAACGTCCTGGCCAGGCTTGCCACCAGCGATGGCAGCAGCGGCAGTGCCGTTCTGGTCGGCGCCCATGTCGATCATCTGGGACGGGGTGTCGAGGGCAAATCGCTGGCCCTTGGCGAGGATCAAGGAAAGATCCATTTTGGCGCCGATGACAATGCGTCAGGCGTCGCCGGCCTGCTCGAGATCGCCGAATATCTTGCCGACCAGAAGGCGCAGGGCAAGTTGGCCTTGCCCAGGGATATCGTTTTTGCGGCCTGGTCCGGCGAGGAGCTCGGCCTTTTGGGCTCGTCCTATTTCGTCAAGCGCTTTGCCGGCGACAAGAGGGAGACCCTGCAGCCGGAAATCGCCGCTTATCTGAACTTGGACATGATCGGCCACTACCGCGACAGTCTGATGCTCCAGGGTGTCGGCTCGAGCGAGTTCTGGCCGGGCGAGATCGAGCGCAGAAACGTGCCGGTCGGCCTTGCGATCAGCACCAGCGACAATGCGTTCTTGCCGACGGATGCCACCTCGTTTTACCTGAAGGGGGTGCCTGTCCTGAACGCCTTCACCGGCCCGCATGAGCATTACAGCACGCCAAGAGATACGGCAGATACGCTGAACTACGAGGGTGCCGCCAAGATCACCAAGCTGGTCGCTCTTCTGACCAGAGCCGTCGCCGATGCCGAGAATGTGCCGGGCTATGTCAAGCAGGCGCCGACGGAGCAATCCGGACGGCGGCGTACATCGCAAATTTATCTCGGCACCCTTCCCGATTATGCGGCAAGCGACGTTGAAGGGGCCTTGATCAACGGGGTCACCGAAGGGGGACCTGCTGCCGAGGCGGGCATCGAGGGCGGGGATCAGATCGTCGAGATCGCCGGGCGCGAGATCGCCAATATCTATGATTACTCCCATGCGCTGGACGGCCTGAAGATCGGCGAGCCGGTTGACGTCGTGGTGCTGCGTTCGGGCGAAAGGCTGACCCTGAAACTGACACCGTCATCAAGGGATTGATGCCGTTGCCACCGAACCCGCAAATTCCTGAAGGGAAAGAAACATGCAGATATGCCGAGCCGGCATCATTATCCTCGCCGTTCTTGCCCTTGCCGCCTGCGCCAAGCCCACGAGCTATCATCCCGCCGAGGTGGCGGGGTCGAATGGCTATGCCGAGCAACAGATCGACAAAAATCAATATCGCATCAGCTTCGCCGGCAATGGCCTGACCACGCGAAAGACCGTCGACCTCTATCTGCTCTACCGCGCCGCCGAGCTGACCAAGGAAAATGGCTACGACTATTTCATTGTCGGCAAGCGCCGGGAGTTCATTGATCCCCAGGGAATTGCCGGGCGGCAAAGCCAGATCAGTTTCGCGCGTCGCCAGGAATTGCTGATCGGCAGCGGCATCAGATCCCGTTTCGGCGAGGAGGTTGTCGATCAATATGGTGCTGAGATTGACATCCTGATGCAAAACGGCGAGAAGCCCAACTCAGCAAACGTTCATCAGGCCGTTGATGTGATCGAGCGGTTCGAGAGCGCCATCGTGAGGCCCGAGATCAAGGCCTGACAGGAGGCGATCGACCTCTCGACCGACGGTCGATGGACGTTGGGTAAGGGCCTGATCGACCTGGAGAGGTTATATTGGCGTTCCCTTTGGGGTTTAGCCAAGACATCCTTTCCGGTCTCCCCTATCTTTATGAGATCTACCGTCGGCGACGTCCGATAGAGAGGCTGTTTTGAGCAACGCTAACGAACCGACGATCCCGGATGAAGCACGGCCCAAGGCCGGTGACTATTCGTTCGATCTCGACCGCTTGCTGTCGGGGGTGGTTTCGCTTCGAGCCGAAGTGCCGGAGGAAGCCTTTACCGCTCAGGTCCTGGGAACCGAGCGTGCCGGCAACGGCGTCGTGATCAGCGATAACGGCCTGGTGCTGACCATCGGCTACCTGATTACCGAGGCGAAAACCATCTGGCTTGCGACCAATAGCGGCCAGGTCGCGCCTGCTCATGTTGTGGGGTATGATCAGGCGAGCGGGTTCGGCATCGTCCAGGCCCTCGCAAAATTGGACGTCGATCCCCTGCCCTTCGGCTCGATCAAGGACGTCCATGCGACCAACCCGGTGATCATCGCAGGCCACGGCGGCAGGAAACATGCGCTCAAAGCCGAGGTGATCGCCAAGCGGGAATTCGCCGGCTATTGGGAATACCTGATCGACGAGGCTCTGTTCACCGCGCCTGCCCATCCCAATTGGGGTGGCACGGCCTGCATCGGCACCGATGGTCGTCTGATCGGCATCGGCTCGCTCCTGATCCAGCATTCCCATGGCGAGGATGACGACGAAGATGAGGCGCCGGCCGACGGCAATATGATCGTGCCGGTCGATCTTCTGCCTCCGATCCTCGACGACCTGCTGAAGTTCGGCCAGGTGCAGACGCCGCCCCGCCCCTGGCTCGGCATGTTCACGGCCGACAGTGCCGACGATGACGTCTTCGTCGTCGGGCTTGCCAAGGATGGTCCGGCCGATCGGGCCGGGATCGAGGTTGCCGATGTGGTGATCAGCGTCGGCGATCACATGGTTGAAAGCCTGGCCGACATGTGGCGGAAGGTCTGGGCGCAGGGCGCTGCCGGAGTCGAGATCCCGATCACCTTGATGCGTGACGGCAAGCAGTTGAAGAAACGCCTGCAATCCGCTGACCGCAACAGCTTCCTGACGCAGGCCTCCGTGCATTAGTGGCCTGACCACAGCATATGGTGGTGTGACCACAGCATAGACTTCCGCCTGTCTGTCGTCCCGGCATGATCAAGCATGAGGGAGCTCGATGTCTGCCGATGAGGCAGCGCGAGGTCAGGCCCGAAGCGGCCCGCTCCTAGTTCCGGGTGATCCTTGAGTTGTCGTTGAACATCCGGCGCTTCACCAGATAGCGGATGCCATGGCGCCAGCTTTCATCGGTATTGCCGCGGATATCGACACTTGCCGCGAATAGTTTCTGCCGGTTGGCCGTATCACGGATGCCGACATTGAGGTTCAAGATCAGGTTGCTGACCTTTTGCACCCAGCCGATCAGCGCCTGATCCGCACCAAGCTCCTTGGCGATCCTGGCCTCGCAGCCATTGCAGCCATGGAGATAGCCGGCGGCTTCGACCGCCTCACTTGCGGCATCCGTCTCGATGATCTCATAGCGGCCTGAGGCGCTCAACTGGCGCTTCAATTCCTCTTCGATCATGAGAAGACGTTTGAGATCGTCCCGATCCTCTCCCTGGATGTCACCCTGAAGGCTGCTGTCGATCAGCTCGAAGCCGAAAACCGCAAGTTTGATCGGCGCGGCCTTGGCCTGGACGGCCGAAAAGACCGTGGCGACAGCAGCGAAACCGATGCAAAAAAGAACCTTGAAGCGCACCTCTTGCCGCCTCCCTCTCAATGCCTTATGTCGTTTGCTGAAGGCATGTTGTAGGATGATGTTGTCTCATCACTCTAACGACGATGCCCGTTCTCAAAAAGAGTGCTGGATGGCATTTCTGCTCAGGCGTTCCTGCGTCCAAGACCATGAGCCTTTGAGCGCCATCAAACAAGACACTCTGGGAGGAAATAATCATCATGATCCGTCATCTGCTGCCTGCCATGATGATGATCTCGATCGCGGGCCTCGGCGCCGAAGCCCGAACGATCTTCGTTTCCAACGAAAAGGGCAACTCGATCAGCATCGTCGACGGCGACACGCTGGAGCTGATCAAGGAGGTGCCGGTCGGCCAGCGGCCGCGCGGCATCGTGCTCGGCAAGGAGCAGCAAGTTTCTCTATATCTGCGCCTCCGACGACGACACCATCGAGGTGATGGACACCGAGACCTATCGAGATCGTCGGCACCATGCCGTCCGGCCCCGATCCCGAACTCATGGTGATCTCACCCGATGGCACCACGATCTACGTCGCCAATGAGGACGACAACCTGGTGTCCGTGGTCGATATCGAAAGCCGCTCGATCAGAGCGGAGATCCCGGTTGGCGTCGAGCCGGAGGGCATGGGCGTGAGCCCCGACGGCAAGACCGTGGTGAACACCTCCGAGACCACCAACATGGCCCATTTCATCGACACCGAAACCTTCGAGATCACCCACAACGTCCTGGTCGACCAGCGCCCGCGCTTTGCCGAGTTCACCGCTGATGGCGAGGAAGTCTGGGTATCGGCGGAAATCGGCGGCACAGTCAGCGTGATCGACAACGCGTCCCGCGAGATCACGCACAAGATCACCTTCGAGATCCCAGGCGTACCGACGGAGGCGATCCAGCCGGTCAGCGTGCGCGTCCTGTCCGATCGCTCCAAGGCCTATGTCGCACTCGGCCCCTCGAACCGGATCGCCGTGATCGATGCCCAGACCTACGAGGTGATCGACTATCTCCTGGTCGGCCAACGGGTCTGGCAGCTCGCCTTCTCGCCGGACGAAGCGATCCATCTACTCCACCAATGGCGTATCCAACGACATCTCGATCATCGATGTCGAGGCCGACAAGGTCACCAAGTCCATCGCCGTCGGCAGCTTCCCCTGGGGCGTCGTCGTCAAGGACTGATTTTCGACCATGAGACGACGATCGCCCCGACCCAATGAAAGACATGATGACGTCATGCTCGCATTCCTAAGAAGCTCTTCTTCTCATCGGCACTGGGTTGATGATCTGCTACCCCCCTGGCCGCTGCCGATAGTGCAGATCCCGATTGGCCCTGCGTTCAACGCCTTCTGCCCGAAATCGTCGGCGGCATGATCTGGCCGGGACCGCCGTTGGCGGATGATCGAAGGTCGACACCAAGGACAAGGCGCTGACGGCATTGGCCGGTGAATTGGCGGCAAGGCGCGTGCCGATCGAGGACGCCGAGCGGCAGATTGAGACGTTCGCCGAACCGCTTGCGGCAGGCGACAAGGCACCGCGTCTCACCCAGCTTTTCAAGGCTACGCTTCAGATCATCAACGAAGACCGAGCCTCGATCATCGACGGCATCAAAAAATTCTCCCGCGGCCAGCGCTCGCTTGCGGACAGGATCAACGCCAAGAACCAGGAGATCGAAAGCATCGATCGAAGCAACGTGCTGCAACGGGACACGCTCATGGCAGAGCGGGATTGGGACATCCGCATTTTCGAGGATCGTCGCCAGTCTCTCAGCTATCTCTGCGAACAGCCGGTGCTCTTGGAGCAACGTGCCTTTGCCCTTGCCCGGTCCATCGCCGGACATCTGGAGTGAACGACATGGCACTGAGGCAGAACCGCCGCCGCCGTTATGTCTTGATGACGTTCATCGCCGCCTTTCTGACGCTGGCGGTCGTTGGAGACAGTCGAGCGCACAACTATCCGACCGAGGTGATCGGCGATTACCTCTTTGCCTGCATGGCCAGCAACGGCCAGAGCCCGGAAGCGCTCAAGAAATGTGCCTGCAGCATCGATGTCGTTTCCTCGATCTTGCCTTATGAAGCCTATGCCGAGGCCGAAACGTTCATGTCCATGCGCCAGGTTCGGGGCGGCGGCGAAAAAATGGCGCTGTTCCGCGAGACCAAGATGGCCAAGGAAGCCGTCGACAAGCTGAAACGCGCGCAAATCGAGGCGGAGATCCGCTGTTTTTGAATGACGAGCGCCGTTTCTTTAACGCAATTCTAAACCGCAACCATCCCCTTATCCGCCATATCCTGCAGCATCGCGATGACATCCTTGGCAACCTGCTCCCGCGGTGCGGAGAATGTCGCTGCGAGATCGTCAATGATGCCTGAAAGCACCGCTTTGCCGTCGCAGCGTTTGAGGATCTCGACGGCAATGTTATCGGGCATGAAAACCCGCTCAGGCGCCAGCAGCACCCAGGCATCACGGGCTTTGTCGAATTCGGAGCTTGACGCCGCGCGGCAGGCTTGGGATCGATGCTTCCGTGACGTCGGGTCGCTCGGTCATGGGATCTCCGGTCGAAAGGCGCCGGGGGGGATCGAGCCTGGGGTCACATACGCATGTTCCAGGGCATCGAGTTGGGCCCAAAGCACGTTGCATTTGAAGATCAGCGCATCGAGAACGGCGCGTTGCTGATCCGGGCGTCTGGCATGGCGTTTGACGTAATCCAGTGCGAAATTGGCATCGCGCGGCGCCTGGGTCATGCGCTTGCCGAAATAGGCGAGCGTGTCCTCGCTGATGAAATCGTAATTCGCCAGCATGCCCGCGACCCGGTCAGCGATGATGGTCGGCGCGAACAGCTCGGTGAGCGAGGAGGCGATAGCTTCCAGCAAGGTGCGCTCCTTGACGAAATGAACATAGGCCTCGACCGCGAATTTGGTGGCGGGAAGAATGCCTTCTGTCGATATGACATAGTCACGGTCCAGGCCGAGCCCCTCGGTCAGCTTCAGCCAGCGCTCGATGCCGCCATCGCCCGGCTGCTCGCCGTCGTGATCGACCACGCGCTGACGCCACTCGCGCCTGAGCTCGGGGTCCATGATGCGCGCCATGATGGCGCTGTCCTTCACCGGGATCATCGCCTGATAATAGAAGCGGTTAAGCGCCCAGGCCTGAACCTGCGGCTTGACCAGCTCACCGGCATGCAGGCGCCGGTGAAAGTTGTGATTATTGTGGTAACGCTCAGCACCGATTTGGCGAAGTTCCGCCTCCAGCTGATCCGGTGTCATCATCCCGGTCACGATCAAACCTCCCGTCCTTCAAGTGCTCTTATTGATGATCATAGATCGATCTGCATGCCATCAAAGGCCACCTCGAAACCCGCTGCCTCGACCTCGGCCCGTTCGGGCGAGTCGTCCAAAAGAATGGGGTTGGTGTTGTTGATATGGAGATAGACTTTACGGCCTATGTTCAAGGGCTTGAGCGCGGCCATGGAGCCGTCCGCGCCAGAAACGCTCATATGTCCCATCCGCCCGCCGGTTTTCTTGCCGGTGCCACCTTTGAACATCTCGTCATCCGTCCAGAGCGTTCCGTCGAAGAACAGGAGGGGCGCTCCTCGAAGGCGCTCGGCCAGTGCCGGCGTGACCGCGGCACATCCGGGGATGAAAAAGAAGCGTCCGCCTTTGCCGTCGTCGATCTCCAGCCCGATGGTATCCTCGGTTTCCGCGCCGATATCGACCGCATCGCCTTCCAGATACAGAGCGACCTTGCCGGGTACGGCGAAGGGGCGGATGGTCAGGCCGCCCTCGATCTCGACGAGGTCGTCGAGGGCAAAGGCCTGGCGCTTCACGAACGCGGGATTGAGCGCGTTGAAGATCGGATTGGCATTGAGCACGTCCAGGATCGTCTGGGTCGCATGCAAGGTGAAGGGCTGACTTTCGCGCAGCGTCAGCAGCCCGACGACATGATCGATATCGCCATTGGTCAGCACCACGGAGGCGATCGGGCTGTGCCTTGGCGTCTGCTTTGGCTGCAGCGCCGGCGTCGCCAGGATCTGGTGGCGGATCTCGGGGGCCGCGTTGAGCAAAGTCCAGGAAATCCCATCGGCGCTGACGGCAAGGGAGCATTGATTGCGCCAGCTCGCGGCAGGATCACGCGCCCATGCCCTCTGTCCTACCGGACAAGAACTGTTCCACTGAGGAAAGCCACCGCCGGCGGCGGCGCCTAGAACGATCATCCGCATCGGCAGCTCAGTCCGCCTTTTTCTTGCCGTCAACGGCTTTCGGGTTTGCGTTGGCCTGAAGCGGCAGAAAATCCGGCATCGGCAGAGGCTCGGAACTTTCGAGCGGCAGGCCGCCTGCAGCCCAGCCGTCCGTTCCTTCCGGATACCAGGCGACGTTGGAATACCCAAGAGCCAGCGCGCGCTTAGCCGCATTCCAGGACATCCAGCAATCCGCCTCGCAATAGAACACCAGGCGACGGCCTGGGTCGTTATCTGTAAGCGCCTCAAGGCTGGTTTCGAGGAAGTTCGAAAACTCCGCTGAAAGCTCGCCATAGCCCGTGTTGGCAAGCCACACACTTCCAGGGATATTGTCACGCTTCGGCGGCAGCCAGAGACCGGTATCCCTGGGCTTTCGCGGAGCCGGCAGCACATCGATGAGGATGGGATCCTCCGTCCGAAGGAGTGCTTCGAGCTCCGCCGTCGTCAAAACCTCGGCCCCTTCGAGGGTTGCCGGCACAGGTGCCCGATAGTCAGCAACCCGATAGCCGTCCGGTTCCTGCACCAGATTTCCGTCCTGCTGCTCCTTCGGCTGGATCGGCTGGCCCTGACGATCCAGGAGCGGCACGCCGTAATCCATCAAGATCGCCTCGATCGCCGCTTGCTGCTCCTTGAGAACGCCGTTCAGCTGATCCTTCCAGACCGGCTCACCGCGGCGAAGACCCATCGACATGCGATAATCCAGGCGCACCGGCGAGCCCTCCTCGGCGATGAGCGGCGTTACTGTCAGTGCATCTTCGGCCTGCTTAGCAAAATAACCGCCGATCGGGCCCCAGACGACGGCGATATCGATGTCACCGTTCTCGACGTCATGGACCATCTCTTCCGCTGGATGGTCGTAGCGCGTATCCGCCACCAGCTGATAAGGCGCCAGATTGCCGAGCAGGCCCTGCCGGGCAAGCAGGGTTACGGGCGGTGTGTTGGCAACGCCGCCGATACGCATCTCCTTTAAGGCTGGATCATCCAGGGCGGTGACCCTGGGCGAAAGATCGGCGCGCTGCACCAGTACGTAGGTGGAGCGATAATAGGGGTTGGTGTTCTGCATCAGCTCATTGGTGGTCGGCACCCCGATGACCACATCGCAAACGCGCGCGCCCAAGGTGTTGCGCACGAACCCGACCGTGCTCGGATACCAGGTGTAAGTGACCTCTCGTCCCAATTCACCCGCGAGCAGCTCGGCAATCCTGTTCTCGAAGCCCTCGCCCGCTTTGTTGGAATAGGGCAGATTATCGGGATCGGCGCATACCCGAAATTTGTTCGGATCGACCAGCTCCCCCGGGACGGCGCCGTCGGCCGCTTCCACCTCATGCCATGACAAGGCCGCCCATGCCAACATCACCGTCAACGCGCCGACGATCGGCCAAGACGACATCATGCAGCGCCTTCGAAGCATTTCGAACCTCCCTCTTCGCCGGAGAAAACCGACGACCGACTTTCTGACTTGCAGCATGCCGGTATTTTTGCCACGGGCTTCGGCATCTGTCATCCGGAGATGATCAGATCGCGACAATGAGACCAAAGCAAAATTCAACTTTTGATAAAATAACTATTTGACTTTATCTCTTTTTTGGTCATTGTGACGATCTGTTTCCACAGAGGGTCGCCCATGGATTTTTTCCCGGTCCCGGGTCGAAAAGGCATGTGGTTCCGCTCGATCGAGCGTGCTCTCGTCGTGAACGGCATCATCTAGATGCACATCATCAGCGATAGCTGGACAGCCCTCGCCTATTTTACGATTCCGCTCTGGATCATTGGCCTTCTGGCCTATCGGCGCAATAAGATGACGCGCGCCGCGGCCGTTCTGATGATCGCCTTTGTTCTCGCTTGCGGCCTCACTCATGTCATCGAGTTCGTTCTGTATGACGAACCCATGCTGAGCCTGCAAGCGGCGATCGAGCTGATGGCGGCGGCGATCTCCACGGCCGCGAGCACCCTGTTCTGGTCGCCGTCGCCGACGGCAAGCGGTCTGCCTCGCCCCATCGATCTTGCCGAGGAGAATGCCAGGCTCAAGGCCGACATCGATCGGCGCTCGATGAACGAAGAGTTCATGCGCCGGGCGTATGAACAACAGGAACAGCAGGTCGAAACGGCGACCAAAGCGCTCAGCCTCGCCTATGCCAAGCTCAACGCCAACCGCCAACGGCTCGCTTTTGCGCTCGAAGGCGCCAATGACGGGCTTTGGGACTGGACTTCTCAATGGCAAGTCAATCTATTTCAGCGCGCGTTTTGCCGAGATGCTCGGTCATGAGCCCAGGGAAACCACGATGTCGAGCGAAACGCGGTGGGCGCTTATTCATCAGGATGATCGGGCAAAAGCACTCAACGCCTTCGAGGCCCATCTCGAAGGCAAAACCGATCTCTACGAGAGCGAACACCGCCTTCGCACGAAGGAAGGCGGTCATATCTGGGTGCTGGATCGCGGCAAGGTCGTCGAGCGCGATCATCTGGGCAAGCCCGTCCGCGCGGTCGGCACGGCGAGCGACATCAGGCACCGCAAAGCGACGGAGTTCGCTCTTTACACCAGCAATCAGAAGGTCAAGCGCCTCTATGAGCAAACGCCGGCGCTGCTCTACTCCGTCGATGCCGAGGGACGGTTGTTGTCCGTCACCCGGCATTGGCTGGACATGATGGGCTATCAGATGGAAGATGTGATCGGCCGGCGCTCCGTCGATTTCATGACCGAAGACTCGCGCCGCCGTATCGCCGAAGAAGCCCTCCCCCTTTTTCGCGAACAGGGCACGATTTCGGATGTACCCTGCCAGATGATGAGGAAAAATGGCGAGGTTTTCGACGTCCTGCTGTCCGCGACTTCGGAGCATGACCGCAAAGGCAACGTTGTTCGAAGCCTCGCCGTTCTGGTCGATGTCACCGAACGCAATCAAGCCCTTCGTCAGGCCGAGGAGAGCGAGGCGCGTCTTCGCTTGGCCTTGGAGGGGGCACGAGAAGGGCTTTGGGATTGGAACGTGTTGAGCGGTGATCTCTATGTGAGCCCGCAGGCAGCGACCATCCTCGGCTTCAGCAGAAAGGACATCCCGGACGACATCAGTTTTTGGCAGACCTTGCTGCCCAAGGACGACCGCAAGCGCTTTATCGCTGGCCTGAATGAATTGAGCCAGGGCAGGGTCACCTCTTTGGTTTGCGAGCAGGAACTTCGGCCTCCCGGACGGGATCCGATCTGGATTGAATGGCGGGCCAGCGGCGTCGGGCCGGGTGCTGCTTTGCCGGGTCGACGGATTGTCGGGATCTTCAGGGACATCACGGTGCGCAAGCGCGCCGAGCTGCAGACGGCCTATCGCGCCCTCCATGACGGGCTCACCGGCCTGCCCAACCGCATGGCCTTCGAAGAGCAGCTGCAGCGCGCTCATGCCGAGGCCGAGCTGACCGGCCGACCGCTCGCCGTCATGTTTCTCGATCTCGATCGGTTCAAGGCGGTCAATGACAGCTTTGGCCACGATCGCGGCGACAGGCTCCTGGTCGAGGTCGGAAGGCGCCTGCAGCGCTGTCTTCGCAAGTCCGACCTGGTCGCACGTTTCGGCGGTGACGAATTCGCCATCCTGGCAAGAGAATACAAAAAGCCGGGTGATATCAACAACCTGGCGGCCCGCATCATCAAAACCGTCGCCCAGCCGATCGGGATCGACGATCAGGACGTGACCATCGGCGTCAGCATCGGAATCACCTCTTTTCCGGAGGATCGAAGCCCAGCCGACGTCCTGGTGGCCAATGCCGACCTCGCGCTTTATCGCGCCAAGCAAGCAGGACGCGGCGGGTGGCAGCGTTATCATCCAGGCATGCCGACCCGCCGTCGCAACAAGACCCCGTCATCGGATGCCGTGCTCTACGATGCGCTGAAGGCTGGGGAGTTCGAGATCCTCTATCAGCCGATCGTCAACGTCGCGGATCTCTCCATACAGGCCCTCGACGCCATCATCCATTGGCATCATCCGGTTCGTGGCACGTTAAGAGCCAATGATTTCCTTTCCGAGATGCTGAACTCACCGTTTCTGCGCTTTCTGGTGGAGTGGGGTCTGACGTCGGCCTCCGAACAGTTCGCATCGTGGCGGGATTTGGGACTGCCGCCCAGCATTACCCTTGCAGCTTCGCTGCCAACCCCCCTCCTCCACGCTCAAGGTCTGCCGGAGGTGATTGAGCGGACGCTGACACAGATCGGGCTGGAGCCGGCTTGCCTCACCCTCGAGATCGCCGAGAACGCGCTTTCGGAGGAGATCGTCGGTAGCGGCATGCTGCAAAAGCTGAGTGCCAAGGGGTTCAGTCTGGCGATCGACGATTTCGGCAAAGGTGCAGCACCGCTCACAAGCCTCGAAGCCATGCCCATCGATCAGCTCAAAATTCATGGTGCCCTCCTCAACGTCAGCCCCGACCAACGGCAGCATCGCGCGATCGTCGACGCCATTGTTGCGATCGCCAAGAGCTTGGGCATGGCATCGATTGCCAAGGAGATCGAGACCGCCGAGCAGCTAGCGCTGGTCACCGAACTCGGCTGTCCGGCTGTTCAAGGGCCCCTGTTCGCAGAGCCGACGAACGCCGCCAGTGCCACCCAATGGCTCAGCCGCTGGCAGGAACGCCGTCACCACAATCGTGATCTCGATCTCCTGAGACATGGATGAGATGGCTGTTCCGGCCGGGTCGCACCGGCCTGATCCAGAGCCGCCAGAGCGTTTCTGACCAAACGAAATCAGCTCCAGCCCGCAAGATCGGACCATGCTCTAATTGATGAATTTCGGCATGATGAGCCGGGGCAAGGCCAGGATCAGATCCGGCAGCAAAATCACCACCAGCAGCACCAAGAGCATCGGCACCAGGAGGATGGCGACATCGCGCAGGGCCTCGATCACCTTGATCTTGCCGACAGCGCAGGCGATCAGGAGGCAGAGGCCATAAGGTGGGGTCACGAGACCGAAGGCGAGGGAAATCACGCCGATGATGGCGAAGTGGATCGGGTGCATGCCGACGGACATCGCCACCGGCCAGAGCACCGTGCCGAGGATGATGATGGCGGGAATGGCATCGATGAACATGCCGATGATGAGGAAGGCGACGGCGATCATCAATCCTGTTCCGACCAGGCCAAGCCCCATCGCCTCGATCTCGGCGACAAGGGCGCGAGGGATCTGGAAATAGGCAAGCGCCCAGCCGAAAGCCGAAGCGGTACCGATGCAAAAGAGAGAGATCGCGGCAAAACGAGCGCTGTCATAGAGAATCTTCGGCAGTTCCGGCAGGGCTATCGAGCGGTAGACGAAGATGCCGAGGATCAGCGAATAAACCACCGCGATCACCGACGCCTCGGTCGGCGTAAAGAATCCGAAGACAATGCCACCGACGATGATCAAGGGGGTCATCAAGGCAAGCGTCGCCTGCGCGGCAGCGTACCCCAGCTCCCGCAGGGAGCTTTGGGCATAGATCGGGTAGTCGTAGATTTTCGCGTAGACGTAGACGGTGGCCATCATCGAGAGGGCGATCAGGAAGCCGGGCACCACGCCAGCGAGAAACAACCCCCCGATCGAGACCGACATCAGCCCGCCCCAAACCACCATCAGGATCGAGGGCGGGATGATCACGCCCATCACCGAGGAGCAGGCGGTGACCGCGACCGAAAAGCGGATGTCGTAGCCCTGGTTTTTCATCTGCGGGATCAAGAGCGAGCCGATGCCGGCGGCATCCGCCGTGGAGGACCCCGAGATGCCGGCGAACAGCATGCTGACCATGACGTTGATATGGCCGAGACCGCCCGGCAGATGGCCGACCATCGCCTGGGACAGGCGCACCAGGCGGTCGGTGATGCCGGCGGCATTCATGAGGTTGGCAGCCAGCAGGAAGAACGGCACGGCCAGAAGGACGAAGGCGTTGTAGGACTTGAACATCTCCGCCAGGAGGACGAAGGGGGTCAGCCGGTCGTCGATAAAAAACACCGGAACGCAGGCGAGCCCGAGCGCAAACGCGACCGGCACGCGCAACACGACCAGGATCGCAAACGTGCCAAAAAGAATGAGCGCGACGTCGCCTGGGCTCATTCCGCCCTCGGGATTTCATGCTCGGGGGGTGGCATGTCGCCGCGCATGATTTTGAGATCCTCGATGAATTTTTCGCCAAGGAATGCCAGCCAGGTAAACCCGGCAAGGGGCCAGGCGATGTAGATCGAGAGCATCGGCAGGCCCGCGATCTCGGAGGTCTGGATCGAGCCGAATTTTGCGAACTGGTAGCCGTAGGTGACAAAAATCAAGGCGACGGCGAGCATGGCAACGTGGGAGAAGAGCCGAAAGACGGCTTCCGTTTTAGGCTTCAGCTTCGGCAGGATGTCGACGTCGAAATGGGTGCCGTCGCGCACGGCGATCATCGCGCCGATCATGACGATCCAGATAAAGCAGAAGCGGGCGATTTCCTCGGTCCAGATGTAGCGCGGGATAAGACCGGTATAACGAGAGAGGATCTGCAGACAGACCGGAACAAGCAGCCCGGCCATCAAGACGGTCAGCAGAATCTGCAGAAGACGGTAATAGCCGCCAAGAATTTTCTTGACCACAAGGGCGCTCTACAATGAGGAACCAGCGCCAGGCCGGCCCCCCTGAAACGCGCTCAGCTTCATCATTTCCCTACCACTTTTCCTGTCCGTGCCGCTTTGCCTACGATGATGATCCGCTTCGTGGTGCCTACCAGCAGAAGGTTGACTTTCGGTTAATCCTGAGCGGGTGTGCTCAAAGCCCCGAGGTCGGGAACGGCGATGCAATGCATGCTGGCGGCACCAAGTTTCGACTGCAGCACGCTTGCCAAGCACCACCGCTCCCAAGTCCAGGATCCAGCGCCCGGCTGACCGATTACTGGACGGCGTTGACGGCGTCGAGCACGTCGGAAGCGCCAAGCTCCTCGGCATAGGCCTTCTTCACCGGCTCGGCCAGTTCCAGGAGGGTCGCGCGGTCGGCGAATTCATGGGTGGTCAGCCAGCCCTTTTCCTCCATGGCGGCGAGCTTCTCGCTGTCCTCGGAGCTTTCGATCTGGCGGCCATAAGCGCCTGCTTCCCTGCCGGCTTTGACGATGGCGGCCTGCAGATCCTCGGGCAGCCTGGTGAATGTCTTGTTGGAGAAGCAAAGCGGCCGCACGGTAATCGCATGCTGGGAGAGGCCGATATGGGGCCCGACCTCGTAGAACTTCATCTGCTCGATACCGGCAGCCTCGTTCTCGGCGGCGTCGATCACACCGGTCTGGATGGCGTTGTAGACCTCGTCATAGGCGATCACGGTCGGCGCCATCTTGATCGCCTCGAAAATCCGCGTCTGGATGGGGGCACCCATCACCCGGATCGGCACGTCCTGGATGTCCGCCATGGAGCCGACCGGCTTGTTGACGATCAGATTGCGGGTGCCGCCGCCGGCATAGCCGATCAGGAGGACATCGGCCTTTTCGAGGATATCGTCGGCGATCGGCTGCAGCACGTCATTGTCCAGCACCTTGTTCCAATGATCGAGATCGCGGAACAGGAAAGGCATGTCCATCAGCGGCGCTTTTTGCGAGAAGGTCGACATGTGGGAGGGCGAGACGATCGCGTAGTCGACCGAGATGCCCTGGCTCATATAGGCGAAATAATCTTTCTCCAGGCCAAGCTCGCTATTCAGATGAAGGATGAACTCAACCTCGTCCTCACCTTGGTAGTATTCTTTGACCAGCTCCTCGAACTTCCTCATGGCCTTGGTGAAGGCGTGCTCCTCGCCAAACTGGCTGGCGCCGTTGAGGGTGATGGTCTCGGCGTTGGCAAGGCCTGCGGCCAGCACAAGGGCGGCGGCGGCCGCCGTCGTTTTAAGGACGTTTCGCATTGTGGATCTCCCTGCTTTTCATTCGTTGACCGGCGTTGCTGGACGCCAGGTGCTATCGATCACTATAGGGTAAAATCGCCGTCAAGAAAGATGGGATCGGTTTCTCCTTTCAGGGCAGGCCGAAATTCGTATCATAGAGTGCTGCAAGATCAGCAAGCCCGTCTGCCGGCATCGGCCCCATCTCGGCCGCCGCGATCGCCTGCTCCAGATGATCGAGTTCTGCCATGCCGATGACGATGCAGGAGAGGTCGGGGTTGGCCAGCGAGAACCGGAGCGCCGTCTGCGCCCTCGTGCCGAAACGATGCCCTAGTTTTTCGAACACGGCCTTGACGCGCCTGGCCTCGAGCGAGAGGTCGGCATCGGGGATGATCTGGATTTCCCGGCCGTGACGCTCGTCCGTTGCCAGCACGCCGGACGCCAGCACCCGGATGTTCATGACCCCGACATCATGGGCCTTGGCGGCCTCGATAAGCTGGCCGAGATCATGGCCGGTCCAGCCCGCGGGCATGGCCTGGCCAGCACTCGGGTTCAGCATGTTGTAATAGATCTGAGCGCTGTCGAACCGCCCGCTCTCGATCACCTTGCGAACCGCACCGGGGTCACCCAGGCCGGTGATCCCGGTGAACTGCGTGACACCGCTGTTCCGCAGCCTGTCCAGGGTGTCGGCGACACCGTGCTCACCCAGAACATGGTCGATGCCGATCATCTCTTCGTTGCTCGACGGCCCGATCCGGTTATGCAACTGCACGAGGTCGACTTTGTCCCGCTGCAAGCGTTTCAGGCTCGCCTCGAGGCTTCTCTCGATCTGGCCGCCCAGATCATCGAGCTTGGCGAGATCGAGCCGGAACTTGGTGGCGAGATGAGGCGTTTGGTCGACCTCGCTCAGAATCCAGCCCAAAGCCTCTTCGGACTGGCCATCACCATAGGTCGATGCCGTATCGATGAAGTTGATCCCGGCATCGAGGGCACGGCGAACCGCACTCAGCTTGGTCGCTTCATCCTGATGAATGAGAATCCCGCCGACCCAGCCGCCGCCAAAAACCAGCTCCGAAACCTCTAGCCCGGTTCGCCCAAAACGCCGCTTCCGCATCCCCCAACTCCTCATGTTCACTTGGTTTGGTGCAAGTCGATCAGGCCATGCCCTAGGTGACGGGGATCATGACGTGGTTCTGAAAGGCGGATCGCGCCTTCAGGCGTTCGTACCAGGCCTCGATATGAGGGAGCGAGGGCCGCTCGATCGGCAGGCTAGCATAGCGATAGAAGGCAGATCCTACGGGAATATCGCCCATGGTCAGGCTGTCGCCTACAACGAACGTCTTGTCCGCGAGGTGGCTGTCCAGGATGCGCCAGACCTCGCCCAGATCCTTGGCGGCCCGGGTGATGGCGGCCATGTCACGATCGGGTTCGGGCGTTCGGATCATCCCCCAAAAGCAGAGATGGAGATGGGGGAGCACCGTGGTGATCTTCCAGTCCATCCAGCGATCGGCAAGAGAGCGCTCGGCCGGGTCTTCCGACCAGAAACTGCCCTGGCCGTAGGTTGCCGCGAGATAGCGGACGCAGGCTTGGGATTCCCAGATGACGCAATCGCCGTCTTCGAGAACCGGGATTTTACGGTTGGGGTTCTTCCTGCCGTAATCGTCGGTGTCGAGCCCCCCGAAAGCGCCGCCGACATCGAAACGTTCGTGATCCAGACCAAGCTCGCCCACGAGCCACATCACCTTTTGCACGTTGATCGAGTTCGGCCGTCCCCAGATTTTCAGCATTGCCGCTCCTGATTGATCGATGTCATCCTGCAAGGGCTTGAACGCTGCTGCGCGGCCCTCGCCGGTTATCTTATCCGGTATCTTTGGCGCTTGATACGTTGTCGCCGTCGGGACTGGCAAGGAAGGAGAGCATGTCGGTATCGCGGATGAAAAGCGTGCGGCCGCGCCGTTCGACCACGCCGGTATTCATGAGCTGGCCAAGCGCTCTTGCGACCGTCTCCCGGGTAGCACCGACCTTGCTGGCCAGATCCTGCTGGGTGGGCAGCGGGCTGACGATCGCACCTTCGCCCGATGGGTCTGCCGCGCACAGCCTGAGCAGTTCGCGATAGACCCGTTGCACGGCACCAACCGTGCTCAGCTCGGCGATGCGCTCGTTGGTGGTGCGGATGATCCCGGTGAGATGACGAAGCAGGCGAAAGGCAACCGCCGCGTGGCCCTCGATGAGCTCGACGAACTGCTCGCCTGGGAAGACCGCGATGGTGCAGGCTGAAACGGCGACCACCGAGGCGGAGCGCGTCATGCCATCGATCGCCGCCATTTCCCCGATATGTCCGCCTGCCGGCACCTTGGCGAACGCGGTTTCGCGACCGCTTGCGGAATAGTTGACGACACGCACCTCGCCTTCGGTGATGAACAGAACATCGCGCGAGGCGCTGTCGCGATCGAGGATCTGCTCGCCCCCGTTGTAGCGCCGCCAGGCACAACGCCGTGCGATGGATTGGCGCTCCGCCTCCGAAAGCGAACCTAAAAGCTCGATCTTATCGAGCGTTCCCTCTTTCAGGACAGCCAATCATGCCTCCCCATCTTCTCGGCGAAGCAGGGCCGCGCCACGTCCCGGCGCGGCCCGATCCGCTTAATTTTACAACCTCATCGTATGATGTTAGTCGATTGGACAGGCAACCGCCATCATCTGAACAACCGTCCAGCCAAGTCGAGCTGGAAGGGACGGTCCTGTCTCGAGCGGTTCCTCAACCAAGGGACTATTGCAACCAAGGGACATTGCACCGACCAGGCCGGGTCAGCCGGCGTTACGCTGGAGCGGCGCCGCTATGATGTTCCATCCGCCTGATCGAGCCAGGAGTCACGCGGCTTGGTCAGGCGCTGGAACAGCGATTGATTGATCTGATAGGCCCATCCCCGGGTCTTGTTGTTGATGCTCTCAACCTGCTGCTTCACCGTATCCGGCACGGCCTCGTCGGCCGGCAGGGTCGCATGCTTTGCGCTGAACGTCGCCCAAGGCTCATCCTCGATCAGAACGAGCTCAACCGTCAGATCCAGGCCGTCAAAGGTCGTCACCTTCGCCACATGATACGTATCCGGCCATGCGATTTCCGTTCTCGGCTTCACGGCCGCGAACGTCACCGACGTCATCGCACTGGCGAGCTGATCGAGATCCGCATCTTCCTTGGCCGTCTCTCCCTCGGCCAGTTCCTCGACCACAAGCCCAGTATCCGGCGTTTTTCTGGCGGCGATATAGCCATCACCTTCGATTGGGGTGATTTCCACGCGCGCGACCTGCTCGCCTGGGATCTCCACGATCAGCTGATCCAGCCACGCCTCGATCTCCGGCTCCAAATCGAAACCACCCGAAGCAAGCCAGCTCTGCTCTTCACCGAGACGGCGAATATAGGTGCCGGACGGCTCCGTTCCCGTCAGGCGAAAGAGACGCTTGCCGATCAACGCCTCAGCCAGGACATTGCCCTGATCATCTTCCAGCCTGATCAGGCGCGAGTTGGCGTTGTCGCCCAAATCCTCGACCTCGAGCCGGGTATAGCGATCCTGCTTCGATGTCTTGGCCTCGATCAGCCGCATGTCGTTGAGCTGTCGCACCAGCTTGTTGATCTTCTCGGCCGCCGCCGGATATTCGTATCGATCCGGCGCCACCCAGGTTTCGGGCGACGTTCTGGTCAAGGTGACGCTGCCGCCCTTGGTCTGGATGGTAACCTTGGCGACCGCATCAGGCTCCGCACGCAACGCCGGAAAGGCCGGCTCATTGACATAGGCGACAGGCGCCGTTGATGGCTGCGTGAAAACGGTCGCCGCAGCACCGAGTGTCGTCAACAGCGTCACCGCGGCGAGACCTAGAAAACCTTTGGGCGTCATGTCCTGAACTCCTCCAAGTCTCTTACTCGTTCGGGCTTGCGGCAAAGCGCCAGGATCTCATCTGCCGGAACAAGGCAAGGCCGATCGCGAAGAAGGCGATGACCAGGGGAACGGCCCAGATATTGATGAACTTCAACCTGGTCGCCAAGGCCTCGACGTCCTGGCGGAGCGATCGCTGAACGCCGCGCAACTCCTGGCGCAAGCTGATCATCTCAGCCCTGAAATCTTCGATCTCGCTCTGCTGCTCGGCCGTGAGGATCACCCCGGATTGCTGCTCGTCGCCTTGCAGTTTCTGGATGTTGCTCTGAGCTTCCTCGATCTTGGCCAACAGCTCCTGTTCCTTGGAGCGGAACTTGAACTCGGCCTCCTGCGCCATGGCATCGACCACCTCGAACGGGCGAACGCTCAAGCCGCGGCCACGGAGGCTGATGAGGCTTTGGCTACCGCTCAGGAACTCCAGAGCATTCACCGCAAAGTCGGCGTTGTTGGCGACCGGCAGCTGCACCTGCTGTCCGAGAACATCCTGCTGCCGAACCCAGTTCTGATCGTGAAGCATGTCGGCGTCCGCGACCAGAATCATGCTGAGCGGCTTTTCCGCCTTGGCGAGATGAGCCTTGGCAAGCTCCTCATCAGCACCTTCGGGCGGCCCGTCGGGAAAGGCGGTTTGCACAGGCCCGGTGACCTTGGCCACCAGCGTGTACGTCTCGCCGGTCGGAGAAAAGTCGGCGATGAGCTTCGCCGGATCGGGGGCGACTTTGAGCGGCTCAGAATCGATTTCCATCGCCTGAGCGCTGGACGTGATCAACGGCTCGATCGACGTGGCAGCCCCATCGCGTGCCTTGATCGATCCGACGGAGTTGAGCGTGATCTGCTGCAGCTCGGCCGTCACCACCTCATTGGCCGAGAAGCTCTCCTCGCCCAAGGCCAGCCAAGGCAGATATTGGACAACGGCCTCCCGCCCGTTAATGCGAGCACCGACCCTCTGCGCGTTGGTGGCATCGCCAATGACCTTGCCTTTCGGGATCTCGATCCCCCAAGCGGCGAACAGAGGGTCCAACGCCTCGATGGCATCGCCGCCTGCCGGTGCAAACTGGTTGCCACCGTTCACCATGGACTCGGCGAGCGGATCCACCAGCGCGAAAATTCGCCCACCTTTCATGACGAACTGATCGATCGCGTAAAGGCTCGGTTCATCCAGATTCTGCGGCTGCGCCAGGACCAGAACGTCGATCTCGTCACCGATCTTCTTGTGATTGCCACCGAGGAAACGAACGTCGAAGAACTGGAACATCGCCTCCAGGACGAGCCAGGGCTGGCCTTGGTTGAACTGCGATCCCATCAGCGGCAGGTCGCCGAGCACGCCGACCACCGGCTTATCAGGGTGGCCGAGATCGTAGATCATGCGGGTCAGATCATATTCGAGGAAATTCGCCCGCTCCGGTGCCAAATAGGCCATGACCTCATTGTCATCGGTGGTATTGCGCCCGGCGATGCCGAAATAGGCTTGAACGCCGTCATTGGAGATCGGCAGGCCGCGCAGGCCTTCGGCAACCGCCAGATCCTCCTCCGGCGAGAACGGCTCCGGGTCGAGGCGCTCGATCCTGATCTGACCATTGGACAAGCGCTGATACTCGCCGAGCAGCTCGTTCACGCGGTTGGCGTGGGTCGAGAAATAGGCGCCGACGTCACCGAGCTGGCCGCTGTAGTAAAAGCGGAGATCGATCGGCTCATTGACACCGGCCAGCACCTCCTTCGTTCCCTCGGACACGGTGTAGAGCTGATCCGAGGTGAGATCGATCCTGGTCGAGGTGAAGAGGTGGCGGGCGAACAGGTTGACCGAGAAGAAAAGAACGATCGCAAGGCCAATGCCGATCCAGGTCATGCGGCCACGATCCATGGTCGAAAAGAATTGCACCCCTAAGCTCCCTTCTTGAGGTCGACCACGGCGACGTTGATGAACAGGCTGATCCCGATCAATGAACCGAACAGAATGAGATGACGGATATCGATCACGCCATCGGTAATCGCGTTGAACGAAGTCAAAAGGCTGAGATTGGTGATGGTGTCCATCACCGCATCGGAGGCCCAGCCCTTGAAGAGAGCCTGAACGATCTCGACGCCGCTCATCATGAAGACGAAGCAAACCGCAGCCGCCAGCACGAAGGCGATCACCTGGTTCTTGGTCAAAGCCGAGATCGCGGTGCTGATGGCGAGCATGCCGCCAGCCAACAGCCAGCTGCCGATATAGCCAGCCAGGATCACACCGTTGTCCGGATTGCCGAGATAGTTGACGGTGAGCCACATCGGAAAAGTCAGCGATAAGGCGATGCCGATGAACAGCCAGGCGGCGAGAAACTTGCCGATCACGGCTTCGGTGGTGGTGATCGGCAAGGTGGTCAGAAATTCGATCGTGCCGGTGCGCCGTTCTTCCGCCCAAAGGCGCATGCCGATCGCAGGCACGAGAAAGAGATAGAGCCAGGGGTGCCAGCTGAAAAAGGCGGAGAGATCAGCGCGCCCTCGATCCAGCCAGCCGCCGATATAGAACGTCATGCCACCGCAAAGAGCGAGGAAAATCACGATGAACACATAAGCGAGCGGCGAGCCGAAATAGCCGCTGAGCTCGCGTTTGGTGATGGTCAGGATCGAACGCATGGCTAGGCTTTCCTCACGCTGCTTTGGTCAAAGCGCGGAACACGTCATCGAGCCGGCCTCGCTCCAGGAACAGCTCATCGAGGACGATCCCGTCCTCACCGATTTTTTTCCGGACATCGTCGATGATGTAGGCACCGTCTTTCGGGAAAGCGACGAGCTGGCCTTGCAGATGGCCGGCGGCGATCTCCTTGACGCTCGCCACGAGGTCAAGGGACTCCAGCGCTTTCTTGGCTTTATCCAGAAATTGCTCCGGCAGACGAAGGGCAACGGCGTTGTGATGGGGTGAGCCGGTAAGCAAATCGGCAGGCTTGGCATCGGCGACGATCTTGCCACGAGCGATGATGATCGCCCTCGAGCAGATCGCATCGACCTCTTCAAGTATGTGGGTTGAAATGATGATCGCCTTCTCTTCGGCAAGCTCGCTCAGAAGTGTCCGGACCTGATGTTTCTGATTGGGGTCGAGACCGTCGGTCGGCTCGTCCAAAATCAGAACTTCCGGGTCATGCAGCAGCGCCGTCGCCAGACCGACCCGCCGTTTGAAACCCTTGGACAGGGTCTCGATCGGCTGCTGCAGCACACCGCCGAGTTCAAGACGCGAGGTGACCTCATCGATACGCCGGTTCTTGTCGCCACCGGAAATCTTCCGAATGTCGGCGGCAAAGCGCAAAAGCCCTTGGGGCGTCATGTCGCCATAAGCGGGCGCTCCTTCCGGCAGATAACCCAGGCGCTTTCGGATCTCGATCGGCTTGTTCACGACATCGAAGCCGCAGACCTCGATCCTGCCTGTGGTCGGCGTCAGATAGCCTGCGACCATCCGCATGGTGGTCGACTTGCCCGCACCGTTGGGGCCGAGAAAGCCCAGGACTTCGCCGCGCTTGACTTGGAAATCGACACCGTCAACCGCTTTGATGGTCCCGAAATGTTTGCTTAAAGCTTCAATGGTCAGCAGCGTGTCCATGTGAAACTCGGACCTCCCACGTCTCAAAGGTTCAATTGCGCGAACGGTCTAGCAATTGTTACTCGATTTCGCATGATCAGAGTGGATCGATCAACGAAGCCATGGTTCGAGGCCGGACCGATCCGGTTCTCGATTTAAGGAACCTGACGGTTCTGTCAAGTGCTTGTAACGTCGGACGAACGCTTGGCAGCGATGAGAAATTCCCGATTGCCTTTCGGTCCCGTGATCGGGCTTTCGGTCGTACCCAGGACGCTCCACCCCTGTGCGGTCTCCAGCCACCGGCTGGTGTCGTCGCAAACCCGTCGATGAAGGTCGGGATCGCGAACCACGCCGCCCTTGCCGACCTCGCCCTTGCCGACCTCGAACTGCGGCTTGATCAGCGCGACAAGCAAACCGTCTGGCCTGGCTAAAGCCAGGGCTGCCGGGAGCACCAGGCGAAGCGCAATGAAACTCGTATCACAGACGACGAGATCGACAGGCTCACCGATGTGATCCGAGGTCAGATAGCGTGCATTGGTCTTCTCCAGAACGATCACATCGGGATCATTGCGCAAACGCCAGTCGAGCTGGCCATGACCGACATCGACGGCGTAGACGCGCGCAGCACCGCGCTTCAGCAGCACGTCGGTAAAGCCCCCGGTCGAAGCCCCGACGTCAATCGCGACCATCCCCTTGGGATCAAGACCGAAATGATCGAGCCCATGGGCGAGCTTCAAGCCGCCGCGGGAGACATAAGGCACCGCCGACGAGCGCACCTCGAGCACTGTGTCATCGGCAACCATGGTGCCCGGCTTGTCCAGCCGCTGCTCGCCGGTGAACACCGAGCCTGCGATGATCAACGCCTGCGCCTTGGTCCTGCTTTCGGCAAGGCCGCGCTCATGGAGCAGCTGATCAAGGCGAAGCTTGGCCACAGTCCGGCGACCGCCGTGCGGCGGTCAGGCCCGCGCCTTGGCGTCGTCGACCTGATGCTTGGGCTTCAAGATGACGCGCGCCAGCGCTGCGATATGCGCCGCGTTCAGGCCCGCCTCGTCATACATGCCAGCCGGCGTGCCATGGTCGATGAAACGATCCGGCAGGGTCATGGAGCGAAGGCGAAGACGACCGCTATCCAAAAGGCCAGCCTCCAGCATGAACTGCTGCACCTGGGAGCCGAAACCGCCGATCGAGCCCTCTTCGATGGTGATCAGCACCTCATGTTCGGCGGCGAGCCGTTGGATCAGCTCTTGATCCAGGGGCTTGGCAAAGCGGGCGTCGGCAACGGTGGTCGACAAGCCGCAGGCGGTCAACTCGTCGGCGGCTTTCAAACACTCCTGCAAGCGTCCGCCAAAGGACAGGAGCGCAATCGGACCCTGGCTCTCGCGCACGATACGGCCCTTGCCGAGCGGAAGCGGCGTGCCGCGTTCCGGCAGGTCGACGCCGACGCCGTCGCCACGGGGATAGCGAAGAGCCGAGGGACGGTCATTGACCCCGACCTGGGTGGCCACCATGTGCATCAGCTCAGCCTCATCGGCCGCCGCCATGATCACGAAACCGGGCAGGCAGCCGAGATAGGCAATGTCGAAAGCGCCCGCATGGGTAGGCCCGTCGGCCCCCACCAAACCTGCGCGATCCAGCACGAAGCGGACCGGCAGGCCCTGGATCGCAACGTCGTGCACCACCTGGTCATAGGCGCGCTGCAGAAAGGTCGAATAGATCGCGCAGAACGGCTTGTAGCCTTCACAGGCAAGACCGGCGGCGAAGGTGACACCATGCTGCTCGGCGATCCCGACGTCGAAGGCACGGTCGGGGAATTTCTTGATGAACGCGTCAACCCCGGTCCCCGATGGCATCGCCGCCGTAATCGACACGATCTTGGGATCGAACTCTGCTTCGGCAATCAGGCCTTTGGCAAAAACCGAGGTGTAGGAAGGCGCATTGCCCTTCTTCTTGAACTGGGTGCCGGTGGCCGTGTCGAACTTGACCACACCATGATATTTGTCGGCTGAGTTTTCCGCCGGCGGATAGCCAGCTCCCTTGCGCGTGCGTACATGGATGAGGACGGGACCGGAGCGTTTGTGATCCCGGACATTCTTCAGCACCGGCACCAGATGGTCGAGGTTATGACCATCGACGGGGCCGATGTAATAAAAGCCCAATTCCTCGAACAGGGTGCCGCCGGTCACCATGCCGCGCGCATATTCCTCAGCCTTCTGCGCAGCCGTGGCAAGGGGCCTCGGCACATGGTCGGCGAGCTGCTTGGCAAGGTCTCTGAAGCTTCGATAATATTCGGATGAAATGGCGCGCGAGAGGTAGTTCGACATGGCGCCAACCGGCGGGGCGATCGACATGTCGTTGTCGTTCAGGATGACCACCAGCCGCGATCCCATGTCGCCCGCATTGTTCATCGCCTCGTAGGCCATGCCGGCGCTCATCGCGCCATCGCCGATCACCGCGATCACGTTGAAATCGTCCCCGGCGAGATCACGTGCGGTCGCCATGCCGAGGCCCGCCGAGATCGAGGTCGAGCTGTGGGCCGCGCCGAACGGGTCGTATTCGCTCTCGGCGCGCTTGGTAAAGCCGGATAACCCGCCTGGTTGGCGCAGCGTTCTGATGCGGTCGCGCCGCCCGGTCAGGATCTTGTGAGGGTAGGCCTGGTGGCCGACATCCCAGAGGACTTTGTCGGTCGGCGTGTCGAACACGTAGTGAAGGGCAACCGTGAGCTCGACCACCCCGAGACCCGCGCCAAGATGACCGCCGGTGACGGACACGGCATCCACGGTTTCGGTCCGAAGCTCATCAGCGAGCTGGCGAAGGCTTTCGACCGGGAGACGCCGAAGATCTTCGGGCACTCTTACGGTGTCGAGCAAAGGGGTATCAACCATCTTCATCCGCTCCCACGATTGAGCCGCGGCACCCAGGCGCCCAGCCGTTATCGTCTCTTGACGCTCATTCTCCGTTCCCAGCAGGTTCCACTGGCAACGCACGAAACTTCAATGTGATCGCTCGATCACGAAGGCCAACACTTGGCGAAGGCTCGACGCCTGTTCGCCGAATTGCTCGAGCTGCTGTTCGCCGCTCGCCTGAAGCGAGAGGAGCTTGGCTTCGGCGGCATCGATACCCCAAAGAGCAACCAAGGTCGCCTTGCCGGCAGCAGCGTCCTGTCCGAGTGCCTTGCCGGCAAGCGCAGGATCGCCTTGAACATCCAGAAGGTCATCCTTGATCTGAAAGGCAAGGCCCAAATCGTCGGCATAGCCCCGAAGCCTCGCCCGATCCGCCTCCGATGCACCTCCGAGTACAGCACCAGCTTCGCAGGCGAAGCGAAACAAGGCGCCGGTCTTCAAACGCTGCAGGACGACGATCTCGTCCTTGTCCAGCGCTCGTTTCTCGGCGTCAAGATCGATCATCTGCCCGCCGCACATGCCGGCAGCGCCGGCGGCGGTGGCAAGGCCGGTGACCAAACTGGCACGAACCAGCGCATCCGGATGAGTAGCCTCGTCCGCCAAAACCTCGAAGGCCAGGCTCTGAAGGGCATCGCCGGCGAGCACGGCCGTGGCGTCGTCGAATTGGCAATGGCAGCTGGGGCGCCCTCGCCTGGTCGTGGCATCGTCCATGGCGGGAAGATCATCATGAACCAGGGAGTAGCAATGGATCAGCTCGATCGCCGCACCAACCCGAAGCGCCCGCATCGCCGGCACATCGAAAAGGGAAGCACCGGCGGTGACGAGAAACGGCCGAAGGCGCTTGCCGCCATTCAGCGAGGCATAGCGCATGGCGTCGTGCAGGCGTGCCTGCGGTCCTTCGACCGGCGGCAGCAGATTCTGCAGCAATATCTCGATCGCCTCGGCATTGGCCGCAAGTTCCTGGTCGAGCGTCCTCATGGAGCTAGGCAAGCTCCGCGGGCTCAGCGCCAATCTTGCCATCCTGGCCGACGGTGATCTTATCGACGCGAAGCTGCGCCTCCTTGAGCTTGCTTTCGCAATGACTCTTCAGGGTCGTACCGCGCTCATACGCATGGATGGCGGCGTCCAGATCCAGCTGGCCACGCTCCAGATCCTGGACGATCTGCTCGAGTTCCTTCAGCGCCTGCTCGAAATTCATGGCGGCTATGGCCTTGGTCTCCAGGGTCTGATCGGTCGTCTTCTTGTCGGTCACGTCATCTGCCTTGTTGGTTGCGCCCCGTGCAAAAACCGTCACCCTGCCTGCAAAGCGCCCAAGTGGGCCAGGCAACTGCTGGTCAATGCGCTGAGATCATAGCCGCCTTCGAGCACGGACACCACACGCCCTTTCGCATGGGCCTGCGCAAGCTGGATCAACCCCTTGGTCACCCAGGCAAAATCTTCTTCCACCAGTTCCATCGAGGCGAGCGGATCGGCGCGGTGGGCGTCGAACCCGGCCGAGATCATCATGAGATCCGGGGCAAAATCATCGATCGCCTGGAAAATATCGCCCTCGACCACGTCGCGCCAAACCCCTGATGCCGTCCCCGGCGGCAGCGGGCGGTTGACGATATTGCCGACCCCGGTTTCCGCACGAGCACCAGTTCCCGGAAAGAGCGGCCATTGGTGCGTGGAGAGATATTGCACCCTGGGCTCACGCTCGAACGCCGCCTGGGTGCCATTGCCGTGATGCACGTCAAAATCGAAAATCGCGACCTTACCAAGGCCATGGGCAACAAGTGCGTGCATGGCGCCGATGGCCACGCCGTTAAAAAAACAAAACCCCATGGCGCGATCGGGCTCGGCATGATGACCGGGCGGACGAAGCGCGCAGAACGCATTCTGGGCCTCGCCCGTCACCACCGCATCGACGGCGGCACAAACCGCACCCACCTGACATAAGGCGGCCTCACCCGAGGCGGGCGACATCACCGTATCGGCATCGATGCGCACATGGCCGTCGCTTGGCACGGCGCTCAAAATGGCCTCGACAAAGCGGCTGTCATGCACCAGTTCAAGCTGCGCGCGAGACGCCTTCGGCGCTTCGCGACGTTCGATGTTGAGGAACGCACCGTTGCGCTCTTCGCGCTCAAAAGCGTGGTAGAGCGTCTTCGCGCGTGCCTGCTGCTCGGGATGCCCGGGACCTGTATCGTGCGCCAAAGACGACGGGTGGGTGTAAAGAATTCGTGGTCAAAGACTACTCCTGCCGTCTTTCTGGTTTAGCACACGATCGTCCGTTCGTCGCTAGTATCATTGCTGCGCCGCCGTCATCTAAGCGGCGAGCTTGCTCAGCTCTTCGACCATGCCGCGCACCTTGGTAAGGCGCTCAACCGGCGACTTGGTTTCGCCTGTTATGACGAGATGGTGATCCGGTCGAAGCCGCATCCGCTTGCTGTTCTTGGCGATGAAACCGACCAGACGCTCCGGTCGAGCGAAGTTGTTCTCATGAAAGGCAATGACCATCCCCTTCGGACCCGCTTCGACCTTGGCGACACCGGCCTGGCGGCAAAGCTGCTTGATCCCGATCAGTTTCAACAGCTGCTCGGTTTCATCGGGCAAGGGACCGAATCGATCGATCAGCTCGGCCGCAAATGCCTCGACATCGTTTGCCTCCTCCAAAGAGGCGAGACGGCGATACATGGTAAGGCGAAGGTCCAGATCTTCGATGTAGCTCTCCGGAATAAGGGCCGCAGCATCGATCGAGATCTGCGGCGTCCAATCCTGCGAACCGGCGCCCGGTTCGCCCTCGCCTTCCGCCTTGGCCAGCGCCACGGCCTCTTCCAGAAGGTGGTTGTAGAGCTCGAAACCGACCTCCTTGATATGGCCGGACTGCTCATCGCCCAAGAGATTGCCGGCCCCTCTGATGTCGAGATCGTGGGAGGCGAGCTGAAAGCCGGCACCCAGCTGATCGAGGCTCTGGATCACCGCCAGACGCCGTTCGGCGACCTCACGCAAGCGGCGCTTGGGCGGCAGGGTGAAATAGGCGTACCCCCTCACCTTGCCGCGGCCGACCCGCCCCCTGAGCTGGTAAAGCTGGGAGAGGCCGAAGAGATCGGCGCGATGCACGATCAAGGTGTTGGCTGTGGGAATATCGAGGCCGGATTCAATAATGTTGGTGGACAGCAAGAGATCGATCTTGTGATCGTAAAATGCCCCCATCACCTCTTCGAGCTGCCTTGCTGCCATGCGCCCGTTGGCGATGCCGATCTTGATCTCGGGCACCAGCGCTTTCAGTTGATCGGCAAGTTTGCCCTGATCCTCGATCCTGGGACAGACGTAGAAGGACTGACCGCCGCGGTAATGCTCGCGCAGGATGGCTTCCCGGATCACCACCGGATCGGACGGCAGCACGAAGGCACGCACCGCGAGACGGTCGACGGGCGGCGTTGCAATGATCGAGAGCTCCTTCAAGCCGCCGAGCGCCATCTGGAGCGTGCGCGGGATCGGCGTTGCGGTCATGGTCAGAACGTGGACCTCGGCACGCATTTTCTTCAGACGCTCCTTGTGCACCACGCCGAAATGCTGCTCCTCGTCGATCACCACCAGGCCGAGGTCCTTGAACTCGACTTTGGGGCCGAGCAAGGCATGGGTCCCCACCACCACCTCGATCTTGCCCTCGGCCAGCTCCTTTCGCACCTGGCTCTGCTCCTTTGGCGTGACGAAACGGGATAGCTGGGCGACCCTGATCGGCAAGCCCTGGAATCGCGCGCGCAAGACCTGGAAATGCTGCCTTGCGAGCAGCGTGGTCGGGGCGAGGATCGCCACCTGCTTGCCGGCCATGGCCGTCACGAAAGCGGCACGCAGGGCGACTTCGGTCTTACCAAAACCGACATCGCCGCAGATCAGGCGGTCCATCGGCTGGCCGGAGGCGAGATCATCCAGAACCTGGCCGATCGCCCGGTCCTGATCCTCGGTTTCCTGATAGATGAAGCGCGCGGCGAATTCATCGTAGAGACCGACCGGCGCCTCGATCGCCTCGCCCTTTCGGGTCGCGCGTTTGGCGGCAAGCTCGATCAGCTCGCCGGCGATTTCCTGGATGCGTTTCTTGACGCGCGCCTTGCGCTGCTGCCAGCCGAGCCCGCCGAGCTTGTCCAGCTGCACCGCGCCATCGCTCGCCCCATAGCGGGAGAGCACATCCAGGTTCTCGACCGGCACGAACAGGCGATCCCCGCCATGGTAGGTAAGCCGCAAGCAGTCATGGGGGGCGCCCGCCAGTTCCAGCGTGATCAGTCCGTCGAAACGACCGATGCCATGCTCGGCATGGACCACGAAATCCCCCTCGCCCAGGGCGGCGACTTCGGGAATGAACTGATCCGAACGCTTTTTCTTCTTGGTCGGCCGGCTCAGGCGATCGCCGAAGATATCGGCTTCGGACAACACACGATATTTCGGCGTGGTGAAACCGTGATCGATCGGCAGCACGGCAAGAACCGGGATCTCGCGCTTGTCGAGCTCTTGCCAACTGTGGATCCGTCCGACCAGGTCGAGACCGTGATCGGCAAGCACCATCTTCAGGCGCTCGAGCGATCCCTCGCTCGCTGCCGCCAGCAGCACGTTCTTGTCCGCCTGCTGCGCCTCTTTTATATAGGCAACGACCGCGTCGAACAGGTTTTGATCCGGACGCGTGCGCTCGGCAGCGAAATCGTAGCCCTTCTTTCCCTCGAGATCGATAATCTCGACATCGTCGGTCTGATGAGGCGGCGCCGGAAAGGTGGAAAATTCGATCCGAAGGCGTTTCTCCAGAAGCGTCGCCAGGCGCTGCTCACTGATATAGAGGGCATCCGGCGGCAAGGGACGATAGGGCGTGTCGCCCATCGAGCGCGCAATCTCCGGGGGATCCCGCCGGCTTTCAAAATGCTCGCCGATGGTTTCATGGCGAGCGGCAATTGCTTCTTCGGTAAGCGGATCGAAACTGACCTGGCAACCTTCCGGCAGATAATCGGTGATCGGCACCAGCTCGTCATGGAACAAGGGCAGCCAATGCTCCATGCCCGGAAACGGCCGGCCGGCTGTCACCGATTCGAACAAGGGATCGCTGGTCGCCGCGCCGAAATGCTGGAGATAACCGATCCGGAAGCGCTCGACCGCCTGCTCATCGAGCAGGACCTCGCTCACCGGCAAGAGCTCGATCCGATCGACCTTGCCGAGGGATCGCTGGGTCAGCGGATCAAAGGCGCGGATCGCTTCCAGATCATCACCGAACAGATCGAGCCTCAAAGGCTGCTCGGCACCGGTCGGAAAAATATCGATGATCCCGCCGCGCACCGCGAAATCGCCGGGCTCGACCACGGTGCCGCTTCGGCGGTAGCCGTTGCGCGCAAGGCAGGTCAGCAATTGTTCGCGATCGATCTTTGCGCCGGCCTTGGCGGTGAACAGGCCGGAGCCGATGACATCGGGTGTGGGCACTTTTTGCAGCAGTGCATTGACCGTGGTGATCACCAGATCCGGAAAGGCCGCCTCCTTGCCCAGGAGCTTGCCGAGAACGTCAAGCCGTTTCGCCATGACGTCGCCATTGGGCGAGACCCGGTCATAGGGCAGGCAGTCCCAGGCCGGAAAGGCAACGACCGTGAGATCGGGCGCATAGAACTTGATCAGCTCGACCAGTTGGCTCGCACGCGGCGCATCGCGAGCCACATGCAAAAAGAGAGCGCCCCCCTTGGCTGACGCCATCTTGGCGAGATGGAGCGCGTCCAGCCCGTCTACGGCACCCACCACAAGTTGACGTCGGGCGGCAGGGGCTTCCTTGGCGCCATCTTCGGCATCCAACGAGGCGTCGATCTTCAAAGCAGGTTCAGCCACAATCTCTCTCGGCGAAGAAGGTTAGGTTGGAGTTAGGGCAACAAACGCGGTGGTCGCACCACCAACGCGGTGGTCGCACCACAAACGCGGTGGCCATGGCCTGTGTGGCATGGCCACGCCACTAGCCGCCGGATCCACCGACATTGAACTGCTTGATCATATCGAATATGTCGTGTTTGTGCTGATCAGGGACAGGCTCTCGACCGGTAAGCCAGGCAAGAAGATCGTGATCGCTTTCTTCCAAAAGGGCCTCGTATCGATCGAGGGCTGATATGTCCATGGTCTTCACATGAGCATCGGCGAACTTGCCAAAGACAATATCCGCCTCACGGCAACCGCGATAACGACTTCGGTGAACCAGTCGCTTACGGCGTACGGTCATTGGTTCACTCATGTCCTATCCTGTGAAACGGGTTGATTGATCCTACCTGGAACCAAGCCAGCGACCATGGATGTAACCAAAGATATCGATCTTTCAAAGGGCCCTGTTGCGAAAACTGCCGTGACGCCGGAACAAAACACCAGGTTTTCGACCCTTTTCGACCAGGTCGACACCTTGAAAGGCATTGGCCCCCGCCTGGCCGACACACTCGCCCGCCTGCTCAACCAGAGGGGCGACCGGCCCGCTAGATGCCTCGATCTCCTGATGCACCTGCCCCACGGCGTGATCGATCATGACCTGAAAGCCGATGCCTCGGCACTTGCTGAGGGAGCGCGCGCCACCCTCGACATCACCGTGCTCAGCCATCGCCCGCCGTTTAAAAAACGGCATCCCCACCGCGTGCTATGCGCCCTTGGTGACGATGCCCTGCAGTTGGTGTTCTTCCGGGGCAGCGGGCGTTATCTCCTGGAACAGCTACCGGTCAATCAACGCCGGATCGTGAGCGGCACCGTCACGCGGTACGGCAAGACCTGGCAGCTGGTTCACCCAGATCTGATCACCACCCCTGAGACCTTGCGCGAAACAAGGTGGCTGCAGCCGGTCTATCCCCTGACCCAGGGGCTGCATCAGAAAACCCTGGCCCGCGCCGTAGACGCGGCCCTCCAACGCCTGCCCGACCTCCCCGAATGGCAGGATCCGGCATGGTTGTGCACCCGCAACTGGCCGACGTTCAGCGATGCGCTCCGTCAATTGCATCAGCCCGACGCCCCAAGCGACATCGACGCCTCGTCAACCGCCCGCCAACGCCTGGCCTATGACGAGCTTCTGGCAACGCAGCTCTCCCTCTGGCTCAGTCGCGAACAGGGACCGGAAGAGGCGGGCCGCGCTCTTCGGTCTCCTCACCATCGTCGCCGCTCGATGATCGATGCCCTGCCCTTCAAGCTCACCGCCGCCCAGGAGAAGGCGATCGTCGACATCGATACCGACCTTGGAAAACCGGAACGGATGCTCCGGCTCCTGCAAGGCGATGTCGGCAGCGGCAAGACGGTGGTGGCGGCCCTTGCCATGCTGCATGCGATCGAAGCCGGGACCCAAGCGGCCTTGATGGCACCGACCGAGGTGCTCGCCCGCCAGCACGCCACCTCGGTGGCCGACCTGCTCGCCCCAGCCGGTGTCATCGCGGCCCTCCTCACCGGCCGGGAACGCGGCCTGGCGCGAAAACAGCTTCTGGAGCGCTTGCGCAGCGGCGAAGTTCAGGCTTTGATCGGCACCCACGCGCTGTTTCAAGAGGAAGTTGCTTTCGCCGACCTCGGCCTCGCGGTGATCGACGAGCAACATCGCTTCGGTGTCGATCAGCGCTTGGAGCTTGGCAAAAAAGGCCCTAAATCCGACGTCCTGGTGATGACCGCAACCCCGATTCCGAGAACGCTGGTGCTCTCCTTCTACGGCGATATCGCCATGTCCGAGCTTCGAGAAAAGCCCGCCGGGCGCAAGCCGATCAAAACGCGCGCCTTGCCGCAAAGCAAGCTCGAGCAGGTGATCGATGCCATCGGCCGGGCGCTCGAGCGGGGCGAGCAGGTGTTTTGGGTCTGCCCCCTGGTCAACCCGTCCGAAGAGCTCGACATGGTCGCCGCCGAAGACCGGTTTCAGTCGCTGAAGCAGCATTTCGGAGGCAAGGTCGGCCTGGTCCACGGACAGATGAAGGCTGCCGAGAAAGACGATGCCATGGTCGCTTTCCTCGCCGGCGAGACCCGTCTCCTGGTCGCGACCACGGTGATCGAAGTCGGTGTCGACGTGCCAGGCGCCACCGTCATGGTGATCGAGCATGCCGAACGCTTCGGCCTGGCCCAGCTCCACCAATTGCGCGGGCGCGTCGGGCGCGGCGATCGCCCCTCGAGCTGTCTCCTGCTGTTCGCGGAACCGCTCGGCAATCTTGCAAGATCCAGGCTCGATGTGATGCGCCGGACCGAGGATGGTTTCGTGATCGCGGAGGAAGACCTTCGCCTGCGCGGGCCGGGCGAAGTCCTCGGCACCAGGCAAAGCGGGCTCCCGTCCTTTCAGCTCGCTGACCTTTCGGTCCATGCGGATCTCCTGGCGGCGGCGCGCGATGATGCCAAGCTGGTGCTCAGCCGCGACCCGGATTTGAAAAGTCCGCGCGGCCAAGCGCTTCGCCTGCTGCTTCGATGGTTCGAAGGCGAGTTCACAACCAGCTATTTGCGCTCTGGCTAGAGCTTTTTCTGACCAGGCGAAGTCGGGTGCGGGATGGAACAGGTCAACATCCAGGACGATAGGTATAGCCCGAAGAAACTCCGCCATGTCACGGCACAAAAGATACAGTCCAAACCACCGATCGCCGGCGGCGACGATTAGCTGGACTTGACCGACGGCTCCAGACGCTGGCCCTCGGGTTGGGGCTGCAAGCGATTGAGGCCCTTCTTCGATGCTGTCGCCACTTGCTCCGGTTCGTCGGCAGTCGTCGACGGCGTGACGATCCCGCCGGAAATCACCAGCTTGATCCCCTCCTCCACGGTCATGTTGAGATGGATAAGGTCCTTGCGCGGCACGAACAGCAGAAAGCCTGACGTCGGGTTTGGGGTGGTCGGCAGGAAAACGTTAACGAGATCCTCATCGGTCCGATCTTGAACCTCACCGCTGGTCGGCCCCGTGACGAAGCCGATAGCACCGATCCCGCGTCGTGGATATTCGATCAGCACCACCTCGCGAAACGACCGCGACGACTGGT
>CAWBCX010000043.1:0-16650 GCA_963787265.1 uncultured Alphaproteobacteria bacterium | reverse complement strand
CACGTATCGCCGACAATGACAGCGCGATCATCGAATCACTGTCTTTACAAATCTGCGCCGCCTTCCGGGCCAGCGCCGGGCCTTCGGCAATGTCCCAGACGTAGCCTTCGATTAGAATTGCGCGCGGTGAGCCGATCGTTGATTTTGTAATATCGGCAAGCCCCAGCTCCAGGCAGGCGCCGAGGTAAGTTTGCATCGTGCGCTGGCCATCCGCGGTAATCAGGACATGACTGCGCGCAGTGGGTGCACCGTCCTTTGCAGCAGCGAGTCGAATATCGACGCCGAGCGAGCGCATGTCGTGATTGAAAATGGTGCCGAACTGGTCGGCTTTGACTTTGCCGATGTAGGCAGCGGTGCCGCCAAGGTTGGCAAAGCCTGCGATGGTGTTGGCGACCGAGCCTCCTGTAAGGCAGTTGGGCGACCGAGGCATTCAGCCGGCCGGATTTGATGGATTCGACGGCATCGACATTGCCATCGACGCCGACCATGATCACGTCGTCACCCTTGCCGGCAGCGTAGACCGTTTCGACCGCGCCGAGCGCCATTGTGTCATTGGCGGCAAAGATTGCTACCAGATCAGGATTTCGGGTCAGGATATCATTGGTGATGTTGGCCGCTTTCGCCCGGTCCCAGTCGCCGGGAAGCGAGGCCACGATCTCAAGACCGGGCGCAATTTCGGCAAGCCGGCGGGCAAAACCCTCGGCACGCTTTTGCCCGGTGATGTTGCCGGAAAGCCCCTCGATCACCAGAACGGGCCCGCTGGCATCGGCGCCTAGCTGCTCGGCTACATAATCGGCACCCTGGGCGCCCGCAGCTTCATTGTCGGACCCAATCGTGAAGGCGATATCGACGCCGCCCTCCTTGGCAATGTCATGGTCGAGATTGGCATCGAGGTCGACGACGGGGATCCCCATCTCGGTCGCCTGTTTCAGACAAGGAAGAAGGTTGGTGGAATTGATCGCCGCCGTGATCATCACGGTTGGTTTCCGCTCAAGCATGGTCGTGCAGACATTGAGCTGCGGCTCGGCCGCCTGATCGCTCTCCACCGCCTGGAGGTAGTATTCGACGCCGGCATCGGCAGCACCATCCTGCACACCCTGCTCCATTGCCCCCCAAAATGGATTGGACAACGTCTTGAGAAGAACACCGTAAACCTTTTGATCTTGAGCACTGGCTGCCGTCGACCAAGCCATAGCGGCAGCGGTCAAGACGGCAAGCGCTGCGTGGGACTTGAGCATGAAAATCTCCCTGGATGATCCGATCGGCATGGCCGCCGAATCGTTTGTTTCTGCAATCATTAGAAGAAACATTCTGTATTCGGATCTTTACGTCAAGCTTCGTAACGAGGCCGAGCGCTGATGATGATCCTGACGACAACTCGCAGAAAAGGCGGCGGTTCTTGATTTTTGATCAGTGGCAAGGCAAAGGGGAATGGCTCCTTTGGTCCGGCCTTCTTTTTTTCGTCTCAGCTCCTTGCCAATTTTCTCAAGATCAAGATGCGGACGTGACTGATGGTCATTTATCGATAATTCTCTCGGATGGCCAATGTCAAGCTATCATCGAAAATGGCGCTTTACCAAAGGAGAAGTTGGAATGACTTCTCGACGACTACCAAGCAGCAGCGCGGCAAACGGCGCTTTACCCGGGTGACCATCGGGTGACCTATCCGGCACTCGGTCTTGCCAGTGAAGCGGGAGAAGTGGCGGGCAAGGTCAAAAAAGTTCTCCGCGATCATGGTGGCGAATTCGACGCCGAACAGGTCGCGGCGATCAAGGACGAGCTGGGCGACGTATTATGGTATATTGCCGTCCTTGCAGCCGATCTTGGCCTCACCCTCGACGATATCGCCGCGAGCAATGTGGATAAGCTTCGCTCGCGAATGGCAAGGGGCATGATCCGAGGCGATGGCGATCATCGTTGAGGTTTCTTTCATGCGGCCCGACGTCATTTGCCGGGACATGTCAGCGATGAAGCCGAATGATGTCGAGGCGGCTGCCTTGTGTGCAGGCAGGCCGTTTCTCATAACGATGGCATGAGCGATACCGATCCCGGGCGTCGTCACGCGTTTGCGCTGCGGACGAGCCGGAGCCGACTTCGTTGGGTCAGAAAATGCTCTAAGATGATCCGATCCTGCAGGAAGCCAACATTCTGAGCGAGTCCGATACATGTCTCCATGCCGCATCTGGCTCAAGCAAGGCCTGCTGCCGAGCCGCTCAAGACCATCGCCGATCGCTTCTTGTCGCTGTCGGCGCTGAAAGGAGAGAAGGCTGGTGGAGCTTATTCGTCCAGCGGCGCTGTCAAAAAGTCAACGCTGACGACCGACTTCTCTCGTGACAGACTGGTGATGGCTTTCGGATCATCCAGCCTGCCTAGAGCACGAACGGCAACAGACAGCATAGCGAGGTCCAAACTGGTCCTTGTCTCCACCTCGCTCAGCAGGCGTTCCCAATGTCCATGGCCCGTGACGCTGGCATGAAGCCATTCGCCAATGTCTGCATGAACTTCGCAGACGCTTCGTTCCAGACCCTTACGCACGCGATCCGACGTCAAAGCTTGAATGGCGAGACGACGATGCTCTTCGACGATGTCGTCATACAAGCCGGCGATGGCCAGTCTGTCCCAGTGGCTGCTCGGCACCATGCGCTGCAGAAGCTCCAGGAGCTTGCCGAGATGCAAGGCCGAGTCCAAGGCGAAATAAACTTTCCCCGCGTCGACGACGTCAACGTCGGTTTTGTCGGCAACCACCACAACCTCGCAGGCAGGACAAAGATAGGATAGTGTTGCAAAGCGTTGCGCTGTCGGCTTCGATATGCCTTGACTTATATAATCATCAGCCAAGGCTGCCTTGATCTGGAACTCCCGTGGACCCAAAATTTGTTCGAGGGCGTCAAGCAGCCTTGAAATGCCGGGCTGAAACCTTTGAACACCAGCTTGGATGTCGATCGGCGCCGTCATATTCGAAAGGAACCATTGCGTTCCCTTGGCGAGCGCTTGTCTTGTCTCGCCCAGCAAGAGTGATTTGTCGGTCGCTGCCGATCTGACTTGCCAGCTGTTCCAGCTGCTGAACGAGCGGAGCAAGAGAGAAAGCATCACGGGCAACGATGTATCCACGGGCAATGGTTGCCGTTGTGCACCCAGCCTGATCCTCTAAATCACTGACGAACTCGCCGAGCCCTCTGTTCACGACATCGTTGGCAACGAGTGTCGCTATGATCTCGCGACGAAGCCGGTGAGTTTCGATCTGACGTTTATACTTGGCCTGAAGAGGCTTTGGAAAATAGGCGATAAGATCCCTTTGCAAATACGGATCATCGGGCACATCCGAAGCCAGGAGATCTTCGTACAGCGTCATCTTGGCATAGGCGAGAATGACCGAAATCTCAGGACGATAGAGACCAAGACCGGCTTGCCGTCGCTGTGTCAGCGTTTCTTCTTGGGGAAGAACCTCAAGCTCACGGTTGAGACGCCCGTTGGATTCGAGACGGCGCATGAAGCTGACCTGGCTGTCAAGGCGGCCGTGAGGGGCCGACTCGGCATGCGAGATAGCCTGAACCTGCAGGATATTGTTGCGTAGCACCAGCGCTGCGACTTCGTCCGTCATCTCGGCCAATAGCTGATTTCGCTGCTTGTCGGTCATATCGCCCGCATCAACGACTGCGCCTAGGAGAATTTTGATGTTGACCTCGTGATCGGAACAATCAACACCTGCAGAATTGTCGATGAAGTCGGTATTGATCCGGCCACCGTGCTGCGCGAATTCGACACGGCCCTTCTGGGTGAGGCCCAGATTGCCCCCCTCGCCAACGATCTTGCAGCGTAGATCGACGCCGTTGACTCTGACCGGATCATTGGCCCGGTCGAACGCATCGGCATGGCGCTCATCCGAGGATTTGACATAAGTGCCGATACCACCGTTCCAGAACAGCTCGACCGGGGCCAGCAAGATGGCCTTGATCAATTCGTGAGGTGGCAGCCTGTCCGCTTCGATATCAAGGGCGCGGCGCATTTCCGGGGTCAGCTGAATGGATTTGAGCTCACGTGGGAAGACACCGCCGCCGCCGCTGATCTTGGAGCGGTCATAATCATCCCAGCTTGAGCGCGGCAGATTGAACAGACGTTGCCGCTCGTTGAAGCTTTCCTCGATGGCCGGATCAGGATCGATGAAGATGTGACGATGGTCGAAAGCGGCAATCAGCCGTGTCTGCCTCGACAACAGCATGCCGTTGCCAAAGACATCGCCGGACATGTCACCGATGCCAATGGCCGTGAAGGGCTCGTTTTGGCAGTCCTTTCCGAGTTCGATGAAATGGCGTTTCACCGACTCCCAAGCACCTTTTGCCGTGATCCCCATCTTCTTGTGATCATAGCCGACTGAACCACCGGAAGCGAAGGCGTCACCAAGCCAGTGACCTTTGGCCAGGCTGATCTCGTTGGCAATATCCGAAAATGTCGCCGTCCCCTTGTCGGCGGCGACCACCAGATAGGGGTCATCATCGTCGTAACGGATCACCGATGAAGGTGGCTCGATCCGATCGGCCAAGCGATTATCGGTAAGATCGAGCATGCCCGATATGAGAATCTCGTAGCAGGCGATCACTTCGGCCTGGAGTGCTGCACGATCACCATTTTTCGGCAGGCGTTTGACGACAAAGCCGCCTTTGGCGCCGACCGGGACGATCACGCCATTCTTGACCATCTGGGCTTTCATCAGGCCAAGGACCTCTGTCCGGAAATCCTCGCGCCGATCGGACCAGCGAAGACCGCCTCTAGCGACGCGGCCGCCGCGAAGATGCACACCCTCGGTTCGGGGTGAATAGACAAAAATCTCGAAAGCCGGACGCGGCAGCGGCATTTCCGGCACGGCGGCCGGATCGATCTTCAGCGACAAATAAGGTTTGAAACCATCCCCTTCCGATAATGGCTGGTAGTGATTGGTCCGAAGCGTGGCCAGGATCAGGCGCATGTAACGGCGAAGAATGCGATCCTCGTCCAGATTGGCGACCGCCTCCAGGCCTTCGCGGATCTTCGCCTCCACGACCGCCATCTGTTGAGTGCGATCATCCGCGTAAGCCGGATCGAAGCGAACGTCGAACAACTCGGCAATGAGACGGGTCAGGGCCGGATTATGGGCGAGGGTCTGCTCCATATAGGATTGACTGAAGGGGATGCCGATCTGCAGCAGATATTTGCAGTAAGCGCGTAGCACGACAATCTGGCGGCAGGTCAGGTTGGCATGAAGGACCAGCTGGTTGAAGCCGTCATTTTCAATGTCGCCTTGCCATATGCGCCTGAACGTCTCCTGAAAATCCGGACGCACCTGCTCGAGTTTGACATCAATCTTTTCGGTGGGCCGGATACCGAAATCATGAAGCCAGAATGTGGTCCCATTCGATGCAACGATCTCATAAGGCTGCTCGTCGATGACGCGAAGGCCCATATCTTCCAGAATGGGCAGGACATCCGAAAGAGGGATACCGGTGCCGGCGCGGCCGATCTTGAACCGAAGCAGGCCATTTTCGTCTTCCAAGGGGCGAAACAGGCTGAGCGCCAATTCATTCGGATTTTTAGTCAGCGCGTTGAGGCGGTCGACATCGGGAACGGCTGCCCTTGCCGGCACTTGTTCTTGATAGGCGATAGGAAAGGCCGATCCGAAGTCGCGGAAAAGTTGATTGCCTTCTTCCTCGCCGTGGGTATCGATGAGCGCATCACGCAAGCTGTCGCTCCAGGAGCGCGCCGTGCTGATCAGCTGATTTTCTATGGCTGCTAGATCGACGCCGTCTTTGATGCCTTTGGGGGTGCGGACGATAAAATGAATGCGGGCGAGGGTCGATTCTGAAACTTGGACCTGGTATTCGGTCTCGCTGCCGCCCAGAGCTTCTTCGAGAATCTCCTGAAAACGGCGCCTAAGCTCGGTATTGTAGCGTTCACGCGGTACATAGACCAGACAGGAGACAAATCGGGCAAAGGCGTCGCGCCGGGCGAAAAGGCGAATGCGCTGCCTTTCCTGGAGATGGAGGGTCTCCATAACCGTTTCGAACAGCTCATCTTCGTCCGTCTGGAAAAGTTCGTCGCGAGGATAGGTTTCCAGTATATTGGTAAAGGCTTTGCCGGCATAACTCGAGGGGCCGAGATCCGCACGCTCGATCAGCCGGCGCACTTTATTGCGCAACAGCGGTATCGATCTCGGATTGCGATTATACGCAGCCGAGGTGAAAAGTCCGAGAAAGCGGTGTTCGCCGATCACCTCGCCGCGCTCATCGAAGCGTTTTACCCCGAGATAGTCGAGATAAACCGGCCTGTGGACGGTGGAATGGCTGTTGGCCTTGGTGATCACCAGGGGAATTGGCAACCGAGCTTGTTTTTTGACCTCCGCCGGCAATGTCGCAAAGCTCTGTGAAAATTGGCTATCCGGCTGATGGCGCAAGACACCGAGCGCCGAGCCTTTGGTACGTTTCAGCTGATCTTCACCATTTGCGGTGACCAGATCGTAGCATCGGTAGCCGATGAAGGTGAAATGATTGGCGGCGATCCATTCCAGAAACGCGCGGGCCTCGGCGAGCTCGTCCTCGGGGATGACTTGGGCACCACGATCGAGATCCTTGAGCGCATCCTGGACTTTCGCCAGCATCGACTGCCAATCATCGACGGTGGCGCGCACATCGTCGAGGGCACTTTCGAGCTCTGCCCTGATGTCTTCCAGGCGGGCCGGATCGCTCTGACGGTCAACCTCGATATGCATGAACGAATCATGGGACCTGCCTTCGATCCCATTCTCACCGCCCGGCGCATCGATATGCATGATCACGCCATCGCCAGTCCGGATGATCGGCAACACCGGGTGAATGATCAGATGGATGACCAGGCCAAGGCGGTTCATGGCCATGGTGACCGAATCCACCAGGAACGGCATATCGTCGGTGACGATCTCGATCGAGGTATGGGTTGATTGCCATCCATGCTGCTCGATCTGTGGGTTGTAGACCCGGACTTTGGATTTGGCCGGGGCCCGATGCTCACCGAAGCGCAGATGGGCGAGAGCCGCTCCATAGAGATCGAGGGCATCCCGGTCGACCAGATCGATCGGTGAAACCGATCGATAATAGTGACGCATGAACATTTCGCCGAGTTCGGCCTGCTTTGCGTCGAGCTTTTCGTGCAGGCGTGTAACAGCACTCGAAAGGAGGCTTTCCTTGCGGTCCTGTAGCCGCGTCGCCATTGCTAAACCCTTCATTGATCTTTCACAGCCCCATCAATCTACCAAGCGCCGTGAGATGTCTTACGTGAAAGCAGTTAAGGAATACTTAACGCGCATCGCCTTAGAACATTCCCGACGGGCATGATCAAGGCGCCTGCGTCCTCATTTACGGCTGGGTTAGATATAGAAGAGCAAGTGTGGCTCGCCTACATACAGCTCAAAGTAGCAAAAGAGCACAAAAACGGTCGCCTTGTGCTCTCAAGCCATCTCAAGCGAGATCGTATTTGTAGCCGATATGGGACGGCTTGAAGCCGGCTTTCTCATAGAAGCGCCGTGCATCAGCGCGGGTTTTGTCGGTGGTGAGCTGGACGAGATGGCAGCCGTTTTTTCGACCAAGGTCGATCGCCCAGCGCATCATCTCGCCCCCGATATCCTTAGAACGAAACTGCCGATCGACGCGGACCCCTTCGATCTGCAGGCGCGTGCCGCCGGCAAAGGTCAGATGAGGGATGGTGGTGATCTGCATGCAGCCAACCACCCGGCCGTCGAGATCGGCAACGATCAGGCGGTTTTGCGGATCCCGCTCGATCCTGTCGAAGGCGGCTCGATAGGCTGTATGATCCTGATCAGATTCCTTCTCCCGGGTCTTTCCGAGTTCATCATCGGCAAGCAGGCGAATGATCGCTGGCAGGTCGCTCGGCCTGGCATCCCGAAGGCTCAGATCTGCTGAATTTCCGGTCACATTCTCTCTCTTTTTTCTCTCTATGCGTGCAATCTGCACCAAAGTGATGCACTTTCCTGCAAGTTGACGCGAAATGATTAGGCGCCCTCGTCGAGAAAGGGAAGGACAGGCATGGTTTCAGTCCTTATTGATCTCCATTATCTAAAATGTAAAAAAATCAGTTCACAAGTTTCTATTATCAAGATATTTGTGGAATTTAATGATGTACTGATTACCTGGGATATGATCGATGCCTTTGGGTTGGATGAAACATCTGCCAATCATCGCTTTGTTGATGAGCGCCGCCGTGACGGTTTCCGGCTGCAACACCATCGGAGGAACCATTGGTGGGGTGGGCAGAGACCTCAGCGCCATCGGTGATACGTTCAACACGGTCGCAGGCAATGATTGTCGAACCGAGCGCTGCGGCAAGCGCAGGGTGCGCGATGATTGCGGCCGCGGAGGATGCCGCAAATATCGCGCCGTGGTTTCCCGTTGCCGGAGCGGCGACGCCTGCGGAAGGTATCGGCCCAGCCGCTACTGATCGGACAGGACGCTATTGAGGCCAGGCCTATTTTCCCCAGTTGAGAGCAACGGGCTTGGCTTCTCTTGCGAGCTCGAGCAAGCCATCGCGCGACGCCTTGCGGCAAGGGGGCGAGCGGATGGCGCACATGGTCCGAGCGGATCACCCCGCCTTCCATCATCACGGTCTTGCAGGCCCGAAGCCCGCATTGCCTGTTTTCGAAGTTGATCAGCGGCACGATCGACGCGTAGTGCTTTGCGGCCTTGGCACGATCGCCTGCGCCATGGGCTTCGACCACCGGCTTGATGAGATCGGGCAGCAAGGCGCTCGGCATGGTGCCGGTGGCGCCGGCATCGAGATCGGCCATCAGCGTGATCGCCTCTTCGCCATCGAAAGGCCCTTCAATCGCTGCACCGCCGGCGGCGATCAAGGCCCGAAGCTTGTCCGCGGTCTGCGGCATCTCGATCTTGAAATAGGAGACGTTGGCCAACGCCTTCGCCAGACGCGCAAGGAACGGCACCGAGAGGGTCACGCCGGCGAGCGGCGCGTCCTGGACCATGATCGGCAGGCCGATCTCGGACGCGCGGGCGAACTGGTCGTAGGTCTGCTCCTCGGAGCCTTTCAAGAGGGCGCCATGATAGGGCGGCATCAGCATGACCATGGCAGCGCCGAGGTCCTTCGCCCGCCTGACCCGCTGCACGACGATGGCGGTGGCGAAGTGGGAACAGGTGACGATGACCGGGACTCGGCCGGCCAGATGGTCGAGGCAAAGGGTGGTGAGCGTTTCCCGCTCGTCGTCACTGAGCAGAAATTGCTCGGCGTAGTTGGCAAGAATGGAGAGGCCGTCGACGCCCTGGTCGACCATGCAGTCGAGCACGCGGCGCATGCCGTCCAGATCAAGCGAGCCGTCGTCGTTGAACGGCGTCGGTGCTACTGGCCAAACGCCTTTGTAAGGCTCTGTCCTGTTCATGATGGCTTCCCCGTTGATGATCATGACCCGCGATGCTTCCTCAAAACGGGAAGCTGAACACATCGTACCGAAGCCTATCGGAGCACAGGCGGCCCGGAACGGCAATCCGGAGGTCCGATCCCTCGGTGATCTCCATCGGCAAAGCGCGCTACCCCTGAGTGAAGCAACCTAACCTTTTGTTCAACATAGAAACATATCTCCGAAACAACAGATCAGGCGAATGAATTCACGTCTCACGATGTTAATTAAGAAATCTTAACGTCAAAGTTTGCCATTGATCGCTAAGATGCCGGCCTCGGTATCAGCAGTTCACTGCCCCGTGACAAGGAGCTTGACCCTGGTTGAAGACAACGTACATAGCAAGCCAGTGCAAGCGAGGTTTGTCCCGACCTACAGCCATGCCAAGCGGCGTGCCGGGGCGGTTGCTCGATCAGCGGGTGCATTGGTTTCGGGGGAAGGATGTGAGCGAATTTTTTGCGATGGGGGGATATGGCGTCTATGTCTGGTTCGCCTACGGCGTCACGCTCATTGGTCGCTGGCCCCTCTGTTCGCCTGGAGCTGGTTTGGGGCGCGCTCGCGCGATGCCGAACTCGAGCAGGTGCGAACCTGGGCACGAGCGGAACGACAGACGCCCTCCATCAGACCCCGCCGCCACGTCCCGTACCTGTCTGAAGGTCCGCAGTCGAATGGTATCGTCAGTGATCCATCCAGCCGCAATCGGCGGCCCAACAAGCGAGTAACCTCGATGCGATTGCGTAAGCAACAGCGAATGATCCTGGTCGTCGTGGCCGTGCTGCTTCTCGGCGGGGCGACGGCGCTGGTGATGGCGGCCCTCTCCGACAGCGTCGCCTTCTTCGCCACGCCGACCGACATCGCCCTCGGCAAGGTCGAAAGCGACAAGAATTTCCGGATCGGTGGCCTGGTGGTCGAAGGCAGCGTCAGACGCGCCGGCGATCGACGGCGTGGTGACCTTTGCGCTGACCGATCAGGTCGAACGAGGTCGACGTCAGCTTCCTCAGGGCATCCTCCCGGATCTGTTTCCGCGAAGGACAAGGGCATCGTCGCCCAGGGCAAGATCGGGCCGAACGGGACCTTCATCGCCAGCGAAGTCCTGGCCAAGCATGACGAGAACTATATGCCGGCCGAAGTGGCCGAATCGCTGAAGCAGGCCGGCATGTGGAACGAGGGCGAGGGCCATAGCGAAGGCGTCATTCCCGAGGCCAACGCGGAAGGAACGACTGAGTGATCACCGAACTCGGGCATTACGCGCTGGTGCTGGCGCTTGGTCTGTCGATCGTGCAGAGCACGCTGCCGTTTTGGGGCGCGAGCAGGAACGATGCCCAGCTCATGGCGCTCGGGCCGTCGGCGGCTATCGGGCAGTTCGTATTCATGCTGCTGGCGTTCGGCGCCCTGATTCATGCCTTCGTGATCTCCGACTTTTCGGTGCTCAACGTCGCCACCAACTCGTCTGCCTCCAAGCCGATGGTGTACAAGATCGCGGCGAGCTGGGGCAATCACGAGGGCTCGATGGTGCTCTGGGTGCTGATCCTCGCCTTTTACGGGGCCCTGGTGGCGTTGTTCGGCAGCAACCTGCCGCCGGCGTTTCGCGCCCGCGTGCTTGGTGTGCAGGGACTGATCAGCGTCGGTTTTCTGACCTTCACGCTGTTCACCTCGAACCCGTTCGTCCGCATCGACAACCCGCCGCTCGACGGCAACGGCTTCAACCCGATCCTGCAGGATCTGGCGCTGGCTGCCCATCCGCCGATGCTCTATGCGGGCTATGTCGGGTTTTCCATGGCCTACGCCTTTGCCATTGCCGCCCTGATCGAAGGGCGTGTCGATGCCAGCTGGGCGCGCTGGGTCCGGCCGTGGACACTGCTCGCCTGGTGTTTTCTCAGCTTCGGCATCGCGCTCGGCAGCTACTGGGCCTATTACGAGCTTGGCTGGGGCGGCTGGTGGTTCTGGGACCCGGTCGAGAATGCCTCCTTCATGCCCTGGCTCGCGGGCACGGCCCTCCTGCACTCGGCGATCGTCGTCGAAAAGCGAGGCTCGCTCAAGAGCTGGACCATCCTGCTTGCGATCATCGCCTTCTCGCTCTCGCTGCTCGGCACCTTCCTGGTGCGCTCCGGCGTGCTGACCTCGGTGCATGCCTTTGCCGTCGATCCGGCCCGCGGCGTCTACATCCTGGGGCTGCTGATCGTGGCGATCGGCGGGTCGCTTGCGCTCTATGCCTGGCGGGCGCCGGCCTTGAAGGTCAGCGGCATGTTCGCGCCGGTCTCGAGAGAAGGCGGGTTGATGCTGAACAACCTTCTCCTGTCCACCGCCTGCGCGACCGTGCTTCTGGGCACGCTCTACCCGCTCATCCTGGAGGCGATCAACGGCTCCAAGATCTCGGTCGGCCCGCCTTATTTCAACGCCACGTTCGGCCCGTTGATGATCCCGTTGTCTGATCGCCATTCCGTTCGGCTCGATGCTCGCCTGGAAACGGGGTGACCTGATGGGTGTTCTGGGCCGCCTGAAGGTGGCCTGGGGTCTGACGCTGGCCATCGTCATGGTTCACCTCTTCCTGACAGAGGGCAAGAGCGCGCTCGCGGTCTTGGGCATGGGGGTGGCCTGGTGGGTCATTCTGGGTTCGCTGGTGGAGTTTGCCGAACGGATCCAGCTGTTCCGCATTCCCTTCGGACGCAGCCTCGCGCGTGCCAAGGGGCTGCCGCGTTCGGCCTACGCCATGGCGATCGCCCATATCGGTGTCGGCGTCATGGTGCTCGGCGTGGTCGCGTCCAGTGCCTGGCAGTCCGAGCGCATCCTGGTGATGAAACCCGGCGATACCGTCGATCTGGCGGGTTTCCAATTCCAGCTCGGCGATGTCGAGGAGGGGCAGGGACCGAATTACGTCTATCGCCGCGCCGCCTTCGAAGTAACGTCGGAGGGCGAGCCGGTTGCGATCCTGGCGCCTGAGAAACGCTTCTATACGGTGGAGCGCCAGCCGACCTCGGAAGCCGGTATCCACACCACGATCTGGCGTGATCTCTACGTCGTGCTCGCCGATCCTCCCGAAGGCCAGACGGCGGAAGAGGCCGGTTACACCGTGCGCATCTACCACAACCCACTGGTCAGCTGGATCTGGGGCGGCGTGGGTCTGATGGGCCTTGCCGGCGCCTTTTCCCTGACCGACCGCCGCCACCGGGTTGGTGCGCCGACCACGGCCAAAGCCCGGCGTGACAAGGCCTTACCAGCCGGTCCGGCCAGCAAGGGGGTCCCCGCATGACCGGTACGACCGGTTCGTCGACAAGTGGCGCCGCTGACAGTGGGGCCGCCAGTCCTGGGACTGCCGACACCGGCTCAAACCCAAACCCTGGTGCCGGCGGCACCGGCTGGGGGAGGCTTGGGTATTTGTTACCGGTGGGGGTGTTTCTGATCGTGGCTGTGGGGCTTGGGATCGGGCTGACCCGCGACCCGAGCACGCTGCCTTCGGCATTGATCGACAAGCCTGTCCCGGCGTTCAAGCTGCCGCCGCTGGTTGCGCCCGATACGAAGACGACGGGCCTCACCAGCGACGACCTCAAGGGCAAGGTTCAGCTGGTGAACGTGTTCGCATCCTGGTGCGGTCCCTGCCGGGTCGAGCATCCGATCCTGATGAAGCTCGCCAAGGACGGCGTGACGGTCCAGGGGCTGAACTACAAAGACCAACCGGCCGACGCTGCGAATTTCCTGATGGAGCTCGGCGATCCTTATGAGAAGATCGGCGCCGATACCAACGGCCGTGTCGGCATCGACTGGGGCGTCTATGGTGTGCCGGAAACCTTCGTTATCGACGCCGAAGGCAACATCCGCCACAAGCATGTCGGCCCCATCCAGGCCCGCGACGTCGAAGGCTTGATGGCGATCATCGAGGAGATCAGCCAATGAGGACGGGGGCCGTCCTCCTCCTGGTCTGGACCTTGCTCCTGCCGGGCGGCGCCGGGTCTCTCGGCAGCCTGATGCCCATGTCGCTTGGAGGTTCGGCCGCACTTGCGGCGACGTCACCCGATGAGATTCTGGATGATCCCGAACTGGAGGCGCGTGCGCGCGAGCTGGCCAAGGAATTGCGCTGCCTGGTCTGCCAGAACCAGTCGATTGATGACAGTGATGCGGATCTTGCCCGCGACCTTCGCCATATCGTGCGCGAGCGGCTTCTTGCCGGCGACAGCGATGCGGATATCATCGACTATGTGACGGCGCGCTATGGCGACTTCGTGCTGTTGCGTCCGCCGATGAAGCCCTCGACCTGGGGGCTTTGGTATGGCCCGCTGGTGATTTTCGTGATTGCCGGGATCGCCATCATGTTTTACCTCCGCCGCCGGCGTAACGACGGTGACGTCAGGCAGCCGGAACAGCTCTCGGCGGATGAGCAGGCTAGGCTCGACCGGCTCCTCGATCGCCAGACCACGAATGAGACATGACCAGCATTGTTCTATTTGTTCTGATGACGGCGGGTGCGATTGCGCTCCTCGTCCTGCCGTTCCTCAGCCGAAAGGTTGCCCCTGATCGTCGGGAGTTCGATCTGACGGTCTATCAGGACCAGCTCGACGAGCTGGAGCGCGATCGCGATCGCGGCATCATCGACGAAGAAGCGGCGCGCGCCGCCAAGCTCGAGATCGAGCGCCGCATTCTGGCGGTTGCCGATGGCGACGCGCTGCCGAATGACGCCGCTCGCCATCAGGTTCCGACGAATGCCCTGATCACCGCAGCGCTCGTCCTGATCGTGCCGCTTGTTTCCGGCTACTATTATGTGACGTTCGGCCGGCCGGACATGCCGGACATGCCGCTTGCCTCCCGCGCCCTACCCGAGGAACAGCTCTCAGCGCAGGATGCGCTACAGGCGAACATCGAGCAGTTGCAGCAACATCTGGAAACCACACCGGACAACGGCGCTGTCTGGGCGACCCTTGGGCGCACGCAGCTTCGAGCCGGGCGCTATCAGGCGGCGGTCGAAGCGCTGGTGAAAGCGGTCGAGTTCACGCCTGAGGATCCGACCCTCGAGGCGGAGCTTGCCGAAGCCATGGTCTATGTCGCCGGCGGTCAGGTTGCGCCTGCGGCGCTGGCCCATTTCAAGGCCACCTTGGAAAAGATCCCGAACGAGCCGCGGTCGCGCTACTATGTGGGCCTGGCGCTGGCTCAGGAGGGTGAGGTGGATGCCGCGATCGAGGGCTGGTCCCATCTCTTGAAAACCAGCCCGAGCGATGCGCCCTGGCGCCCCCAGATCATCGACGCCATCCGCAGCGTTCTCGAGAGCGAGGAGCGTCCGGCCGACGAGGTGATCGCCAAGCTTCCCGAAGGCACGGAACCAGCCACCGCCGCCACCGCTGGTGGGGTGACGAGCCGGCAGGCCGGGATCGAGGTCTTGCCGCCCGAGGAGCAGAACGAGCAGATCAGGGGCATGGTCGAAGGGCTGGCCGCCAGGCTCGAGGAAGAGCCGGGCGACATCGAAGGTTGGGTCATGCTTGGACGTTCGCGCATGGTCCTGGGCGAGCCGGAGGCGGCCAAGGCAGCGTTCGAGCGCGCGTTGGAGATGGCGCCGGAGCGGCCTGAAATCCTGATGGCCTACGCTTCCAGCCTGCTGCAGCCGAGCGAGACGCCGGGCGGTGACCCGGTGGTTGGTGCCGAAGCGGCGGGCTTGTATCGAAAATTGGTCACCATGGCGCCCGACGATCCGGAACCCCGCTGGCTTCTGGGTCTCGCCGCCGTTCAGGCGGGCAAGAAAGAGGAAGCGATCGGCCATTGGCAGGACCTTTTGCGGCTGATCGACGAGGGCGATGAGGATTATGGCATCGTCAAGGCCCGGCTTGCCGCGTTGGGGAGCGATCAGCCGGCGGCGAAGATCGCAGCCGGAGCTGCACCGTCGCTCGCCAGGACCGTTACGCCGCCCGCAGCAACCGATCAGGCGGCGACGGATGCAGCCGAGGCTCCCGCCGCCGATGGTGCTGGACCACAGCCGAGCGCCGAGGATGTGGCCGAGATGACGGCCTTGTCCCCGGATGAACGGAACGATCGCATCCGATCCATGGTCGATGGCCTGGCGGCGAGGCTCGAAGATGATCCGAACGATGTCGAAGGCTGGCTTCGCCTGGCACAATCCAGAACTGTGCTGGGCGAACCGGAAGCGGCCAAGGAGGCCTATCGCCGGGCGCTGGAGATCAAGCCCGAGAACCCGGATGTGCTCCGCGCCTACGCCTCGAGCCTGCTCGGCGATGTCCACCCGGAGACGAAGGTCGCGACGGTCAGCGACGGGGCAGCCGAGCTTTATCGAAAGCTCGTGGATCTCAAGCCGGATGACCCGGAAGCCCATTGGTATCTTGGCCTTGCCGCCGTTCAGAAGGGCTCAACCGAGGAGGCCAAGACCCATTGGCAACGCGTCCTCGACGTTCTGGGCCCGGATCACCCCAATTACGCGGCGGTCCAGTCCAGCCTCCAGCGGGTCGAAACCAAGACGCAGTAGAGCCCGCTTTTTCAGGTTTGGACGGGAGCGGAACCTATCCATGGACCCTGGACATGCGTGGCGCCGCTCAAGCTCAACTCATCAATCGCCGATTTTTTGCGTCGCGATCTGCTTGTGGGCGGCGAGCGCCATGAGGCGGCGATCGCGCCACTCGCTGCGTGCAGCCAGCTCGTCGGCAGGCAAGGTCGCGCGGCGGCTCGCTTCGATGCGCTTAGCCAAAGCTTCATCCCAAGCAAGCGGCGCTGCCGCCGATTTTTCGATCTCTTCATAGAGCGGCCCGTAGCGCTTCATGTAGTCGGCGATGCCGCCGGGGGCGTTGAGATCGATGGTTTCAAGCGGCCCCATGAAGGACCAGCGAAGGCCGATCCCATCCTTGATGGCAATATCGACATCCTCGGCCGAGGCATAGCCGTCTTCGACCAGCTTCATCGCCATGGACAGAAGAGCGCCTTGCAGGCGGTTGGCGATAAAACCCTCGACCTCCTTCTTGACCCGGATAGGGGCCTGGCCGACCCTGGTCATCAGATCATGGGTCTGATCGACCACGGCTTTGTCGGTCCAGGGTGCCGGACAAAGCTCGACCAGCGGGGTGACGAAAGGCGGGTTGATCGGATGGGCGACCAGGCAGCGCGAGCGGCAGGCGACATTTTCGGTAAAGGCCGAGGCTGGAATGCCGGAGGTGGAACTGCCGATGATGGTCTGTTTGCCGATAAAGCGGTCGAGTTCGGCATAAACTTCGCGCTTGACCTCGACCCGCTCCGGC
>CAWBCX010000042.1:0-48334 GCA_963787265.1 uncultured Alphaproteobacteria bacterium | reverse complement strand
TTCGCGACCGGCTAGCCAATCCAAAAGGTGCAGGTAGCCTCGGGCTGTGGTCTGTGGGCTCAAATGCCCGAGCAACGCACTGACCAGATAGAGGTTCTTTCGGGTTGGTGCCGGATCTGTTCCAAGCAATCGCGGATAGAAGGCCTCCCTGAGCGCAGAAATGCGATCGCTACTGAACGACGAGCAGGCGAGCAGTTGCGATTTCGGAATCGCCAGCTTTGAATTGTCGGCACAGACCAGTGCCAGGAAAAGCCAGTTGCGACGGAACGGATGGCGCGCTCGCCCTGGTGAGCGGCCGGTCGATCGGGCAGCTGGACGGTCTGTTCAAGCCGCTCGCCTTTTCGGCATCGGGGCTGCACGGCCTGGAACGCCGGCTGCTTCCGGGCGAGGTCACCAGGAGAAACAGCGACAGCGCTTCTCTGTCATCGGCAAGGCGGCAACTCGAACAGTTCGCAAAAAACCATAAAGGTGTGTTCTTCGAGGACAAAGGGCTGACATTGGCGCTGCATTATCGTATGGCACCGGAGCATCATGAAGCGGCCGCTCGACATGTTCGACATTTGGTGGCGGATAGCCAGGGTAAGCTTGTGCTGCTCGAAGGTAAAATGGTCTTCGAGCTCAAGCCGCCCGGTTTTGACAAGGGAAGAGCGATCACCGACTTCATGCAGGAGCCACCGTTTCGAGGGCGACGCCCGATATTTGCAGGTGATGATGTGACCGATGAAGCTGGATTTCTTGTGGTCAACGCCTTGAACGGCGTGTCGATCAAAGTTGGAGCCGATGAGCGTGCGACCGAGGCGCACCACGGCTTGGCGGATGTGCGCGCGATGCTCGCCTGGCTGGAGGACCTCATCGATCGAAGCGATGTCAAGGCGGGAGAGAGCGCATGAGCTCGCTTGATCTCGGCATCATCGGCAATTGCACGATCAGCGCGCTCGTCGACAAGGCTGGAAGGATCGTCTGGAGCTGTTTTCCCCGCTTTGACGGCGATCCTATTTTCTCGAGCCTCCTGAACAACGGCGGCGACCAGGGTGTCTACAGCATCGAGCTCGATGATCTCGAGCAGGTCGAGCAGAGCTATCTGCCCAACACGGCCGTTTTGGTCACCAGGCTGATCGATGCTGAAGGTGCCGGTGTCGAGATCATCGACTTTGCCCCGCGTTTTCAGCAATTCGGCCGTATTTTCAGACCGACTACGCTGGCCCGGATCATTCGTCCCTTCGGCGAAACGCCGAGGATCACGATCAAACTTCGCCCGAGCTTCGATTATGGCGGGCGCAAGCCCGAAATTACCCGCGGCAGCAATCATATCCGCTATGTCGGCAGCGATATGAGCCTCCGTTTGACCACCAATGCGCCGCTGACCTACCTTCTCGACGAAACCCCCTTCATCCTCGAGGGCGAGGTCGTGATGCTGCTGGGGCCGGACGAGTCGCTTCGAGGTCCGGTGATCGAGACCGGGCGTGAATTTCTCGAGCAGACCATCAGCTATTGGCGCACCGTGAGCATGCGCCTTTCCGTACCGTTCGAGTGGCAGGAAGCAGTGATCAGGGCCGCGATCACGCTCAAGCTCTGCACCTTCGAAGAAACCGGTGCGATTGTCGCCGCCATGACCACGTCCATCCCCGAAATTGAGGGCGAGGGGCGCAATTGGGATTATCGTTTCTGCTGGCTGCGCGATGCTTATTTCGTGGTGCGCACCCTCAACCGTCTCGGCTATGTCGAGACCATGGAGGACTTTCTCGCCTATATCAGCAACATCGTCGGCTCCGCCGAGGACGGCTATCTGCAGCCGGTCTACGGCATCGGCCTTGAGAAGAAGCTGATCGAGCGCCAGGTCGACAGGCCTGAGCGGCTATCGCGGCAACAAGCCTATACGCGTGGGCAATCAGGCCTATGAACACGATCAGCACGACGGCTACGGTTCCGTGCTCCTCGCCGCCACGCAGGCCTTCTTCGACCAGCGTCTCCGTCAGCCCGCCGGTGTTCACACCTTCCATCGCCTCGAGACCATCGGCGACAAGGCCTTCGCGCTCTACAACGTCCCGGATGCCGGGCTTTGGGAATTCAGAACGATTGCCCGGGTCCACACCCATTCCAGCGTGATGTGCTGGGCGACCTGCGATCGCCTGGCCCGCATCGCCAGCCATCTCGAGTCTGATCGAGCGCGCCACCCACTGGCAGGTGCGCGCGGACAGATTCGGGAAACCGTGCTGGAAGAAGCCTGGAACGATCGCCTGAACAGCTTCGTTGCTAGCTTCGGCGGCGACGACATCGATGCCAGCCTGCTCCTCATGCACGAAGTCGGTTTCATCAGCCCGGAAGACCCGCGCTTCCTAGGCACCGTCGAGGCGGTCGAGCGCGAGCTCAGGCGCGGTGATCACCTCTTCCGCTACATCAAGAAGGATGATTTCGGCGAACCGGAGAATGCTTTCATCATCTGCACGTTCTGGTATATCGACGCACTGATCGTCACCGGCCGAACGGCTGAGGCGCGAGAACTTTTCGAGAACATGCTTGAAAGCCGCAATCACCTTGGGCTACTGTCGGAGGATATCAACCCACGGACGAACGAACTTTGGGGCAATTTTCCACAGACTTACTCGCTTGTCGGGCTGATCAATTGCGCCATGAAGCTGAGCAAGAGCTGGGAGGACGTCGTTTGACATGGCGCTGCCATAGACCGTGAGCCGCCTCGTCATCGTTTCCAACCGGGTCACGCCGCTCTCCGGAAGCAAGGCTGCCGCTGCCGGCGGTCTTGCTGTCGGTTTGCTCGCGACGTTGAGAGAAACCGGCGGCATCTGGTTCGGCTGGAGCGGCGAGACCCCGGAGCAGGCGAGCGCGCTGCCTAAAGTCTTTCGAAGCGGCAACATCACCTATATCACCCTTGATCTGGCAGAGCAGGATTTCGACGAGTATTACGGTGGCTTCGCCAACCGCACGCTTTGGCCGCTCTTTCACTACCGGCTCGATCTCTCGACCTTCGATCGCGACTGGTACGTCACCTATCGGAAGGTCAACAAGCTCTTTGCCGAGCAGCTTTTTCCCTACATCCGCGACGACGATCTCATCTGGATCCACGACTATCACCTGATCCCGATGGCCGAGGAGCTGCGCAAGCTGGGCGTCAAGGCGAAGATCGGTTTTTTCCTGCACATTCCGTTTCCCGCCTGGGAGGTCTACGTGACCTTGCCGTGGCACGACCAGCTGATGAAGGCGCTTTGCTCGCTATGATCTGATCGGCTTTCAGACCCGCAACGACCTGCGCAATTTCCACGACTATCTCTATCGCGAAGGGATCGGTCATGCGATCGACGACGATATTGCGCAGGTCGGCAATCATCGACTGATGGCGCAGGACTTTCCCGATCGGTATCGATGTCGACGACTTCGCCGAGCATGGCGACCTCGGTAGAAGCGAAGCGCGCCAGTGAACGTCTTTCCAGATCGCTCCTTGGACGCAATCTGATCATCGGGGTCGATCGGCTCGACTACACCAAGGGAATCATCGAACGTCTGCGCGCCTACGAAACGCTGCTGCAGAACTACCCCAATCAGCGAGGGCAGGTGACCTTTGTCCAGATCTCGCAGCCTTCCCGCCAGGATGTGCCGGAATATCTGGATCTGCGCCTCCAGGTCGAAGCGACGTCCGGGCGGATCAATGGCCGCTTCAACGAGTATGACTGGATGCCGCTGCGCTACATCAATCGCGGCTTCACGCGCCGCACGCTCTCAGGCTTTTTCCGCCTATCGCGCATCGGCCTGGTCACGCCGCTGCGCGACGGCATGAACCTGGTGGCCAGGGAATATGTCGCCGCCCAGTCACCCGATGATCCGGGCGTGCTGATCCTCTCCCGGTTCGCCGGTGCCGCCGATGACATGGACGGGGCGGTCATCGTCAACCCTTATGATATCGAAATGGTCGCCGAGGTGATGTATCGGAGCCTGATCATGCCGCTCGACGAGCGCCAGGATCGCTGGCGGCGCCTCAATGCGAGGATCCGCGAGAACGACATCGTCAACTGGCGGAAAAGGTTTGTCGGCGCCTTGCGCCTCCTGGCATCAGAAACCAAAAGCGAGCCGATGCTCGCCGATTAGTTCTTTGCGATTGCCCAGGTGAGGTACGCGCGGAACCGCTTCAATCAACCATCCTTCGAGGGCAACGGCGGGGGAGGGGGGGCGTAGAGTTCGATGCCCCCATGATGTTGACCAAACCGTCGTTCCCATGACGAGCCGGGTGCATGTCGTCCGGCCACTCTCTTGCCCTTCAGCAAGGCATCGCGCATTGCCTCGACCCGGTTGTGAAGATCACGGCTGTAGGGAAGGACAAAGGCTCTCGGAGCCGACCCTGCCTCGATCAACTCGCCATCAACCGCTGAACCGCCATCGGCCGTCACATCTGCGCGGGCCGCCGCCGACGGCGTCAGCCATAAATAGATGGCGCCGACTTGATCCTTGCCGGCCGCCGGTTCGTCCACCAGGGCTGCATGCAGCTCGAACGTCTCCGGCAAATCGGCATCGCTCGGCCAGCCCATCAGCATATGCAACGCGGCGAAGGTCGTGACAAAGAGCGGCAGGGCGGTCCCGATAGCGATTGCTTTGATCGGCCACGGCCAGGCGCACTTCAAATGAAGGCTAAGCAGCATGAAACCAAGCAGAGCATGGGCCATGGTCAGGGAGATCACGGCCCGTTCATGAGCGATCCCCCCTCTCGATCGGATGATCTCGATGCTGCCCGCCTGAACGGCACGATGGCCTTGGCCAGGCGATTGACGTTGCGCACCTCGCCCGTCGATGTCACCGAAAAACGCACCGCCGTCCGTTCTTCACCGCGCTCGATCAGAGTAACATCGCCGTAATAGACCAGTTGACCTTCGGGTTCAGCTTCTCCACCCTGACCTTGATCGGCACGGCCTTCCGCCTTCATCGCGGTAAAGGTGGAGATTGACCACATATTCGCCCGGCGCGATGCCCCGGATCGAGACGACCTCCTGGTTGACGGGACTGACGATCTTTTTTGCCCGCAACCTCGATGACATCATTGCCGAGGCCGAGATCGTCCCGATCGAGATGCATCAAGCCCGCCTCCCTTGAGCGGAACCACACCAGCCGGCCGTCCGGATCGGCAACGTAGAGATCGATATCCTCCCGCCTGCCGTCGGGCCAGGTGAGGGTGATCAGGAACTCGGCCTTGTTGTCGACCGCCCCGGTCTCGGCGACCGGGTTGATCAGCAGGAAGGCGATCACGAACATCACCACGAAGCCCAAAAGCGCGTTGAACAGGAGGTCCGTGAAGCCCAGTTCGGAGCGGTTGCGCCTGACCATCGATCAACCGCCCCGTCAATCAGGCCGCAAGCGCCGAGCGATGGACAAAGAGCGCGGGACGGGCGGGATCGCGTCGTCTCCTGGATACTCGATCACCCATTTCATCCGCCGGATGACGTCATCGGCGCCGTGATCCAGAAGAAAACCCTGGAGCTTCAGCCAGAGTGCCCCGATCAAGCCCACGAGCGTGGTGTAAAGCGCAATCGCCATGCCGCCGCTCATCGCGGTCAGCGCCGACTTCAGCGCCACCTCGTCGCCGCCGTCCAGATGCCCGATCGGCGCCAGCATCGCGATGAAGCCGATCACGGTGCCCAGCAGGCCGAGGGACAGCAGCACGTCCGAGACGAACCAACCGAAGGCGTGGCCTGCGGTGATCTCGGAGGTGAAGGCGTCCAGCAGCGTGTCGGCGGGGTCGCCGGATCTTCGGCGCTTTCGCGGCGGGCAAGGGCTTCGACATAGCGGCGGACCGGTCCTGCTGGCAGCGTCGACGGAAGCCTGGGCTCGGCCATAAGGTGGCGCTCGATCAGGCGGACCGCATTGGAGGCTTGCGAAAGCTGCCAGACACACGCCGAGCCCTGGACGAGCCGCGATCACGAAGACCAGGGCGATGACCGCGGCCAAGACCGGAAGGCTCGTCGAACAGAACCTGCTGCAGCAGGCCATAATGCCAGGCAGCGATCAGGGCAAAAGCAGTGAGCATCAGCAGCAACAAGCTCTTCAGCCAAAGAAGATGCTCGTCATCAAAGCGGTCGCGGGCAGGCGGGCTCGCTGGCATCTAGGTCTCCCGGCGGTGATCGGATGGCAGGATATAGACCACAGTATATAGGAATATTAACCTTTTTCAAGTTATAAATTCCTTGTTGCGCCAAGACATCCAGGCGCTCATGAAAGGTGGTATGAAGGCGTGCTGTGCCTGTTAACCACAGAGATGTCATGTTATGCAAAAATGCCGGCTCGGCGCTTGCCGCCGCTTATCCGGCTTACTCGGTCGGTCTCCGATGCACGGCGCGACAACTTCACTTGCTTGACCCTGGGCTTACCATGAAGACAACTTGGCTCTCGACGATCTCGTTGACGCTTTTTTTTCTCGCAGCCTGCGGCGCTGATCCAAAACAGCCTGCGGTCGAGCTTGATTTGGTCGCCAAGCTCAAGGCTCGTCCAAGCCTGACGAAGTTCAGCGAGGCCCTGGAGACCACAGGCGTTGCGGCAACACTTCAGGCGGATGGCAGCTACACGGTTTTTGTGCCGATGGATGTCGCTGTCGCGGATGAGACGCTCGACCAGGCAACGGTGCGCCATCACATCCTCGAAGAGCGGGTTACGTTCAGCGATCTCGCCGGCGAGAATGTCAGCTACACCACGCTGAACACCGACGAGATCGACATCGACGCCACCGGGGCCATCAAGGTCGGCGACGGCTTCATGGTCGAATCCGATATTACCGCGAGCAATGGCGTGATCCATGTGATCGACAAGGTTCTGACACCAAGTGATGTCGCCACCGTTTTGAGCCCGGCCGCACCGAACGGCCCAACCGAATTGGCGCCGCCAACCGAGTTGCCTGATCCGATCCAGTCACCAACAGATGAAACGGATGCCAAAACCGTCATCATCCCGGCCGCACCCATCGTCACTCAATAGCGGCATCGATCGGAGAGGGCCTCCCCTAGCCCATCACGACTAAAGTTCGATAAGATATATTATGACAAATAATTTGTTGTCTTGTCTCAGCACACGCCCCGGGGCCCTCTTTCGCCCTTCCGATCGCCATCAACGCTATTACAGAGGTTTCGTCCGATGACGGGATGATCAGATCTCTCGGACAAGCCAACAATGATGCGGATCATGAGTGTCGGCTCTCCTACGTCCTGATGGCCGTGACCGAGCGCGATCGCGCTCAAGATCTCGATATGTTGAACCAGGCAGCATTGGCTCTGTTCGAGAAAGGTCATCCTGCAGCGGAACGCTGCCAGATATCGGTCAACGGATTCTTGCCACAGGCGTGCCTTGGCGGTTCCCTGGACACTGGACGAAAAGCGTCCGCTCAGGTCAACAGATCTTGTCCCCTCACGCCACAGCCCGGCTTCTTGTCTGACGCAGAGAACTGGCAATCATTCCTATTTTTTGCTATCGTCAGGAAAAGGCCACCGGCATGGGCTGGATCCGTCTGAACGGCCACCAAGCCCCCGGCAACATACCCAAAAAACCAAATGAACCCAAACCCCGCGGAAAAGCTGGCAAAACTGCAAGAAGACATGGGCGGCAAGCACCACGCCACCGCCGCCGCCCGTGGCGGTTACATGTTGAGCATGGCGGCGAGCAGCATGCCTTTGGCGGTCGTGTTGCTGGCGGTTTTTGCCTGACGGACTTCGTCAATCTCGATCGGCAGACGAGTGGCGTCGAGTGCCTTCTTGAGCTCGGCATCGAAACCTTTGACCATGGCGGTGCCGCCGCCGAAGACGAGCGGAAGCGGCTTTAAGGAACGAGGCAGGCGCTGGCTGGCGTTCAACTCCTCCTCCAGGCGCTCAACCACATGTTTGATGATGTCGCGATGATAGATCGTCAAAGCCTGATCGACACCATTGGCACCATCCTGGCCAAGGCGGAACTGGCTGCTTTCCTTATGAAGGCGAACCGAGGTTGGAGTTTCGCCGGTCACCTTGGCGGCTGATTGATCGATATAGTCACCGGCACGGGTGGTGCAGAAGGACAGGATCGGCAGCCCGAGATAAGCGACCGAGACGTTGCAGAGCCCGCCGCCAAAGCTCATGCCGACCCCGGTGAGGTCGTCATCGGCGAGTTCAGCATAGATGATTGCCATCCCCTCGTTCACGGCCTGGGCCTGATAGCCCAGACCTTCCAGGATCTCCTTGATGACATGCTCGTGGAAGATCAGCTCACTATCGGCTCCGGCGGGAGCACTTGGAATGCTGAAGCAAATTTTGGCGTTCTTTTTCGCCTTGCCGCACATCTCCTCGAGCGCCAAGGCCATCATGGCCTTGCTCTTGCGCTCGCCTGCGTTCAAAAGCCCGGTCTGCATCGGCCTGCGGGTGTCGCCTCCGAGCATATTGGCAAACTCGTCCACCCGGTTGCCAAACGCCAGGATCTCCTTTTGGTCCACCCGATGATAGATCCCCTCGTCCGAAAGCATGGTCTCGGTCATCTTCGAATAGGGCAGCGAAATGAATGCGTTAAGCTGTATGTTATACGTCGGGCGTTCACCATTCGGCTTCGCCAGAACGATGCGGCTGGTGCCGACATCCAAGCCTCGAAACTCGTCACTTCTGGCAGCTTCTGCCATCTTATTTCCCCGGTTCTTTGTCTGGATATATTCTCGGATGAGATTGATGGTTTTTTACACAAATTATTTGGTGTTGCCTACCGAACATGCGGCAGAAAAAGATGAAAATCACGATGATCGCGGTGGCATCGGCGGCATCATTCAGGGACGGCAGACGGCCCTGTTGTCGGCAAGACGTCGCCTCGATCTATGGACCGCCAGCTGTGATCAATCGGGCAGCGACATAAGGACAAGAGGTCAGCAATCCTGCTCCCTTTCTGCAGTAGACTAGACGGGGAGCAGATCGAGTTCGGCAGCCCTGCTCTTCCTGACCATGGGGAAAAACGGCGGTACCTTGGGTGCCAGATCGGCGCGGCGCTTGCCAACCGCCATCAGCGTTTCGAGAACGCGCGCATAAGGCTGCATATAGCGGTATTGGGACGGCAGCATCGCCCAGACTTTTCTCGGCTCGACCGGAATGCTGAACAAATCGACGTCGAACACCACGCGGCCGTTGAGTTGGGTCGACAACATCGGCACGATCGCGACGCCAAGTCCTGCCTCGACCATGGACAGGGCTTGCTCATGGGTCTGGCAGCGTGCCACCTCGCGGAAGTTGGGAACGGTCTTTCGATACCATCCGCTGAACAACTCCTGAAAGGGAGCGCCGAAATCAACCATGATCACGGACTGAAACGCTGATATTTCTTCCGATTGAGGCTGGAATCCCCGATCGCCGTTCAATCTTCTGGGGACGGCCAGAACGTAATGGTCCTCGGCAAGGCCGACTTTGGTGAACGGCACGTTCTGATTGTTCAATGTGGTGCTGCTGACCAGGGCGATCTGGATCAGCCGGGATTGAAGTTGCTTGACGATCGTCTGGGGTGACAGCTCGATGATATTCAGCTTGATCTCGGGAAACCGCTGCTTGAGTTCGACCGATAAGGGCGTTACCAGGCTGCGCGCAAGCGAGGGGAGCGCGCCGATCGTGAGTTTGCCCTTGGTCCCGAGCTCGAATTGACCAAGCCCAACCTCCGCCTCTTCGACCATGGAAAGGATCAATTCGGCCTTCTCCAGGAGAAAATGGCCGGAATCGGTCAAATGCAATCCCTTTGCCGATCGATCGACAAGGCGTTGGCCGAGATCACCTTCGAGCTTGCTGAGCTGCTGGGAAAGGGAAGGTTGGCTAAGACCAAGCTGTTTTGCTGCCAGCGTAAGAGATCGATTACCGGCGACAGCGCTCAAGATCTGCAAATGCCGAAGCGTGATCGTCATGACCAACCCACTCCCGACCTAAAACCCCCTCTTATCAACATCCGGACCATTCAAACGCCATGACCCTGATGTTGAACCACGGCATTAAGCTTTGCCGGTTTTGTTGTGTCCAACACTATTAAGCATGGCAGATAATGGCCTCAGGGCAAGTGGCTTGCTCACATTCTTTTCAGCTTCGAGCAAGCCTCTGGATCAAGGCATCCCTTCATCGCCGACGCCGGTGCGCATAGGACAAGAAAAGGGCCGACGAGACGGATGTGTCCTGCCGGCCCTTGAAGCCAGGTTGGTATCGTTAGATCGTGGCTTTACGCGTCCCGAACGTCCTCTGGCTTGATCGGCAGATGACGGATGCGCTTGCCGGTCGCGTTGTAGATCGCATTGGCGATCGCCGGCGCAATCGGCGGCACGCCCGGCTCGCCGACGCCGGTGGCATGGGTCGAGAACTCATGCGGTACGATGTGGGTGTAGACGGTCTCCGGGAAGTTATCGATCCGGATCACATCGTAGTCGTGATAATTGCCCTGCTCCGCGCGACCGTCCTTGAAGGTCACGCCGCTGTGGAGCGCAAGCGTCATGCCCATCACCGCAGCACCCTGCATCTGCGACTGGATGCGTTCGGGATTGGCTGGAAAACCGCAATCCACCGCCATATGGACCTCCGGCACCCTGATCGTGCCGTCACTCTCGACCTTGACGTGGACGACGCTGCCACATAGGTCAGAAAGCTCCGGTGAACGGCGAGACCAAGCCCCTCGCCGTCCGGCAGCTCCTTGCCCCAGCCAGCCTTCTCGCATGCAAGCTCGACGACATTGGCCAAGCGGCCGGTATCGTTCGGGAACTCGTCATAAGGATCGCCGTAGTTCCAAAGATCCTCCGGCATGCCGGCTTCCTTGGGATCGATGATCCTGGGCGAGCCGATGAGCTCGAGCAAGACCTCCTTCTCGTCGCGTCCCAGTTCATGGGCAAGCTCCGAAGCAAAAGACTGGACGGCAAACGCGCGCGGCACATTGGAAACCGAACGGAACCAGCCGATCCTCGTATGGGCCATCGCCTTGCCGTTCTCGCACGAATATTCGGAATCTCGAAGGGCATGTCGGCAAAGCCCATCCCGTATTCGATGAAGAACTGATAGCCGCTGTCCTCGGCGAAGGTCGAGAGGATCGACGGCGCCACGCTTCGATGCAGCCAGCCGGTCGGCTTGTTGTCGGCGTCGAGCGAGACCTCGATGCGCTCGACCGACGTGGTGTGATAGAAGCTGTGGCGAATGTCGTCCTCACGGGTCCACTGCACGCGCACCGGCGCGCCCACCTCCATCGAGAGCTTGGCCGCCTCGTGGACGAAGTCGCATTTCGACTTCCGCCCGAAACCGCCGCCGAGAAGCGTGACGTTGACCTTCACGTCCTCGATCGGCACCCCGGTAAACTCGGCGACGTCCTGCCGCGTGCCATAGGGGCTCTGCACCGGTGCCCAGATCTCGAGCTTGCCGTCGGCAAAGCTGGCCAGCGCCGCCGGCGGCTCCATCGGGATATGGGCCATATGGGCCTGATAATAGTGCTGGCCGAACGTCTTGGCAGCGCTCGAGAACGCCGCATCGACATCGCCCTGGGTGCGGATGGCCTTGCCCGGCTGCTGCGCCGTCGCCTCCATCTCGGCTCGGTAGGCAACGCTGTCGTAGACGGCATGGGGACCGTCATCCCACTCGATCACCAGAGCATCGCGCCCCTTGAGCGCCGCATAGGTGTTGCTGGCGATCACGGCGACACCGCCGAGCGGCAGGAACTTCGCCGGGGGCATATGGCCTTCGAGCTGAACCACCTTCTCGACGCCCGGCACCGCAAGGGCGGCACTGTCATCCACCGACTTGACCGTGCCGCCGACCACCGGACGGCCTGGCGATGACGGCATATTTCATGCCGTCGACATGAACATCGGCACCATAGACCGCTGCACCGGTGGTGATGTCATGCAGATCGTAAATCTGCACCTCACCCTTGCCGATATAGCGGAACTCGCGTTCGTCCTTGTACTCGAGCGTCGTGACATCCGGTGCCGGCATCGACATCGCTGCCTCGGCAAGATCACCGTAACCGAGCGCCGTGCCGAGTGAGCGATGCACGACCGTGTGGTTGATCGCTTCGACCTCGCTGATATCAACATCCCACTTGTCGGCGGCCGCCTGCTTCAGCATATGCCGGACGGAGGCGCCGATCTGACGGCAGGGCTGGATGTGATGGCGCATGCTGCGTGAACCATCCGTGTCCTGATTGCCGTATTTCGGCTCGTCACCCTCCGCCTGGAGCAGTTTCACCATGCTCCAGTCGGCCTCCATCTCGTCGGCGATGACCATCGGCAAGCTGGTGCGCGCGCCGGTGCCCATCTCGGAACGATGGGAGACGATGGTCACCGTCCCGTCAGGATCGATCGAGACGAAGATATGGGGGTCATTGATCACGCCATGAGGCATGTCGTGACCGCCATGATTGTACGTCTCGAATGCCTTGGCCGTATTGAACGGCAGGATCTGCATCGCCACCACCAGTCCGGCGGTGGATACGCCGCCTTTCAGGAAGGTGCGACGGCTGACATTCTGGATGATGACGCTCTCGCCCAAAGGCATGGGCGACGGCGCAAAATGCTTGTTCAGGTATTGCAACATGGTTCTATGCTCCCGTCGCCGCCTGGCGGACAGCCGCAGCGATCCGCTGGTAGCAGCCGCATCGGCAGACATTGCCGACCATGGCGTCGTTGATTTCCTGATCGGTCGGGCTGGGATTTTCCGCCAGCAAGGACGCGGCCTGCATGATCTGGCCGCATTGGCAGAACCCGCATTGAGGCACGTTCAGCTCGCGCCAAGCGGCCTGGACAGGATGGTTTCCGTCCTCGCTCAGGCCTTCGATCGTGGTGACGTCCGACCCCGCAGCATCGGCAACTGTCATGGTGCAGGATCGCTGGGCCTGACCGTCGACATGAACCGTGCAGGCACCGCAAAGGCCGATACCGCAGCCATATTTGGAACCGGTCAGCTGCAATTCGTCGCGAACATACCATAGCAAGGGCATCTCGGGATCGCCATCAAACTGCCGGGCTTCCCCGTTAACACGTAACTCGATCATCAGATCCCTCCTCGTTGAGCCTCAATCGTCATCATCGTCGGCGTTACGGACGACCAAAGCGATCCGGTAAGCACCATCCTGCTTGCCGACCAAGAAAACGGACGTTGGCGGCTTGCCTGTTTTCTCCATCGGTGGTTCATCGAAAACAACCCGCACCCGATGAGTGACAGGCATATTGACGCGAAGTTTCTTCATCGCCTCGATCTTGGCCAAGCCATCTTTGGGAAAGTCCTCGATGGCAATGGTGTCGATCTTGCGGCCGAACCCTCGTCTGATCTCAAACGTGACGATCCGACGCTTAATCTTGCCCGCGCCTTCCCAATTCACAAGCTGTTCGAACGGTTCGAAATCTTTGGTGACCATTGCCGACCTGATCGTCTCGATCAGATCGTCATCGGTTCGGGGTAAATCCTGCGCGGCACTGAGCGCAACACTTGTGATCATAAAGCAACCAACCGCCCCAAGCCCGAACAGCTTGGAGGCGGTCAGAATGAGGCGGCCGGGCGCCCTTCGAACCCAGCCGCTAAGTCGTTCAAGTTTCTTATCGTTCATAAGTTCTTCCGATGTCCTCCGCGCCTACATTGTGTCCTTGAGCGCGAAGACCCAGATCGCACCACCCTGCGGGACAGGCGATGTCCGCCCCTCGGGCAACATATCCTTTAGGAGACCATGCATGCGCTCGGCATCCACGCCCCAGCCGGACTGAACCGCGATATATTGAGTTCCGTCAACGCTGAAGCTGGACGGCACGGCGGTGATGCCGGAATTGGTCGGGAACTCCCAGAGCACGTCGCCGGAGGTTGCATCGAACGCGCGGAACTTGCGGTCAGGCGTGCCGCCGGTGAAGACCAGATTGCCGGCCGTGGTCAAAAGCGGGCCCCAGAACGCCATGTCGTTGAAGTCGTGGGTCCACTTCATCTCGCCGGTATTCATGTCCCAGGCCTGAAGCTGACCGATCGGGACAGGCTGGCTGGTATCGATACTCTCGTGGAAACGCAGGCTGGAGAGGATCACATCGATCGGCACACCGATGTAAAGCTCGCCGGGCTCGCGCTCATCAAGGGCAACGCCGCCAAACTCCGAGCAGAGGTTTTCGTGCGCTGGGATGTAGAAGAGGCCGGTATCCGGATTGTAAGCTTCGGTCGGCCAGTCCTTGCCGCCCCAGAGCGACGGGCAGAAGAACGCCTCCTTTTCGATGCCCGGCGTAGCTTCCTCATTATAGCTCGGACGGCCGGTCTCGGGATCGATCGATTCGAACGCGGTCTGGCGAACGAACTTGTCGGCCGCGACGAAGTTGATCGGACCGTCCGCCGTCCGTTCCATGGTCCAGATATAGCCGTTGCGGCCGGCGTGAACGAGGCCCTTCACCGTCTTGCCGTCACGCTCGACGTCCATCAGGAGCGGGGCGGAAACCTCATCCCAGTCCCAGGCATCGTTCCAGTGATATTGATGATGTCCCTTGATCTCGCCGGTCGCAATGTCGAGGGCGATCACTGAGGTCGCATAGAGATTGTCACCAGGCCGGGCGTCCGGCATCCATGGACCACCGTTGCCGGTGCCGAAATAGGCGAGCTTGCTTTCGGGATCGTAGTTGCCCTGCATCCAGATCGACGCACCACCGGTTTTCCAGCTGTCGCCGGTCCAGGTTTCATGGCCGGGCTCGCCGGGACCCGGAATGGTGTAAGTCTTCCATGCTTCCTCGCCGGTCTCGGCATCAAGGGCCACAACGTAACCACGAATGCCATATTCACCGCCGGACACGCCGGTGACCACGACGCCTTCAGCTGCAAGCAGCGAGAGGGTCGAATAGTAACCGTCCGTGTAGTCGCCAATGCAGACGTCCCAGACCTCTTCGCCGGTTTCGGCCATCAACGCCACGACGCAGGCGTCCACTGTCGCCATGTAGATCTTGTCGCCGTAAAGTGCGGGACCGCGATTGGTCGGATGGAGCTGGAACAGATCCTCCGGAATCTCGCGGACATAGCGCCATTTTTCGGTGCCCGTCACGGCATCGAGCGCGATGATCTGGTTCTGCGGCGTGGTGACGAACATCATGCCGTCATTGACGAAAGGCGGGGCCTGATGTCCCTCGGTTACGCCGGTCGAATAGGACCAGACCGGAACCAAGTCCTTCACGTTCTCGGCGGTGATCTGATCGAGCGGGCTGTAGCCCCAGCCCTCGTAATTGCCGCGCCAGGTCAGCCAGTTCTCGGGCTCCGGGTTCTGCAGCCGTTCATCGGTGACCGGGTTGTAGTCGGCGGCCAGGGCTGAAAAGGCCCAAACCCCCGCTATGGTTGTCGCGACCAAACCGTCGCGTACCCTACGTCCTGGACTCATGTTATTCCTCCCTGGTTAAGACCATCAAACCCCTGATTTTACGTTTGCTTACTTCTTGGCCGCTCCCGGCTTACGCGTAAACTCAGCTTTGGCAACGACAAACCCCTCATCATCGACGCCGACGGGGATCATGGGCAAAGGTTTCTTCGCCGGACCATTCAGAACACTGCCCTCGGACAACGGTGCAAATTCGGAGAGATGGCAGTGGCAGCGAAAATGTTGCTCCTCGGCCTTCCATGAGTTGATGGTGCACCCCCGATGCGTACAGACGGCCGAGTAGACCAGCACGCCTTCAGCAGCCGATTCCCTGGTCGGCTCGTCCATGTCATCCGGATCAAGCTGCACCAGAAGCAATCGATTGAGGCGGTTCTTCTTTCGGACGATCTCTTCGCCGGGATCGAAGGGGAAACCAATCGCCGGGGCTTCACCGACCTTCAACAGGTCAGGCCGGAGAAGCTCACCCTTCAAGGCGCCTTTTGTGATTTGAAAGCGATCCCCGACTTGAGGGGGTAAGGACTTCGGGCTTTTTCGAACCCGCTGCCAGTAAAGAGGATGGCGTCAAGGCAAGCCCGGTTAGCCCGACCGCCGACGACACGACATCACGTCTCGTGGGACCCTTGTTTATCGGCCCTCTCCTATAGGTCTATAGCCTCCCAAACGGCCTTCCTTTGACCGCTGTTCTCGAATGAGACTAGTGAGAAATTGGCCTCGTAAACAAGTTTCAAAATACCAATACTCGTCATAGGAAAAACCTATGGCTAACCCACAAAAACCACGTGGAAACCCGCTCGACTTTCAACCTGCTGATTGAGGTGCATATCGACTAGGGGGCCGTTTCCGCCTGATGCCAACCTTGAGGAAGATCGTCGATGATGACAGGGCGTTTGTTAAAGGGACCATTGTTGATCGCTTCGGCCTTAGCGATGACCCATGAAAGTGCTCAGGGGTTGACGCTCACCGAAGGTGCTGCCTGGTCGGAATTTCCTATCCCGGTCTGTTTTGAAGATCCGAGAGCCACGCATAAGCAGGATCGGTCTCAGATCAGAAAATCGATCGAGCAGTCCTGGGTCAAGCAATCCGCCGTCAGTTTTGCGGGATGGGGTGCTTGCCGTGATGACAGCCGGGGAATACGGATTCGGCTGAGCGACGGCTATCCAAGGACCAAGGCGCGAGGGCGCTTCATCGACGGCATGGTGGACGGCATGCAATTGCCGATGCTCTGGGGCCTCGCTTCTCTTTCCGTCAATGCCAAGACAACGGTCCACGAGTTTGGTCATGCGCTCGGTTTCGGTCACGAACATGCGCGCGCCGATGCGCCTTTCGACGATGAATGCTCGGTAAAGGGCGCCGACGACGAGCGCTATATCGAGGACGATCTGGCAATCACGAGTTTTGACTTCGATTCGATCATGGTCGGTTGCGTAAAGGGTGCAACCCGCGCCTTTTCGACCGGCGTGCCCAAATTGAGCGCCGCCGACATCTATGGACTCGTTTCCGTCTACGGCTCGGCACCGGACAATATCCTTGACCAAGATGAAGCCGATGATCTGTTTGGTCAAAGCATCGCTGTCGGTGATTTCGATGGTGACGACGTGCCGGACCTGGCGGTGGGAGCACCAGGCGAAGCCCTCAAAGAGTCGGTCTCAGCAAGCGGAGCTGTTTACATCTATCAAGGCGATGAAGTCCTCGGCTTCAGGCCATGGGGACGCCTCGTTGCCTCAGATCATCCAGCCGCCGAGGGCGTGAATGTTACGGGCTTTGGCGTTACCCTTCGAAGCGATTTTCTGAACGCGGACCAGCGGGCCGATCTGATCATCGGTGCATCGGATGGCTCCATTTTTTCCTTTAAGGGCCGGATAAGGAAACCGCCACTTTTCCTCGATCAAGAGGCGGCGATCGTCAAGCCGATCAACGCTCAAACCGGCTCGGATGCCAAGATGCCGCCGGCCGATGAGGATCAGATCGATACGAGCCAGGCCGTCCGGTCAGTCGAACCTTTCGATCTCGAAGATGCCAGCGAAGAGATCGGCTTCGGGACAGCCTCGGCGCTCATCGACCTGGATGTCGACGGCCATCTCGATCTGATCGTCTCGGCCCCACGCGCCAGCAGCAGCGACGTCGCCTCCGGCCAGGTTTTCATTTACCGGTCCGCCGACGCCGATTTCCCCTGGAAACAACGGCCGACGACCTTCGTCCCCTGGTACCGCTTCGGTCAATCTTACTAGGTCGCACCGCCACTGGGTGGGCTTACGATCTCGGTCTCGAAACGCGCAGGCGAGACGATTTCCAGCACCTCGAAATCATCGGAACAGGCGATCTCGCGATGCTTGATCATTGGTGTCTGCAGGATCGCATCGCCCTTTTTGATCGTATGCTCGCCTTGCCCTTCATACTCGAACGTTGCCCAGCCGTTCAGCACCATGACGAACTGAAAGTCGCATTTGTGGATGTGCCACTGCTGCACCTTGTCCTGTTGCTGCTTGCCGTTCGCCTTGATGATATGGGCGACATAATCGCCGTTGGTGCCCTCCTTGATCCCGAGGTCACGGTAGTCGAAGATCGCCCGCAGACCAGGCGTCCAAGTCGCCTCGCTTGCGCAGTTATGGACGAACTGCCATCCCTTGTCTGTCATCCTGTTTTTCCTATTTTTTTGCCACGCATCCTCATGATGCGACATCACGGTATCAAACTTGAGCTTGATCAGCTATCAACGCTAATCTTCAGTCAAACATCGTATTTTGGACGTTCTTAAAGCGACATCACAGTCCCATGACAGACGCCAGCAACAAACTCGACCTTCTCCACGACGAAGACTACGACGAGGCTTTCAATCCGCAAAAACTCGATCACACCGGCATGGTGTTTTCGAGAAACCGAACACGCATATCGCTGAACGGGTCATGGACGTTCACGACGGATCGTTTCGATACCGGCCTTCGCCAGCATTGGTATCGTGATTGTCATCTGCCGATCGAAGGCCGCGTATCGCCTTGGGACTACGACGTCTGGAACGGTGAGACCATCGAGGTGCCCTCCTGCTGGAATTTCGCCAAGCCCGAATATTTCTATTACGAAGGCAGCGCCTGGTTCGGCCGTCGCTTCGCGCACCAGCCGGACCCCGACGGCGAGCGCGTCATGCTGCGGATCGGTGCTGCCCACTACGACACCAAAGTTTTCCTGAATGGGCGGTTTCTCGGCAATCACTATGGCGGCTCGACCCCCTTCTTCGCCGAGTTGAGCGATCATCTCGCTGAGGACAACTGGCTGTTCCTTTGCGTCAACAACGAACGCACCCTCGATCGCGTGCCGATGCGCCATTGCGACTGGTTCAACTATGGCGGCGTGTTCCGCGAGGTCGAATTACTCGAGCTTCCCAAAATCTTCATCAAAGATTTTTTTGTCCACCTCGTCCCGGACGGCACTTTTAAGAGGATCAAAGCGAGCGTTGCGCTCTCCGATCCGGTCAACGGCGACTGCAGCCTGCAGATCCGGGAACTCGGCATCGGGACCAGTCTCCCGATCCTGAATGGCGAGGGATCCATGACCCTGGACGCCTCACCTGAACTTTGGTCCCCGGACGGCCCGCGGCTGTATGATGTGAGCGCCAGCTTCGGCAACGACCGGGTTGATGATCGCATCGGTTTTCGAGAGATCCGCACGGACGGTCAAACCATTCTTTTGAACGGTGAGGCGATCAAGCTCAAAGGCATCTGCGCCCACGAGGACGACCGCGACCGCGGCCGCGTCACCGATGATGGTGACATCCGCAGGCGCTTCGGCCATGCCAAAGAACTCGGTGCCAACTTCATGCGCCTTGCCCACTACCCCCACCATGAACGCGCAGCGGAAATTGCCGACGAGGTCGGGCTCTTGCTCTGGGAGGAGATCGCGGTCTATTGGTCCATCGCCTTCGATAACCCAGCGACCTTCAAGGATGCGGACAATCAGCTCCGGGAACTCATCCGCCGCGATCGCAATCGAGCAAGCGTCATCGCCTGGGGTGTCGGCAATGAAAACGCGGACACCGACGACCGCCTGGCCTTCATGCGCAAGCTTACGGAGGATGCGAGATACCTCGACCCGTCCCGTCTTGTTGCCGCCGCCTGTCTGGTGAACCAAAAGGCAAAAAAGATCGAAGACCGTCTGGCCGTGCATCTGGATCTGGTCGGCATCAATGAATATTACGGCTGGTACGAACCTGAGATCGCCGACCTGGTCGAGATCGGCTGGAACTACGATCTGGACCGCCCGTTGATCATCACCGAAACCGGCGCCGATGCGCCGGCAGGCCGGCGCAGCAACCGTCATGATCTGTTTTCGGAAGACCAGATGGTCGCCTGCTACGAAGACCAGTTCAAGGTGATCGCCGAGATCGAAGCGATCAAAGGATTCTGCCCCTGGATCCTTTATGACTTTCGAACCGAACGTCGGAAAAACAGCTTCCAGCATGGCTACAATCGAAAAGGCTTGATTGACGCCGATAAAGAAACCAAAAAACTTGCGTTCGAGGCTCTAAAACATTTCTACCGCAACATCTGGTAAGGCCGGTCCATGCCCAAAGTGGTATATCTCAACACGCTTCCTGCGCCGATCGCTCATGATATTCTGGCCGAGCGGCCTGATATCGACCTCGTCAAGATCACCTCGGACATGGCGCCTGAAGACGCCTTTGCAGCTCTCAGAGACGCTCACGCCTATCAGCACATTCCTTCCGGCGACGAGGTGCCGAAACATCTGCGCGCCGACACCGAACTTCTGGAAAAATGCCCAAAACTTCTCATCGTTTCGTCAAGCGGCTCCGGCGTCGACACCATCGACATCGAAGCCTGCACCAAAGCCGGCGTGCTCGTGGTCAACCAGGCCGGCGGCAATGCGGAGGCAGTGGCCGAGCACACCCTTGCCATGATTCTTTCTCTGTTGAAACGCATTGGCGAGGCCGATCAAAAACTTCGCCGCGGCTGGTCGGCGGCGCGCACCGATCTGATCGGCCGTAATCTCGAAGGCCGCACCGTCGGCATCATCGGCATCGGCTATATCGGTAAACGCGTCGCCTCGATCTGCCGGAATGTTTTCGGCTGCGACGTGCTCGCCTTCGATCCGTATGTCAGCCCTGACGAGGTCAGAAATCGCCACGCCGAACCCGTCGATTTCGATACGCTTCTGCAGCAGGTGGAAATCCTCACCATCCACTGTCCGCTAACCAAGGAGACCATGGGCATGATCGGACAAGCCGAGCTTCAAGCTTTGCCCAAAGGCGCCCTTTTGATCTCGACCGCGCGCGGCGGCATCGTCGACGAATGTGCCCTGAAAGATGCCTTGGCAACCGGGCAGGTCGCAGGGGCAGGCCTCGATGTCTGGGATCGGGAACCGCCGCCTGCGAACCATCCGCTGCTCGCCTTCGATACGGTGATCGCCAGCCCGCATACCGCTGGCGTCACCCTGGACAGCCGCGCCAACGTCGCCCGCTACGCCGCAACCCAGCTCATCGATTTGCTTGACGGCAAAAAGCCGGCGCGGCCCGTCAATCCCGAAGTCTCGCTGGACTATCAACAGCGCTTCTGGGAGCTCATGGCCAAGCCATCCGATCCCTTCTAGGCATCGACCCAAACATATGGTTCACCTATGTTTGGCAACGTTGACGCAAAATCGAAGAGAGGGCAGCGGAGATACCGGGCGCTATTCGAATGCGCCTAGCAAATAGGCCTGATCGAACAAGTGAGCGCCCTCGCGAAGGCGGGTCAGCCAAGGAAGCGGCATGCCGCGCTTGCGGCCGAAGCCGAAGCGGGCGCCGAGAATGGCACCGAGCGCCATCGAACGCCCGCAGGAATCGCCGCCTGCAAGAATGTTTTTGCGCACACCATCCTCATAGGTCCCGACCGTGTTGAGGATGTGAAAGACCACCGGCAAGCCCTGGTGGACGTGGCAGGCACGGCCGAAATGGCCGGCAATATCGACCGTCGGCTGATCGGCCTTGTCAAGCGCTTCCAACAGCAGCGGCCGCAACACCTCCCCTGCCCTTTCGGCTTCGTTGGTGAGTGCCGTGCTCAGATCTTCGCCATGCAATGCCGCTCGGATCAGCCGCGCCGAGATCGATGCTGCCTCGCTGGCCAGCGCGTTGTCGTTGGTGACCCTGACCATCTGGATCACGCGTGTTTCAAGGTCCGGATGATCGGGACCGGCAGCGACCACCGCCGGCACCGGCGACAGCGCCGGCATCTGATCATCGTCAATGCCGGTGACCTCGGGCGTGTCATCATCGACGGCAGCGCCCAGATTGGCGAGCGTTCCTCTGGTCGGCCGGTCGATATAGCCCTTCCAAGCACCGCCTGGGCCGAAGAACGCGAGGTAACGCCGCTGATAATCGGCGATATCCGGCACGCCTTCGCTCGCCACCAGGGATTCCATGGCAAGCGCTAGCACAGCGCCATATTGACTGGCCTCCCCTGCCCGCTTGCCTTCATGGGCGAAATAGCCCTTTGCGCCCTCGAAATATTGCCGATCTGCAGCCAGGAATATCGGATCGGTCTTGCCGGCAATGGACGCCAGCCGCTCCGGCTCATACAGCCAGTGCAGCCCCATGGTGGCCGCATCCGCGACCAGGGCACCGAGCACAATGCCCGCCCTTGCCTCGACGCTCACATTCTCCGCTCGATCCGACATGCGATTCTCCAGCCCCGTGGTTGTCACCCACCTTGACGGTCATCATATTGAACGCGTCACCATGAGGGAATGAAAGAAGCATGAGCAATCCACCAAAAATCCTGGCCTTTGCCGGCAGCACGCGCAAGGCGTCCTTCAACAAGCAATTGGTCAAGGTTGCTGCCGAAGGCGCTAGATCTGCCGGTTCGGAAGTGACGCTGATCGATCTGCGCGACTATCCGCTCCCCCTCTATGATGGCGATCTGGAAGCGGATGGGGGCCTTCCGGCAAATGCGCAAGAGCTGAAGGCGCTTTTTCTAGCAAACCAGGGTCTCCTGATCAGCTCCCCTGAATATAACGGCGGCATGAGTGCGGTGCTTAAGAACACCATCGACTGGGTCTCTCGCTCCGCCCCGGGCGAAGGCGGCCTCGCCGCCTACAAGGACAAGGTTGCGGGCCTGGTTGCGACCTCACCCGGCCGTCTCGGTGGTCTGCGCGGGCTTACTCATCTTCGGCAAATCCTGAGCAATCTCGGCGTCCTGGTACTCCCCCAGCAGCACGCTATCGGCGGGGCAGGACAAGCATTCAGCGAAGCCGGCAAACTGGCAGACAGCGACCTTCAGGCTGCCGTGAGCGGCATCGGCGTCAGGCTCGCCAAAACCATCCAAAGCCTCGGCGGCGAGCCGCCGCTGGCGTGACTCTTGTTTTGGCGTATGCTGAGATGGTGCAGTGCACCTTTTCCCTTTGTCCGGGCTGTTAGATGAACGATCACCTTACCACCAAAACCACCATCGAGAGTGTCGACGACACGCTTCAGACCTTGTCCCGCGGCAATTACGTTGCCGACCGGTCACTCGCGACCTCGCTCTATCTGGCCCTGAAGCTGGGCCGCCCGCTGTTCCTCGAAGGCGAAGCCGGCGTCGGCAAGACCGAGATCGCCAAGGTGCTTTCGGAGACGCTTGGCCGAAAGCTGGTGCGCCTCCAATGCTATGAGGGTCTGGATGTCAGCTCGGCGGTCTATGAGTGGAACTACGCCCGACAGATGCTGGAAATCCGCCTCGCCGAAGCCGAAGGCGATACCGACCGAGCAGCGCTCGGGCGCGATATTTTCACCGATCAGTTCCTGATCCGCCGGCCGCTTCTCCAGGCGCTAGAACCGAGTGATGGTGGTCCGCCGGTTCTCCTGATCGATGAACTCGACCGCACCGACGAACCCTTCGAGGCCTATCTCCTGGAAATTCTCTCCGACTTCCAAGTCACCATCCCCGAGATCGGCACGATCAAAGCCGAAAAACCGCCGATCGTCATCATCACCTCCAACCGCACGCGCGAAATCCACGACGCCCTCAAGCGTCGCTGCTTCTACCACTGGGTCGACTACCCTGACGCCGAGCGTGAAATGGCGATCATCGAGGCGCGGTTGCCCGGCACGGCCAGCTCGTTGACCCAGCAGATCGTCGGCTTCGTGCAGAAGCTGCGGGCGGAGGATCTGTTCAAGGTGCCGGGCGTCGCCGAGACGCTGGATTGGACCCAGGCCCTGATGACCCTCGATCGCCTGGAGCTCGACCCGGACACCATCAACGACACCATGGGGACCCTCCTGAAATACCAGGACGACATCGCCAAAATCCAAGGCAGCGAGGCGGCAAGGCTACTGAATGAGGTCAAAGCAGACCTCGCAGCTGCGGGCTGAGCGTCGATTGGATCCGGCTTCTCCACCTTCTTTCCGTCAACCGATCGAACCGGGTCGGTTCGTGGCGAATATCATGCACTTTGGTCGCTGCTTGCGGGCGGCGGGGTTGCCGGTCGGCCCCGGCAAAGTGCTGGATGCGATCGAAGCGGTAGAGGCGATCGGGATCGGCTCGCGAAAAGATTTTTACTGGACCTTGCATGCTGTCTTCGTGAACCGGCGGGATCAGCGGGAGCTATTTGACCAGGCGTTTCACATCTTCTGGCGAAAGCCGGATCTGCTCGAAAAAATGATGCATCTCCTGTTGCCGACGATCGAGGTCGACCAGGAGCCGGATGCGAACGAGGTCAGCCGCCGGCTGTCGGAAGCTCTCGGCCCGCAAAAACAGCCGGGTCAGGGCGAAGCGCCCGAGGACAGCGAGGAGCCGCCGCCGATCGAGCTCGATGCCACCCTCACTTTTTCCGAGCGCGAGATTCTGCAATCGAAGGACTTCGAGGATATGTCGGCGGAAGAGATCGAGCAGGCCAAACGCCTGATCAAGACCATGCGTCTGCCGATCATGAACGTGTCGACCAGGCGTTTTGCACCGGATGCTCGCGGGCCGCGTGTCGATCTTCGAAAAACCCTTCGACAAAGCCTTCGCGGTGGCGGGGCGACCATCGATCTTGCGCGAAAACGCCGGATCAGACGTCCCCCTCCTTTGGTGATGCTGGCCGATATTTCCGGCTCGATGGATCGTTATTCGCGCATGCTGCTCCACTTCATGCATGTGGTCACCAATGATCGGGATCGCGTGCACAGCTTCGTGTTCGGCACACGCCTGACCAACATCACGCGCCAGCTTCGTCAAAAGGACATCGACGTCGCGCTGGAAAAGGTCGGCGATCTGGTTCAGGACTGGTCCGGCGGCACGCGCATCGGTTTTTGCCTGGATGACTTCAACCGCAACTGGTCCCGTCGCGTTCTGGGCCAGGGTGCGATCGTGCTCCTGATTACCGACGGTCTGGACCGCGACGCTGGTGACGGTCTGGAGGACGCGATGGAGCGGCTGCACAAATCATGCCGGCGGCTGATATGGCTCAACCCCTTGATGCGCTTTGACGGTTATGCGCCGACCGCGATGGGGGCCCGTGCGATGATCGATCACGTCGATGATTTTCGAACCGTGCACAATCTCGAAAGCCTCGATGAATTGACGCGCGCCTTGGCGCAAGAGAAGCCGAGATTGGTCGAGGGACGGGCCAGCCGCATGGTGCGCGCCGGCTGAAGCCCAGCTGGGCGGGGCGACCGCCAGCTTAAGCGGCGATCCTCTTGGTTTCGACGCCTAATGCCTGCCAGACATGCTGAAGGGCCACGATAAGCTTGTCCATCAGCGCATCGTCATGGAGGGGTGTTGGGGTAATTCTCAAGCGCTCCGTACCTTTGGGCACCGTCGGGTAGTTGATCGGCTGGATGTAGATACCATGTTGATCCAGCAGCATGTCGGAAGCCTGCTTGCAGACAAGAGGGTCCCCCACCCAAAGAGGCACGATATGAGAGGGGTTTTCCATCACCGGCAGGCCGGCTGCGGTAAGGCGTTGCTTCAAGGCTGCGGCGCGTTCCTGGTGCTTGGCGCGGATCGCGGCACCGTCTTTCAGGTGGTTGACGCTGGCAAGGGCACCGCCGACGACGGCTGGCGCCAGCGATGTGGTGAAGATAAAAGCGGAAGCGATCGAGCGCACCGCATCGACGATGTCGGCATTGGCGGCGATGTAGCCACCCATGCAGCCATAAGCTTTGGCAAGTGTGCCCTGGATAACGGTCGGCCGGTGCATGACGCCCCGCTGTTCGGCGACCCCGCCGCCGCGTGGACCATACATGCCAACAGCGTGAACCTCGTCCAGATAGGTGAGCGCGTTGTACGTGTCGGCGAGGTCGCAGATCTCCTCGATCAAGCCGAAATCGCCGTCCATGGAATAAACGGATTCGAACGCGATCAGCTTGGCCCGCTCGGGATCGGCCGCTTTCAGCAGCTCTTCCAGATGCTCCAGATCATTATGGCGGAAGACGACCTTCTCGCATCGGCTGTCCCGGATGCCGTGAATCATCGAGGCGTGGTTTTTCTCATCCGACAGGATCAGGCAGCCTGGCAGCAGCTTGGCGATGGTCGAAATCGCCGCCTCATTGGCGACATAACCCGATGTCATCACCAGCGCTTTGTCGCGCTGATGGAGATCGGCCAGCGCCTCCTCGAGCAAAACATGCAAATGGGTCGTGCCGGAGATATTGCGCGTGCCGCCGGCACCGGTGCCGTAACCTTCGAGGGCGTCTGTTGCCGCCTGAACGACGACCGGGTGCTGGCCCATGCCGAGATAATCATTCGAGCACCAGATGGTGACCGGTTTTGGCTGTCCCTCTGAATCGAAATAACGTGCTTGGGGAAAGCGACCGCATTCCCGCGCGAGATCGGCGAACACTCTGTAGCGACCCTCGTTCCGGATCTTTTCCACAGCGTCTTTGAAATACCGATCGTAGTTCATCGTCATTCCCGTCAACCCTTTGGTAATCTCGCCAACAACCTCGATTTGCCCGTCTGTCACTAGCATTAGACTAGCTGATCTTTCTATCGCATTAACTCACGAAGACGTGTACACATGGCACGATCATGCTGATCTGCCAACAGGTTAAAGATTACGTCTTATTCATAATAATGTAAGTTTTTAAGGATGATGATTGTAAAATCATCGTCATCAGCATCCATCAAGACGATGGCCATTTTGAACGCAGATATGCGATCTATTTCACAGCAACTATTGGATGGCCGGCCAAATGGGCAAGCGATCTAACGACCCCGGTTCAGGTCTCGAGGCTAACGGCTTGTACATCCTCGGGCATTTTTCGATCCCCGCGGATGAAATCCTGCTGCCGGACCAGAGCATGCAGCCGGCGACGGTTGCTCTTATCGGCAATGTCGGATCGTCGATCTGGCCCTTTTTTGCGGCAGCGCGAGAACAACAGCCAGACCTGACGCTGGATCGGTGGACCAAGACAACTGTTGGCAAGATTGCCGATCAGCTTGGTGCCAAAGCCCTCTATCCCTTCGATGGTCCGCCGTTTTGGCCCTTCACCCAATGGGCGATCAGAACATCGAGCCTTTTCCCCTCGCCCCTTGGCCTGACGGTTCATCCGGTGTTCGGCCTTTGGCATGCTTTTCGTGCCGCCTTGCTGTTTGATGAAAATCCGGGCTTCGAGCCATCCGTTCTCGAAAGCCCCTGCACCGCTTGTGAAGAACGTCCCTGCCTTAAGACTTGCCCTGTTGGTGCCTTCTCCAACGACGGCTATGATTTCGACGCTTGCCTGACCTATCTAAGTGCCGGCAACTCCCCCTGCCGTTCTTTCGGCTGCGCTGCGCGAAAAGCCTGTCCCATTGGCCAGAATCACCATTATTCGCCGGATCATGCGGCCTTTCACATGAACCAGCTTTTGAAAGCGCACGGCCAAGGCTGAGCCGTGAACCGTGGCTGCTTGACAGTATCCACCGTGACCGCTCACCCTGGGATCACGAGGTCTGCAACAGAGGGAGCACCGTTTTGAAGCTTTATGATTTTTCACTGGCGCCCAATCCCAGACGCGTCCGCATGTTTCTCGCGGAAAAGGGCGTTGACATCCCCACGGTTCAGATCAATACGCGCGAGCGTGAGCAATTCAGCGATAGCTTCAAGACGGTGAACCCGAGATGCATCGTGCCGGCGCTCGAACTTGACGACGGCACCTGCATCGTCGAATCCGTCGCGATTTGCCGCTATATCGAAGAAACGCACCCCACCCCGGCATTGTTCGGCAGCGATGCCAAGGAAAAGGCGCTGGTGGAAATGTGGAACCGCCATGCCGAGTTCGACGCCGTCGGTGCTGCCGGAGAGATGATCCGCAACAGTGCCCCGATGTTCGAGGACCGCGGCCTTGCCGGCCTGCCAGGCGGCGTGCCGCAGATCCCGGCCCTGGTCGAGCGCGGCCGCCAGACCTTCGATCGGTTCCTGGGGTTGTTGAATGGTCATTTGGAAGGCAATGCCTTCCTCGCCGGCGACAATTTTTCCATCGCCGATATCACCGCCTTCATCGCGATCGAGTTCAGCCAGCGTGCCAATTGTGAAGTGCCGTCCGGCCTTGCTCATGTGAAGCGTTGGCATGGCGAGGTCGGCGCCCGGCCAAGTGCTGCGGCTTAGACTTTGGAGCTAAGATTGGGAGAGTTTTGACCAACGAAAACCCGGTTTGCCTCGTAACCGGCGTCGGGCCTGACAAGGGAACCGGCGCCGAAATCGCGAAACGCTTTGCTCGGGGCGGTTATCAGGTGGCCATGCTGGCGCGCGACGCCGAGCGTCTGGCAGGCTTGGAAAAAACGATCGAGAGCACCAAGGCCTACCCCTGCGACGTCGGCGATCTCGAGGCGCTTGTCGGCACGGTTGAGAAGATCCGAAACGATCTCGGCGCGCCGGCGGTGGTCATCCACAATGCACCTCGGGCGGTCCACGGGAGTATTCTCGATCTGGATCCGGATGACCTCGAGAAGAATTTCAGGGTCAACACCACAGCCCTTCTCTATCTCGCGAGAGAAACGTTGCCAGCCATGCTGAAAGAAGGCAAAGGGACCATTCTGGTCACGGGCAATACATCGGCAATGCGTGGCAAGGCGAATTGGGGCTTCTTCGCTTCAACCAAAGCGTCCCAGCGAATCCTGGCGGAATCCATCGCGCGAGAATTCGGGCCGAAGGGCATCCATGTTGCCTATTTCGTGATCGATGCCTCGATCGACACGCCGCGGACCAGGCCGATGCTGGCGCCGGATAAACCCGACGATATTTTCGCCAAACCAACGGCGATCGCTGATGAAATGTATCACGTCGCCCATCAGAACCGCTCGACCTGGTCTTTCCTGGTCGAGCTCAGGCCATTCGGCGAAGCCTGGTAGGCGGAAGGGCCGCCAGACCTGACTTGAAGGAGTCCTTTCATGACAAGTGAGAACAATCGCCAAATCCTGCTGGCCTCGCGGCCGACCGGAGCACCGACTGCGGATAGCTTTCGCATGGAGACGGCACCGATCCCGACACCGAAGAACGACGAGATGGTCGCGCGGACGATCTATCTCTCGCTCGATCCCTATATGCGCGGACGGATGAATGATGCCCCTTCCTACACGCCGCCGGTGGAAATCGGTGATGTGATGACCGGCGGCACGGTCGGCGAAGTGGCGGCTTCAAATCTCGATGGTTTCGAGGTTGGCGACATCGTCGTCGGCTATGGCGGCTGGCAGGATTATGCCACGTTCAAGGCGGGCGAAGCGAGGAAAGTCGATCCGGCGATCGCCCCGATCTCGACTGCGCTCGGCGTTCTCGGCATGCCCGGCCATACAGCGTATGGAGGCATGACAGAGATCGGCAAGCCCAAGTCCGGCGAAACGCTCGTGGTGGCCGCCGCCTCCGGTGCGGTTGGTGCCATCGTCGGTCAGATCGCCAAGATCAAAGGCTGTCGCGTGGTTGGTATCGCCGGCAGCGACGATAAATGCGCCTATGTAAAAGACGAACTCGGCTTCGATGCGGCGATCAATCATAAAAATCCTGATCTTACCGCGCAGCTGGCATCTGCCTGCCCGGACGGTATCGACATTTATTGGGAGAATGTCGGCGGTCCGGTGTTCGATGCGGTGCTGCCGTTGCTGAACCCGTTCGCGCGAATTCCGGTGTGCGGCCTGATCCATTGGTACAACACCGCCGACCTGCCGACCATCACCGACCCGACCCCGAAGCTGATGCGCAGCATTCTGGTCAATCGCCTGACCATCCGTGGCTTCATCGTGTTCGATTTCGGTTATCTCGAAGCCGATTTTCTACGCGATGTCAGCGCCTGGATCCGCGATGGAAAACTCCGTTATCGCGAGGACATTCGAGCGGGTCTGGAGAACGCACCGGAAGGCTTGATTGGTCTGCTTCAAGGGCAGAACTTCGGCAAGATGCTGATCCAGGTCGCCGACGATCCGACCAAGAGTTGAACTTGGGACAAAGCTGATGAGCAAGACCGTCGAGTTCTACTACGATTACGGTAGTCCCGCCTCCTATCTCGCCTGGACCCAACTGCCGGATCTTTGCCGGCAGCACGGAGCGGCGCTGATCTACAGACCGATCCTGATCGGCGGCGTGTTCAAGCTCACCGGCAATGTTTCGCCGGTCACCATTCCGCCCAAGGGAACCTGGTTCTTCGACGATGCCCAGCGCTACGCCGCCCATTACCGCGTGCCCTTTCGAAAGAACCCGTATTTCATCATCAACAGCCTGCCGCTCATGCGCGGTGCCATCTGGGCCGAGCGCGAAGGATGCCTCGAGGATTACAATCGGACCATGTTCGAGGCCTGCTGGGTCCATGGCCGCAATCTCAACGATCCGGACGAAATCAGGGCAACGGTCCGGTAGGGCGGTTTCGATGTCGAAGCCATGGGCGCTGCCATTCAGACCGACGAGATCAAACAGGCGCTGATCGAGGCGACCAAGGAGGCGGTCGATCGCGGCGTCTTCGGTGTGCCGACCATGTTCGTCGGCGACGAAATGCATTTCGGCCAGGACCGTCTCGAGTGGGTCGGGCGCGCCTTGGCGGCGTAGAGCATGTTGACGCGCAGCGCTTATCGCCGGTCCGACCGGCAGCTGTTCGTAGCTGCCACATCGACCTCCGACAAATCCTTCGCCAGCACCACGCCAAACAGCGCCACGGCCTGCCTCACCGTGTAATACCCCATCCGCACATCGTGAAGCACCAACGCCGGATCCCGCTGGAACGGCAAACCATAGCCGCCGCCTCCGGGGGTGCCGACGTCGACGCGGTCGCCGGCTTTGATGCGGATGTCCTGGTCTTTCGAGAGATGGGGCGGAATATAGGCTTCGCCTTCCTGCCAGACGGTGACGCTTTGGGCATCCCGTCCTGGCCGCCGAGCACGCCTTGAGGGCCGAACCGGCCGTGATCCATCACGAAGGAGGCCGACGCCTCCCCGCGCCTGAGCTCGATCGAATAGCTCACGCCGAACCCGCCGCGCTGCTTGCCGGCGCCGCCCGAGCCTTCGCGTAGCGCATAGTGCCGATACAGTACGGGAAAAACCTGCTCCATGACCTCGATCGGCGGGGTCTTGGAAATGCCGATGGTGGAGCAGCCGTTGGTGAGCCCGTCATGCGCCGCATGACCGCCATAACCGCCGCCCGAGAGCTGGTACATCACGAAGGCGCGCGCCTTTAGCGGGTCGTAACCGCCAAGGGCGAAATTGCCGCTGGTCCCCGCGGGAGCAGCGGTTACGTGATCGGGAAGGACCGGCACGAGTGCTGCGAACACCGCCTCCGCAATCCGCTGCGATACTTCAGCCGCACAGCCCGACACCGGACGCGGGTAGCGCGCATGCAGAAACGTGCCGTCGGGATCGGCGATATGCAGCGGCTCGAACGCGCCGGCATTGATCGGCACGTCGGGAAAGATGTGGCGGATGGCGAGATAGACCGAGGAATAGGTCGTCGCCAGCACGCTGTTCATCGGGCCCTGGCAGGGCGGGCTCGATTTGGAAAAGTCGAAAAAAAGATCGCCGTCGCGTTTCTCGACCATGAGATCGATGGTCAGCGGCTCGTTCACCACGCCGTCGGAATCCACATAAGCCACCCCCCGATAAGCCCCATCCGGGATCGGCGCGATCCGGGCGCGCATCTGCGCCGCCGCTCTTTTCTTCAGCTCGTCGATCGCGCCCCGAACTGTGTCCATACCATAACGCGCGAGCAATTCTTCAAGCCTTGCCTTGCCCACCGACAAGGCGGCGGCCTGCGCCTTGATATCGCCAATGCGCTGATCGGCAACCCGGATATTGGAGCAGATGATCGAGTAAATCTCCTGGTCCATCACCCCGCGTTTGAACAGCTTCACCGGCGGCAGACGCAGCCCCTCCTGCTCGACCGCCGTCGCTTTCGCTGAAAAACCGCCGGGCACCGCCCCGCCGATATCCGGCCAATGACCGGTATTGGAAAGCCAGCAGAAAATCTCGCCGTCGGCAAAAAACGGCATGGCGAAACGTACGTCCATCAAGTGGGTGCCGCCGAGATAAGGATCGTTGACGATGTAGATATCGCCCTCGTCCGGCGGCCGGCAGCGCCCGTCCCTGATGAACTCGATCAGCGTCCGCGTCGAAAACTGCATGGTGCCGACGAACACCGGCAGCCCAAGCTGGCCCTGCGCGATCAAACTCCCATCCACAGGATCATAAATCCCATCGGAGCGATCATCAGCCTCGGCGATCACCGGCGAAAACGCCGCGCGCGAAAAGCACAGATCCATCTCGTCACAGACCTGCTGCAACCCATTTTGTATCACCGCCAACGTCACATTGTCGTCGAACGTCGACATCGTTTACTTGGGCTCCACGGTGATGATCAGATTGCCGTCGGCATCGCTTGTCACTGGAATGGCCTGGCTCCAGCACGATGGTGGTGTCCATCTGCTCGATGATCGCCGGTCCATCGAATCTCTGCATCGATCGGGAGATGATCCCGCCAGTAAATGGGTGTGTCGATCCATTCACCGTCGAACCACACCGGACGGTCGCTGCTTGGGGCTTCGCCAAGTCGAGCCGCCCGGCCACCGGGCTCGATCAGTCTTGCGAGGTCGATCGGGGGGTGCCTGCCGATCACGGCGGTGTTGAGGTTGACGAGATTGGCGCGGATTTCCGGGAGCTCGACATGGAAACGATCGAGATAGGCCTTTTCGAACAGGGCTTGCAGCCCAGGCCGATCAATGTCGGCATGGGGAACCGAAATCGTCAAAAGATGGGTCTGACCGATGAACTGCATATCGACGGTATGGACGATGTCGACCGCCTCGACCGCCACCGGCTCCGCCTCGATCAACGCCCTGCCCTTCTCGACCTGATCCTGATAAATTCTGGCAACATCCCCGATGTCGACGGCGTCGAGCGGTCGGTTGACCGTGTTGACGAAATCGTGGCGAAGATCGGCGACCACGCAGCCGAGCGCGTTGGTGATCCCGGGCCTCGCCGGTATCAGCACCTTGGGAATGCCAAGCTCCGCCGCCAGAGCGCTCGCATGCAGGGGGCCGGCGCCGCCGAAGGCGAACAGCGCAAAATCCCTTGGATCGTGACCTTTCGAAACCGACACCATGCGCATGGCGCCGGCCATCTTGGTGTTGGCAATGGTGAGGATGGCACCTGCCGCCGCATCCGCATCGAGACCGAGCGGTGTGCCGATCTGCTCGCCGATGATCGCGCGGATCTCGTCCAGCGACACCTGATGATCGACTGCCAGAAGCTTTTCCGGGTTGAGCCGCCCCAGCACCAGATTGGCATCGGAGATCGTCGGCGATCGGCCGCCTCGGCCATAGCAAATCGGTCCGGGGTCTGCGCCGGCGCTTTCCGGTCCGACCTGCAGCAACCCCGCATCATCGACAAAGGCGATCGACCCGCCGCCTGCGCCGATCGAGCGCACATCGACCATGGGCAGGTGCACCGGCATCGCATATTCGATCTCGAGTTCATGGCTAACGGCAGGCACGCCGTTCAGAATGGTCGCGACGTCCGAAGACGTGCCGCCCATGTCATAGGTGATGATCTCGGAAAAGCCTGCGCGTTTGGCGGTATAGGCGGCGGCCATCACGCCGGAGGCCGGCCCGGACATCACGGTCTTCGCCGCCTCGCCCGGTGCGTTCCTCGCTGACACCATCCCGCCATTGCCATTGACCACCAACAGGTCGCGCTTGAACCCCGAGGATGCAAGCTCGGTCTGCAGGCGATCCAGGTAACGATGGAGAATCGGCTGCACCGAGGCATTCACCGCTGCGGTCACGCCGCGCTCATATTCACGATATTCGGACAGGAGCGCATGACCCATGGTGATGTACTCGTTCGGCCAATGTTCACGCGCGATTTCAGCGGCACGAAGCTCATGGGCAGGGTTGGCATAGGCGTGGAGAAAATGGATCACCAGCGCCTGACAATCCTGCTCCAGAAGCATTGCAATGGCTTCTCCAAGCGCTGTTTCGTCCAGCGGCACCAGCACCTCGCCCGCCGCGTCGACCCGTTCCGGCACTTCGAGGCGAAGGTTCCTCGGGATGATCGGCTGGAAGGTTCCAACCATACCATAGGGCTGCGGCCGGGTGCGGCGACCGAGTTCCAGAATATCGCGAAAACCCTGAGTGGTGATCAACCCGGTCCGCGCGAGCTTTCGCTCCAGCACGGCATTGGTGGTGGTGGTCGTGCCGTGGACGATGACATCGAGGGAGGCGATGTCGACCGATGCCTGGTTCAAGGCGTTCAGGACGCCGAAAGCCTGGTTTTCGGGCGTGGTCGGCGTCTTGCCGAGGGTGACGCGATTGTCCCGATCAAGCAGAACCAGATCGGTGAACGTGCCGCCGACGTCGACGCCCGCGATCGTACCGGTGGAGGATCGGGGCGTCATAAGGTCCTTGCTCTCATGATCATCAACGTCAATTCACAACAAGACCGGATGGCGGTCGCTGGTTCACCGATCATCCCCGCACCGGCGGTGCTTGTCCAGTTGCCAAGAACAAGTCCCCCTCCGGCTGGTAGCCGGCTAACCGGTGGCGGCACCGATGACGAAGCCGCCGCCCGAGGCATCGACGATGGCGCCGGTGACAAAGGACGCTTCTTCCGAGAGCAGCCAGACAATCGGTCCGGCGATCTCCCGAGGCTCTGCCGGGCGGGCCATGGGGATGGTCGCGTTGATGCTCGCACGCATCGCCGGATCATCACGGACGGCGGCGACCATGTCGGTGAGCGTCACGCCCGGGCGCACCACGTTGACACGAACGCCTTCGGTGGCAATCTCCTTGGCGAGGCCTTTGGTGTAACTGTCGACGGCGCCCTTGGACCCGGCATAGTGGGCGGCACCCGGCCGGCCGCCAAAGGCTGCGGCCATCGAGCCGACATTGACGATCACGCCGCCCTTGCCGCCGTGCCTGGTGGACATTCGGCGCACCCCTTCCCGGCAGCAGAGCATCAGGCCGATGACGTTGACCGCCATCAGCCCCTGGAGCTGCTCCGAGGTGACCTCATCACCGCGAACCCTGATCGATAGGCCGGCGCTGTTGACCAGGGCGTTGATGTTGCCGAGTTTTTGTTCGGTTTCTTCGAACATCGCGTTGATGTCGGTCTCCTTGCCGACATCCCCCTGCACCGCGATCGCCCGCTGGCCCGCTGTCTCAACGGCAGCGACGGCCGCTTCGGCCTCATCTTTCCGATTGCGATAGCCGACGGCTACATCGAAACCTTTGGCCGCGGCAAGCTCCACCACCGCCCTGCCGATGCCTCGAGCACCACCGGTTACCAGCAAAACACCCCCCATCAACTTCTCCTTTATTTCGATGCGTTCGTTCGGCGCGATCAGACGTCATCCCATCTTATCGCCGAATGTGCTCTTGCCCATACCTCGCCGTCGCGGTGATGATGGACCCGACATCTTTCATAAGGGAGCTGCACCATGCAGTCAGGGAACTGTGCCGAAAAGCCGGGGAACTGCGCCACGCAGTTCACGGCATGACCGGGCATCAGGACGTCGACGGGCAACAGGTCGATTATGTGATCGTCGGGGCGGGCTCGGCCGGCTGCGTGATCGCCAACCGCCTGTCCGCCGATCCCAGGAACAGCGTCGTGCTGCTCGAAGCGGGCGTGCCCGACCGCAATCCCTGGATTCATGTGCCGGGCGGGTTCTACAAGCTGGTCTACCATCCGACGCTGAGCTGGGGCTTCCAAAGCGAGGCCGAACCCGGCCTTGACGGACGAAGCCAGATCTGGCCGCGCGGCAAGACGCTTGGCGGGTCCAGCTCGATCAACGCCATGCTCTACGTCCGCGGTCAGCCCGACGATTTCAATCGCTGGCAGCAGCTCGGCTGCACCGGCTGGGGCTTTGATGACGTTCTCCCCTACTTCAAGCGCGCCGAGGATCAGGAACGAGGCGGCGATGATTTGCACGGACAGGGCGGCCCGCTCGCCGTCAGCGACAGCCGGGCCTTGCATCCGCTCTCCGATGCCTTCGTCGAGGCGGCGATCGAAGCCGGCATTCCCGCCAACCCGGATTTCAACGGAGCGACGCAGGAAGGTGTCGGCTATTATCAGCTGACCGCGCGCAACGCTCGGCGCTGCAGCACGGCGCGCGGCTATCTGGGCGAAGCTCGAGGCCGGCAGAACCTGGCCATCGTGACCGAAGCGCTCGTTACCGGTCTGATCGTCCAGAACGGGGCCTGCAAAGGGGTGCGCTTCACCGATCCAGACGGCACCGAGCACAGCATCCGTGCCGGCAAGGAAATCATTCTTGCAGCCGGCACGATCAAATCCCCTCACCTTCTGCTCCTGTCCGGCATCGGTCCCGCCGATCAGCTGCGTGAGCACGGGATCGAGCCCTTGCACGACCTTCATGGCGTCGGCGCCGGTCTGCAGGATCATCTCCAGGTGAAGCTGATCTATCGGGTCAAAGGCGTGCCGACGTTGAACGAGCTGTTCAACAGCTGGCCCAAGCGGGTTGCCGAGGCGCTGAAATATGCGTTCTTGAAACGCGGTGCGCTGGCCTCCGGGCCATCGTTTTGCGGCGGGTTCGCGAAAAGCGACCCTGCTCTCGACCTCCCGGATCTGCAGCTCCACTTCAACCCGCTCAGCGGCGATCGGCCGGGTCATCTCCACGATTTCCCCGCCTGCTCGCCGATCGTCTCCCAGCTCCGCCCGGAAAGCCGGGGTCGGCTCTGGCTGAGATCATCGGACCCGAAAGACCAGCCGGCGATGCAGGCGAACTATCTCGCCGAAGAAAGCGATGGCAGGACCCTGATCGCCGGCATGCGTCTGGTGAAGAGAATCATGACGCAACCCGCCATGCAGCGCATCAACGCCACGCCACACTACCCGGCAGGCGGGCTGGAGAGCGACGACGAGTTGCTCGCAGCCGCCCGAGAAATCGGCATCACCCAATACCACCCGATCTCCACCTGCCGCATGGGCAGCGACCCGCTGGCGGTGGTCGATCCCCACCTCAAAGTACGAGGTATCAACGGGCTGCGCGTCGCCGACGCGTCGATCATGCCGACCATGATTTCCGGCAACACCAATGCCAGCACCGTCATGATCGGCGAAAAGGCGTCCGATTTGATTTTGGGATCGGCCTAAGCCCCGTCATCCCAGCACGGAAAAACTGCTTTCCTTGTTGATCGCACGCTTTCTCGAGTAAAAACCGACATCGAGATCGCGATCGATCCTGGGCATGCGGAATTGCAACGGCTCCTCGTCGTGATCACCGCCGCCTTCGCAATACGCCACCAGCGCCGCCATCATCTTGCCGGCGATCGGCGCATTCTTGTACTGATTGCCGCTGGAGCCGCAGGCCATGTAGAACCCTGGCAGGCTGGACTTGTCGTAGATCGGAATCCAGTCCTCCGTGACGTCGTACAATTCGACCACGCCGCGCGTGCGGCTGGGAATGCCGAGCGACGGGACACGCTGGGCGTAGCGATGGACCTGGTGGGTCCATTGCTCGGTGAACTCGCGATTGAAGTCTTCATCATCGACCCATTGCCGCTCGTCGCATTCCGGATCTTCCGAGCCGATCAGGATGTGCGAACCGTGCTCCGGGCGGATGTAGCAGCCGATGTCGCTGTCGGAGACCACGATGCCCTGCTTTTCGAAGTCGAAGCCTTTTGGCGAGGGCACATGAGCGACCTCCTGGCGGAGCGGGCGCGTGGTGATGGTCATGTCCTCTAGCACGCCGGCCATGGCATTGATCCGGCCGGATGCGGGTCCTCCGACATTCAGCACCACCGGCGCTTTGATTTCTTCACCGCCGGCCAAAGCGACGCCGGCGACGCGGCCATTCTCTCGGAGGATTTCGGTGACGGTCCTGTTGAAACGAAAGACCGAGCCCTTGGCTTCGGCGGCGCGACGAAGATTGTGCGCGGAGAGTTGCGGATCGGTGACGTAGCCGGCGGTCGGAAAAAACACGCCCGAGCCCACGTGACCGCCATTGCTTTCGCCGAATCCCGGATCATCCATCCGTTTGGGCGGGGCAAAGCTTTCCAGACTGTAGATCGGCAGGCGTTGCCTGATTTGATCCGCGTCCCAGTCCTCGAACGGGATGTTCAGCTTTCGACAAAACCCTTTGTGCCGGTCAAGAAAGCCGTTCGCCTCGGTTGCCATGACCAGACAGCCGCACTCGACGAAGCGCGCGAGGCCCTGTTCGTCCGCCACCTCCAGATAATCCGCCCAGTCCTTCCAGTAGAAATAGCCCTCATAGGCAAACGCCGAGCCTTCGAGTGTCGAGTAATGCACCCGGATGATCGCGCAGGACCCCGCGGTCGAACCGGTGCCGGCATCGTGGTTGCGATCGACGGTGATCGTCCTGTAGCCGAGCTTCGCCAGCTCGAACGCACAGGCGGCACCGATCACGCCTGCCCCGATGATGATCGCATCTGCGTCCTTGGTCATGATCGTCTCCCTTCTCTCAGGCTATCCACCGCCGCTCAGAGCCGCATTTTCTCGCCCTTGGGATCGTAAGGGCTGGCTTCGATAACGCGGGCGCCGCGCTCGACGCCGACAATGTGGGTGGTGAACTCAACCCCGGGCATGGCATGCCCCGGCTCGATCAGCGCCATCGCCAGGCTCTTTTGCACAACGTGACCATAACCGCCCGAGGTGATGAAACCGACCCGCCTGCCGTCCTTCCAGACCGGCTCGAAGCCGGAGGCATCGGCGTCATCGGCGTCGATCTCCAACGTCACCAGCATTTGCGGTTTTTTCGCATTATCCCGTTCGGCAAGCGTCGCCTCGCAGCCGATGAAATCACCCTTGTCGAAGGCAATCCAGCGGTCCATGCCGGTCATGCCGGCGGTGTAACCTTGGGTAAACTCCTTGCTCCATATGCCGAAGCTTTTCTCGAGGCGGAGGGAATTCAGGGCGTAATAGCCGTACTCACGGATGTCGTAGGAAGCCCCCGCCTCCAGCAGGATGTCGCGCAGCGTGATGTGCTCGGCCGCACTGCAATTGATCTCGTAACCAAGCTCGCCCGCGACCGACAACCGCCCGACCCTGGCGCGGATCAGGCCGACATCGAGCGTGGCGCAGCCCATGAACGGCAGCGCCTCGCGGCTGACGTCCTGATGGGTGAGGGAGGCGAGCACGTCCCTGGACTTTGGGCCGGAGAGGGAGAAACCGACCGTCCCATCCGAAATGTCCCTGATCGAGACCCCATCTTCGAGATGGCCGTTGAACCAGCGCATGTGCCATTGGCGGAGGTAGTAAGAGCCCATGATCCACCAGGTGCCGTCACCCCAGTTGAAGAGGGTGAGATCGCCTTTCAGGCGGCCGTCGGGGGCCAGCATCGGCGCGAGCCGCGCCCGGCCGGACTTGGGCAGACGCCCAGCGGTGACACGGTTCAGCCAAGCCTCGGCGCCCTCGCCGATAACCTCGAAACGGGAGAAGCCGGTGGTGTCCAGCAGTCCGACCGCCTCGCGCACCGCCCGGCATTCCTCGGCGACGATCGGAAAGGCGTTGGAGCGCTTGAGCGTCGGCGTTTCCTCGAAGCCGTTCGGGGCGAACACCAGAGGGATTTCCAGCCCCCAGCTGCACCCCCAGATCGCGCCCGCGGCGTTCATCGCATCATAGGCCGGCGCCTTTTTCAGCGGTCTGCCCGCCGGCAGCTGTTCGTTGGGGTAGGTCATGACGAAGCGGCGGGAGTAGAACTGTCCCGTCGTCTGCTTGATATACGCGCGGTTCGAGGCGAACGGGCCGTAGCGGGCGATGTCCATCGGCCAGACGTCCGCTTCGGCCTCGCCGTGGATCATCCATTCGGCCAGCGACTTGCCGACCCCGCCGCCCTGGAGAAACCCCGCCATCACCCCGCAAGCCAGCCAATAATTGCGCCGACCCGGCACGGGGCCCACCAAGGGGTTGCCGTCGGGGGAGAACGTGAACGCCCCGTTGACCCATTTCTTGATGCCGGCGGTCTGCAGGGACGGGTAGCGCTCGAACGCCAAGGTCAGCTCGTCGGAGATCCGGTCGATATCTTCCTGGATCAGCTCGACGCCGTAGTTCCAAGGAGCCCCATCGATGTTCCAGTGCTTGTGATTGACCTCGTAGATGCCGAGCAAGACGCCCTGATGCTCCTGGCGAAGGTAGGTAAAACCTTCGAGATCGACCATCATCGGCACCTCGTGATCCATCGCCGCGACCTCGGGGATGGTCTCGGTCAGGAGATAATGATGCTCCAGCGGCGAGAGCGGCAGATCGAGACCGACCATTCGTCCCACCTGCTTGGCCCATAACCCGCCGGCATTAACGACGTGCTCCGCGATCACCGTCCCCTGCTCGGTAATAACGTCCCATGACCCATCCGCGCGCTGGGTCAGCGCTTCGACTTTGTTGTTTTCGATCACTTCAGCGCCCCGCTTTCGGGCGGCCCCGGCATAGGCGTAAACCGTGCCGTAGGTATCGACATAGCCCTCGCGATCAGCCCAGAGCCCGCCGATCACGCCGGTGACATCCATGATCGGGCATCGTTCCCGGATCTCCTCGGGCGTCATCAGATGACAGTCTTCGATGCCGATGGTCTGGAAGACCCGGTAGGCCGACTGCAGCCACTCCCAGCGAGCGGGGGCCGAGGCGACCGAGATGCCGCCGGTCATGTGCAGGCCGATATTCTGGCCGGACTCCGCCTCGATCTCCGACAGCAGATCGATAGTGTAGGCCTGAAGCGCCGCCATGTTCGGATCGGCGTTCAGCGCGTGCACGCCGCCGGCTGCATGCCAGCTCGAGCCAGCGGTCAGGACCGAGCGTTCGATCAGGGCAACATCGGTCCAGCCGAATTTGGCGAGATGATAGAGAACCGAAGCGCCGACCACGCCGCCGCCAATGACCACAACCCGATAATGCGATTTCATCAATATTCTCCGCTACGTGATCCGAGCGGCCGCGATGGCATCGCCCAGCTCTCTTTTCAATTGTCCTACATCCTCAACGCCGACCGACACCCGAATAAACCCTTCGGTAATGCCCAGCGCGGCTCGCGCTTCGGGGGTGAGGCCGCGGTGGGAGGACGAGGCGGGGTGCGAGAGTGTCGTTGCGATATCGCCGAGCGTCGGTGCAAACGGGATCGGCTCGGCTGCCCGCAGAAAGGCATTCGCGGCAGCGCGGCCGCCTCGCAGGCGAAAACTGAGCATGGTTCCGGTGCTGCTGCCAAACAGCGTTCTCGCTCGTGAAAAATCCGGGTGATCGGCCCGACCGGGATAAAGCACGCTTTCGACGCCGTCGAGGTCACCGAGAAAATCGGCCAGCGCCCCTGCATTGGCCTGAGCGCGCTCGAAGCGAAGATCGAAGCTGTGCAGACCGCGCTCGGCGAGCCAGCAGTCGAACGGGCTTGGCGTCATGCCCCAGGACACGGCCGTGTCGTAAATCTGCCGGCCGAGCGCCCCGTTGTTGGCGGCGATATAGCCGAGCGTGGCATCGGAATGGCCGGCCAGCAGCTTGGTGACCGAGTGGATCACGATGTCGGCGCCATGGTCGAACGGGCGGTACGCCCTAGGTGTGGTGAAGGTGTTGTCGACCGCGAGCAGGACGCCGTGATGCCGCGCGATCTCGGCAATCGCCGGCCATGTCGGCGACCCGGATGGTCGGGTTGGAGACGACCTCGACCAGGATCATCCTGGTCTCGGGCCGGATCGCAGCCGCGATCGCGTCGCTATCGGTCGGATCGGCGAGCGTCGCTTCGAAACCCAGGCGCGGCAGGTCCTGCCGGAGCAGCCTGAGACAACGTCCGTAGAGCTGGTCGCCTGCGACGATATGATCGCCGGCGTTCAGCGTACTCAAGAACAAGCGTCGACAGCGCTGCCATGCCGGACCCGGTCACCATCCCTTTGCCCTGCCCCGACGGCACACCCTCCAGCCAGTCGATCTTTTCGGCGAGCACGGTGGCATTGGGATGTCCTTCGCGCGCATAGGTATAGCCCTCGATTCGGCCCTCATATTGGGCGTCCATCTCATCTGGATCGGTGGAGATGTAGGCGACGGCCGGGAGAGATCGGTGTCACCAGAGGGCGGGATACCGATGTCGGGGGTGCACTGCGCCGAACGATGGAGTGATGATCTTCGGACATGGTGATCGTGATCTCCCCGGCTTTTCTACTTTGCTATCCGGTCCGGTCGGATCGGTCATCGCTTCAACGACATGTTTGGTCGGAATGAGAAAGATTTGCCAGGGAAATTCATCCAAAGACGCTGACGGCTCCCTTTCAGACCCTGACCCCCAATTCGCAAGCGGTGGTACGGTCTCGCGAGGTGATTGACCGCTTACCTTGACCTCTGCCAAGGTGACACCAAGAATGATGGTAAAATGGATCGGTCCTCGAGCCAATGGGCGATCTATCATATTGTTATGCAAAAAGACCGATCACGAGGTCATCCATCCCCGGAACAGGGTACTGGATCAACAATGGGAGCAAAGATATGACTGAGAATACGGTCGGCAGCAGCCGGCGCAGCTTTCGTCAAGGGGGCCGCCACCGCGGGCGTCGCGGTGATCGCCGCCCCTGTCTATATCAAGAACGCCCTCTCCTCCTCCGGCGAGGTCGATATTCTCATGTGGTCGGACTATCTGCCGCCAGAGTTCATCAATGCGTTCACCGCCGAGACCGGAATCAAGGTCAACTACACCGGCATCGGCTCGAACGAAGAGATCATCAACAAGATGAAGGCCACCAACGGCCAGGGCTTCGACATCGTCTCGCCGACCAACAACTCGCAACCTGCAATGGGAACCGCTCAATCTCCTGCAGCCGTTCGACATGAGCAAGGTCGCGATCGACGAAGGTCAATCCGGCCATGGCCAAGATCGGCACCGACCAGCTGGGACTTCGGTGGCAAGGGTTCGCCACTGGATCCCGCACATCTGGGGTACCGAGGGCATCGGCTGGCGCACCGATCTCTGGACCCCCGCGGATGGCGTGCCGAGCTACGGCGATGTCTGGGCAGAGGAGAACGCCGGCAAGACCATGGGCCGGCCGCATTCGATGATGCTCGGCGCCGGCCTCTACATGGAGACGATCGGCGAACTTGAGCCGGGCTCGGTATGGCAAGCCTACGAGTTCGAAGAGCAGATGCGGCCGATCTGGGAAAAGATCACCGCCTGGTGCATCGAGAGGAAAGGCAACGTCAAAATTCTCTGGAACGATGCAGACACCCAGAAAAACGCACTCCTGAACGAGGGCGTGATCGTCGGCCAAACCTGGGACGGCCCGCCGCTTGCGCTCAAGAGTGAGGGTGAGCCGGTGATGTACCAGGCACCGAAGGAAGGCTCGATGGCCTGGGTCGACGGCATGTCCATTCCGATCGGGGCAAAGAACATCGATCAGCTTTACGCCTTCATCGATTATGCCTACCAGGCCGAGCCCGCCGGCAAGGCGATCGACAAGCACGGCTACAACTCGCCGGTTCTAGGTGCCGATCAGTTCGCCGACGCGCAGTACAAGCAGAACTTTGCCGAAGCTTATCCCGAACGATTCCTTGGAGAAGCTGAACCCCTGGCCGGCCGAACCGCCTTGGTACGCCGAGGTGCGTACCGAATACAGCAACAAGTTCGAAAACGCCTGAGATGCGATGATCCCGGACCTCTCATGAGGTCCGGGGTTATGTCGGTCTTTCTCGCTGCTCAAGGCAATTTCACCGTCGCATCGATGCAAAATTCCGGGTTAAGATGCAGGCACGACCTTATCGAACAAAGGCCCGAATGGTCCGGACATAGGTAGAACATGACACGCGGCGTCGGCGTAGATCTTGATGATCTCTGGATAAGATTTGGCGATTTCGTTGCCGTTCGGGATGCCAATGTCGGCATCGAGGGCGGCGAATTCTTCAGCTTTCTTGGACCAAGCGGCTGCGGCAAGACGACCATTCTAAGAACCGTCTCCGGCTTCCTCCAGCCAAGCCGGGGCCGGGTGCTGATCGGCGGCAGCGACATGGCCGGCATCGGCCCCAACAAGCGGCCCACCGCCCTCATCTTTCAAAATCTGGCGCTGTTCCCGCTGATGAAGGTCTGGGAGAACATCGCTTTTGCCCTCGAAGTAAAGGGCGCCAGCAGCGCCGAGCGGCGAAAGCGCGCCGATGAGCTTTTGGAGCTGATCGCCCTTGGCGATCAGGGCGACAAGATGGTCGCTGAGCTTTCCGGCGGCCAGCGCCAGCGGGTGGCGATCGCTCGGGCACTTTGCGCCGAGCCCGATGTGCTCCTTCTGGACGAGCCGCTGTCCGCGCTCGATCTCAAGCTTCGCCAGCATATGCGCACCGAGCTTCGCTCGATCCAGCGGCGGGTCGGGATCACCTTCATCTACATCACCCACGATCAGGGCGAGGCGCTCACCATGTCCGACCATGTGGCGGTGATGCGCAACGGCGTGGTCGAGCAGGTGGCCGACGGCAAAACCATCTACGATGATCCGGCCACCGCTTTCGTCGCGTCCTTCGTCGGCGAGAACAACGTGTTTCGGGGCAAGGTCAGCGCCGTCCGCGACGGCTTCGCCAGCCTCGCGACGGGGGACGGCGAGCTGCGCGCCCGAGTGGCGAGCGGTGCACGATCCGCGCTCAAGATCGGTGACGAGGCCATGCTGTTCGTCCGGCCGGAGCAGTTCCGCATCGTCGAAGGTGACGCCGACGCCGACACGTGCCTTCCCGTCCTTCTCAGGAACGAAGAATTCGAAGGTCAGTCCTACCACGTCTTCCTCGAGAGCCGAAGCGGCAAGACGATCAGGATGGCGCTGGTCAATCAGGGCCAAGCCAGGCAATCGACTGTCGGCGCTGAGGTCTCCGTTGGTTACGATCCGAGCCAGGCGGTGGTGCTTCCGGCCGGCGCGTTGGCCACGGAGTGATGGCGATCCGCGTCGACATGCAGGATGCCAGCGGGGGCCGGCAGATGAGGGCTTTTTTCGAGAGAAACGGCCCGCTGCTTGGTTCCTTGCTGATCGTTACCGTCGGCTTTTGGATCCTGGTGCTGATCATCCTGCCGCAGCTCTCGATGCTCGACATCTCGTTTCGCTACAACCTGCCACCCGCCTTGATCGGCTCGGAGCAGGACGTCTACACCACCGCCAACTACCAGCATCTTCTGTTCGGCAATCAGGGCAATCCCGATCGCCTATCCTTCTTCGGCTATACCACCGACATCCCCTTGAACAGGGTCGACCTCGCGGTCTTCTTCAAGACCCTTCTGGTCGCCGTCCTGATCACCATCTTTGACCTGATCCTCTGCTACCCGCTCGCCTATTATCTCGGCCAGTCCGCCGCGGGCCAGTCCGGCCGGATCTCTGGTGCTGCTGCTGATCATCCCCTACTGGATCAACGAGATTCTGCGCGCCTTCGCCTTTCGTATCATCTTCGGCACTTCCGGCCTGATCAACACCGTGCTGCTCGGCCTCGGGGTGATCGACGTGCCCCATGACTTCATCCGCGAGAACATCGCGCTCTATGCCGGCCTCGGCTACGCCTACATCCTGCTGATGATCTTCCCGATCTACAACGCGATCGAGAGCCTGGACCACAACCAGGTCGAGGCCGCGCGCGACCTCGGCTCGCCCTGGTGGCGCATCCACTGGCGGGTGGTGATCCCGTTCGCCAAGCCCGGCATCACCTCGGGCTGCACCATGGTGTTCATGCTGACCGCAGGCGCGCTCGGCCGCCCCGCAGATCCTCGGCGGGCCCAGCGAGCCTCTGGTTCACCCAGATCATCTATCAGTGGTTCAACACCGGCCAGAACTGGGCGCGCGGGGCCGCCTATGCGGTAGTGCTGCTGGTCACCTGCATCGTCTTCGTGCTACTGATGATGCGCGTCTTCAAGGTCAAGATGGGCGAGATCGGCAAATGAGCGGCGCCGAGCGCGGCGCGGCGCCGTTTCTCAAGATCGTGCTGATCGTCTACCTGGTGATTTTCTTCGGCTATCTGCTCGGTCCATCTGGCCATCATGGGGATCACGGCGTTCAACTCGCCGAGCTTCCCCAAGGCCGCCCCGTTCGAGTGCCTCACCTTCGAATGGTTCTCGGTGCTCTCGAATGACGAACGCATCATCTCGGGCCTGAAGAACAGTGTCGATCGTCGGCGCCGGCACAGTGCTGCTCTCGGTGCTGCTCGGCCTCGCCGGTGCCCTGGTGCTCACCCAGATCTGGCCGAAGTTGCGCGCGACCTACTACACTTTGGTGATCGCGCCTATCCTGATTCCGGGCGTGGTGCTCGGCATCTCGACCCTGGTGTTCTGGGGCCGTCTCAACACCATGCTCGGTCTGCCTGATGACGGCTTCCTGCGCAACGGCATCTTTCTTGACCGTCCTCGGTCAGACCACGTTCATCGCGTCCTACTGCATGCTGGTGTTCATCGCCCGGCTGCAGCGCTTCGACTCCGGCCCAGATGGAGGCCGCCCTCGATCTCGGCGCCACCCACGCCCAGGCCTTCCGCAAGATCCTGCTGCCGTTCCTGAAGCCGGCCTTCGGCTCGGGCGCCGTGATCGCTTTCCTGGCCTCCTTCGAGAACTACAACACCACCACCTTCACGTTCGGCAGCTACCCGACGCTGACCATCGAGCTCGCCCAGAAAGTCCGCTACGGCATCAACCCCTCGATCTCGGCTCTCGCCGTGATCATCGTCGGCATCACCGTCATCGGCGCGCTGCTGCACGAAGCCTATAAACGCCGCGAAGCGCTGGCCATGGCCCATGGCGCCCCCCTCGGCACCCTCGCATCCGGAATAAAACTGCCGGGCTTCCTTGCCAGCAACCCCGCTGCGATCATGCTGGTCCTGGTCGGTCTCGGCTTTCTCGGCACGCTCGGGTTCGCGCAAATGCACGACCCCGCCGCCTGCAAGCTGGAGGTCCGCGAGATCAAGCGCCAGGAGGCGGACCAGCGTCGTCAGGAGCTGTTGCAGCAGCAGAGAGGAACAGCGTCTTCAGGAACAGTTGCAAGGCCCCGATATCTTTGCGCCCAAGGCACCGGCGAAACCAAGCGCACCAGGCACCACCAACCCCAACAGGGGCAACTTCGGAGATGTGTTCAGCCCCGACAATCTTGGCGGCGATGCTCCTGACGAAAGTGAGCCATCCCCCCCAGAAGATGATCAAGGGTCGTCCCTCAACCCAGGCCGCGGCACGTTTGGCGACGTCTTCAACCCCGGCAATCTTGGCGGTGATGGCAAAAGCGACTAGCGCTCAACGGATCCGGATCGGCACCGAAGCCCGTTCAGCCGCTCATGGCTGAAGAAAGCCTGCCGCAACAATCCGGATCGATCAACCGCGCGCTGCTCTTCATGGGCATGGCCACTTTTGCCTCGATTGCGACCATGCGGGTTGCCGATCCGCTTCTGCCGCAGATCGCCGATGATTTCGACGTGACCGTGGGCGATGCCGCGATCATCAGCTCGGCCTTTACCATCGCCTATGCCTTCGGCCAGTTTGTTCATGGCCCCCTTGGCGACCGGTTCGGCAAGCTTCGCTTGATTGCAGGCATGACGATTTTTTCTGCTGTCACCGTCGGTGCGGCAGGCTTCGTCGGCACCTTGCAGGCTCTGGGTTTTGTTCGCTTTCTTGCCGGCGCCACGCTCGCCGCCATCGTTCCGCTCGCCATGGCCTTCATCGGCGATCATGTGGATTACGAGAACCGCCAGACCGTTCTCGCCCGTTTTCTCTCCGGCACGATCTTCGGCGTCATCCTGGGCCAGGCCTTTGGCGGCCTGATCGGCGACTGGTTCGGCTGGCGCGCCGTCTTTCCGAGCCTTGGCGTGCTCTTGTTCCTTGTCGGCCTGATGCTGCTTCTCGAGATACGCCGAGGCCGTTTGCCGCCGCCCAAGCTGAGCAAGAGCCTGAGCGTGACCTCGATCATCGAGGGCTATAAAACCCTGCTCGGACGTCCCTGGGCGCGCATCATCATCATCGTGGTCTTCATCGAGGGTTTCTTCTTCTACGGCGCCTTCACCTTCATCGGCGCCGATCTGCATCAGCGCTTCGGCATCAGCTACGGCACAGTCGGCCTGCTCCTCTGTTTCTTTGGCGTTGGCGGCCTTGTGTATGCCTTATCGGTGCGCGGGCTGGTGCGCTCCCTTGGCGAGCCTGGCCTGTCGATGGCGGGCGGCACGCTCACGGCTGCTGGCCTGGCCAGCATCATCCTCCTTCCCCTCCCCCTCATTCCCCTCGGCATGTTCGTCCTGGGCCTTGGCCTCTACATGCTGCATAACACGCTCCAGACCAACGCCACGCAGATGGCGCCGGAAGCCCGCGGCCTTGCCGTTTCGACCTTTGCCAACAGTCTTTTCCTTGGCCAGGCTGCCGGGATCTTTGCCGGCGGTTCTGTCGTCGACAACGTCGGCTTCCCAACGACCTATGCCATCGCAGCGCTCGGCCTCGTTCTCCTGGGCAGCGCTTTTGCCCAGATGATCCGGCGCCACCAGAAAGCTGTCTGATCGACGAGGTTTTTTCGATCGGACGTGCCAGCCTTGGGCCAAGCGATGATATCGCCTCCAATTCGCAAAACTATTGGCTTTTTCAATTTTAGATCTTTAAACTTATAGTTGAATATCGCTATAACACCTCAACGCTTATCCTTATTGATAGTGAGAAGATCATCGCCATGAGCTTTGCCAATGGTTACTCCTCGACAAC
>CAWBCX010000041.1:0-59463 GCA_963787265.1 uncultured Alphaproteobacteria bacterium | reverse complement strand
GGCATCGCGCTTCCAAAAAACATCCGCCCCGCCCAATCCTAAAGCTCCAAACCGTCAATCTGTGGTGCTAACAAACCGCGCCGCGCGTACAACTTGTTGAAAAAACGAGGTTTTTCAAAACAAGGTGTTCAAGTTAGGCTAGAGTTTTTTCTGACCAAACGACGTCGGCGCCGGCCCTCGCCCCCTCCCGACCACCCAGTGCGAGGGTATCCTGTGCATCGTCGGGAGGGGGTGCGGGCGGGAGCCGTATGATCGAAAATGCACTAGACTGAAGTTCTTACTCGAAATAAGCGCAAGGCATTGATCTGAAACACTTTTGCGTGTCAGTGATTATCGTTTACTGGGTACGTGCTGGCTTGATGCCGAGCAGATTGGAGGCTTTGGCTTGGTTTGGCAGTGATCTTGCGAAGAGGTTGAGTTCGTAATTGTCGTTGAGCGGGGTGACAGTCTTAGGATCTGACGCGAAATTATCGGATCAATTCATGAAAGATTTGTGCGTTACTTTGTGAGGTCAACAGAGATGATTTTCTTGGGCTGATTGTGTAGTTCCACTCGCCATGAAAGTCGTCGCGCGCTCATATCCAGACCTGTCTCAACGAGTTCGTCTTCCGCTTCAACCGGCGCAGCAATCGCCATGCCGGCTGCGCAACGCTCCTCGCTATCGGCCTCGACCACGAACCCGTCTCCTACAACATGTTGATCGCACCGGAAGCTCTGGCATAAGCCTTCGCGTCAGATCCTTAGTTCAAAAAAACCCCGCTTTTCCGCGCCTCTCGGGTTCGTTTCGTTTTGGGGGCAACGGGGCCGGCGCAGGGTACGATCTTATCTGGTGACTTCCGTCGTGGGCTTCTCATTGTCAAGCTCCAAAGTAACTAACGTCACTGCTAGGCTCTTGCTTCCTGTCCGTGGTCGATGCGATGGTCGCCGACATCATGTGATTCGATCCAATCGGGGGCCAATCTAGGGAAACGTGGTTCGCCCTTGGGAGGCGACCGGCTCACACCACAACGGCCTTTCCCGATCATGCGTCCCAGCAGCGGGACCTTCGGGACCAAGCGCCTTGACCCAGTCCCGAACTTTGTGACTTTGTATGGGAGCATTCTTCCTCCTATCGCGCAACCATGACAAGCGCTCTTGGTTAGCGCCAATCAGCCGTATATCTGATGGTCATGCTGCCTTCTCCTGCCCCCAGCGGAAGTCGGTCTCATCCACCCACATCCGGTGCAAGATCACCGCGAGCGTGCGTGCCACCGCTACTTTGGCACACGTCATTTCCCGGTGTTTGGCCACATTCAAGCCCCAACTCTTGAGGCTCGAAAAGCGTTGAGATCGGGTCAAGAGAGCATTGGCTGCCTCGAAGGGCACCGTACGCACCGTGCTATCGCCGACCTCGCTGATACCACCATGAATGTCGGTTTCTCCGGATTGATACCTCTTCTGGGTCAGACCAAAATGTGTCCCGACCGCTTGGGGCGATCCAGCGGACCCCGTCCATACCATCACTTTGGAGGACAGCCGCCTCACCGAACATTCATTGGGAGGCTCGGCCCATTACGACATCTATACAACATCATAGGAATTTTATCCAGAAATGTTGGCTGTTGATGATGGTGGCCGCGTGGCAGCGCGCCAGCGTCAATTTGAGAATGACGATTTTCTGTCGGGGGCATTGTTGGGAGGAATTGGCGGCGCGTCGGGAACAAGCCGACGAAGCGTAACCGCCCCGGTTCGCAGCCGGGCTGGATTTTTCGGGTGGTTGGGGGCATGATCCGGCTCCGTTGAAATCGACTAAATTGCGTTGGGAGCCGGGCTGATGGGCTGGGCTGTTTTGGTTTTTAAGGGGCTTTTTTTCTATTTGTTGCTGATGTTGCTGGCCCTGATGTCGCTGGTCTGGAATTTGGTGGCGCTGGTTCTGCATCCGATCATGAACGAGGAACGAGGTAGACGAACCGGCCGCGCCGGTATTGCTTACGGGTATCGGATTTTTTGGACGATCGCCGATGCCGTGGGCATGATGCGGCTGGATGTGAAGGAGTTGGATCGGCTGTCGGCGCAACCTGGCGGGTTGGTGGTGGTGGCCAATCATCCGATGTTGCTGGACGGGGTGCTGCTGGCGTCACGCTTGCCGCGGGCGAGTTGCATCATGAGCTCGAAGCTGCTGGGCAACGTGTTCATCGGCGCCGGTGCCCGGTTTGCCCGCTATATTTGCAGTGATCATCCGCTTTCGATGATCAAGAAGGCGGTAGCCGATGTTCGGGCCGGCGCGCTGTTGATTATTTTTCCCGAGGGAACAAGAACGGTGGACCGGCGGGTCAACCGGTTCAAGCCCGGGGTGACGCTGATCGCCAAGAAGGCGGGTGTGCCGATCCAGACGGTGTTCATCGAGACGTCCTCGCCCTTTCTCACCAAGGGCTGGCCGATTTTGCGCCCCCCGCCCTTTCCCATCGAGATCAGCGTTCGATTGGGCGAGCGGTTCGAGCCCGAGGCGGATCACGAGAAGCTTTTGTCCGATATCGAAGCGTATTTCCTAGCCAATCTCCGCCCCGACCCCCGGTCAATGGCGCAGGTTGCCCCTGCCCTGCGGGAGGTCGAGGGGTCGTGACGTCGGCGACGCATCTGGTGCTGATCCCGAGCTACAATAGCGGAGCGCTGCTTGAGGAGACGGTGGCGGCCGCACGGGCTGTTTGGTCGCCTGTATGGGTGGTGATCGACGGCAGCGACGATGGCACGGCGGAACGGGCGAAAGAGCTTGCGGCGGCGGATCCGGGGCTCGAGGTCATGGTTCTCGATGAGAACCGGGGCAAGGGGGCGGCGTTGCTGCATGGGATGATCAGGGCGAAGGCGGCGGGCTTTACCCACGTGCTCACCATGGATGGGGACGCGCAGCATCCGGCGGCGTTGATCCCGAAATTCATGGCGGCGGCCAAGCGCTCGGATCTGATGGTGCTGGGACGGCCGGTGTTTGATGCGTCCGCACCGAACATTCGCGTGCAGGGGCGGAAGATTTCCAACTGGTTCATCAATATCGAGACGCTGAATGCGGGCATTGGTGACGCCTTGTTCGGCTTTCGCGTCTACCCGATCGACCCGCTGGTCGACATCATGACGAGCCATCGATGGATGCGGCGGTTCGATTTCGATACCGAGGCGGTGGTACGCCTCGCCTGGTCGGGCGTATCGCCGGTGAATATCGATGCGCCGGTGCGCTATATCGATCGGGCGGACGGCGGTGTGTCACACTTTCGCTATGGTCGGGACAATGTTCTGCTGATCGGGATGCACATCCGGCTGGTGATCGAGTTTATTGTGCGGTTGCCGAGCCTGCTCTGGCGGGGGATCGTGGCGCGGGCAAGCTGAGCTTTCGTGCCAAGGTCGGCCCAGGCTTGAGGCGCAATTGACGCAAGATCAGATCGGGTTGGAGCCTTTTCCAACCCAACGAAGTCGGCACCAGCCCGCTCCCCCGTGCTGGCAGACCATGTCGTGGTCCATGCGATCCTGGGAGACCGAACCCAGGCCTTGACTTCTGGCGGCCGGGCGGATTCCCAGGATCGCACGGACCAGATCGCCAGTTCTGCCCGGAAAAATGTGATGGGGTCAGCGTTCAAACTGCTACACTGCCCTGTCAGGGCAAGGTCGAGAAAAGATGAAGCGCGCGGCACGCCAAATGGATCAGCCCGACCTCTCGCTACCACGACGTCCCGCCTTCGACAGGGTTTCGCTTTTCCACAACGTCCAGATGAGACCCATGCCGACACCGATATTGAACTTATCGATAAAGAGGTCGCTGTCCTCGTTTCTGGCACCGTGGTAGCTCGCGAGATTGGCGCCGATGGCCAAGCGGAAGTGATCGGTGAACGGGTAGCTGAAGGCGCCGTAGAGGCTCGAGCCGAGATAGCCGGGTTTGGCGTCGAAGGCCGCGCGCTCGTCATTGGCATCGGCGAGCGGGACTTCGTAGAACAGGTCCATCACGCCCTCATTGGCCCAGCGGGCGCTGATCGACCAGTTGGTGTCCAAGCCTTCGATGCTGCCAACATCGACGAATTCCTGGGCGAAGACGGGGTGGAAGATCAGGCCGACATAGTCGAAATCGGAGAAATCGGTGGAGAGCACGGCGCGTAGCTGGAGATCGATGCGGGTTTGATTGCCCGCCTCGTCGCGGTCGATGAAGTAGCTGAGGCGCGGGCCGACTTCGCCGAGATAATCCAGATCATCCAGGCCTTCGCGCGCATCGTTGTCGCTGCTGTCGGCGGGGAGCGAGCCGGCAAAGCTCAGGTCGAACTCGACCTTGTCGGTGTTGACGAACAGGCCGCGCGCGAACGAGCGCTCGCCGGCCTGAAAGAACTCGCCTCGATAAATCACGAACGGCAGGCCGAGGCCGCGGACATGGTTCTGGCCGGCGGCGGGGTAGTCGGGCGTCCAGCCGAGACCGCCGCCGAGACCGACTTCCCAAAGGGGCTTCGCTTCCTGTTCTGCAGGTACGTTTTCTTTGGCGGGCGTCTCGCCGAGGGCCTCCGCCGGCCTCTTGGCGGGAATCCACTCCTGCGCTCGAGCGGCGCGCTCGAGCGTGGCCAGGGACAGAACGAGGAGGCCAAGGGCAGCGAGACAACGGAACTCGATCATCAACAGGCGCGCGCGGGTTCGAGAACGGTTCCAGGTGTCATCAGCTTTCCGAGAAGGCAGGGAAACAAAGTCGATGAGTTTTCAGGCCGACATGTCGCTCGACCGGCGGAGGGAAGCAAGCCCTTCGATCTCCAAAAGCAGATCTTTTCGGCAGATGTCGCTTTTGAGCGGCATGATCGGCACGTGCTCACCGAAATGACGCCGGCAGCGGGCGATCACGGCCTCGGCCTGGTGCTCTTGCCTGATATAGACCCGAAGCGCTTCGAGCCTGATCTCGCCGCCTGCGGCAGCGCTCACCGTCTCGATATTGCGGCAGGTTTCCTCGAATTGCCGATCGAGCTGGCCTGGATGCACGGTCTCGTGACCGACGATGCTTGCCGTGCCGGAGATGAACAGCAGACGGCGCTCGGCGGCAAGCGGGTAGGTCAATGCGCGCGAAAAGGACGGGCTTTTCGGGCCGTATTGCCGAGGGTAGCGAAACGCGCTGACCTGGCGCGGGTTTTCGACCTGGCGGCCGGGATCGGAGGCGGCGAGGAACGAGATCATCATGCCCGGTGCGGCGGAACCGACGCAGCTCGCGGCCGGCAGGACCTGATCGGTGAAGCCGGCGCTTGCGAGCGCTCGGGAGCGGCCGATGCAAAAGGCGCGGTAGCGCTCGAGATCCGCCTGATCCCGATTGATCCCATGCACGTAGTTCCAGATCCGAAGGAAGTGCAGACCGCCGAAGGATTGAAGGGCTGCAAGGATCGAGGTGTAGGCATGAAAGGCCGGCGTCTCCAACGTCTTGCCCGGTATCTCCTCGAGAAGCAAATGGCCGAAGACGAAACGTCCGTCGCTCCTGAAAGCGACGTCGCCATGCTGTCCAGTTTCCACGGGCCGCGCGCTTCGCCAATGTTCGGCCAGCGCCGGGTGTTGCAAGGGCGGCAGACCGATCGTCACCCCAAGCGGGTCTTGATCGATCCGGTGAGCGTCGCCGAAGCCGATCCGGGCCAGGGTTCGCTGATCATCAAGGGCGGTATCGTCGGGTATTCCGACCGTCAGCTGAAGCGGCAATTCTCCGGTTCCCTATCTCTTCACCGAGGCCGGCGCGGGCTCGGTCGCCCGGCCTGGATTGCCTGGTGCGGTGACTGTCCAGAATAATGTCGCCGGGATTTGACGCTGGACGTGGCAGAAGCTATGTCAAGCTGCTGCAAGGGTCAATCTGTGCCCCAAAAGGCCTTCGGGTGACCGGACGTTCTGCGCAGACCGTCGAGGCTCGAGGCCCAAGGATCTATGGAAGATGGATCACATGCCGTCGTTGCTCCTGCTGCCGCCGCTGTTGCTCGACGGCGTGCTGTTTCTCCTGTTCTCCAAGGGTTTGCTGCAGGGACGGCGAGCGCTGCTCACAGCCTTGGCCATGCAGGCGCGCGGGCACGAGCTTGATGCCAAGACCATCCGTTACACCAGGCGCGCCACCGCGGTTTGGGCATGCGTTGCCGGCACCTTTGCCTTGGTCATCATCTCGGGGCTGCTGTTCGATGATCTTCACCCGTTCGCGGTGACGGCGGCGTTCACCCAGGGACCCTGTTATCTCACGCTTTTGGTGATCGAATTTCTGGTGCGGCGGCATCATCTCGACCATCTCGAACATATGGGCTTTTTTGCCTTTATCAGGTTCCTTCGCCGGGTTGACTATGTAGCAGCCCTGCGCAATTGATCGCATCAAGTCTTTCTGGCGCTTGATCTCATGCAGAGGAGTATCCCTTGCCTGATGGAGCTTCAATGACAGCGACGCCTTCAACCCTTCATGCAACCAGTCATGATGTTGTCGTAATCGGTGGCGGTCCTGCCGGGGCAACGGCCGCCGCTTTGCTCGCCAAGGATGGCTTTGACGTTGTCCTGGCCGAACGCAGCCAGTTTCCGCGCTTTCATATTGGCGAGTCGCTCCTGCCGCACAGCCTGCCGATCTTGGAGAAATTGGGGGTGTTGCCGGCGGTCGAGGCGATCGGCGTGCCCAAGTTCGGTGCTGATTTTGTCGATGTCACCGGCGCTGGCCGCAACATGCTGTTCGAGCGCGCGCTCAAGCCCGGACCGAAGGGGGCTTTTCAAGTCAAGCGCAGCGACTTCGACGATATTCTCCTGAAGAACGCCAAAAGCCTCGGCGCTTCGGTTCTGGAGGAAACCTCGGTTCGAACCGTGGATCTGGATCGCCAGGACGAGGTGCGCCTCGAAATCGAACCGCCGGACGGCAGGCGCCGCTGGATCAAGGCCCGCCAGGTGATCGATGCTTCCGGACGGGACGGCGTGCTGGCGCGCAAATTTTCCATGCGCACACCCAACAAGCACCATCAAAGCGCTGCGATCTTCAGCCATTTCGAGAATGTGCCGCGGCATGACGGCGATATGGCGGGCAATGTCAGCATCTATTGGTTCGATCACGGCTGGATGTGGTTCATTCCTCTGCCGGACGGCGTGACCAGCGTCGGCGCCGTCTGCAACACCGATTACTTCAAGAGCCGCTCGGTGCCGCTGGAGCAATTCCTGGACGACACCATTCAGCGATCGGAAACCGCAGCAAAGCGCATGGCTTCGGCGCGCCGGGTCGAGCCGGTGCGGGCCGCCAGCAATTACTCCTACAATGCAGCGCATATGTGCGGGCCGAATTACGTCCTGATCGGCGATGCCTTCGCGTTCGTCGATCCGGTGTTCTCCTCCGGGGTTCATCTGGCCCTGAACAGCGCCATGCTGTCGACCGAATTGGTCACGGCGCGCCTGCGTACGCCGCATAAAGCCAAAGCCGTACAGCGGATGATGGAGCGTCGCCTCAAACGTGGTCTCGCCAATGTTTCATGGCTGATCTACCGGGTGACCACCCGCAACATGCAGCAGCTGTTCCTGGCCCCCAGAAATGTCCTGGGTGTCGAGCAGGCGGTCATTTCCATTCTGGCCGGCGATATTTTCGGTACGCCCGGCATTGGTTGGCGTTATGCCCTGTTCAAGCTGATCTACCGATTGCACAGGATGGGGCTGATGCCGGTCGGCACGCCTGCCGCCGCTGCCGAAAACGATCGGAAGCCGCTCGAACCCGCCCTGAGCCGCTGATGCCCAAAGGCCGAAGGCGAGGCCGCCTGCCAGCCTGCGGGTTCGCCGCTCTTCTGCTGACGGCCACCCATGGCCATGCCACCGCCGGCTCGCTGGAAGGGCTCATGGCCGATCTCGCCAGGATCGAGGAGCGCCATGCCCGGTTCGTCGAGGAGCGGACCCTTGGCGTCCTGGATGAGCGGCTGGTGACGGAGGGGACATTGACGTTCGAAGCGCCCGATGTCCTGATCCGCCAGGATCTTCTGCCCGAGCCCGCGGTCTATGCGATCGAGGGAAACCGGCTGCGCATCGTGATCGACGGCGAGGAACAATTGCTGGCCCTGGACCAGGAACCTCTCCTGGAGGCGATGGTCATGCCCTTTCGGGCGATCTTCGCGGGCGATCTTGAAGCCCTGAAGACCATGTTCGATCCCGCCTATGCCGAAGACGATGACCGATGGACCGTCACCCTCGCCCCGAAGCCGTCCTCGCCCAGCCGCCCATTCCTCGATCGGATCGAGATCAGCGGGAGGGGCTCGACCGTTCTGCAGATGGATGTGCACGAAAAGGGCGGTGATCTCAGCCAGATGCAGCTGGAGCCGACCGATCGCTGAACAATCGGGATCTTGCTGGTCTTGCCTCGACGAAAACAGATGTGTCGCCGTCGATCATATACGATACACTGAACCTCCGATCATTGAGAGAGTTCCATGACATGAACCTGTTCGTTTCCCTAGCGCTCACAGGCCTCATCGCCCTTCCTGCACTTGCGGATACGGCGCCCTATGCCGGACAGAACGAGCGTGCGATCAAGGCGCTGGCGCCGGAGCGCCTTGAGGGCCTGCGCGCGGGGGCTGGGCTTGGCTACGCGAAAGCCGCCGAGCTGAATGGCTGGCCCGGACCTCTCCACGCGCTTGAACTCGCCGATGCTCTGGCGCTTAGCGCCGATCAGCGCGCGGAAATCACGGCGATCCGCTCAGCGATGCTGGCAAGGGCCAAGCCTCTGGGCGAGGCGCTGATCAGAGCCGAGGCGGCAGTCGATGCGCTCTTTTTGACGGATGCGCCAGACATGGCCATGATTGGCGAAGCGACCGCCCAGGTTGGCGTGATCGAGGCAAAACTTCGGGCGGTCCACCTCGCCGCACATATCGAAGTCACGCCGGTCCTGACCAGACATCAGCGGGCAATTTACGCGCAACGACGCGGTTACGACGGCGGTCATGGGAATCACGGCAATCACTGATCGATCGGGCACGCCCGAATAGCCGCAATCGATGTCGCGCAAGCAACCTTCGCAATCCGTCGATAGTCCGAAAACGGACCGATCTACAGCGGAGCCGGGGCCGGTTTGGAGACATCGACCTTGCCGCTGCTCAGACGATGGCGGAAATAGTCCAGTTCGAGGGCTGCCCAGGCGCTGAGCCCCTTCAGCAGAATGCGGACCGATGGCCAGTTCAGGTCGAACGCGCGGCCATAGATGCGCCAGCCGATATTGCGGTGGCCGTAGCGGCCGGTCTGCCGGCGAAAACGGGCGAGCTTGACCAGGCGGCCCTTGAAGAAACGCATGAACGCAGCGGCATAACGTGTCTGGGGCAGCGCCAAGCCGAAGACCGGGTTGGCCAGGGCGTCCTGGTTACGGATGACGGGTCCGACGACCCCCAGATAATACAGCGCCGTGTCCACCAGAAAGGAGCAGCGCATCAATTCGGCATCGCCCATGATCTCATATTTATCGATGTAGAGGCCGTCCAGCCAGCGCCGGATCGAGCGGGCGAAGAGCTTCATTGGTCGACGGCCCGAGCGCTGCTTCCAAACCGCTCGCGACGGGCGCGCCGATCGATGTTGTTCGGTCGCCAACCAGGCCTGTCGCCAGCCCCGGCCGGTCTGGACGCCAACCTGCTTGATGATGCGTCATGGCCGGCCGCATCCTGCCGCCGGCCGCCGGTGGCGGCGAGGTGCTTGGCGATGAGCTTGGCGGTGGCGAATACCGAGAAGGAGGCGTGGTCGAGCCCTGGGCTGTAGAACGGATCGAGGAAAGTCGCGGCATCGCCGACCATCGCCCAGCCCTTGCCGGCATAGGCATCGGTGGTATAGGCGAGCCGGTGGCGGAGATTGAAGTCGTCTTCGGCCATCTCCGCGTCGGCAACCAGCTCGCGGAGACCCGGCTGGGAGGCGAGGAAGCGCTCGAAAGCGACCCTTGGACCACCTTCATCGAGGCCGGGATCGAACAGGCGCTTGTCGTAGACCAGGCCGATGCTGGTCTGGCCGTCGCTTAGCGGGATCACCCAGCACCACCAGCCGTAGCCGCAAAAATGGTTGGTGGCAAGGCGCCTGGCTGCGATGACCTTGGGCATATCGGCATCGAACAGCTTGCTTCCCGGCGCATCCATATCCGCGACATTGGCAAAGCGCGCCCAGATCGATGACGTGGCCATCTCGTTGAAATAGCGGCGTTGCTTGTTCCGGTTGGCCAGCACACCTTCGCGCCCGCTGGCATCGATGATCCAGCGGGTTTCGATGCGCTGCTCCCGGCCATCGTGGTTCAGATGAGAAAGCTCGAAGGCCAGCCTTGCTCGATATGCTCGATCCGGGCACCGCGTCTGACTTCCGCGCCTTGGTTCGCTGCCGGTTCAGCAAATGTTCGTCGAGGACGGGGCGGTTGAGCTGAAAGGCCGGCAAGCGCGGCAGTTCCCAAGAGCCGACCTCCGACATCTCGCTGAGATTCCGGTCCGGTCCATCGGTGAACCAGTAGCGCAGGCCGTGTTTCGGCAGATGATCGCATGATAGATGGTCGTAGAGACCGAGCACATGGTGCAGGAAATAGGATGAGACCTCGACGGTCGCCTCGCCGACCTTGCGCTTGAACCGGGTGTTGCGCTCGACGATCAGGACCCGGGCATCGGGGGCGAAACGCTGCAGCAGCAAGGCGCTCGAGGAACCGGCAAAGCCGCCGCCGATGATGACCACGTCGTAACGGTCGTTCGATGGTCGAGTGGCTTCGGTCATGTCGTCGTCCCGGTGGTCTCGAAACGAAAGCGCCCTTTGGCCAGCATGCGTTCGTCCTCATCGGCAAGGCAGCTGAAACCGACGCGGTCTCGGCCGCCATCGCAAGCGCAACCCTGAAGGGACGATCCGGCAGCACGAAGTCCTGAAACTTGCAGTAATCGATCGCCGAGGGATGCCCGCTTGAATGTCGTCTCGGCGATCAACGACCGACCTCATCCAGAATGACCACGGCCGGCACGATCGGACGTCCGGGAAAATGACCGGGAAGACTGGGATGATCGGCGGGTATCGTCACGACCCGCTCGATCATCGCAACCGAAGCGTCCGGCCCGTTGACCGCAGCGTCCGGCGCGCTTGCCGGCATGTCGCGCAGTTCAGTCAAAGAAAACCTCAAACATTGCCCGATTCGATCCGGATCTGGCGTTCGAGATTGTGAATCCACGAGTTGTAGCTCCTGTGGATCACGCCCTTGTCCGGTCGTATTTCAGGTTCTCGCTATCGAAATAATTGATCGAATAACCACGACCGTCATAGTCGATATCCACGATCGCATGATGCTCGCGCAAATTCAGGACGCCGCGGATCGAGACCGGGCCCGGCCTGGCGTCATCTCCCAGCCGAGCCTGGCCCGGCGTTCCTGATCGCCTTTTCCGCCCGTTCGTTGTTCAGCGGATCGGTCGCATTATAGGTTGAGCGCTCGACATTGTAGACGGGCTGGTGGCATGATTGCATGCCGCGATGGCGAGAGCGACCAGGACGGAGGCTCTGTTCATCCATTGACGCATTGTACCTCTCCTCGAAGGGGTCGAAATTCCGGCGTCTTTATCACGCCAATTCGGTGTGGTTGCAAGAGGTGAGCCGGCCGACCTCGGCGCTTCGTTCCAACGCACCATGTTCAGCCCATGCCGCCATTGATCGCAATGATCTGGCCGGAGACATAGCTTGCCTGATCGGAGGCGAGAAAGCCGATGACATCCGCGACCTCCTCCGGCCTGCCTGCCCGCTTCATCGGCACCATCTCGGCGATCACCTTGGCATCGAAGCGCTCGTCGATGCTCCTGCTTTCGATCAGGCCGGGGGCAACGACATTCGCGGTCGCGCCGCGCGACCCGATCTCGCGGGCGAGGCTGCGGATGGCGCCGTGGAGCGCGCTTTTGGCGGCGGCGTAGTTAACCTGGCCGCGATTGCCGAACAGCGCGCTGATCGAGGACACGGCGATCACCCTGCCCCAGCGGGTCCTGAGCATCGGCAGCAGCAGCGGCTGGGTGACGTTGAAAAAGCCGTCGAGACTGACCGCGCAACGACGCTGCGCCATTGCTCGAACGACATGCCGGCCATGGGCGCATCGGCATGGATGCCGGCATTGCTGACGATCACCTGGATCGGTCCCTCCTCCAACAGACCGGTGACGGCCGCTTTCGAGATGTCGGGATCGGTGACATCGAAGGTGACGGTCAGCGCCTTGCCGCCGGCTGCCTGAATGTCGCCTTTGATGTCGAGGGCCCTGTCCTCGTTGGTGTTGGCGTGAATGATCACCTCGAGGCCGTCGGCGGCAAGACGCCTGCAGATGGCAGCACCCAGCGCACCGCTGCCGCCGGTCACCAGTGCGCGTTTCATCAGGACGATATCCCGCGCGGCATTCCATGCCCGGGCGGCATCCCATGCCCGATGGTCATCAGGGTCAATCGCATGGTCGCGATCTCGGTTTCTTCGTGGGCAAGCCGGCCATGATAGACGGCCGCTTTCTCGTCCAGCATGATCAGGGTCGCTTTGATCAGGAGATCGGCGTCGAGATCATCGAGCCAGGGTGTGAAAAATCGCGCCTGCCGCACGGCGGCCAAGGCGCGCAGCGGCGCTTTGCCATCGCGATCGAGGAGCCCGCCGTGAATTGCGGCCGCCTGGGCGGCAAATTCGATCCCGTGATGAGCCGAAAGCCGGCCATCGCGGCGAAGCGGGTTGTCAGGCGTCCGATGGCAGGCGCTGACGCAGCAAAGATGCACCTCGTCGAAAGCCGTAACGCCGTCGATCATCAGCATCGATCCGGCATGGGGTATCAGCGTTGCCAACTTCTCCCGGGTCACGAGCATGGCGTGACCCTGACGCCGAGCTGTTGGGGAGCCAGATAGGGCAGCACCAGATCCGCCGGCTGCCCGCCAGCCAGCGCCTTCAACAGAGGCAGCGAGCGGGCGGCAGGGTTGCCGAGGCGAAGGATCTCGAGCCCAGGCTGATCAAGCGTGGATTCCTCCGAGATCACGCGCGAGACGAAGCCGAACCCGGCCCAAGGCGTTTTTTTCGCTGTCGGCGGCGGCGAGCAGCATGGCCACCGCGAACGGTCCGCTAAGCGGGCCTGAACGGCCAGATCGGCATCGGCGCCGGAACATCGTAGGCGATGAGCAGCACTTTTCGGCACCCGGCATGAAGCTGCACGGCGACTTCGAGCAATCCCGCTGCGAAACTGGCGTCATAGGCCGAAAGCGAGATGGTGGGTGCGTTGTTCCGCTTCGGCGATCGACCAGTAGCCAGCCGGCGCATTGTGCACCGAATTCACGAATTGCTGGGGCGACACCGGGCATCCGGGCAGCATCAGCGCGCTGCAAAGCCGGTTGATCACATCGGTATCGCCGCCGGAGCAGGCGAACACGGCCGGCATCGGCTCCTTGCCGTCCAGCCTGATCGCCTTCATCGCGGTGGTGACGGCAAGGGCGATCGCGAAGGTGTAGCGGCGGCGATCGCGCGGCGGCAGATGCTTGAGGCCGGGCTTTGTCCATCCGGCATCGGCTGATAGGGCTGTTCGCCGCGCAGAATCGGCAGGGCCGACTGCCCAGTCCGGAAGGCCGGGTCCGGAGAGGCCGACACGGCAAATGTCGACCGAAGCGCGGCTCGCTCATGATCGGCTGCAGGACCCAGGATCAGGCTGCAATTGCTGCCGCCGAAGCCGAAGGAATTGCTGAGCGCCCGCCGGATCCGATGGGGCTGGTTGTCGAGCTGACCGCGGCGTCGAGCGTGCCTTCGACCTTTTCGGTGTTCAGCGTTCCCGGCACGAAATCCGTCTGTCCATGGCGATGCTGGTCAGGAGCAGCTCCACCATGCCCGAGGCACCAAGGGTGTGCCCGGTGAAGCCCTTGGTCGAGCTGCAGGGCACGCTGCGGCCGAGCTTGGCGACCACAGCGGCATCCTCGGCACGTCATTGGAGGCGGTGCCGGTGCCGTGGAGATTGACATAGTCGATCGAGCCTGCATCCAGGCCGCTCAAGGACGAGCGCCTCGTCGATCGCGCGGGCAGCACCCGCACCGTCAGGCGGCGGGGCGGACATGTGATGGGCATCGCTGCTTTCGCCATAGCCAAGCAGAAAAAAGGCGCCGCCATCCGCCGTGTCGCCGGGCTCGCGCTCCATCAGGACAAAGCCCGCGGCCTCGCCGAGCGAAATGCCTGCCCTCTCTTCATCCCAAGGACGACAGGCGCGATTGTCGAGAAGTTCCAGGGAGTTGAAGCCGTAAAGGGTGGTAAGACACAAACAATCGACACCGCCGACCACCGCTGCATCCACGAGATCGGCCTCGATATAGCGCGCTGCGACTGCCATGGCCTTGGCACTTGACGAACAGGCGGTGGCCACCGCAAGCGCCATGCCTTCGAGGCCGCAGATAGCTGCGCACGAAATCCGCCGGCGAGAACGCGTTCTGCGTGTGGCGATAATCGAACCACGGCGGGCAGCGGGTCATCGGCGCCGACGCGGGCGCGGTAGGCGACCTCGGTGCGATCGATCCCGGACGTGCTCGAGCCGACGATCACCGCAATGCGCTCCGGCACCATAGCGGCCGATGGCGGCTTCGATCGCCTCCTCGAAACCATCGGCGCCAAGCGCTGCGGCCGCCAGCCGGTTGTTGCGGCAATCGAAGGCGGCAAGGGGACCTGTCAGCGGCTCGTCTTCCAGGCCGACCGACCCGGCCGATCATGGTATCGAGCTCGGCGTGGGGCAGATCGCAGGGGCTCAGGCCGCTTCGCCCTTCACGCAAGGCGAGGCGATGGGCGCTCCAGGTTCGTCCGACAGCGGTCACCAAAGCCGTGCTGGTAAGCGCAAGCGGTTGCATCGATGCCGACATTTCCTCCGGTTTTAGTCATCATGCCTCGAAAAAATTGCGTAGGCGACGGCAAACGTGGTGCAGGCTCCAAGCGCAACTGTCAAGCCGATGGCGCGCAGCAAGTCAATGCTGGAGCCGGCGAGAAGGCCGAAGACGACACGGTCGAGAGCACGCAGATCGAGAGCGCGTGGCGGGTCCGACGGCGCCGGTTCTCGTCCGCATCCGGCCATGTGAAGAAAATGGTGTAATCAAGACCAAGACCGACCACAAGGAGTGCGGCCAGAATATGCAGCATCGTCAGCTTCTCGCCGAACAGCGACGAGCGCTGCCATGGTCACGATCAGGGAAAGTGCCAGGACCAGGAGGATCCTGGCGATCGCGAGAGGCGGGTAGCGAAAGGCCAGCAGCAGCAGCAAGATGATGCCGGAACGCCAAGGCCAGCACGAGGAAAGCCTCGCCGCGAAAGACAGACAAGATCTCTTCCGAAAGCGACTTGAGATCGATGAGGTCGACGCCCTCGGCCTTTGCCGCAAGGGACCGAAGCGCCTCGCTTTCGACCACGCCGCTGATCGGAACGAACCCATACCACTGGTTGTCTTTTTGCATCAGCAATTGGTCGAGCTTGGCGCCAAGCGGGGTTTGTCCGAAGAGCTCGAGACCCGCTTCGCCATCCAGCGGCGCCAATGTTCGGCTTTGCTCGATCGACTGCAAGAACGGCGAAAACAGGCCGGATTTGAAGGGCAAATTTTTCTGCGCGTCCGCCAGCGCAACGCCGAGCTTTTCGGCATCCGGCAGGTTGTTTTGCCGCTCATGCTGCAGGCCAAGGCTTGGCAGATAGGTCGAGGGCAGATCGAAGCCGGTAATGCCGCCTTTCATGCGAAGATCATCGAGCGCGGGTGCCAGCGCCTCGGCGCGCTCGAGGACGGTCTCGGCGTCGTCCGCCTGGATCACGAACAGCAGCCGGAGATCAGGAGCACCAAGGTCGCTGCGCAATTGCTGGTCCAGACGCTTGGCCGCCTCGGGCAACGGATTGAGGACGCCGATATCGGTGTTGAAGAGGCGGTCATGGCGGCTGATCAGGACGGCGAGCGACGCGATCGCAATGATGCCGACGAGATAGCGAAGCGCCATCGGCGCATTTGCCGGCAGCAGATCGATCAGCCTCGGTTCGGGCTGGATGCCGAAGAAATCGGCAAGATGCGGCACCACATAGCGAAGCGTGAGCGCTGCTGTGAGGATACCGACACCGGCAAAGCAGGCGAGCTGGTCGAGGCCAGGCGCATTGCCGGCGCCGAAGATGGTGAAGGCGCCGGCCGTGGTGAGGGCGCCCAAAAGGATCGGGCGCTGGATATGGCTGGCCGTGCGGGCGAGCGGCTCGCCTTTTCGGCCATGACTGAACAGATGGAGCGGGTAGTCGATGGTGATGCCGAGCAAGGTCACGCCGAAGGCAAGGGCGATGCCGTGCATCGGGCCGAAGAGGAAAACGGTGGCGGCAAAGCCCGCCAGCACGCCGCTCAACAACGGCAAAATGCCCAGCACCAGCACCCCAACCGAGCGGTAAACCCAAAGAAGGAGCAAGATCACCAGCGTGCCAGCGGCGATGCTGCCGAAGATCAGGCTTGCCCGGATGCTTTCTCTTGCGCCATCGACCAGGATCGGGCGCCCGGCGACAAGCAGCGCGACGTCATGGTGCAGGGCAACCTCGCTCAGCGTTTCTTTGAGCCTCCTGATGATCGCAGCCTCCTCCAGGCCCTCGCTTTTGCCTTCATCGGCCGCAAGGATCGCCACCAGCAACGCCCGCTCGCGGTCTGGCGTCACCCAAAGCCCCTGCTCTCGTTCCGGGGCAGCATGTGCCCTGGTCGAGTCGAGCAGCAGCGTTCGAAAGCGGGCCGTGGGATCGCTCGGGAGTTTCTCCTTGACGGCGCCGCCAAGCGGTGAGCGCAGCTCTTTTAATCGCGTTTCCAGAGCGTTGCGGAGGCTTGCCGTAGCAAAAGACTGCGGCTCGCCGAGCAGATACCGATAGGGAAAAAGCGGCTCGAAAGCCTGAAGATCGAGGCGCTCGCCTCCATTGGCGGTCTGCTCGATACCAGGAAGACGATCCAGCCGATCCCTCGCCTCCCTGCTCGCGCCCAGTCGCTGCTCCAGACTGCCGCCGGCAAAGGCAGCGAATACCGTGCGCGAGACCGTGCCCCGGTTGGCCTTCGAGATCAGCAGGGTCTCGATCGGCCGGCCTTGATCGGGGAAAAAGGCAGCGAGGTTGTGGCTTACCTCAAGGTTCTGTCCTACCCAGACACCGGCACCGAGCAGGCAGGCGAGCCAGAGAAAAATCGGGAGATAGGGGCGCTTCAAACGCGCCAGAAGGGGAAAAAATTGAACCAATTGTAAGGGGCGCGTCTCGCATAGAATGCGAGACGATCGGCATAGAGCTTGAGCCAGCGCGCCGTTTCCTCGGTCCTGCCTTGGCGCGGCAGGTCGATGCGTTCGGCCAGCAGATCGAAATGGGCATCATAGCGCCGGCCACCTCGATAAAGGCCGAAAAATGTGTAGACGGGTGCGTTCAAGGCCGCCGCGAGCTGGATGGGCGATGCCGGAAAAAGGGCGTTTTCGCCCAGAAATTCGATGCTGATCTGCTGTTCCTGCTCGGTGGCGCGATCGCCAAGCAGGGCGATGATATAACCCCTGTCGATCCACTCCCGAAGACGCAGCACATCACCCACACCGCGGATCGTGATCAAGGTTTCGGCAATCTTCGGATCGAGAGCCGAGAGCACGGTGTTCATCATCTTGCTGTGCTCGGCGCGCATCAGGATCTTGAACTTCACGTCTGTGTTCTTGAGCGTGAACGCGCGCAGCATATCGAAACTGCCGAGATGTGCGCCGATCAGCACGCAGCCCTGCCCGCGCTCCATACGCTGGACCAGGCCATCCGGGTCTTTGACGGCGACCTTGAAGTCCTTGCCGTCGGTGGAAAAAAACAGCACGCGATCGAGAAGCGTCGTCGCAAAGCAATGAACATGCCCAAAGACCTCCCACCAGCCCGGCGGTCTCGAATAGGCCCTTGCCAGGAAATCACGGCTTGCCAGCCTTGCCTCGCCCGAGGTCAGGACGAAGTAGGCCGCGATGGGAAAAAGGAGCGGTGCCGTCAGCGAACGGCCGAGGCTGCGCACCAGCCAAATCATGAAGCGCAGCAATAACCAGGAACCGCGCTCAGTCCGGTCTAGCCAAAGAGTCGCCATGATCAGGCCGCGGAGGTCGACGTTTTGGCGACGCGTGCCATGGTCTGGGGATCGAGGAGGGCCAGGAGATGCTGGTGCTGCAGCTTGCCGAGCTCGTTGTAGGGCAGTTGCGCGACACGCCGGATCGGCCTCGGCAAAAAGGCGGGATCGAGAATGGATCTGAGCTCAGCCATCACCGCCGGCTCATCGAGAGAGGCGCTGACATAAAGGCACCCGAGGCGCTGCACCTTGCCGTCGCCGTCATTGCCGCGGGCGATGAAAATACCGTCATCGACACCCTCGATCGCCAGAAGCTTCTGGTTGAGGTCACCGAGCGAGGCGCGCTTGCCGGCGATACCGACCTGATCGGCAGCCCGCCCGATCAGACGAAAGCGCGTCCGGTCCAGCTGATCCAGGACATCGGAAAGCGGCGTCGGCTCCAGCACATGACCGCCGAGGACGACCGGGCGCCCTTCGGTATCGGTCGCGGAAAACTCAACGCCGTCATAGAGTTCCCAGACGTCACCCTCGATCGTCCGCCGGCTGGCGATCGAGCCCGCTTCGGTGCAGCCGTAGATCTCAAAGACCGGCGCACCGAGATGCTGCTCGGCCTGGCCGGCAAGCTCGACGCTGAGCGGCGCGGTCGCCGAGATGACCGCATCGATCCTCGGCCAATCGAGATGGGTCCTGACCAGGCTTTTCAGATGAATGGGCGTGGTGATCAAGAGCCGCCTGGCCGTATCGACCTCGCTCAGTGCCCTTTGGATTTCCGTCGGCAGCACCGGTCTCTTGGCATGCACGGAACAGCCGGCGATAAGCGGATAGAAGATCGAGGTTTCGAGCCCGTACATATGCTGCGGCGGCACGGTTGCGACGATGCCTGTTTTTGCCGTCAGCCCGAAACGCCTGCCGGCGAGCAGCGCGCCGGTTTCGACGCTGGCCCAGGTCTTTTGATGGGCATGGACGTTGCCGGTCGAGCCTGAGGTGAAGGCGACCGCTGCGATCTGCTCCGGGCGCGGCGAAAAATGGACAAGCGATCCATCGGCCCGAAGCGTCTCCAAACCAAGCACAGTGAGCGGCCCCTCGATCTCGCGCCGATCGACATCCGTGGCATCGGCGTCGATCATGACGTGGCTGTCGGGGTAACGGTGCTTGAAATCCTGAATGACACCTGCCGTGCGCGACGGCGGCAGCAATACCGCCTGACCGCGCTGCAAGGCTGCCATCAGGCCGATCATGAAGGCGCCGCGTTCATTGCAGAGGTTGATCGCATAATTGAGGTCGGGCAGCTGCTCGGCCAACGCCGCCACCTTGCCCAGCAGGTCGTCACGGCTTTGAAAGCCGTCCCGACCCCACAGCATGGGCGCGTTGCCGAGCACCTGCTGATGCCTTGGGAATTGGTCTTTTCCGTTGCTTGCTGCGGGCACTATTTCACCCGTTTGGTCTCGATATGGGCCGACAAAGAACGTACGGAGGCAAAAATCTTATGGTTATCGGCGTCATCGGAACGCAGCTCGAAGCCATAGGTTGTCGAGATGGCGAGCGCGATCTCCAAGGCGTCGATCGAATCGAGCCCAAGGCCCTCCTTGAATAGCGGTGCGTCCGGGTCGATATCGTCAACATTGACGTCTTCGAGATTGACCGTTTCGACGATCAACTCGGCCAGAGCTTGCTCTTCTGTCGTTAAAGTGGTCGAGATCATTGAGGCAAAATTCTTTTGAAAACGGCACTGTACGGCGAGGCGGCCAGATTATAATCAGAGAGAATCAAAGCGCAATCCAATAAAACGTGCTTGATCAGAGAACCCGGCGTTTTTAGCGTAATATTGACAGAGGAATGACGATCTGACAGGTTCCCTTCAACTTCAAGATGACAGTGAATGTTAAGATTTTATCTGGCTTTAGCCCATCCATGACAGCAAGCTCTCCTCAGACCTCGGCGCCCCATCCTCAACTTGGGGACTACTACAGCTCCGATGGCGAACGGCGTTCCATGCTCGGCTCCCTCTTTGACCGGAATGCCTCTCGCTACGATGCCATCACCCAGTGGCTGTCATTCGGCACCGGACGCTGGCATCGGGCCCAGGCCTTGAAGCGCGCCGGCGTCGGTCCGGGCACCAAGATGCTCGACGTCGCCTGCGGCACCGGACTGGTAACCCTTGCCGCCCAAGACCTGGTCGCCGATCGGGGCTCGGTCATCGGCCTCGACGCCAGTTTCGGCATGCTCAGCGAAGCCAAGGCCCGGGGCTGCAAGCAATTGCTGCACGGCATGGCCGAACATTTGCCCTTCGCCGACAATGCCTTCGACCTCGTCACCATGGGCTATGCTCTTCGTCATGTCGTCGATCTCGATATCGTCTTTGCCGAGTATTTCCGCACATTGAGGCCCGGCGGACAGGTGGTGCTGATGGAGATCGCACGGCCGGACTCAAAGGTGACCATGGCTATAGCTCGGTTCTATATGAGAACCGTGGTGCCCAAATTCGCCGGGATCGGCGCTGACAACCAAAGTGCCAGCACGCTGATGCGCTATTATTGGGATACCATCGAACATTGCGTACCCATGCCGGTCATCACGGCAGCGCTGACGCGGGCAGGCTTCACCGATGTGCGCGTCAAGACCTGGTTCAGCGGGTTGGTCAAGGACTATGTCGGCATCAAGCCGGCCGTCTGATCCGAGCCAAGCCTCGCCCCGGCGATCGACGATCAAGCCCTCCTCTTCAAGCCGCACGGTCTCGGCAGGTCGCACCGTGCAGTTCCAGGTAGAGATCGAGATAGCGCCTGGCCACCTTGCACAGGTCATGATGGCACAGGACGAAATCACGCGCGGCCACACCAAGACCTGGCTCGTCGGCTCGTTGATCGAGAACGAAACCAAGCCCCCGACAAAAATCCGAGCTGTCCCCGGCTTTTGCAAGATAGCCGTTGATCCCGTGCTCGATCAGCTCGCCGGTTCCGCCGACATCGAACGCCACGCTCGGTGTCCCGCAAGCCATCGCCTCGATGACGGTGTTCGGCAGGTTCTCCTCAAGCGACGGGGTCGCAAAGAGATCGGCAGCGCTGAAGAGGGCTGCCTTGGCCCTCTCGTCAGCGATCGATCCCATCATGTGGACGGGGAGATCGAGAGGCAGTCTGGGCTCTGTCTTTTGCCCGAACAGCACCAAGTCCACATCGCCCGCCCTGCCTGATGCGACCAGTCGCTGAAGCGCTTCGACCAGGAGCGAAAAACCCTTCTTCGGATTGCGCACACCGTTATTGGCCCCGAAAAGGATGAGAGTCCGGTCCTTCGGCAGGCCGAGCCTTTGACGAGCCTCGTCACGCGGCCTGGGTGAGAAGGTCTCGACATCGATACCGGTGGTGATGTGCTCGATCCGGCAATTGCCGAAGACGGTGCTGCTCTTCGCCAGATCCCCGAGCCATCGGCTTGGCGCGACCACCACCAGCTGCTGATGCGGCCAGCGCATCCGGGCGCGCAGCATACGAGCCGAGAGATCGTTCGAGGAGCGGCTGCGAAGCTGCGGGCATTGCCCGCATGCCTGCCGGTATCCCCGGCAGTCCCCCGCATGATGGCAGCCGCCGGTGAACGCCCAGAGATCGGAGAGCCGCCACACGACCGGCTTGCCAAGACGAAGCAAGGCATCGACGGCCTTGATCGAGAGAAAACCGCCATTGACCCAGTAAAGGCTGAGGATGTCGGCGTCGATCGCCGAGCGGCAGGCGGCGATGTTCGGCATGGAAAACCATCCAGGCGACCAGATGACATCGCGCCGGCGCCCTGGATAGAGACGGAGCGGCAGGCGATCGGCTATTCTTGCCGGCACCTCGATCAGCCGGCTTGGCAAAGGGCTGGCAATGGTCTCGATGCTGGGATCGTCATGATGCTTCCTCATGACCAGCATGCGACTATCGACCCCTCGATCGATCAACGCTCGATGCAGCCGAAAGCTGGCAAGCGGCCCCCCGCCCCTCTGATCATTGTGGCTGAAATGGGTGACCCGCGGCAATCCGGAGTCCTCAACATGCCTGTCGGGCCTGGTCTCGAGGGGCAGGACAGGAACATCGTCGATGATCGATCGATTGTCCGTTGCCCGATCAGGAGCACAGGCGGCGGGCGCTGTACGGCGTTCGATCGTCACAGTCCTTTTCCAGTCGGAACGCGCACGGCAGCGCACCATGTCCAGGGCGACATGCAGAGCTTCCTCCGACCGCCGGATCACCACGTTTTCATGAGAAGTGCAGATAATTTTTAATTGATTTTTTAGACGATTTAACAACTAAAAATAGAATTTACGATCGAACACACCCTCTGTCAAGGCGACCTAAAGGCAAAATAAAAACGTCTTGAGGTTGAAAAAACAGCGATGGTTGGCGGCCAACGCCAATCAGGCCGCCCGGGTCTGCGCCAAAACGCTTTCGGGACATGGCGCTGATCAAACCGTCGGGCCGCCGCGAACAGCCCTGGCATCAGGATCAGGCCTACTTCAACCTGCCGCCCGACCGCCTGTCCCCGACGTCTGGTTTCCGTTCGAAAAAAAGCCCGCCGGCCGAGGGCTGCATGCATATCCTGAAAGGTGCCCCTTCGGCTCGGAAGGCGAAGCCGTCACCTGCCGGGCAGGCAGCGTCGCGGCGGCGGTGTACCGGCTACGGGACCTCGCGCAGACGGCGGGGCTTGGTTGTTTGTCCGCTGATATGAGGACGGGCTTTCAGTGCTTCGACGTGCTTGCCAGCGGCATGCGCTCTGCACGCAGACCTTGAGTGGCAATAAGGCCTGCCAGACGATCGATATTCTGTCGATTCCTGCCGGTGTAGGCATCGCGGCCGGCTCGCTGCTTTGCCAGATGATCTTGGATCGTTGATGGCGTCAACGCTGTGCCCCACGCATCGTTGTTCTTAGGGCCGGCGCAGCTTTCGGCCAGCATCGCCGAAAGCATCTTGTCGCCGAGCGCTTTGCGATAGTGCGCAGGCTCCCAAAACCATTCAAGGCTCTCGCCTTTGGCGGCAACGTGGTTGACGGTCTCGGTGGCATGGTCATCAAAGCCGCTGAAGTCCCAAACCGAGACACCCCCCTCTTCTGCGGCTATCGTCACAACACGCTCCTTCCACTCATCCATGAGGGGCCAAAGCTTGGCTTGATCGATCAACACCAGAAAATCCGCATGCAGCGGGTTGATGAACGGGATGATCCGAATACCCTCGCCTCTTGCCTGGCGAAACAGGCGCAGCAGCGCCTCGAAACTCGTCGACCAATCAAAGCGACGATGCACCAAGGACCATGGATGTGCCGATAGACGCGCGGCAATCGTCCGGTTCTTCTGGGCAAAGAGAATGCCGATACCCTCGTGACGGATGATCGGGCCGAAGATCGGCTGTCCCGGGTTCAAACCGAGCGCCGTTCTGGTGATCGTCGAGCCGGGCCTTTGCTGGATGAGCGTGGCGACCGTGTCGCCCAACGCATCGAGAGACAATGTGGCGCTGAGCTGATCCTTCAGCCGGTCCAAGCGAAAGGCCGGTCGCGACTGCCCGAGAGCATCGACCCGAAGACGCATCGGTTCATGCTCGACCACCGGCCATGCCCTGGGATCGCGGTCCATGTCCGGGGCGACCAGAAAATCGACGAAATCGAGGCCGATCAGAATCAAACCAACCTCGCCGGAGGCCATCGCATGCTGGCCATAGCGGATCTGGCCGTAGACGGAAATGCCCGGAACAGCCGCGTTGTAAACAGGGCCGTTCGCCGCCGGCCAGCAGGGATGATCGGGATCGAGCCCAATTTCAGGCCTGGAATTGCCGATCACGATGGCTTTGGGGCGGACCGTCATGACCTGATGAACTTTGGCCATGCGGACCTTCGTTCCGATACTCGGCTTCAGCGCATTGAACCCGACCACCCGCGGCGTGCCGAAGACGCTGTAGGGGTCAACGGCGATATTGAGGCCTGCCACAAGCAAAAGCCCCAGAAGAGAGAAACAAATCCAGCTTCGAATAAAGGTCCGGTGAGCCGAGGTCATGTCGTTGTGCTGCGGCCACAACGGACTTTTCCCTTGTGCGCAAACCGAACCGATCGACTCTCAAGGGTCATTTCTTTTCCACAGGGAAAACAACAGGATGTATTCATACCGTCAGAACTGAAAATACAAAAATTCGGAGACATTCGAGAGGGCGAGAAGCCCAAGAACCGAGGCGATGGCCACCGGAAAGGCAGAGCTAACGCCAGGGCGCCATGTCATTTTTTGCGCGAGCTCTCGAAATGGCTCGATCGCCTGTCTTGGATCGGCGGCAAACTGGTCGCCTGCCCGCTCGAAGGCATGCATGATCTGGTTGGTGTTGGGGGCGATGAGCGCCAAGCCGAGCAAGACTGCAATCCAGAGATACGTCCAGATGAACTGAGCACCGCCGCTCATGGAACGCTCCACACCAAGGCGCAGCAAAAGATCGCTCATCCCGGGAGCGAGCCTTGCGACCATCGCGTTGGGCAGGGCGATCCCGTTCAGCCCTGCCATCCCTTCCAGCATGGAGAGGGCCGCGTCGACGTCGGCCGCGCGAAAGAAAACCCAGCCGACAATAACCGCAAGAAACGTGAGTGCCCACGCCATCGCTTTCCCGATCGGGTTTCTACGCCATCTCGGCGACAGGCACCGCCCGGAAAACCTGATCCAGGCCTGATGGACAACAAGAAAAAAACCGTGCAACCCGCCCCAGATCACGAATGTCCAGCCAGCACCATGCCAAAGCCCGCCAAGCAGCATGGTCATCATGAGATTGGCGTAGCGGCGTCCAGGTCCCCGCCGATTGCCACCGAGCGGAATGTAGAGATAATCCCGAAGAAACCGGGAAAGCGTGATATGCCAGCGGCGCCAGAACTCGGTGATGTTCGCGGCCTTGTAGGGAGAAAAGAAATTGAGCGGCAACTTGATCCCGAACAGCCTGGCTGCCCCGATCGCCATATCGGAATAGCCGGAAAAATCGAAATAGAGCTGCAGCGTATAAGCGAGCGCCCCGCCCCAAGCTTCGAAAAACGTCAAAGCAGCACCGCTGCCAGCGTCATCGAAAACCGGCGTCGCATAAGCGGCGATACCGTCGGCAAGCACCGCTTTCTTGAAAAGCCCGATCGAAAAAATCGTGATCCCGACCGCCATGTTGGCGACCATGTCGGCAGCCGGCGACCTTGACGTTTCAAGGCGCTTGAATTGCGGCATCATCTCGCTGTGATGGACGATCGGGCCGGCAATCAGCTGCGGAAAAAACGTCACGAACAGCGCGTAGTCGATCAACCCGTATTGCCCGGCTCTCCGTCGATAGACATCGACCAGATAAGCAATCTGCTGAAAGGTGAAAAAGGAAATGGCAAGCGGCAGGACGATTGGAGCAAGTTCGACGCCGCCACCCGTCACATGATTAAGGTTGTCGACATAGAAATTGGCATATTTGAAATAGGCAATCGAGCCGAGATTGCAGACGATGCCGAAAACCAACACGATCTTTCGCCGCTCACCTTCGCGACGTAAAAGTCGCCCAACAATAAAATTGAACCCGATAGAGCCCAGAATCAGCAAAAGACAAAAGATATTCCACCAGCCATAGAAAAACAGGGAAGCCAGAACCAGCACGACAGCCGACGCCTCCCGCCCCCATCGACGCCCGGTCATGAAAGAAAGGAGTAAGACCAAAGGCAGAAAGGCAAGAATGAATTCGTAGGAATTAAAAAGCATGCCTCTCCAAAGTCAAAGCGGCGATCACAATATCCGATGCCGCCAAGCCTCTACCGGCTCGGGGCTCAAAAATCAATCTAAAGTAGATTATAACGATACGTCGCTGTGCCCGGTTGCCGGACTTTGCCGGGCACACGTAACGATGCCCGGGATCGGGTTAACCGGAAATCAACGAAGGCCGGTCACGATCATCTTCCTGGTCCATGGGATCCTGGGAATCCGTCAGCCGAAAAATGAGGGGCCGGGCACTGTTCCCAGGATCGCACGGGCCAGGAATTGCAGCCTGGCAGACAAGGGTTAACATCAGGCTAAGCCTGGCGAGATCGGGGGACGACGGTCTTAGCCCGCCAAGGTGTCCAGGAGGATGTCGATGACGGCTTCGGGTTGTTCCTGTTGGACCCAATGGCCGGCGCCTTCAATCAAGCGGCAGGCTTGGAAATCGGAGCAGGCTGTGGTTTGCATGCGCTCGAAATCGCCGGGTTTTTGGTAGACACCCCAATCCTGTTTGCCGGCGATGAAGATGGTGGGGACGGCGATGGTGCGGCCGGCGAAGAGTTGGAGGCTGGCGGCGTGCTCCGGGTCGGTCATGCAGCGGTACCATTGGAGGCCTCCTTGGAACCCGGTTTTTTCGAACATGGAGGAGAAGACGCCAAGCTCGTCCTCCGTCATCCATGCACAGGCGGCGACCGCCTCGGGCGGCGGCATAAACGGAGCAACGGTTTCGGCCATGGTCCGGGCTTGGTCCATGATATAGTAGGTCGGCATTTTCGCCAGCTCGTCGGCGGTCCAGCCTCTTAGCGGGTAGGGTTGGTTGTCCGGCCAGTCGGCGCTCTTGTGGTGGAAGTAGGCGCGAAGGAAGTTGTGGAGGCCGCCCTCGGCGCCCAGCATGTCGTCATTGGCCTCCCGCGTTGAATAGTACCACTGATAATGTTTTCGCGGCCTCGGAAGGTTGCTGAGTTCCTCATGAATGCTGCCGCCGGCCGCTGGATGACTGTCGATGCCTGGAGGGCCGGAAAAGGGAGCGCTCATGAGGGTGACGGATTTGAAGATGTCGGGTCGGATCAAGGCGGCGTAGGCGGCCACGGGGGAGCCGAAATCGTGGCCGATGACGCTGGCGACCTCGCTGTACCCGAGCCTTGCGACCAGGGCGAGCGCGTCGCGAATGATGGCGAGCAGATGAAAACGGCTGACATCGCCGTCATAAGAAGCGTCCCAGCCGATGGTCTGGCCGTAGCCGCGCTGGTCCGGCGCGACGACATGGTAGCCGGCCTCCGCCAGTGGCACCATGATCTTTCGCCAGCTGAAGGCAAGCTCGGGGAAGCCGTGAAGCAGGAGCAGCAAGGGCCGATCGGGTGTCTCGTGCCCTGCCTCCAGCACATGCATGGTAAGTTCGTTCACGCCCTCGACGAAACGGGAGCGGATGCCGGGCGGGAGCGGCAGGGGTTCGGGTACGGGCATATCGGCTCCAGTTTTCCTCATCAGCGAAGAAGAAAGCTTAGAGCCGATAAGCGGTCCGGGACAGCCGGATCGTTACGTCCCGGACGAAGAAACAGTCAATGCTGGGGGCTACGTCCCCTAGTCCAGGTTAGCTCGTCACCGCCTGGCTGGTAGTCGAAGCTGATGGTTTCCGTGGTAAAAATACGCTGGTTCATCCCGCCTGCCATGAGCGGCCAGCCGGCGGCGGCATAGCTGGAAAAAGGAAGTGCGCCGCAGGGACCCTCGAGGGTGGCGGCTTTGATATCGTGATCGCCCTTGATACGCTCGAGGATGGCCAGCGCCTCGACGGCAGGGCTGACGAAAGGTTTCATCCAGGGGCTGATCAGCAGCTCGCCGCAAATGGTCTCGCCGAGCGTCATGACATGGTAGACCGAGGCGTGGCCGGCGATCACCGGTCCCGGACCCCAGGGCGTGATGTCGGGTGTTGGCGCCTGGTCGCTTTTCCGTACGATCTCGTGCTCGCCGAGCGATCCATCGGTCTCGATCAACTGCGCCTCGTCGGCATCGAGATCGACCCGGTGGTGCGCCTGGCCGAGGGTGACTTCAGCCTCGGAGGTGGCGGTGTCGACCAGGATCCGAAGCGCCTTGCCATCCAGATCGCCCTCGATCAGAAGGGCGGCTGCGGCCGCTGGCGTTGTTGCCAAGGTCAATAGAGAAACGGTCAACACGACGCGCGGACTGGTGAGCATAAATCATCTTCCCCGGTGGTTCCTGAATTCTTCGCGCGTTGACAAGTTCATGTGCCGGCGCGCTAACCTTTTGTTAATGCTTTGGCTTTATTAACCACAGCTGATCGGTGTTGTGAGGCCAGGCATCAGCAAAGACGTTCAGTTTACACCAAATAGGAGATTTATAAACCAAAAACTCGCGCAAAGATTGAATTTACGTGGCGGATGTGATGCCCGAGATCGAACAGCCGCTCCAGCTCACCGTCATCGAGATGGGCCTTGACGTCGGGCTCGGCGCGCAGAAGATCGAGCAAGGGCTGCTTCTCGCTCCATGCGCGCATGGCGTTGCGCTGCACAATCTCGTAGGCCTGCTGACGGGCGAGGCCGCCTTCGGTCAGCGCCAGGAGGACCTGCTGGGAGTGGACCAGGCCCTGGGTCATCTGAAGATTGGCCATCATGCGTTCTGGATCGACGACCAGGTGTTCGATGACCGAGGCCATGCGGTTCAGGGCGAAGTCGAGGGTGACGGTGGCGTCCGGGCCAATCATGCGCTCGACCGAGGAATGGGAGATGTCGCGCTCATGCCAAAGCGCTACGTTCTCCAAGGCCGGGACCACGGCACTTCGCACCATGCGTGCAAGGCCCGTGAGGTTCTCGGTCAGGATCGGGTTCCGCTTGTGGGGCATGGCGGAACTGCCTTTTTGCCCCTTGGCGAAAGCTTCGCCGGCTTCAGCCACCTCGGTGCGCTGGAGGTGGCGAATTTCGGTGGCGAGGCGTTCGATCGAGCTTGCGATCACGCCGAGCATGGAGAAGAAGACGGCGTGGCGATCACGCGGGATCACCTGGGTCGAGACCGGTTCCGGCGCGAGGCCTAGGCGTTCGGCAACGCGGGCTTCGACCTCGGGGTCGATATGGGCGAAGGTGCCGACCGCGCCGGAGACGGCGCAGGTCGCGATCTCTGCCCTCGCCGCCAGCAGGCGTTGATGGTTGCGCTGGAACTCGGCATGGAAGCCTGCGAGTTTCAGGCCGAAGGTGATGGGCTCGGCATGGATGCCGTGGGAGCGGCCCATGCAGAGCGTGTGCTTGTGCTCGAAGGCCCTGGTTTTCAGCGCGTCGAGCAGGCGGTCGATGCCTTGGAGGAGAAGATCGCTGGCCTGGGCGAGCTGGAGAGCGAAGGTGGTGTCCAGGAGATCGGAGGACGTCATGCCGAGATGGAGATAGCGCGCCTCTTCGCCGATGATTTCTTCGACATGGGTCAAAAAAGCGATGACGTCGTGGCGGGTGACGGCCTCGATCTCGTCGATCCTGGCGGGGTTGATGATCGCCTCAAGTCTTTCTCGGGATTTTTTCCGGACGGCCTTGGCGGCGTCAAGCGGCGCCAGGCCAAGCTCGGCCTGGGCTTCGAGCACCGAGATTTCGACATCGAGCCAGAGCTTGAAACGATTGTCGGCCGCCCAGATGGCGGTCATTTCCGGACGCGAATAGCGGGGGATCATCGGATGACCTCGTGATGGCTGTATGCCATTTTTAGCGGTCAAACGGCCAATAGGAAAGGCCGATTTGGCCATTTAGGCGTTCTCGCCCGACAAGCTCGCCGGTCTGACGGCGAACCAAGGTCGAACGGGATAAAGTGCTGTTTGGCGACACCACCGACCTCAAGACGTCGTCGTCAAGCGCAGGCCAACGGCACCACCGAGGATCATCGCGATAAAAACGACCTGCCATGCCCCGAGCCGTTCGCCAAACACAAACAATCCCAATATCGAGGCGAGAAGAATGCCGACCCCGGCCCAGATGGCGTAGACAACACCAACCGGCAGCACTTTGAGGGCGGGCGTTAGGGCCCATAGACAAACGACGAAACAGAGGATTGAGAGAACACCCCAATGCCACTTCTGAAAACCGTCGGACAGTTTCAAGAAGAGCGTACCGCATGCTTCCAACCCGATGGCAATGGCCAAATACAACCAGGCATTCATCTGGTGTCCTCTTTCGCGATCAACTGGATGTCAACCTAGCAGGCATCGTCGCGCCAAGACGCTAGTGACAGAGTGCCTTGGCGGCAAGCCTTGCAACATCTGCCTGGTTCCAGGTTCGATCACCCTTGCGCGATATCTGCGGATCGCCCCTAACTCCAATACTGCTCATTTAGTGTAGAATATGCTCTTCTGCGTTGGCGGGCAGCAGGAGGCATGATCGACGGCGCGGACGGTTTGCCGGACTCCCTGAGGGGACGCGGATCACGGATTTCATCAGTCTGGGGGTTGTTGCCAAGACCTTTCCGATGGCGACGGTGCGCGAGATTTTGTCGATGACCGGCAAGACCAGCCTGCGCGAGCGCGATCTGCCGGCGCATGTGGTGATGTATTATGTGATTGCGCTGGGGCTCTACATGTAGTGCTCCTATCGCGAAGTGCTGCGCTGCCTGTTGGAGGGTCTGCAGTGGCTCACGGATCTGTTGGCGGCGCTCAAGGTTGCGGGCAAGTCGGGTATAAGCCAAGCTCGGACGCGGCTTGGCGTTGAACCGGTGCGGCAGCTGCATGATGCCGTGGTGACCCCGATTGCGGTGCCGACCACCAAGGGGGCCTGGTATCGGCAATGGCGGTTGGTGAGCCTGGATGGCAGCACGCTGGATGTTGCCGACGAAACAGTGAATGATGCTGCTTTCGGTCGTCCGGGAAGCAGCCGCGGTGAGAGTGCATTTCCGCAGATCCGCTTCGTCTCTCTGGTCGAGAACGGCACCCATGGGGCTGTTCGGCAGCCAGATGGCGGACTATGGGACGAGTGAGATCACCTTGGCCAAAGAAGTGCTTGCGGCCAGCTTGCAGCCGGGCATGCTGTGTCTGGCGGATCGGAATTTCTTTGGCTTCGAGCTCTGGGGCCTGGCCCGAGACACGGGCGCGGATCTGCTCTGGCGGATCAAGAAAAACCTCCGGCTCGCTTGCGAGGAGCGCTTGCCCGACGGCTCCTATCTCAGCCGCATCGATGCCTGTGACAACGATCGGCGGCATAAGACCAACGGGATTGAGGTTCGTGTCATCGACTACCGGCTGGACGGTGTTGCCGATGCCGAGCCGATCTATCGGCTGGTGACCAGCCTCTTGGATCATGAGCAAGCGCCTGCCACCGAGCTGGCGGCGCTCTACCATGAGCGCTGGGAAATCGAGACCGCGCTCGGTGAGCTCAAAACCCATCTGCGCGGCGCCGGGGTCGTTTTGCGCAGCAAGACCCCGGACCTGGTGCGCCAAGAGTTCCATGGCCTCCCGATGGCGCATTTCGCGATCCGCGGCCTGATCCATGAAGCCGCCCTCAAGCCGATGAGGATCCCGACCGATTGTCCTTCCTCCATGCGGTTCGTGTCGTCCGGCGCAAGCTCCCGGCCTTCACCGCCATTTCCCCCACACCAGCGAACAGCGCTTCATGACGCCGTGCTCGAGGAGATTCTCCAAGAGCGTGTCGCCTCAAGCCGGGGCCGCCGCGTCCCTCGCGGCGTCAAACGCAAGATGAGCAACTTCCCGCTACGCCGACGAGGCGACCCGTCACCACCGCTCCTCAAACGCGATCAAGCCATCAAAATCGTTAAATCAACAGCATTGCCACTAGGTATCGTCTTTTAGGTATCGTCTTTCACTTGGTGACGCCAGCGCTCGATCGTGCGCTCGACCAGATCCGGTTCCACCAGATCATGTTGCCAGGCGGTTGAAAAGGGCGGGGTCGTGCTGGCCGGGCGATGTTCGGGCGCAAGTTCGTCAAATCGAATATGCATGGGCACGGCAACCCCGGCGCCGATCACCACAGCTTCTCGAGTGTTCAACGAAGGCATCGTTTCGGTGAGCCAGCGTGAGCTTTCGGGAATGGCGTGCTGGACGAAGTTCAAATCATGCTCATTGCTCATTCGGAGCGCTACGATAGTGTTGCATTGCGAGAGGCTGCTCACCGAGAGTTCGGCCGGCCGCTGTGTGACCAGACCGAGGCTAACGCCATATTTTCGGCCTTCCTTGGCGATACGCGAAATAGCGCGTTTGGTCGGTGCAAAGGCTGCATCGTCATCTCTTGGCACATAGCGATGGGCCTCCTCGCAGACGAGCAGGATCGGCGGCGCCTTGGCGCGATCGGTCCAAAGCGCAAACTCGAACACCAGTCGGAAAAGCACCGACACCACGACATCGACGATTTCGGAAGGCATGCCGGATAAATCGATGATGGTGACCGGCTTGTTCCCGACGGGCAGACGCAGAATCAATGACAGCACCTGGCCCATGCTGTCCTGCACCATGAAGCTGGAGAACATGAAGGAAAAACGTCTGTCCGAAGCGACCCGCTCGATCCGGGAGATCAGATGCTGAAAAGGTGCGATGCTTTCGGCACGGTTGAACGCCCCCATATCCTCCTTGATAATGCGGATGAGATCGGAAAGGCGGTAAGGCGTTGGCGTGTCGACGGTAATATGATCGCTGTTCTTGTCCTCGCCGAACGCCATTTTGCGCGCCCGCAAGATCGCGTCGCGCAAAATGGCCGATTTCGGTGTAAGAACTGTTGGCCGCCTCCTTGTTGACGAGAACTTCGGAAATTTCTTCAAAGTTCAGGAGCCAATAGGGAAGTTTCAGCGTCTGGGGATTGAGCAGTTCGGCCCGATCGCCAAAGGCCTGGCCATATTCGTTATGTGGATCAAGCATGACGATATGGCCAAAGGGGTTGGCGGCGAGAATAGCCCTGAGCAGAACGGTGACCGCGCAGGATTTGCCGGCGCCCGTGGTGCCGAGGATGGCGAAATGCTTGCCGAGAAGCTGGTCGGTAACGGCATAAGCGGGCAGACCATCGGCCTGACGCAGCGTGCCGAGACGCACGGTTGCGACATCCGGCTGGCGGTAGATCAAAAGGAGTTCGTCCTGATCGGCCAGGAATATCGGGCTGTCCAGGGCGGGGTGTTTGGAGACGCCGCATTGAAAGCTTAGTGCACCGTCTGGCACTTCACCGAGCAGCTTGATCTCGACCAAGCGCCGATCGTCTTCATGACGCCGGCCATCACGCCGAAGGGTTGTCACGATGCCGAAGCTTCGGCCTTCTCCACCATGAAGTCGTACGATGTTACCGATTTCGACGGGATGAACAGACCCGCTTTCGAACAACCCCCAAACCACCGAACCCGCGACCGAGATCACGTGCCCCAGCGGGCCGCGGCAATCCGAAGCGACCGTTGACGACGTCGGTTGCGTCATGGATTGCGGAGGTTCCTGTTTAGAGTTGGCCTGATCCGATGATGCCTGGTTGATCGTCTCTGCCGCCCTTCCAGCCTTGGTCACGAGGTCGGGCTCGTCGGGAGGCGATTGGGCTGTTTCGGCGTCGCTTCTTCCCGCCATGAGATCACCCAAAGGTACGCACACCGCCCCGTCAGACTCATGTACAGTTTGGCCCAGCGCCGGTATTTTTGTGCTTTCGTCCGGAGGAGAAGGCTGATCCGCAATGTCTTTTCCCGATGTGCTACCGGTACTCAGCTCGGTTACGGAGCCGCGTCGACCAAAGGGAACAGGCACTTCCGGCAACGGCTCACTGGCGACATCCTCCATGGGTGCGCAATCCGAAGTCGCTTTGCGTTTCAGCCGGTCGCGCATCCTGGCCCAGTTGTGCCGACCGTTCATGTCGACCCCCCAACATGCAACGGCCGTGCGACGGCGCCGGCAGCCTCTTTACGATCCTGCATCAAATACCCAGCCATGTTTTTCCAGACCGACATCGATCGATCCCGGACATCATGGCTGCTTATCGTGAATGAAAGGTTAATTCCAAGACCGTCATGCCGACAATTTTAGGCAGACGGTCGTCGGCGTCCCCTCGCCAAGGCTTTGATCATCCCCCGAAGAAGGTGAACGTCGGGCTCGCGCAAATTTGCGCGCTGGATCACCACCTTGATGCTTTGCAGCATGCTTTGCCGCCGATCGAGGGTCCGGAAGAAATTGGTCTCGTCCAATTCCTCGACAACATGGTTGAGCAAGCCTTGCAGCTCGCCTTTGGTCGCGAGCCGACGCGCCTGCGTCGTGCTTGGCTTGGGCCGCCCGGGATCACCGGCCTGAAACCATTCATAGGCAATGAGCAGAACGGCCTGTGCGAGATTGAGCGAGCTGTATCCGGGATTGAGCGGCACGCTCAGCACGGCATCCGCATAGATCAGATCGTCGTTGCTGAGGCCGGTACGTTCCGGGCCGAACAGCACGCCTGCCGCATGCCCATTCTCCATAGCAAGCCTGAGATCCCGGCCGGCCTCGGCGGCCGTGACCACCGGCTTTGGCAAATCGCGAGGTCTTGCGGTCGTCGCCATGACAAGCCGAAGATCGGCTGTTGCCTCATCCGTGCTGTCGTAGAGGCGAACGCGGTTCAGCACCTCGGTAGCACCCGAACAGGCTTTAAGCGCCTTGATGTTCGGCCAGCCGCATTTCGGTCGAACCAGACGGAGATCACTCAAGCCGAAATTGAGCATGGCACGTGCCGTGGTGCCGACATTCTCGCCAAGCTGGGTCCCGATCAGGATCACGGCCGGCGCCGGTGGCAGCCCGTCGATCGAGGCGATCTTGTGCCCTTCGCCTTCGGTTCCCGCTGCCATCAGGAGTTCGTGATCTCGCTGATATCATCAGCGGCCCCAGCACCGCTGTCGACGAACAGCTTGTAGGTGATGGCGTCATGGAGCGCGTTATAGGATGCGTCGATCACATTGGTGGAGACACCGACCGTCGACCAGCGCCCACCCTTCTCGTCGACACTTTCGATGATCACCCGCGTGACCGCGGCCGTTCCGGCATCGGGGGTAAGAATGCGCACTTTATAGTCGGCAAGATGCATATGCTTCAGATCGGGATAGGTTTCGACCAGGGCTTGCCGAAGAGCGGAATCAAGCGCATTGACCGGGCCGTTACCTTCGGCGACGATCATCCTGACATCGTCGCCGACTTCGACCTTGATCGTTGCCTCGGACATGGTGACAAGTTCATTTCGAGCGTTGAAACGACGCTCATCGATGATCCGAAAGCTGATCAGACGAAAATAGTCGGTGACCTCGCCAAAGCGCCGCCTGGCCAAGAGCTCGAAGCTGGCATCGGCGCCCTCATAGGCGTAGCCGCTGGCCTCACGCTCCTTGATCACGCCCAACAGATCCCGGACTTGGTCATCGCTCGTTTCGGTGTCCAGCCCCAGGCTCTGCAAGGCGCGTCATCAGATTGGAACGTCCCGCCTGGTTGGAGATCAAGATCGTTCGGCGATTGCCGACGCGCTCGGGCTCGATATGTTCGTAAAAGGTCGGGTTCTTGGCGACGGCTGAGGCGTGCAGGCCGGCTTTATGGGTAAACGCATTGATGCCGACATAGGCGGCATGGCGATCAGGTGTCCGGTTCAGCCGCTCATCAAGCGAGCGGGAAATCTTGGTCAAGTCCTTGAGCACCGCTTCATCAACGCCGGTTTCGTACCCCATCTTCAGCGTGAGCGTCGGCAACAGTGAAATCAGATTGGCGTTGCCGCAGCGCTCACCGAGGCCGTTCAACGTTCCCTGCACCTGCCGAGCACCCGCTTCCACGGCAGCCAGCGTGTTCGCCACGGCGTTTTCCGTATCGTTATGGGTATGGATGCCAAGTCGATCGCCTGGGACCACGGCCAGCACCTGTTCCACGGCACCAGCGATCTCGCCCGGCAAACGGCCGCCATTGGTATCGCAAAGGATCACCCAGCGCACCCCTGCACCAAGCGCTGCTTCAAGACAGGCAAGCGCATAACCGGGATCAGCGGCAAAGCCGTCGAAGAAATGCTCGGCATCGAACATGATTTCTGCAACGCGCTTGCCCGCCTCTTCCAGGCTGTCCGCAATCATCCGCAGATTCTCGTCGAGCGAGGCTCCAAGGGCCGTCTCGACCTGAAGCGCCGAGGTCTTGCCGACCAGGGTGATGGCGTCGGTCTTGGCCTGAAAGAGAGGAGCAAGGACCGGGTCGTTGGCAGCGCTTCGTCCCGCTCGTCTGGTCATGCCGAACGCACACAGCTTGGCCCGATTGAGGGCGGGAGGGTTGGCAAAAAAGCTGTCATCGGTCGGGTTGGCGCCAGGCCAGCCCCCTTCGATGTAGTCGATGCCCAGGCGGTCAAGCAGCTGGGTGATCGCAACCTTGTCGGCGGCGGTAAAGTCGACACCTTCCATCTGCGCGCCATCGCGCAGGGTCGTGTCGTAGATATAGAGGCGTTCGGTCATGTTGATCATGCGGTCAGCGGGAGGAAGACGTTCGGTAGCAGATGCTGACACGAAGGTCCACGTTTGCGAAAGATCGCTCGTTGCTGGGCGCGCGGTCAGACGATGCCGGGCTTGCTCATGACGGGGGGCCGAGCGCGGGTGGCCACAAAGAAAGCGAAGCCGGCGAGAATGAGTGAAACCAGCAAATTCCAGCCGGCAAGGGACAGGCCGAGCAGTGTGAACCCAACCTGATCGCAACTCGGCGGTGCATCGGCAAGGAGTGCCTTGAGCTCTTCGACCGATGCCGCATCACCCCCCGCTGTACAGCCGGACGGCAAAGCAATCCAACCCTCTTCGACCGCCACATGGTAGCCGGCAAGACCGGCGCTCCCCAGGAGCAAAGGGACAGCGATGGCCAACGCAAGTCTGGGTTTCCAGAAAGCACCACCCAGACCGAGAACGATCATGATGGCAAAAGGCCAGCGCTGCCAAAGACACATTCTGCACGGCGCCAGATCCGCAACATATTGCAGAGCGAACACGATCAAGAGCGTGTCGGCGGCGACAAATGCCAAAAGCAGGAGAGCTGTGCGCGGTCGAATAAGACTAAACGGCAAGGTCTCGCTCCATGTTCTCGGCGACCATCATCAAAGGCGGACCTTAGCAAATCGGCGCTGGAATCAAAGCCATTTGAGAAGCAAGAAGCCGCCGATCAGGAGAACGAAGAACAAGATGGTCAAGAGCCCGAGATACCGTTCGATGAACGCTTTGATCGGCGTGCCGAAGCGCCAAAGGAGCCAGGTGATCAGAAAAAACCGGAGACCGCGTGAGATCACCGAAAACAGGGTAAACGTGACGATGTTGAGACCCGTCACGCCGCTCGCGATGGTGATGACCTTGTAGGGAAAGGGCGTGAGCCCTCCCATCATCACGATCCAGGCCCCCCATTCATTGTACATGGCCTGGAACGATTTAAATTTTTCGAGCTTGCCGTAGAGCTCAAGAATTGGCTGCCCCAAACTCTCGTAGAGAAAGGCGCCAATGCCATAGCCGGCCATGCCGCCGGCCACGGAGGCCGCGGTGCAGATGCAGGCCAGAAGCCAGGCCCGGTCGCGCATGGCGAGGACCATGGGGATCAGGAGAATGTCGGGGGGAAGGGGAAAGATCGAGCTTTCGATAAACGCGATGAGCGCCAGAATCCAGAGCGCATAGGGCGAAGCGGCCTGGCGTAGCGTCCACTCATAGAGTGCCCGCAGCCAAGCAGGCCCTCGAATATCATCTTCGATAACAGCCCCGGAAGCTTGTGGTTGGCTCACATCGATCCCCTTGTCTCATCATCAGCCGACGACTAGCCGATGACCTCTCCCGAAGCAAGGTGATGCGGTGCGGTCCGGGCTCAAAAACCAAGTCCGGCAGCTGGTTCTCGGCGTGGGATCCAGGACTCTGTTGGGGAGGAACCAGCGATGTTGGTCAACCCGATAGCGCCAAAAGGTCAGGAAACGACTGCCGCACCGATAGGTTGATGCTGCCCGTCCAACGAGGCTGGCGACAAGGTTTCGGGTTTCGGCTTTATCGCCTTGAATTCTCTGGGCTTGGTCAATTCCGCGCTGATTGATGCGTAACACTGCGGCTGGCTTCGAAACGCATCGCCGAGCGCAAAATCCTGCTTCCCGCGAGAGGACAAGCTCATCGAAATATTGTTCATGATCCAACCAAGACCCTGGGTTGTGTAACGACGTTCGGTCTCGGCAAGGGTCAACCGATTGATTCCATCGACGCTGTTCACCAAAAGCCCGGCATCGGTTGCCAACCGCACCATATCTTCGAAGCGGTAGCCATGACGGACATGGCCCCCATCCTGGATGGGGCTGGTTTTCAGGATAGGCGGGAACAGCGCGCCGATATGCTGCACGAAATCAAGGCAAGGCGTGGTGATCAGCGCCAAGCCTCCAGGCTTCAACGCATGGCCCATTTTCTGGATCTGGCCACCGTCATCCATCAGATGCTCGATCACTTCCGAACACCAGACCACGTCAAACTCCCCAAAATCCCAATCATCATCGAGATTGACGTTATGAAAATCGACATCGATGTCCCGGATGTTCTCGTAGCGCGGGCGCAGGCGTTCGGCCGCAAGGTCGATACCGACATATCGGCCGATCTTCCGTGGCTCCAGCGTTGCGAGATGACGAAGCGTCATGCCGGCACCGCAGCCGACATCCAGAAAACTGAGGTTTGTGCCGCGACGTTGGCGCAATTTGTGGAGCAGATAGCGGCATCGGCTGTGAATATTGAAATCACGGGAGGCGTACAAATAGGGAAGGCCAAAAAGCTTTTGCAGCGTGTTGTCGACGTATCCGAACATTCAAGCTTACCGATGAAGGGTTGACGAAAAGGATTGCGTTCTCCGAGAAAATTCGATTTTGACGATATTTCTCTCCAAGAACAATCGCGCCTGGGTTATTGTTGGCCTTAGCATGGATGGTGTTATCTGACCACCTGTGAATATCGGGTTTTGCCGCGAGTTGATGATCCATCGGAGGCCAGACCCAATGGACGGAATGTCGCAACCCGCAGGTTTGCTCGCCGCCGGCCACTCGCTACCATGACGAGGAAGCGTTCAGCGTGGCATGCCCACAACACTAGACACCTTGTGGGTGGCACGTAAAAACCTTTTGTCTGCCTTACGTTCTTCATCCTGACGAGAGAAACCAGATGGTGTGGACATTCCGCTAGGGGCTTATCGCCATGACTTCCGCGACGACGTCCGCTCCTCTATTGCTCGGTCTCGATGCCGGCACATCGAGAATAAGGGCTCTCGTTTTCACCAGCGATGGCATCGTGTTGTCCGAGGGCAGCATGGCAGCCGCCATGCACCGCCCTCAAGTCGGCTGGGCCGAGCAGGATCCAGAGGCGATTTGGCAGGGCTGCTGTCATGCCATCAAGACCGCGATTGCCAGGATCGACCATCCCAAGCGTATTCGAGGCCTCGCGATCGGAAGCGTCGGCGAAGCTTTTGTCCCGCTGGACGCTGCCGGGCAGCCGACTTATCCGGTCATCGGCTGGTATGACGAGCGTCCAACCGGACAGCTTCAGCTGTTGTTCGACCGCATCGGCAAAGAGCGCCTGTTCGAGATCACCGGCCTCTCCGCCGATCCGACATTCACGCTGATGAAATTACTCTGGCTGAAAGCCCACGAACCGGAAGCCCTGGAGCGCACAGAAAAAATCCTGAACGTCACCCACTATCTGGCTTGGCGTCTGACCGGCGTGCCGGGCTCGGACTATTCCCAGGCCTCGCGCAGCCTTGCCCTGGATCTGCACCAGTTGGCTTGGGCGGACGATCTGATCGGGGAGACCGGGTTGAAACCGACATTGTTCCAGCCGCTTCGACCCCTCGGCGCCAGGCTGGGAAACGTTCTTCCCGACATTGCCGATGGACTTGGTCTAGCATCAGACTGCGCTGTCGGCGTCGGCGGTCATGATCATCTCCTTGGCGCCCTTGCCGCCGATGCCTTGAAGCCAGGCACCATGCTGAATTCCCTTGGCACGGCCGAAGCCATCACCCTGGCGTTGGAAAAATCCGTCACCGATCCCGCGTTGGCGAAACGCGGTTTCAATCAGGGCGTCCTGATGCTGGACGAGAATCCGATCCCTTATGTGTTCGGCGGTTTTCAGACCTCAGGCGCCTCGATCGAATGGTTCCGTGGTCTCTTCGGCCAGAAGATCGGTCATGACGCGCTGATCGACGACGCGCGCACCGTTGCGCCTGGCTCCGATGGCGTCACGTTCATTCCGGATCTTCGCGGCAAGCTGGTCCCGGAACCCGATCCCCTGGCACGCGGCGCCTGGTTCGGCCTGAACGCCGATGCCAAGGCCGCAACGCTCTACCGCGCCATTCTGGAAGGTTTGGCCTTTGAAGCCCGCCAATCGGTCGAAGCCCTCGGTGATCTTGACGGCGTGCCTTCGATCGAGACGATCAGGGCGATCGGTGGCAATACCCAGAACGCCCTCCTGATGGACATCAAGGCATCGGTCTACCGACGTCCAATCATTGCCGACGACATGCCCGAAGCCACGGCATTGGGTGCTGCTCTTCTAGGCGGCTTGGCGGCAAGCCTCTGGCCAAGCATGGAGATCGCCATCGATGGCCTCGCGCATCATCATCGCCGGATAGCACCCGTCGATGACTGGGTGGAGGTCTATGATCAACAATACCGGCAGGTCTATCAAAAAGCCTATGCTGCTCTTCGCCCCCTCCATCACGCCACGCGCAAGCTCTCTTTACGCTGAAGGCCCGGTTAGGCTGAAGGCCCGGATCATCCGGGACCGGCAGCATGAAATGCTGATGACACGTCGACTTTAGAACCCATACCAATCGACACCGAACGGCGCCCGAATGTCCAAGACTGGTCTTGATGACGATCACAGCCAGCACACCGAACACGATGCCTTTCCAGAAGAGATGGCTTGTCCAGAAGCCCTCGTCATCCGGAGGCCTCGGCCGACCCTCGGCGAATCGGCACGACATCGATCGCGCTTCTCGACATTGATCGCGGCATCCTCATCGAGACATCATCGTCAATTTCCTTTCGTCCGGCGACGAAGGATGATTGATCGCTTTCCTGGTTGAGAACTCGGCAATTGTTGTTTCGGCGAGGGCGAATTGCTGGCGGCTGACCAGCCATGCCCTCATCACAGCATGTACGACCATGTGACGATCATCCCGACAGCGGCGAATCAGGCCATTTTTTGGAATGCGGCCCTGATACCGTTCTAAACGAGATGTCTTAACGTGCCGTGAAGAGCCTGCTGCCTGCCCGCGGATCCGGCCGTCCGACGAAAAGGCTTCACATCATGTGCTGCAACGTTGTCCAAGCCATTGCATTTGCCTCATAAATGCCGAAAAGGAGGGCAAATCGACGGCGCAAATCACCAATAGCTTAAAGATGCGTTGGATGATGCCTAACTTCACCATTTACCGCCGTAATCCTGTTGCATTTCAACACGTCTGCCCTAGGCTGATCGACAGCACGCTGATCTAGGGAGACAGGGATGAGACAGCCACTTTTCGGCGCTTTCGCCGCCGCCGTTCTGGCCGCGGGTGCCATGTTCATGACCGCCGGGGCCGCCATTGCCCAGGATTTCCAGCCGGCCATCATCTTCGATATGGGCGGCAAGTTCGACAAATCCTTCAACGAGGCCGCCTATAACGGCGCCGAACGGTTCAAGGACGAGACCGGCGTCGAGTACCTGGAATTCGAGGTCACCAACGAAAGCCAGCGGGATCAGGCGCTTCGCCGCATGGCGCGGCGCGGGCGCGACCATCGTCGTGGCCGTCGGCTTTTCCCACGCGACCCCGCTCGAAACGATTGCCGCGGAGTTTCCCGACACCAAGTTCACCATCATCGACGCGTGGTCGAGACTGGACAACGTGCAGTCGGTGGTGTTCAAGGAGCATGAGGGCTCCTTCCTGGTGGGCATGGCGGCAGCGCTCAAATCCGAGACCGGCAAGGTCGGCTTCGTCGGCGGCATGGACATCCCGCTGATCCGCAATTTCGCCCATGGCTACGAGCAGGGCGTGAAATTCGTCGAACCCCGACGCCGAGGTGTTCGTCAACATGACCGGCACCACGCCCGCGGCCTGGAACGATCCGGCCAAGGGCGCGGAACTCGCCCAGAGCCAGTTCGACCGGGGCGCCGACGTCGTCTACGCCGCGGCAGGCGGCACCGGGCTCGGCGTGCTGCAGACGGCGGCGGACAGCGGCAAATACTCGATCGGCGTCGACAGCAACCAGAACCACCTCCATCCCGGCAGCGTGCTCACCTCGATGCTGAAGCGGGTCGATGTCGCGGTCTACACGGCTTTCAAGAGCGCGATGGAGGGCACCTGGCAGGCCGGCACCCAGAATCTCGGCCTCGCCGAAGAAGGTGTCGGCTACGCCCTCGACGAGCACAACGAGACACTGATCACCGACGACATCAAGACGGCCCTCGAAGACGCCAAGGCCAAAATCATCGCCGGCGAGATTGAAGGTCACCGACTACTACTCGACCCAGTAGGCCTGCACGGCGGGCTTCGAATGCCTACCAACGCAACATCGCCTGCGCGAGGTGCACGTCAAGCCTGGGGGCGCTGCCGCCATCGAGCTGCAGGGGATCAACAAGAGCTTCGGGCCGGTGCACGCCAACCGGGATATCGACCTTTCGATCCCGGCGGGCACGATCCACGGCATCATCGGCGAGAACGGCGCCGGCAAGTCGACCCTGATGAACATTCTCTACGGCTTCTATCAGGCCGACAGCGGCACCATCCGGGTCGACGGCGAGGTCCGGAACATCCAGATCACCGGAGGATGCGATCAACGCCGGCATCGGCATGGTGCATCAGCATTTCATGCTGGTCGAGCCGTTCACCGCCCTGGAAAACCTGCTGCTCGGCGCCGAAGGTGGCTTCACCCTCGAAGCCGGCATCGAGAAGGCGCGAAAGGACATCGTGGCGCTGGAGCGGGACTACGGTCTCGACGTCGACCTCGACGCCAGGATCGAAGACTTGCCGGTCGGTGTGCAGCAGCGGGTCGAGATTCTGAAGGCCCTGTTTCGCGGTGCGCGCATCCTCATTCTCGACGAGCCGACCGGCGTGCTCACCCCGCAGGAGGCCGACCATCTGTTCCGCATCCTGAAGAACCTGAAAGACGCAGGGCCGCACCGTCGTCGCTGATCACCCACAAGCTCCGGGAGATCATGGCGGTGACCGACAACGTCTCGGTGATGCGCCAGGGCCGGATGGTCGCCCATCGCAAGACCGCGGAAACCTCGACCGAGGAGCTGGCCGAGCTGATGGTCGGGCGGAAGGTCCTGCTCCGCGTCGACAAGGGGGCGGCGCGTCCCGGCGAAACGTTCTGTCGGTGCGCAATCTTTCCGTCCGCGATGCCGGCGGCATCCAGCGGGTGAAGGGTGTGAGCTTCGACGTGCGCGCCGGCGAGATCGTCGGCATCGCCGGTGTTGCCGGTAACGGCCAGTCCGCACTTGCTCGAAGCGCTGACCGGCATTTGCCCTTCGAACGCGGGAAGGTGACCATCGGCGGCAAGCCGGCTCGTGGCCGTGGCCGACGGCCGGCCCGAACGCCTCGGGCACGTGCCGGAAGACCGTCTGCGCATGGGGCTGATCCGTCGTTCGCCGCCCATGAGAACGCCATTCTCGGCTATCACGACAGAAGCGCTACTGCCGAAACGGCTTTCTCGAACGGCGCGGCATCATCAAGACGGCCGGCGCTGGATGAAGTCCTACGACGTCAGGCCCGACAATCCCGGCCCTGAAGGCCGCAGCTTTCTCCGGCGGCAATCAGCAAAAGCTGGTGCTGGCCCGCGAGATGGAGCACGACCCGGACCTCCTGGTGGTCGGGCCAGCCGACCCGCGGCGTCGACATCGGCGCGATCGAGTTCATCCACAAGCGCCTGATCGCCATGCGCGATGCCGGCAAGGCGGTCCTCCTGGTCTCGGTCGAACTCGACGAGATCCTCTCGCTCGCCGACCGCATCCTCGTGATGTTCGACGGCACCTTCACCGGCGAGCTTGCTGCCGGCGAGGCGGACGAGCAGAAGATCGGCCTTTTGATGGCCGGCGTCGCGGACCGGGCAGCCTGATGGCGTCGCGCGGCGAACTGCCGACCTGGGTTAATCTCGGTCTTTTGCCGCTTTTGAACCTGAGCGGCCGCCTTTCTCGTGTCCGGGCTCATCGTGCTGGTGCTTGGCGAAAACCCGATCGAGGCGGTCGAGCTCCTGATGTTCGGCGCCTTCGGCTATGGCGAGGCCATCGGCTACACCCTGTTCTACGCGACCAATTTCATCTTCACCGGCCTCGCGGTCGCCATTGCCTTTCATTGCGGTCTGTTCAATATCGGCGGCGAAGGCCAGGCCTATGTCGCCGGCCTCGGCGTCACCCTGGTCGGGCTCTATTTGGGCTTTCTGCCGTTCATCCTGGTTCTGCCGATCGCGATCCTGGCGGCAGCGCTCTTTGGTGGTGTCTGGGCGTCTGATCCCGGGTTATCTCCAGGCCAGACGCGGCAGCCACATCGTGATCACCACGATCATGTTCAACTTCATCGCCGCAGCGCTTGATGACCTACATGGTGGTCAACGTGCTGATCAATCCGGGCTCGCAGATCCCGGAAAGCAACCGGTTCGCCAAGAGCACCTGGCTGCCGCAAATGCACGAATTGCTGGCAGCAATAGGCGTGACGATTAGCCGTTCGCCTCTCAATCTTGCTTTCACTATCGCGCTGATCGCCTCGGTTCTGGTCTGGCTGTTCATCTGGAAGACCAAATGGGGCTACGCCGTCCGCGTGGTCGGTCAGAGCGAAAACGCCGCCATCTATGGTGGCATCTCGCCGGCCCGCCAGATCATGCTGGCGATGACGATCTCCGGGGCGCTCGCCGCCGGTGTCGCCCTGAACGAGCTCCTGGGCTCGCAGCATCGCCTCATCCTGAACTTCCCGAGCGGCTTCGGCTTCGTCGGCATCGCGGTCGCGCTGATGGGCCGCAATCACCCGGTCGGCATCATCCTCGCGGCGCTGCTGTTCGGCGCGCTCTACCAGGGAGGCTCCGAGCTTTCCTTCGACATGCCGACCGTCAGCCGGGACATCGTCGTCGTCATCCAGGGCCTGGTGATCCTGTTCGCGGGCGCGCTCGAGCATATGTTCCGGCCATCGCTCGAAGCTCTTTTCGCCCGAGGTGAGCCAGCTGGAGGCGGCGTCCTGATGGAGTTCTTGCTGCAGGCCGTTCTCCTCTCCGACAGCACCATCCGCCTTGCCGTCCCACTGGTGCTGGCAGCACTGGCTGGTCTGTTCGCCGAGCGCTCGGGCGTGGTCGATATCGGGCTCGAAGGCAAGATGCTGGGGGCGGCCTTCGCTGCAGCGTCCGTTGCCTTCGTCACCGGTTCGGCACTCGCAGGCCTGCTGGCGGCCATGGGCGTTTCGATCTGCCTTTCCATGCTCCACGGTTTTGCCTGCATCACCCATCGCGGCGATCAGGTGGTCTCCGGCATGGCCCTGAACATCATGGTCGCAGGCCTTGGTCCCGACGCTTGCCGAAGCCTGGTTCCGACAGGGTGGACGTACACCTGGCATCGGGGCCGATGCACGCTTTACCGTCGATCACCCTGCCCCTTCGCCGAAGCAACTGCGTGACGTGCCGATGATAGGGCTCATCTACAGCGAGCTGATCAGTGGTCACAATATCCTGGTCTACCTGACCGCCGTGATCGTGCCGCTGGTCGCCTGGATCGTCTACCGCACCCGCTTCGGTCTTCGCCTGCGCGCCGTCGGCGAGAACCCGAGTGCGGTCGACACGGCCGGCATCAGCGTCACCGCCATGCGCTACAAGGCGCTGCTGTTCACCGGCGTCCTCTGCGGCATCGCCGGATCCTTATCTCTCGACCGCCCACGGCTCCTCCTTCATTCGCGACATGACCGCCGGCAAAGGCTATCTGGCTCTGGCAGCGCTGATCTTCGCCAAATGGCGCCCCGTGCCCGCCCTTTTCGCCTGCCTTCTCTTCGCGTTCACCGACGCAGTCCAGGTCCGCCTTCAAGGCGTTTCCCTGCCGATCATCGGCGAGGTGCCGACCCAGGCGATCCAGGCGCTTCCCTATATTGCGACGGTCCTGCTGCTCGCCGGTTTCGTTGGTCGTGCCGTGGCGCCCAAAGCCATAGGCCAGCCCTATGTGAAAGAGCGATGAAGGATCTTTTCGCGGCCGCGCGACAAGCGTTCGAGCAGGCCTATGCGCCTTATTCCGGCTTTGCGGTCGGCGTGGCGCTGCGCACCGCGTCCGGCAGCATCTACAACGGTGCCAATGTCGAGAACGCTGCCTATCCGCTCGGCAACTGCGCCGAAGCGAGCGCCATCGCCGCCATGATCGCTGCCGGTGAGCAACGCATCGAAGAATGCCTGATCGTCGCATCGGGCGAGCGTCTCTGCACCCCTTGCGGCGGATGCCGCCAGCGTCTGGCGGAGTTTGCCGGTCCCGATCTCAAGATCCATCTTTGCAGCCCCGAAAAACACCGAGAAACCCTGACCCTGGGCGAACTCCTCCCCCACGCATTCGACCTCGATCATCGATCGGAACCAGCTTCGTGCTTGGCCAGCCACGAAAAAATCGCCAATCTCGTGACGGATCGCGCGCCCGGCATGAAGCCGCGCTTCGGTCTGATCCTGGGCTCGGGGCTCGGCGGCCTGGCCGATGGGATCGAAGAGGCGATGGCTATTTCCTATGACGACCTGCCGGGCTTTCCCAAACCCGGCGTCGAAGGCCATAGCGGCCGCCTTGTTCTCGGCCGGTTGGAACATGTGCCGATTGCCTGTCTTCAGGGCCGCGTGCATCTCTACGAGGGCGGGCCTGCGTCGGCGATCAACCTGCCGGTACGCGTCCTGAAGGCCCTGGGCTGTGCAACCCTGATCGTCACAAATGCCGCGGGTTCCCTTCGCCAAGGGATCGGTCCCGGCAGCCTGGTGCTGATCGAGGACCATATCAACATGCTCGGCGCCAATCCCCTGACCGGCCCCAGCGAGCCGGACTCCGGCCCGCGTTTTCTCGACATGAGCGAGGCTTACAGCCGGACATGGCGCGAAAAGATCGAGACCGTTGCGGCGGCCGAGAAGATCGAGCTTGCACGCGGCGTTTATCTCGCAACCCCCGGGCCCTGCTTTGAAACGCCTGCGGAAATCCGCGCCTTCAAGGCGCTTGGCGCAGATCTGGTCGGTATGTCCACCGTCCCGGAAGTCATTGCCGCCCGCCACGCGGGCCTGGATGTCATCGGCTTTTCCATCGTCACCAATCTCGCCGCCGGCATGAGCGGCAACCCGCTGAGCCACGACGAAACCTTAAGTGAAGCCAGTGCCGCCGGCACAAAATTAGAGCGGCTGCTTCACGCCCTTTTCAAGGAGCTGGCTTGATATGGCCAATGCCCAGGATGACTTGATCGAGACCGCCTCCAAGGCAGTGGCCACCCACGACATTGCGGCTCGTATACTGCCGCTGATCGATCTGACCTCGCTGAACGACGACGATACCGAGGCCAGGATCGAAGCGGTGGTCGATCGCGGCATGAAATATGGTGTCGCCGCCGTTTGTCGTCTTCCGCACTTCGTTCAAGCGGCAAGGCGCCGCCTCGGCACCGACCCCGTCCAGCTCGCTTCCGTCGTCAACTTTCCCGACGGCAGCGACGACATTGCCCGGGCGGTCCGGGAAACCGAAGCGATCGTCGCCGACGGCGGTGACGAAATCGACATGGTCGCTCCGCTCGATGCGATCATGGACGGCGATGTCGGCATGGTCAGCGAAATGGTCGACGCCGTCAAGGCAGTGGCCGACGGCCGGATGGTCAAGGTCATTCTCGAGACCGGCCGCCTCGAGGATCCGGCGCGCATCACCGCTGCCGCGCGAAGTGCCGTCATGGCTAGGCGCCGACATGCTGAAAACCTCCACCGGCAAGACGCCGACGGGCGCCCGTCTGGAAGATGCGGCCGTGCTGCTCGCGGTGATCGAGGAGGCCGATGGCCGCGTCGGTCTCAAGCTCTCCGGTGGCATCCGCAGGCCCGAGAAGCCGCCGGTTATCTCCATCTGATCGATCACTTCATGACGTCAGGATGGGTCTCCCCGCGGACCGTCCGCTTCGGTGCCTCGGCCTGCTGGACGACGCTGGTCAGGGTGCTCGCAGTGCCCAGCTCGACGACGACGGATGAAGCAGCCATGCCGCCCTGCCTGCCCCAGGAGATCATCCGAAAAAACGCGACGGCAAGGCGCTCGATACCAGCGAGATTACCGCTTTCATCGCGGACCTGAGCAACGGCCGGGTGACCGAAGGTCAGGCCGCCGCACTTGCCATGGCGATCTTTTTCAACGGCATGACGCGGACGAAACCGTGGCCCTCACGCTCGCCAGCGCGACAGGGGTCTGACCCTGTCCTCGAGTGGGGTGACCTCGCCGGGCCCCGTCTTGGACAAGCACTCGACCGGCGGCATCGGCGACAAGGTCAGCCTGATCCTGGCGCCGATCATCGCTGCGGTCGGCGGCTATGTGCCGATGATCTCCGGCCGCGGTCTCGGCCATACCGGCGGCACGCTGGACAAGCTGGACAGCATTCCCGGCTATCAGCACCAGGCTCGGCCTGGATCGGTTTCGGATGGCCGTGCGCTCCGCCGGCTCTGCGATCGTCGGTCCGACGCCGGACCTGGCGCCTGCAGACGGCAAGCTCTACGCGATCCGGGACGTGACCGCGACCGTCGATACAGCGGCGCTGATCGTCGCTTCGATCCTGTCGAAAAAATTGGCGGCTGGTCTGAACGCCCTCGTCATGGACGTTAAGGTCGGCTCCGGTGCCTTCATGCCGGCGATCGAAGATGCCCGGCCAATTGGCCGCTGATCTCGTCATCGTTGCCAAGGGCGCAGGACTGCCGTGCCGGGCTCTGTTGACCGACATGAACCAATGCCTGGGCAACACGGCCGGCAACGCCCTGGAAGTTAGAGAAGCGATCGATTTCTTGACCGGTCGACGAAGAGAAAAACGGCTCGAAACGGTGACCTTGGCCCTCGCCGCAGAATTGATCGAGCTCAGCGGTCTGACCATGACGAAACAAGAGGCCAGGAAAAAAATCGATCAGGTCTTGGATGATGGCCGGGCCGCAGAGCGCTTCCAGCAGATGGTCTCTGCCCTTGGCGGCCCGCATGATCTGCTGGATCAGCCGGCACGGCATTTTCCCGACGCCCCGATACGACGTCCCGTCATGCTGGACCACCTGGGCTTCATTGGGGAGATCGACACCAGAGCGCTTGGTCTCGCGATCGTTCAACTCGGCGGCGGTCGCTCGCACCCCGATGACAGGATCGATCATCGCGTTGGCCTGAGCGACGTGCTTAAGCTCGGCGATGATGTCAGCGACCGAACGCCCTTCGCCCAAGTTCATGCGGCAAACGACGGCGACGCTGATCTGGCCATCCGGCAAATAAGAAATGCGATCAAAACGAGCGAAACCCCCGTGCCAACGGCATCGCCTACCTTGGAAAGCATTGTCAATTCTTAGTGGTGCGGCGACAGAGAAGGACTCCTTGAGAAGAGTTCATGCAGAACCAATGAGATCATGCGCCTTCAACTTGAATTCCATGGGCGCAGATGCATGACAGCAACGTCAGGTCGGGCTGCTTCAGTTCGAGCGCCTTTGTTGTCGAAGGAGGCAGGTTCAGCCGGATGTTAATGCCGTTATGTCCCGGTCGGTTTCCTGGTCCATGTTGCAGCAAAGCGTTGAAGACAAGGTTAACCTCATCGCAGCGCCAACATCGTCAGATTGATCTGATCCAGAACCGCATCAAAATCTCGACGCACAGATTCCTGGTGTTATAAGCGTTCAGCATGATATTCGATGCGGCCGGAACGCACCTCGAAGGCGAAATCCATCGAATTCTGATTCGTCGAGCATGACGCTTATGAGGTGCTTTGAAGGCGCCTACCTAACCTCGGTTGCAGCCTACCGCCGTTGGCCACACCGACACCGTTTGGTGGGAAACGGGATCGCGACGTCGCTACTCTTGCTTGACGACCAGAAGCATCGCGATCGCAAGTCGTAAGGACAGTGACCTTAATTCAATAATTGGAATGTGCGATGAGGGCGTTTGATTTTGATCAGCATATTATAGGGGCCTACGCCCATTTTTCCCGATCCTTCAGCAAAATCAGGGCGTCCGATCTCGATGAGGCGATCACGAGCGCCTACGATCAAGGCCGATTCTGGCCAGACCCGCTTCTGTCTCTCAATCCACGCTTCGAGAAGGGTGAGACTGTCGACGAGCTTGTCGCGTCGGGCGCGCTCGATCCGGCGACCGCCCGGGTCTTTCGCTTCGGCGAGACACCGCTCACCTTTCACAAGCATCAAAGCCAGGCCATCGCCAAGGCCGGCTCCGGACAGAGCTATGTCGTGACCACAGGAACGGGGTCCGGCAAGTCGCTTTGCTTTTTCGTGCCGATCGTCGACGCCATCGTCAGGGCGCGAAAGACAGGCGACAGAGGACGAACCCGCGCCATCATCATCTATCCGATGAACGCGCTGGCCAACAGCCAGATCAAGGAGATCGACAAGTTCCTCGCACAGTCGGATCTGCCGAAGGAGCTGAAACCGGTGGTCCGGCGTTACACAGGACAGGAAAGCCGGAGCGAGCGGCTGGAGATCGCTGGCAATCCGCCCGACATCCTGCTCACCAATTTCATGATGGCGGAACTCCTCCTGACCCGACAGGACGAACTCGACGCGAAGGTCGTCGAGAACGCCGGCGGGCTCGATTTCATTGTTCTCGACGAATTGCACACCTACCGCGGACGGCAGGGCGCCGATGTCGCGGTCCTGGTTCGACGCCTGCGCAATCGATGTGCGCCGGGCAAGTCGCTGATCTGCATCGGCACCTCGGCAACCATGGCAAGCGAAGGATCGAACGCCGGCAGGGCGGAGGCCGTCGCCGACGTCGCATCCAGGCTATTCGGCACGGCGATCGGCGCAGATGCCGTGATCGACGAAAGTCTTTGGCGCGCCACCGATGACGGCATGAAGCTGGTCGATGTCAGGCCCAAGCTTGCCAAAACCCTTGAAGACGACCTTCCCGAAAGATTGATTGACGACGACCTTCTTCGCCACCCGCTCGCTGTCTGGGCAGAGCTTGCGCTCGGCCTCGAAGACGGACAGTCATTGAAGCGAAAAAAACCGATTTCGTTCGAAAAAGCGATCGAGCAGCTCTCTTTGGACAGCGGCGTCGATCAGGCGATCTGCAAGGACCGCCTCGAACGCTTTTTGACCCTGATCAGCCTGCCGGAGACGGAGCGCGGCGGATCGGGCGACGCGGCGTTTCTCGCCTTCAAGCTCCATCGCTTCATCGCCGGTGCCGGCGAGATGTTCACCACCCTGGCGGCCAAGCCCCGTCGCGTGCGGTTCGAAGGCCAGCTTGAAGATCCGGAAACAGGCCATCGGCTCTATCCCACCCGGTTCTGCCGCAATTGCGGTCACGAGGCGCATGTGGTCGTTCGGACGGACAACGACGACGGACGGCGCTTTTTGCCGCGCAATATCGATGACACTCCGAGCGATGATCAGGACCAAGACGTCGCAGGCTATCTGACGCCGACCGGCGATTCCGACCCTGACTACCACTTCACCGGCGACATCGACACCTACCCCGAAGACTGGCAAGATGAGAGCAGGGAGCCGTCGCGCCTCCATCGGAATCGCAAGGGCCGCGAGCCGCAGCGGGTGACGGTGAGCCCGGAGGGCCGCCTGGGCGGGCGCGGAGAGAGCTTCTGGTTCATTCCCGGCAAGTTCGGCTTTTGTCCATGCTGCCTGGACCAGCCCCATCCTAGCATGCGCGAGCGCAGCAAGCTCGCCGGCCTCTCCGGCGAGGGCCGAAGCTCCGCCACCACGCTGTTGACCTCGAGCGCACTCGAATGGATGAACGGAGAGGCAAGCGGTGTGCCCGAGACCAAGCGCAAGCTTTTGGCCTTCACCGACAATCGTCAGGACGCCGCGCTGCAGGCAGGGCATTTCAATGACTTCCTGTTTGTCAGCCTCCTTCGCGGCGCCATCCTTCGCGCCGTCATCGACGCTGGCGAGGAAGGATTGAGCGAAGACGAGTTCGGCCTTCGCGTGGTGCGGGCGCTCGGCTTCACCGCGGCGAACAAGGACGCGCGGATCCACTGGATGCTGACACCGGACGCCGGTGCGGTCGTTCGAGAAGAAGCGCAGCGGGCGTTGGCCAAGGTGATGGCGCATCGCGTCTGGACGGACCTTCGCCGCGGCTGGCGCTACACCAATCCGAGCCTCTCGGTGCTGGAGCTGATCAACGTTGCATTTCTCGGTCTCGATGAGATCGCGGACGATGGCGGTCCGCTCGCGGCGATGCTGCCCGATCTCGAGGCCGAGCAAAGAAAGACGCTGCTCGATAGGCTCCTTGGCGCCATGCTCGAGGGCCTTGCCGTCGACACCGAGGCGCTGGAGCTGCCGGTTCTCGACGGTGTCACCCAGAACTCCCGACGCTACCTTCGCACACCCTGGGCGGTCGACATGAAGGAGCAGCTCAGAGGTCGCACGGCGCTATTCCTACAGGCGCCAGGGAAGAAACAGGTGGGGCTCAAGGAGGAGCAGACCATTATCCGCGGCGGTCACAGCTCCCGCATCGGGCGGATGATCAATCGTCGGAGCGTCATCGGCGACAAGCTTGGACGAGATGACTACCTCGCCTTCATGAGCGCTCTCCTGGAGATCCTGGAAAGCGAAGGGCTTGTCACCCGCATCGCCATCGATGACGATCTGGAGGGCTGGCGCCTTTTACCATCGGCCGTCCGTCTGATCCCCGGTGAGGCCATCTTGCGCGGCGGGGCTCAAGGCAATGCGTATTTCCACGAGCTCTACAACACCGTCGCCGCCGATTTGAAGCACCGTAGGAGAAGTACATATTGGGGGCTGGAAGGCCGGGAGCACACGGCGCAGGTCTCGCAGAAGCAGCGGGAATGGCGCGAATGGCGCTTTCGCTTCGAGGAGGACGACAAGGCGCGCCTGAAGGATGAGCTCGTCGAGGTGAAAACAGCCGGCGAGAGCGATCAGTTTCTGCCGGCGCTGTTCTGTTCGCCGACCATGGAGCTCGGCGTCGACATCTCGGCGTTGAACGCCGTCTATCTCCGCAACGTGCCGCCCACCCCCGCCAACTACGCCCAGCGCGCCGGACGCGCCGGGCGCTCGGGTCAGGCGGCCGTCATCGTCACCTACTGCGCCGCCCAGTCTCCCCATGATCAGTATTTCTTCAAACGTCGGGACGACATGGTCGCCGGTGTCGTCCGGCCACCGGCACTGGACATCACCAATGAAGAGCTGGTGCTCCTGTCGCTCATCGATCCGGCCTTCGCGTCCATGAGCTTCGACGATCAGCGCTATCGCGAGCGCCTGGCTCGCCATTTCGTGCAGCGCCGTCGCACCGACCTCATCTCCGGCGACTGGAGCGAGGAACGCGCCTTCCCGAAGCATGAGACCACCGAGTTTCCCTACCGGCTCTCAGAGGATCATCTCGCCTTCCAGGACGCCGTTCTCGACTATTGCCTGAACGTCGTCTCCAAAGCCGGAGAGGGGCAGCGCGAGCGCCGGCTCGCCTTTTGGGGAACCCTCGCCTTGATGCGCTGCGTCGGCTCCTCGCCCGCCGCGGCGCTGAGCGCCCTTCGCAACCGCGCCGCCAATGAAAGCGAGCGCCTGGAGCCGCAGATCTACGACGAGGACGGCGATGACGAGGACGCCGTCGACCTGGAGCCGGGCGTCGTCGCCGAGGCCGACCCGGCGCTCATCGCCCTCATCCAAAAGGTCGAGGCGCTCTCCGCCGGGCCAGACCCGAAGCTCACCGCTCTCATCGACGCACTGAAGCCGCTCATGAAACAGGGGGCCAATTCCGTCGTCTTCTGCCGCTTCCTCGCGACCGCCGACCATGTGCGCGACGGTCTGCGCAAGGCCTTCCCCAAGCTCGCCATCGAGGCGGTCACCGGCGTGCTCACGCCGGACGAGCGGCGGGATCGCGTGGCGGACATGGCCACGGCCGAGGGCGAGAAGGAAACCCAGCGCATCCTCGTGGCGACCGATTGCCTCTCCGAAGGCATCAACCTCCAGCAGCTCTTCGACACCGTCGTCCACTACGATCTCTGCTGGAACCCCACCCGCCACCAGCAGCGCGAAGGCCGGGTCGACCGCTTCGGCCAGCCGGCCGCCATCGTCCGCTCCATCATGATGTTCTCGCCGGACAGCGCCATCGACGGCGCCGTGCTCGAGGTGATCCTGCGAAAGGCCGAGGAGATCCGCAAGGCGACCGGCGTCACCGTGCCGCTCCCGGACGAGCGCGGCCCGGTCACCGACGCGCTCATGGCCTCGATGATGCTCCGGCGCGGCGAGACCCGCCAGCTCGCCTTCGACCTTCGCCTGGATGACGGGACCAAGGCGATGGAAGCCCGCTGGCGCAACGCCGCCGACAACGAGAAAAAATCCCGCGCCCGCTTCGCGCAGAACGCCATGAAGCCCGCGGAAGTCGCCCCGGAGTGGGAAAAGGCGCAGGCGCTGCTCGGCTCGCCCGAGCATGTGCGCGATTTCGTCGAACGCGCCATGGCGCGCTTCGGCGTGCCGCTGGAGCCGAGAAAATCCCTGCTGCTCGCCCATGTCGACGCCCTCGAAGGCGGCCTGAAGGAGCGCCTGGCTGACCGAAGGATGACTGGCTCCATCCGCCTCGCCACCGCAGAGCCCGTCCCCGCAGGTGCTTCCCTCCTCACGCGCACCCATCCGCTCACCTCCACGCTCGCCGAAGCCCTGGTCGAGGCCTCGCTCGACCGCGACACGCTGAAGGGCCTGGGCGTCGGCCGCGTCGGCGCCTGGCCTACGCCCGCCGTCGAGCGGGTGACCCGCCTCGTCCTCCTGCGCATCCGCTTCAAGCTCACCGTGCATGGCCGAAAGGAGCGCCTGCTGCTGGCGGAGGAGGCGGCGCTCGCGGCGATCGAGGGCGAGACCATCTTCGCCACCGGCGAGGACGCCCGTATCCTCCTGAACACATCGGCCGCAGCGGACTTAGCACCCGCCGCCCGCGAGCGCTTCATCGCCAAGGCGAGGGAGGCGCTGCCCGGCCTGCTGGAGGGTCCGCTCGCCGCCTTCGTCGCCGCGCGCGCTTTGGCGCTGGAGGAGGATCACGACCGCCTGCGCGCCGCCGCAGGCTCCGCCCGCGTCACCGTCGAGGCGATCACGCCGCCCGACGTCATCGGCCTCTTCGCCCTCCTGCCGAGCGAGGTCTAGGCCATGGCGAGAAAACCCGTCACCGACATGGCCGCCTGGCCCTCGCTCACCCTTGAGGGCAATCTCATCGCCCCTGCCATGATCGCCCGCCTCGCAGCGCCCAAGGACGACCAGGACACGCGGGAAAGCTACGGCATCCGCAAGGGCCTGAGCATCCGCGAAGAAATTTCCACCGCCTTTCGCGTCGGCCAGTCGCATTACGATGCGTTCGCGAGGTTGGATAATCCCTCGGCCGAGGCGACCGCCCGTTTCCTTCGGAATTTCTTGAAGGAAACCTTGGGCTTCGAGGACCTGATACCCGGCGGCGGCCTCACCGCCCTCGTCGCAGGCTCCGGCCGCGTGCCGATCATCATCGTGCCGCCCTCCGACGAAAAACTTGATCGCCGCAGCGAAATCCTCTCGGTAGAACGCTCGCGCTCCCCAGCCTTCGCCCTTCAGGACTATCTGAACGAGCGTGAGGATGCCCTCTGGGGCATGGCCACCAATGGCACGCTGATCCGGCTGATGCGCGACAACGCATCCTTGACCCGCCCCGCCTTCATCGAGGCCGACCTCGCCCAGATCTTTTCCAACGAGGACGCCGCCTCCTTCGCCGTCCTCTGGCTGATCCTCCATCGCTCCCGCTTCGGTGCCGCCGCCGCACCTGCGACCGATTGCGCCCTGGAGCGCTGGCGGGACGCCGGCTCGCCGATCAGGTGCAGCAGGCCCTGAAACTGCTGGGCTCCGGCTTCCTCGACGCCAACCCTGACCTTGCGAGAAAACTCGGCGCCGGCGAGGCGGACCTGACCGACTGGTTCAACCAACTCCTTCGCCTGGTCTACCGCCTGATCTTCCTGATGGTCGCCGAGGACCGAAACCTCCTTCACCCCGAAAACGCCAAGACGAACGCTCGAAAGCTCTACGCCCAAGGCTACAGCCTGACCGCCCTTCGCGCCCAATGCTTCAGGCGCTCCACCTGGGACAGGCACGTCGACCGCTATGAAGGCGTCAAGGTGGTGTTCCGCGCACTCGCCCACGGGGAGGCGCGCCTCGGCCTCCCGGCGCTCGGCGGCCTGTTCGCTCAAGGCAAGATGCCCCATCTGGAGCACGCGCGCCTCGCCAACCGCGCCTTCATGGAAGCCCTCTACCGCCTCGCCTGGCTCGCGGACAGGACCAGCGTCGTGCCCATCAACTGGCGCGCCATGGAAACCGAAGAGCTGGGCTCCGTCTGTGATTGGTGGTCAAAAACCGCGTGATATTGGCGAAGTCGTAGTGGCCGGTCGTGTCGCTTGCCATGATCAGTCGGCGGGAGGGGCGTAGCCCCGACCAGAGACTGATCATGGCAAGCGGCTGCGTCGTTTCTCCATCCTCTTTTTGATTTCTGGATGCCGTCCTGTCGCCGAGGGCTGACGGTTCGGTGGCTGGCGCGGTAGGACCTGTCTTATTGGAAGGCAGGCACGGCGCCGATCTCTAGAACGTGGCAGTTCGCATCAGCACCGTGCCCTACACCGTGCGGGGCACGAATGCAGAGCGACTATCGCGCTCGGGAGGGCGTGTGTCCACATCATGAGTTGGTCTGCGCGCACGGCAGGCGGCTTCCTGGCCGGCTCTTTCTTTGCCTGACCTGCCGCGCGCAGGTGCTGATCTGCAGCCATTGCGACCGTGGCCATGTGTACTGCGCCAGGGGTTGCGCCCAAAAGGCGCGCCGCCGATCGCTGCGCGAGGCCGGCCACCGGTATCAGACCAGCCGCCGCGGCCGGATCAAGCATGCCGAACGCGCCCGCCGCTACCGGGCGCGCAAAAATACAGTGACGCATCAGGGTTCACCGCCGGACCGAACGGAGGCACTGCTGGCCAAGACCTCGGCAGCGACCACGACGGACGAGGCGACGACAGCCAATCCATGCCGGCAGCGATGGCATTGCCATTATTGTATGCGTCCTTGCCCGGACTTTGTCCGCCGTGACTTTCTGCAACGTTGCCGGGGGCCCTGGAACAATCGCAGAGGACCTCGTCGTGACCATTTCTCCTGAACTCGAGGCGCAGATCCTGCGCTACCACCATGTCGAAAAGTGGCCGATCGGCACGATCGCCAAGCAATTGCGGGTGCATCACAACACCGTGTCGCGGGTCCTGGCCCAAGCCGGCCTGCCGAGGATCCTACGCCATCCCAAACGGTCCAAGGCCGATCCCTTCCTGCCGTTCATTCGCGAGACCCTCGAGCGGTTCCCGACCCTGACCGCCAGCCGGCTGTATGCGATGGTGCAGGAACGCGGCTACACCGGCCGGCCGGATCACTTTCGCCACATTGTCGCCTGCCATCGGCCCCGCCCGCAGGCGGAAGCCTATTTGCGCTTGCGCACCCTTGCCGGCGAGCAGGCGCAGGTCGACTGGGGACACTTCGGCCATCTGATGAGCGGGCGCGCGCGCCGGCCGCTGATGGCCTTCGTCATGGTGCTGAGCTACTCCCGCCAGATCTTCCTGCGCTTCTCCCTCGACGCTCGCATGGAGAACTTTTTGCGCGGCCACGTGGCGGCGTTCACCGCGTGGCAGGGTTTGCCCAGGGTCATTCTGTACGACAACCTGAAAAGCGCCGTGCTCGAGCGCCGCGGCGACGCCATTCGCTTCCACCCCACCTTGCTCGACTTCGCCGGACATTATCGTTACGAACCACGACCGGTGGCCGTCGCCCGTGGCAACGAGAAGGGTCGGGTCGAACGCGCCATCCGCTATGTCCGCGACAACTTCTTTGCCGCCCGCAGCTTCACCGATCTCGACGACCTCAACGCCCAGGCCGAGGCCTGGTATCATGGCACGGCCGCCGACCGGCGCTGTCCGGAAGACCAAAGCTTGAGCGTCCGCCAGGCATTCGCCGAGGAAGCGCCGCAGCTGCTGAAACTGCCGGACAATCCCTATCCGGTGGTCGAGCAGGTCACCGTCAAGGTCGGCAAGACGCCCTATGCCCGCTTCGACCTCAACGATTATTCGGTGCCGCACACCCATGTTCGACGACCGCTGACGGTGCTGGCCGAGCCTGACCGGCTGCGCATCGTCGACGGCGAAAACATCATCGCCACCCACCCGCGCAGCTATGGCAGAGGCGAACAGATCGAGGATCCCGCTCATCTCAAGGCGTTGGCCGATCAAAAACGGGCGTCGCGCCGTCACCGGGCCACCGACCGACTGGCCAAAGCAGCGCCGGCAAGCCAGAGCTTGCTCGTCCGGGCCGCCAAGCGCGGCGACAATCTCGGCGCCATCACCGCCGCCCTGATCCGGCAGCTTGAACAGTACGGCGCGAACGAGCTTCAGGCCGCCATCCTCGAGGCACTCGAACGCAATGCACCGCACCCCAACGCCGTACGCCTGGCTCTTGAACGCCGCCGCGAAGACCGTCAGCAGGCGCCGCCGGTCGCTCTTATCCTGCCCGACCATGTTCGGGGGCGCGATGCCACCGTGCGACCCCATGACCTCGATACCTACGACCAGCTGACGGAGACGGCGCATGACAAATCTTGATCCCCTGCAAGCCCGCGCCAAGGCGCTCTATCTGCATGGCCTTTTGGCCCACTGGCAAGAGGCCGTTGACGCCGGCTGGGTAACAGCCTTGCTCGACTGGGAAGAGGAGGAACGCGCCCGCCGCAGTCTGGAACGCCGCCTCGGCCGAGCCCATATCGGCCGCTTCAAGCCGATCTGCGACTTCGATTGGACATGGCCGAAACGCGGCGACCAGGCCACCTTCGAAGCGCTCATGACCCTCGACTTCCTCAAAGACGCCACCAACGTCGTGCTGGTCGGGCCAAACGGCGTCGGCAAAACGACCCTGGCCCGAAATCTTGCCCACCGAGCCGTCATTCACGGCCACACCGTCCTGTTCACCAGCGCCGGCCAACTGCTCGGTGACCTCGCTGCTCTCGACAGCGATTCCGCCCTGCGCCGCCGGCTGCGCCACTATGCTGCGCCCGCGCTGCTCTGCATCGACGAAGTCGGCTATCTGTCCTACTCCAACCGCCATGCCGATTTGTTGTTCGAGCTTATCAGCCGCCGCTACGAGCAAAAATGCACGCTCGTTACCACCAATCGTCCGTTTGCCGAATGGCGCGAAGTCTTCCCCAACGCCGCCTGCGTCGTCTCCATGGTCGATCGCCTTATGCACAATGCCGAAATCGTCGCCATCGACGGTGACTCCTACCGCGTCAAGGAAGCGCGCGAACGCGCCGAGCTACGGGCCAAACAGCGCAAGGCCGCAAAGAGGCGAACCCAAAGTCGACGCAACGGAGAAACCAAATCATGAAAACACCCAGCTTCCGCAAGATCGAGCTCGCCATCCCCGCCTACTGGTCCCCCGAAGAAGCGCTCGCCATAGTCGATCTGATCGACGACTTGAGGGAAAAAATCTGGGCCTACTACGGCCTCCAGCTGCAGGATCTGATCGCAGAGCAGCACCAGCCATCACAGCGAGATCAGCCAGACCCCAACCAGACAAGCCTGCCGTTCTAAACAACCACCAACGAGGGGCCCGTCAAACGGGCCCTCGTACCCGCCCACATGCCTTCTTCGCCAGATTTACGCGGTTTTACACCGCCACTAAC
>CAWBCX010000040.1:0-15489 GCA_963787265.1 uncultured Alphaproteobacteria bacterium | reverse complement strand
AGCGGCCTCGACGTGCTGAGAGCGCTCACGCTGGGCGCAGATTTCGTCCTGCTCGGCAGACCGTTCTTCTACGGCTTGGCCGCACTCGGCGGACGAGGTCCAGGCCATGTGGTCGATATCCTGAGAGAAGAGCTCATGCATGCCATGCGACAACATGGCCTGGTGAAGCTGGAACAGCAGTAATCATCGCTGCCAACGCGCAAGCTGAGGATGCGGCCATGTCTCGATCACATGGTGCCGATCGCTTTCATTAAACCTTAAGGTTATGCATGTACATCATCTTAGCATCGGCAGGTCTGTTGGCTTGCCTTCTCGGGACGGTTTGTCTCATCACGCGATGATCGGCATCCATTGCATCATAAGGCATTCATGATGGCCAATCGGAGAAAACGCACCATACGCCTGGCTTGGTCGGCGCTCGCCGCCGTCACGGCCCTCATCCTCTCGGCATGTCAGCAGGGCCAGGACCCGAGGCACCTGTCTTTCCAGCCGAACTGGCACGTCATGGAGATGAGGGGAAACGTCCGCGTCGAGAACGATCAAGGCCGCCTCATGACGGATCTTCGTCCCGGCGATCAGGTCGCCAGCAATAGCCGGATCGTCACCAGCAGGTCCGCTCACCTGATCGCCTCAAGCGGCGATCTGCAATTCAGAGCTGGCAGCAACACCGCCGTCACCTTGCCGGCAGTCGGTTCGCCCGCATCGTTGCTGCAAAGCCACGGCACCATGCGGGTTCGCTTCACCGCAGCGGCCGACGCCATCAAACGCATCACCACGCCGCATTTGATTGCCAGCGGCACCAATGCCGTTCTCGACCTCAGGGTTGATCAACAGGGAACGAACATGACGATCACCAGCGGCCATATCGCACTCTCAACATCCGATGGCCAGTATTATGCAAGATTGGTTGCAGGTGCGTCAGCGCGGCTTGGCGCCAACACCAATGGCCAGCTGGAAATTCAACAGGCAGCAGGGTTGCCTTTTCAACCGAGCAAGAAGCTTGGTGCGACAACGACCAGTGATGATGTTGCTGCACCAAAGGTCACCATCGCGCCGACAGCGGAACGTCGCGTGGCCAACCATCGTGATCGTCGGTCCGAGGGCCCGGACGAGCTCGCCGTAGTGCCAGCAAGCCAGCCGCTGACAATAGCGGCCAAACCCGACCCCGGCCGGAATCATAGTTCAAATGCCGGCGGATTGGAGGAACCCGTGCTGCTCCCTGCTGCGTCGACAGATCCAGCGCCTTTTGGTTTGGACGGGGCAACGCGATCGGTTCGGCTTCAGCAACAGTTCGATAATTTGACCGAAGATCTCTTGAACAACCTCCCCACCTTGAGCATCAAGGCCTCTTCCACCCGCTAGTGGCGTGTCCATCATAGTTGCTTCTTCGTTGGTAACACCTGGCATGTCGCGCAACCTGTTGATTGTTATAGGTTCTTTAATCTTAGCTCGACGGTGTCCATTTGCGATGGGGCGCACCGCCGCCGTGGCGATCAGGTCCAGGTCCAGAAGGCGGGTTGGTTGGCAATGAACTCAAGGGCGTCGTGGAGAGTGAGGATGATGCCGCCGAGTGGTGCGGCGTCGGCCCATCGATCGCGATGAGACCAGTAAAGTCGACGCATGCGATCGCTCTCACCTATGGGCTTGAGGCGCGCAATCGGCGCGCCGGTCGCCTCAAGGACAAGTGTATAGCCGCCGCGGCGATGTTCGACGACCACGCCGCCACCTCGGCTGTCGTTGAACCGCTCGATGCGAACTCGATCTCGCGTCGGGAACGGGGCTCTGGTATCGCCCCGGCAGTCAAATCGTGCCGTTGAGATGGGTCCTCGTCCGCGATCCCAGCGGTGCGCGCCCGATCCAGGCCTTCTGCTGCACCGATACAGATCTCTCCCCGGAAGACATTCTCGCCTTCTTCGTCCGGCGCTGGCAAATGGAGGTCACCTTCGCCGAGGTGCGGGCGCATCTTGGTGTCGAAACCCAGCGTCAATGATCCGAACTTGCGATCCTGCGCACCACACCCGCCTTGCTCGACCTCTATTCTCTTATCACTCTTTGGGTCATCTCACTCTTTGGGTCATCGAACCGCTCAGCGAAGACGCCGCTCCCTACGCCGCCTGGTACGCAAAAACGCGTTTCACCAGCGACGCGATCGCCGCCGTCCGTCTCAAAATATGGATCGGAGACATTTACTCACGGTCTACTGATCCCCTAGACCGACAGAAAATACCACCCGACCGCATCATTCGTATCGCACAAGCCATCTGTCACGCAGCCTGAATGGGCAAAGTCGAGCTGAGAAGGCGGGAAAGAAAGACTGTGGACATTCCCTAGCGCTTGTCCGAAACGTTCTGTCGATGCGCCCAAGCCGCCAAATTCTCGCGCGTTGAGGGATCGAAGGCCAGATCAGCACGGCTTGCAGCGGCCAGCGCCGCTTGCAAGAGATCATCAAAACCGTTCAGCGTTGAATCAAGACGAATTGATCCATTGGTTCCTTTCAGGGTCAGCTGAAACCAGCCTGTATGCCGACGGCGTATTGGCGCATAGTAGGATAGCTTCAGCCTTTGAAGATCTTCCCATGCCAGGAAACGTTGGCGCAGGCCTCTGCTCCTGATACCATCGGCTGATGGCACAATCGAGACCACGCATTGGGCCAGAGTCCGAAGGCCGAACCAGAGAAAAATGAAGCCCACCACCCCAAGCACCATGGCGAGCGGCCATCCGACGGCGAGAAAAAAAACCGGACCGAACGTGATCAACATCCCGAAACCGGCACGCAGGCCGTCAAGGAAAAGCATGGGCCTCGGATAACGATAAGATCGCGAGACATTTGTGTCTTCGTCCATTTGGATCGCGGTCGTCCCTAAATTAGTCGCTGATCGCCATCGGCAGGCGATGACGGGAGATCGGCCTGGCTGCAAGACCGGAATGATATGATTTATGACGAATGCATTAACCTACCGTTAGGAAATTTCGTCTAGGTTGCAAAACTACCGCAGCTATTACAGGCGAGCCGATGATCTGTCGCCGACTCAGCAGCTGTTATCGAGAAAGAACCGAGTATTTTGTCACGTTGGAGGCAGAGATCGATCAACATTGTCACGCCGTGACCACACCCTCTCAAACCTCCGGCCCCCTCTTCACCCAAGAGTCACGGACCGTCGCTGACTGGCTCAATGTAAGCCATGAACTCCGCACCCCGACCAATGCCATTTTGGGCCATGTCGAGCTTTTGCTGAGCGGGGCTTTGGGGCCGCTGTCGGCCGAGGCACGCCTCAGTCTCGGCGATATTCAACGAGCTGGTTTTGGCCTCTTGACCCAAGTTGATCAGGCGATCGAGCTTGGGCAAAAACTTTCCTTGACGGATAAGCTGTCGGCACCGGAGTCGTCGCCGGCGGCCTCATCGTCACCGAAGATCGACAGCCTGTTGGATCTCCTCGACAAGGCTCGGTCAAGAGCCGAGCCAACCGCGGCCGACCTTGCGGAACTCACCTCGCACCACAATGACGAAGGACAACGGCAATCGTCGCACTGGCTGAAGGTAGCGGCTACGTTGTTGCATCAACTCGATGCGAGACCGCCAAGAATAGGTCGATCAGCTCCCTCCAATGCCTCATTATCGTGTGATATTGATCACACTCACCGCTCAGAATTGCGATTAGAATATTTCTCGTCTGATCATCCCGATGCCGTAATCTGTGTATCGATGATCGCCGTAGCCCTTGGAATGACGGGCGGCACCGTTGTTCATAATCCTGGCCAACTTAGTTTGATTTGGCCGGTCAAAAAAACCGGGTCGGACAATCAGTATGCAACGATCTGATGCCTTTCTTGACTGTCTTTAGAACAATCATTGGGTGTCAAATATAGATGACCGTCCTATCTTGACTGAACAAATATTGACGTTGAGTCTCTGCCGGACATCATGGGAGCACCTACCTCTTAAAGTGTTGATGTTCGCAACATCAGCTGAAAACGTTCGCGTAACCTCTGCGTTTTTACGAACTTGATGCGTAATAACCTTGCAACAATCTGGTCATCGATGTTAGCACAGGGCATCTTACAGGTTCATTGTCTCTGGTCATTATACAAGGGGTTGGCTATAGCCGTGCCGAAGTGATGGCAAGCCAAAAAAGAGAATGCTACCGGAGGTGGCCGTTGAGAAGCTTGCCCCGCATGCTGGAAGGTATCGTTTTACGCTCGAACTTCTAACGAATGTCGTCGATTATATTGAGATTGTCTCGATATAGATGGCTATGGGATAGGACTGAGACCGGCTCGCTCCGTTCGGTTTCTCGTCTTGTTGCGACGATGGCAGCAAGTGCTCTGATGAGATAAGGATTGAACCTACTCGATGCAAAATCGAAACATGTTTCTGTACCGACGCCAAGGGCCCAAAAAGCGACCGAAATCCGGAACGCCGCGCAAAGGTCGTAATCCGCAAAAGGGTTTGCCAAATTCAGCGCGTGACTTACTTCCGATCATTCAGCCCGCGACGAAAGCGCTTGCTCAGATGCTTGCCGGCCGCACCGCGGCGTCTGGTCAGCTCGGACATGCCCGCGCTGTGTTGGCTCAAACGGAAAGGCTCGTATCCGAACGGGCGCATAATCGGTTAAATCCTGCAGAGCGGGAAGAATTCTTCGAGCAAGTCGCGCGTTTGAAACTTACTCTGTCAGACGCGGAAAGCGAAGCGGAATATCAGGCCGCTGAAGAACAGACCCCCTCCCCTGCACCTATTCCGGTCGACCGCGAACGCCTTAAAGCAATGGCCTTATCGCTGACCAGTTCCTCTACCACCGACAACCGGTCCGAGGGCGACGACACGTTCGAAAATCGTTCGGGCAACACGCCGACAGCACTGAACGAAGACCCGGATTCAGACCTTGCCAAGGCAGCGCCACGAAATGATGTTTCGCTTGCCGAGGCCGATGATGAAGAGGCCCAGGCTGTCGCTGCCAAGCGATCAAGTGATCCTTCCCAATTGCGCTTGCCTCGCGATACCGCCGATAAGCTAACGCTTCAATCAGGTGCGGTTAGCGGTGTCGATGGGTCGATCCGTCGGCGCAAACCAAAACTGAGCGCTCCGCCAAGGAACAAGACACCTTCCCAATCGGCCGCCAAGAATGAAGCCAAGACTGCGGTGGAAGAAGGATCAGGCGACAAGACAGAAGCGTTGAACGCGACCAAGGCGACGACCGGCCAGAAATTACCCAAGGGTTGGATCATCGATGACGAAGGCTATGTCGTTCCGGGACCCAGCTGATCGGTCTGGTGGTCTACCGGCCAACGTGAAAAATGCGTGATCGTCCGAGCCCGTTCTTGTTTTCTGCCTCATTGACCCGTTTTTGAAGATTCACGATCGTCGAAAAGTCCCTGTGGCTGCTTTCGTTAACCCCATCTTAACCTAGAGAATGCAGGGTTAGCATCTTGGCGGTTGTTGCAGATCATCGGGCCCGTTCAGATCTTTCACCGACGAGGCGAGCATTTCCGAAGCAGGATGTAGGAACCGATATCGAAAGTGGTTGTTTGACACAATACCTACCACCTCTTGCGATCCTTTTCCGATCGACGTCCGAACCGGCATGATCGATCATAAGATGCGAAGTGGCTTTCCTTTCGATGATAAAATCCGGTATCATCATGACAGTCGCGCCAACGGAGCAACGGCAACAGGTATGAGCAATCGACCGGACGACTTTGACGCCGATCTTGCCGGCCAGGTCGTCACCAAGACGCAGGAGAAGACTGAGAAGCCTTCCATGTACAAGGTTTTGTTGTTGAATGACGACTATACACCTATGGAGTTTGTCACCCATGTGCTGGAGCGCTTTTTTGGCAAAAGCCCGGAAGACGCACATCAAGTTATGCTTCACGTTCACAATCACGGCGTCGGCATCTGTGGAGTCTATACATATGAAGTCGCAGAGACCAAAGTATCTCAAGTGATCGATTTCGCACGGCAGAATCAGCACCCGCTGCAGTGCACCATGGAAAAAGATTAACGGAAGGCGCGGATGCCCATGTTATCCCGCAGTCTCGAAAAGACTCTCCGCCGAGCCCTTGCCCTGGCTAACGCTCGGCAACATGAATACGCCACGCTCGAGCACCTGCTCATGGCGTTGAGCGATGACGAAGATGCTGCGGCCGTTCTCAGGGCCTGCGCCGTCGATGTCGATCGCCTCCGTGCCAGCTTGACCGATTTTCTCGATCATGAGCTGACCAGCCTGGCTGTGGAAGGGGTTGTCGATGCCAAGCCGACGGCCGGTTTTCAACGGGTCATCCAGCGGGCAGCCATTCATGTGCAAAGTTCGGGACGCAATGAGGTCACGGGTGCGAATGTGCTCGTGGCGCTGTTTTCCGAACGGGAATCGAATGCCGTCTATTTCCTTCAAGAACAAAACATGTCGCGGCTCGATGCGGTCAATTACATCAGCCATGGGATCGCCAAGCGAGCAGGCCTGACCGAGACCAAGCGTGTTCGTGGTGGTGGCGAGGAAGCTGGTGAGGAAAAACGTGCACCTCAGAATGGTGAAGCCCTCACCGCTTATTGCGTTGATCTGAATGAAAAGGCCGAGCAGGGCAAAATCGATGTCCTTATTGGTCGAGACGCTGAAATTGAGCGAACGATACAGATCCTCTGTCGGCGATCGAAAAACAACCCGCTGTTCGTGGGCGATCCTGGCGTCGGCAAGACCGCCATTGCAGAAGGCCTGGCCCTTCGGATCCTGAACAAGGAGGTGCCCGAAGTTCTCGAATCTGCGATTATCTACCAGTTGGATATGGGCTCGCTCCTCGCCGGCACGCGATACCGGGGTGATTTCGAGGAACGCTTGAAGGCCGTTCTGTCCGAACTTGAGTCGGACGAACGTGCGGTCCTTTTCATCGACGAAATCCATACCGTCATCGGCGCAGGTGCAACGAGTGGCGGATCGCTTGATGCCTCGAACCTGCTGAAGCCGGCGCTGCAAAGCGGCACGCTTCGCTGCATCGGCTCGACGACCTACAAGGAATATCGGAACTACTTCGAAAAAGATCGCGCCCTGGTGCGAAGGTTCCAGAAGATCGACATCAGTGAGCCGTCCAGTGATGAAGCCATCAAGATCCTCATCGGACTGAAACCGAGCTTCGAAACGCATCATCAGGTTCAGTATTCGGACAGCGCTATCCGGGCCGCCGTCGAACTGTCGACGCGATACATCCATGATCGCCGGCTTCCGGATAAGGCGATCGACGTGATCGACGAAGTCGGTGCGGCGCAGATGCTGAAGCCGATCGAAAAACGGAAGAAGAAGCTTGGGGCGAAGGATGTCGAAGAAATCGTCTCGAAGATGGCCCGGGTGCCGATCAAGCATGTGAATGCCCGCGATAAGGAAGCGTTGCGCAATCTTGACGTCGAGCTGAAGTCGGTTGTTTTTGGCCAGGATACCGCTATCGAGGCGCTGGCCAGTGCCATCAAGCTATCCAGAGCCGGCTTGCGTGATCCGCAAAAGCCCATCGGCTCCTACTTGTTCTCTGGGCCGACGGGTGTTGGTAAAACCGAAGTGGCTCGTCAGCTTGCCAAAGTGATGGGGATCGAGCTGGTTCGCTTCGATATGTCCGAATATATGGAGCGGCACGCCGTCTCACGTTTGATCGGCGCACCTCCAGGCTATGTCGGCTTCGATCAAGGGGGGCTGCTCACCGATGCCATCGACCAACAGCCCCATGCTGTCCTGCTGCTCGACGAAATCGAAAAGGCACATCCGGACGTCTTCAACATCCTTCTTCAAGTGATGGACTACGGTAAGCTGACCGACAATAACGGCAAGACGGTGGATTTTAGGAACATAATTCTAATCATGACCACCAATGCCGGCGCTTCGGACATGAACAAGCCGGCAATGGGTTTCGGTCGCGATGCGCGGGAGGGCGAAGATACCGAGGCTATCAACCGGCTGTTTACGCCCGAATTCCGCAATCGACTGGATGCGGTTGTGCCCTTCGGCGGTTTGACTCGGGAAATTCTGGAGAACGTCGTCAAGAAATTCGTTCAGGAGTTGGCTGCACAGCTTGCTGATCGACGGGTACACCTCGAGCTTGATGTCCAGGCGCTGGATTGGCTGTGCGAGAAGGGCCATGATCCACTGTTTGGTGCACGTCCCCTTACTCGTGTCATCCAGGAGCACATCAAGCGCCCCTTGGCTGAAGAACTCCTGTTCGGCAAGCTCGCCAAGGGTGGCAAGGTCGTTGTCACCGCCTTAGATGGCAAGCTTGCTTTTGAGTGCACCCCCACCAACTCACCCGCCCTGCTGCCATCACCCGACAATGATGATGGCTCGGACGATCAGGAGGACGAATTTCTTCCCGAACCTGTCGCTTAGCCTATCCCGATCTGCTTCTACGAACGTGCTAAGTCGTTCATGACTGCAGCGGTGAACTGAGGGTCATGAACCTCTGACGCGGCGGCGCCGGAAGGTGATTTCTTCGATGAAGAAGTGTCGAAATCGATCCCTCTGGCAAGCCAGTAGCTCCGAACAATTGATACGGAACGACGGCGAAAATGCGCGGAAAACCCGAGAATCGACGGGGCCGGTCGCCGAACACGGATGTTCGAGAGGGGTAGCGCGTTGCCTGTCTGATTTCCCGGGCTAGCCGGGACTGCAATCAATTCAGAAATGAGCTTCAATAAGCCGAAGATAGGCAACAGTTCAGAATTCGGTGATTACGGAGAATGAAAAATTATTCAAATCCCGCCGGCCTGAAAGCGGCTCCGTACACCCTGCAGCACTTCGTTGAACTCGTTGTAGATTTCTTGCCTGACCGCCTTCGAGAGCTGATCCCCCTGAGCCCTCTCGGGGTGGTAAAGATTGACGAATTCTTTCTGGATCGTCTTAAGCACAACTGAGCCATGTTCTTCCTGCTTCATGCGAAGCAATCGATCACTCAGATTTCTATTGTCGGCATCCAACTTCTCTAAACAGTCATGCGCAGATTTCAAACTGCTCGTCACCAATTTGAGCTTGGATTTGCAATCTTCGACCAAAGCGGCCAGTTCTTTGTTCTGGTGCCGATATTCGCTCATTTTGCGACGGTGGAGTGACAATTTCTGTTCGTATTCCATCTCTATTGTCTGAAGTTTTTTCTCCAGAATTCGAACACGCTTCTGATCTTGTATTTCCATTTTGATCAAATTGTCGTCAATTTGCATCTCATCTTCATCGATTTTATCAATTTTATTTGAAATGATTTTCTCTTTATTTGCCGAGATTTCATCTTGGTCACTGCGTATGATCCGCCTGATGCTCTTTAGAATGTCATCCATTGATGGCTCATGCGCAACGGTCATGTCTTACCCATTCGTCTTGTCAGGAGTTTTCACAAGAATGGTGGAGAGAATAGCGATAAGAAATCTGTTTTGAAAGCCCTCGAAGCCAAGAATTCGGAAATTAATCCACCGTGGTGTTTGCTAATTTTTCCTTAGTATTTTAAGCTGTTTTTCATATCTTTATCATAACAATTTAAAGTTGTACCTGGAATGTCTGGAACAGAAGCGCCAGCCTTTCGGGCTCTGTAGGAAAACCTGATCGAGCCAAGCGCGCACCCTGTGGTGGTCAAGTAGGCATCCCGCAAGAATTCCCGCAAGACAGCCGTTTTTATACCTGCTAGCCTGATGTCCCCGCGGATCGGGCGACGCCTATCGTGACGGCCGCCGGACCCAAGTGTGTTGATACAGCCAGAGTAAACCAAAGCTATTCTGTTACGCGACGAGCTTTAAGGATAGATCTTACCATGAGCAATGAAGCTAGACGTATAGGGAAGCGTTATATTGGCGTTGGCATCGGCATTGTTTGTGCTGGACTTTTGATTACCACCGGCTGGTTCTGGCGAGATCGGGCCGGCATTCCCGGTGATGCTTCCGATCAAGACCAAGTGGCCTTTGGCGGCCGCATTTATGAACGCATTTGCGCCAATTGCCATGGTGCCGGCCTTGATGGACAACTTGGTTGGCAGCAACCGATGAAAGATGGGACACGTTTGGCCCCGGCACATAACACCGAGGGCGAAACCTGGCAGCATTCGGATGAGACGTTGTTCGAGATTGTCAAATTTGGCGGCGATTATCTGAAACCGGATGGCAAGTCGAGCCGAATGCCAGCCTTTGAGAATAAGATGACGGACGATGAAATCTGGTCGGTCATTGCCTTCATCAAGAGCAACTGGCCGTCAGATCTGCAGCAAGAGCAACAAAAGGCTTCGGCAGCGAACTCATGAACAGCAACATGTCGAGGATGGGTCAAGCACGACATCGTTCGATCATCTTGGGCTCGGCTTCAGGCTGAAACAAAGGATTCGAAGGATCGGTTGTCTAACTGCCCACCTTGAGCGTCAATGTCATCGCCTTTAACGCTGCCAGCGCACTAAGTGCCGTGATCTTGCCGGTCCGGGGGTTGATATCACTCGGGATATTCTCGATCGTCATCTCAAATCGTGCGCTGTCGGCGTCGACCGTGATCTTGTGGGTATTACGGCTGATCGCGGGATCGGCCCAGATTTCGAGTCTGGTTCGATCGGGACCGATGCCGGCAAGCGACAGGGCAGCAGCGACATTGACATTGGCTGGAAATCCGAGCGCACCTTCCCGGGCGCTTCCGGCAAAAACCCGAAGCGGCTCTTCGAGAGCGGAAAGATCGATCCCCCGTTGCAGGAGATAAGGGGCCCCCATCAGCCCGTTTGGCGGTTTCCTGGTAACCATGGTGACCGAGCGGATCTCACCCTCGGCGGCAGCCCGCACCGCATCGAGCCCAAGCAAAGCGCCGGTAGGCACCACGATGCGGGCGCCATGATCCTTGGCCAGTTGAACCAGATCATCATGCACCAGGAGCGCACCGACGCTAAGCGGCACGAGGGTTCGGCCAGCACTCAAGACAGGCTCGGCAAGATCGCGAAAAACCGAAGAGGGAGCACATTCCACAACGACATCCGCAACTTCAGCCAGATCAGCGAGCGGCACGATCGGAACCGCACGCTCAAAGCCCCCCATCGCTGTTTTGGCTTTGCCGATGTCGCGGGCGCTGACGGCCACGAGCTGCAACCCCGCTTCACCCCGATCGAGACGCTTGCCGATCGCCTGACCGATGGCACCAAAACCACCAAGGCCTATCGTCAAGGCAGGTTGCATGTCCTTGCCATTCAGAGCACGCAAAGCAACCTCCGTTTCATGGTGATACAGCCCTCACGCTTCGAACTCCAAGAGCAGATCCTTGGCATCGATCGGGCTGCCAGCCGCGACCAGGAGCTTCGAGACAACGCCATTCCGATCGGCATGAATAGCGGTTTCCATCTTCATCGCCTCGATCGATCATCAAAAGATCGCCAATGCTTGACCTTCTGGCCTTCCTTGACGGCGACCGTCGCGATCATCCCCGGCATGGGCGCGGCCACATGGGCGGGGTTGGCCTCATCCGCCTTTGGCGGCCGGCTGATTGCCTGAGCGGCATGACGATCCTGAATCTTGACAATCCGCGGCTGGCCATTGAATTCGAAGAAGACGCGCGCCGCACCTTCGTCATCGGTCTCGCCGACGGCGACGCAGCGGATCATCATGGTCTTGCCTGGTTCGAGTTCGGCGGTGATTTCCTCGCCTGCGGTCATGCCGTAGAAATAGGTGTGCGTCGGCAGAACGGCGACGGGACCGTACTCGGTGCGGTTGCGCGCATAGTCGACAAACACCTTGGGATACATCAGGTAGGAGCAAAACTCCTCATCGGTAATCTCGCGCCCGCCTCGGTCTCCGCCTGCTGGCGCAAGCCCGTCGAGATCGGCAGGTTTCATTACCTTGCCCGCTCGTTGCTTCAAGGGCTTTTCCCCTTTCAGCACTTTTTTCTGCAAGGCCTTGGGAAATCCACCGGGCGGCTGACCGATGTCGCCCCGGAAAAAGCCGACCACACTGTCGGGAAAAGCGATATCCTTCTTCGGATTTTCGACATCGGCGCAAGTGAGACCTCCCGCCACCATGGAAAGCGCCATGTCGCCGACGATCTTCGACGAAGGTGTCACCTTGATCACGTCACCGAACATCTGGTTGACGTCGGCATAAGTCTTCGCAACGTCGTGCCAGCGGCCTTCCAAACCCATGGAGCGCGCTTGCGCCTTCAGGTTGGTAAACTGACCGCCGGGCATCTCATGCAGATAGATCTCGGACGATCCGGCGCGCATGTCCGCCTCGAAGGCAGCATACTGAAAGCGCACGGCCTCCCAGTAATCGGCAAAGCTCCTGATCATGGCAGGATCGAGGCCGGTGATCCGCGCATGACGCGCAAGCGCAACCACGATCGCGCCGAGATTGGGCTGCGAGGTCAGACCGGACAAACTGTCCATCGCGAGATCGACCGCATCGGCACCCGCCTCGGCCGCGGCCAGCACGGAGGCTGCGGCGATGCCGCTGGCATCGTGGGTGTGAAAGTGGAGCGGCAGGCCGGTCTCGTCCTTGATGGCTTTCACCAGGATGCAGGCGGCATCGGGCTTGATCACGCCGGCCATATCCTTGATGCCGATGATATGAGCACCTGCCGACTTCAATTCCTTGCCAGGTTCAAGTAATAGTCGAGATCGTATTTCGACCTTGCCGGGTCCAGCATGTCGCCGGTGTAGCAGATCGCCGCCTCGCACAGCTTGCCGCATTCCAAAACGGTGTCGATCGACACCCGCATGTTCTCGACCCAATTCAGCGCATCGAAAATCCGGAAACAGGTCGATACCGCTCTTCGCGGCCTGACGGGTGAAGGTCTGGACGACATTATCCGGGTAATTGGTATAGCCGACCCCATTGGAACCACGGAGCAGCATCTGCAGGAGAATGTTCGGCATGGCCTGACGGAGGCCGCGAAGGCGCTCCCAGGGGCATTCCTGCAGGAAGCGCATGGCGACGTCGAAGGTGGCGCCGCCCCAGCATTCCATGCTGAACATATCGGGCAGATTGGCGGCGTAGGCATCGGCAACGGCGATCATGTCGAAGCTGCGCATGCGGGTGGCGAGCAGCGACTGGTGGGCATCGCGCATGGTGGTGTCAGTGATCAAAGCCATTTCTTCGTTCAAGCATCCACTTGGCGAAAGCCTCGGGGCCGAGTTCATCCAGGAGCTGCTTCGTGCCGGGCGGCGGCGCTTCGTTGATGAGCTTCGGTGCTACCGGCATCAGGGCGTGAGTTGGCGGGCGCTGGCGATCGCGGGTCTCCGGATGGCCATTGATCGTGACGTCGGCGAGATAGGTCAAAAGCCGGGTCGCCCGATCGCGCCTGGGCGCGAAATCGAACAGCTCCTCATGATCATCGATGAACTTGGTGGTGTATTCGCACGCTTGGAAAACCGGGTGACTGATCAGGTTCTCGACGAAGGCGAGATTGGTCGCAACGCCACGGATCCGAAACTCGCGAAGAGCGCGGTCCATGCGCGCGATCGCCTCATCCGGCGTTGGCGCCCAGGCCGTCACCTTTTCCAGGAGCGAATCATAATGCCGGGTGATCACGGCACCGGAATAAGCGGTGCCGCCATCCAGGCGAATGCCGAAACCGGTGGCACCGCGATAAGCCGTGATGCGTCCGTAATCCGGAATGAAATTATTGAGCGGATCTTCGGTGGTGATCCGGCACTGGATCGCATGACCATTCAGTTTGATCCCGTGCTGCGGCGGCACGCCGGTCTCGTCCGTCTGGCCGATCCGACCGCCTTCGATGATCCGGATCTGCGCCTTGACGATGTCGATACCAGTGACCTCCTCGGTCACGGTATGCTCCACCTGAATACGCGGGTTGACCTCGATGAAGTAAAAGGCGCCGGTGTCGACATCTTCGAGAAACTCGACGGTTCCCGCGCACTCGTAATGGGCGTAACGGGCGATCTTGAGAGCAAGCTCGCAAAGCTCCCCTCGCCTGCCCTCATCCAGATGCGGCGCCGGTGCGCGCTCGACGACCTTTTGATTGCGCCGCTGCACCGTGCAGTCGCGCTCGAACAGGTGAACGATATGGCCGTGCCGGTCGCCCAGGATCTGCACTTCGATATGGCGGGCACGCTCGATCAGCTTTTCCAGATAAACATCGCCTCGGCCAAACGCCGCCTCGGCCTCGCGGCTTCCAGCGAGCACGTTTCTGGCCAGTTCCTTTTTCGAGCGGATCGGCCGCATGCCGCGACCGCCGCCGCCCCAGCTCGCCTTGAGCATCAGGGGATAGCCGATCTCGGCCGCCATCTTCTCGACTTGTTTCGGATCATCGGGCAAGACATCAGTCGCCGGCACCACTGGCACGCCCGCCGTGATCGCCACATGGCGCGCACTGACCTTGTCACCGAGCAGACGCATGGTCTCGGACTTGGGCCCGATGAAGACAATGCCCGCCTCGAGGCAAGCATCGGCAAAATCCGGATTCTCGGACAGCAATCCGTAACCCGGATGAAGCGCATCGGCACCACAGGCTCTGGCGACACGGATGATATCCTCGATATCGAGATAGGCCTTGATCGGTCCCTTGTCGGCACCAACCCGATAGGCCTCGTCCGCCTTGAACCGATGAAGCGAAAGCTTGTCCTCTTCAGCGTAAATCGCGACGGTCTGCTTGCCGAGCTCGTTGGCTGCTCTGAGCACCCGGATCGCGATCTCGCCGCGATTGGCAACCAAGAGCTTCTTGAAGTCATCCATTAATCGCTCCGAGCAGTTATCTCGCGGCATGTCATCGTCGGCTTGCGCAGGCAAAACCATATCATCACTTTGATGCAACAAGGTGGCCGCAAACAAGGTCCGGTCGGAACGATGCGGCTATTCTTCGCAAAAGGCCGGAACGATCATCGACGGCATGGCGCTGCCTTGGCCAAAGCGGGTCATCCCTTGACCGCGCCAAGCGTCAGGCCTCGGACGATGTAGCGCTGCGCGAACAAAGCCAGGAGCACCGGCGGGATCATGGCGATCAAGGCGCGGACGGCGACGAACCAGAACTGCACGCCGCGGGTATCGACGCCACCTGCTATATGGACAGGCATGGTGGCCGCATCCTTGACCGTCAGGATCACGGCGAACAGATATTCATTCCAGGCGAAGGCGAACATGATCAGCGCCGCCGCCGCGATCGCAGGCATCGCAAGCGGAATGGCGATCCGCCAGAACGTGGTGACATAGCTGGCGCCGTCCACCAGCGCCGCTTCCTCCAGCTCGATCGGCAGGTCGTAGAAGGTCTGCCGGACGATCACCACGGCAAAGGGCAACACGAAGGTGGCGCTGACCAGGATCAAGGCCAGACGCGTGTCCAGGAGATCGAGGGACGAGAAAACGATGAAGAAGGGAACGGCGGTGGCGACGGGTGGCAGCACCCTTTGTGAGAGAAACCAGACGGTCAGATCCTTGTTGGCGATGGTGAAGAATTTGAACCGTGCGAGAGCATAGGCGGCAGGCAGGCCGAGCGCCAGAGCAAGTGCCACGGCGGCCATTGAGATGATGGTGCTGTTGGCGAAGGCATCATAGGCCTCGGGAAC
>CAWBCX010000039.1:0-98431 GCA_963787265.1 uncultured Alphaproteobacteria bacterium | reverse complement strand
GCACTCTCGATCGATCGATAGACGGCTTGCATCTTCAGGCTCGAGCCGATGAAACCCTGAAAATGATGCCGGTCGATTTCGTCGCGGTAGGTCTTGACCGCCACCTCGAGCTCTTGCCGCTCGAGCGCATTTTTCAGCGTGACCTTGAGGCGCTCGGCCTGAAACGGCTTGACCAGGAAATCGGTGGCGCCGGCGCGCATCGCATCGATCGCGGTCTGCATCGACCCATGAGCGGTGATGACCACCACCGGCATCGTCAAGCCGCGCTCTCTGATGGTCCTGAGAATGTCGAGACCGTCAGCATCGGGCAACTTCAAATCGAGCAGAATGGCGGCGGGTCGATCGTCAAGCGCCTTGAGCGCCACCTTTCCGGTTTCGACATGGCGAAGCGTTATAGGGCTCGTGGCGCAAAAACCCCTGATAGGTGCGCGCCAACGCGGTCTGATCTTCGACGAGAAGAATCTCCGAATCGGTCATGTCGGCATGTCGATCAGACGCGACTTTCGGAAGAGGAAAGCGTCGCCGTCGTCCCCCTGCCCGGCTCGCTGGTGAGCGCGAGATCGGCCTCGTGCAGGGTCGCCAATCCCTTGGCGATATGGAGACCAAGGCCCCGAACCTTCAGCACTTCCGCTTCGCGTGAAGGGCTCGAACACACGGCCTATCATCTCCGGCTGGGATGCCGCAGCCATCATCGCTCACCTCCAGCTTCAGATCGCCGCCTTCGCATTTGCGCACATCGATCGAAACATGGCCGTCATCGGTGGTGAACTTGACGGCATTGCTCACGAGGTTGAGCAGCAGGCGCTGAAAACGCATGGGATCGCCGCGGACGACGATCGCCTGATCGCCGGTGCTGAGCGCGAACTGCCTCGACGCACCTCCCGGCATTTGACGGGCCATCGCCAAAATACGATCCAGCATCTCGTCGATGTCGATCGGTTCCTCGACCAGCTCCAATTGCTCGGCTTCAAGGGCGGACGCCTCCAGAAGGTCGGTGATCAGCGTCAGCAGAAATCGCTGTTGTCCAAGATATCCTGAAGGAAGCCATCACGCTCGGACTGCGGCAGTTCACCCTTCAAGATCTCGGCATTGCCCATGATCACCTGAAGCGGGGTCTTCAGATCATGGCTGACATTGGCAAGAAAAGCCGCCTTCTCGCGCAGCGCTTTCTCGGCGCGGTCCTTGGCTTTCGCAAGGTGATCATAGGCGAGCGATAATTCATTTCTCTTTTGGATGACTTCTTGCTCGAGTGCTGCGATTTGAGTCTCGTCGCGCAACACAATATGCAACAATCCCGGCTCGTCCGCGGGCACGATCTCCAGCGAAAACACAAGATCCTCAACCTCAATCTGGTGCCAGCTGACCCTTGGCAACGAGAACGAGCCGAGGTCACCCGCCATGATCTGCTCGAGAATATCCTCCAGGCCGACCAGGACCGGGATCGCCTCGGTCGCCTTCGGTCCTGGTGTTAACCAATTGACCAGCCTGCCGTAACACGCGTGAATGGCCTGATCGGGATCGAGGACGACCAGGCCCATGCGGCCGCTATCCAACAAAGGTTGACTAAGCGCGACCAATGAAACTCAACCGCCTCCGCAATGTTGATGAATCGTGACCGCTCGTTCCTTCCGTTTCATTGCAGTCCAAGCAATCTTTGCGCCAATGCCGATCTATGCACTAATTTCGTAGATCCGGCGATACATCGTATGGAAAACGGTCACAACCTCCTCGCCGGTCAGCGCCGAGGTCTGAACGCATTGGCCGCCGAATTCCCGGATCAAAGCCGCACCGTCGGCGCGGTCCTCCTTGGGGACGAGGTCCGCTTTGTTGAGTGCAAAGACAACGGGACGGCCCGGCCGGGTTTCGAGGAATTTACAGGCGTGGCTGGTCATCGAGGCAAGCATGTTGTCCCTGGTCAAATCGCCGACGATCAAGGCGCCGGATGCCCCGGTGACATAGCTATTCACCAGCTGCTCGCCGAAATGGCTGCCTTCGATGTCCCAGATGCTTTGGTCGACGTCGATAGCCTTGCCGCCGACATCAATCTTGCTCCGGTATCGGTAAATCTTGACTCCAGCCGTCGCCTGGTACTTTTTCGAGAATTCGTCGAGAATATAGCGTCGAACAAGTGACGTCTTGCCGACCGAAAAATCACCGAGAACGCAGAGTTTTTTTTGATTTCTAGCGTTCGACATTGCCACCATCGATCACAGGCGAGCCGAGGCCGGCGTCTGGTTGACGAAAGATCAGCTCAAGCTCGACGCGCCGATTAGCACTTCTCGTGCCTACTTCCTGGCTGATGCGGTTTTCGCTGCTGCGGCCGACGCTTGTCAAGCGCGTCGAGGGAACACCGAGCCGCTGCAAGCGTCTCGAGACGATGTCGGCGCGCTCCAACGACACCTGCTCATTCAACTGCGGCACACCGCTGTCGTCAGCGTAGCCGACGATCAGGAGGCTTACATCGGCGGGCAAGTCGATGAGCCTGCTTGAGATCTCCCTAAGGAGGTTGCTGGCTTGCGTTTCACTTTGAAAGCTGTTGCCCTCACCAAAACGCAGCGACTGCCGCTCAATCCAGGTCCGAAAGGCACTGATCTTGCGCTCATCATCCCCAGGCAAAACCATCTCGACACGCTCGATCGCCGACCGCAACCCATCAGTCCTGCGATCGATGGCGGCGGCCTGTTCATCCATCGCAGCAAGATCACGTCTCATGTTGGCCGTCTTTTGATCCACCGCGGCAAGATCAAGGCCTAAAGCGGCCGTCTTTTGATCCAGAGCGGAAACGAGCCTGCCTTCAAGGGTCATGGTTGACCTTGTCAGGTCGTCTTGCGTGGCCAAATGGCCGAGATCGATATTCTGCCGCGGCAATGGCTGCACATCGAACAGCAATTTGGTATCCGGCAACGCCTCCGTCAGGCGGATGATCAAATGGTCCAAGGCCGCTTGATCCGGCGTCAGACCGGCGACGCCGACAGCCTCCTCGCCGGATCGATATCGAACAGTCAGCGGGTAACCGGCAAGCTGCGGCTGGGCATCGATCACCGCTCTCGCCGCGGACAATACGTTTTCCCGTTCCCACCGTCCATAGAGATGCCAGCCAATCAGACCGATCGCGATCAACGCCAGTCCGCCCAGGAGGATCGCGCCTTTCCTGGACGGTGCCCTGAAATTCGATTGCTTCGCTTGCAGCAACGCTTGAAAACGATCCTCAAGATCGCTGGAAAGCGCCACCTCCTTGGCGCTGTCAATCTCATCCGGATCACTGAGCGTCTCGCCCCAATGGGCGAGAAATGCGCAAAAAGTCTCGTTGAGCGCGCTGTCGAAGCGGGCGGGCGGCGGTCCCTTGGTCTTGATCGCCAAAATGGCACCGGGCGACATCTGAAGATGAAGCCGCATGTCGCCGACATCCAGTGTCCGAAGATCCTGCTCGGGACTTTCGCGCATGGCATCGCGCACAAAAGCCATGATCGCGGTCAAAATGCTGCCGAGCATCTGGCTGTCCATGCCACCCTGTTCGGCATCGGAACCGGCCTGCGCCATCAAGAAACCGGTCTCGCGGTTGATCAGCAGAAGGTTGGTAATCTCGAAGGCAGCGCCTTCGCTAAGCAAGATCTCGGCTTCGCTCCGCCCGGTCATCTTGGCCTTGAACCTGGCCCGCCAGCGATCCACCGAGAGGCTGCTGTCGAGCTTCTGGTTGAGCTGATCGACCAGGTCCTTGAAGGCGTTGCGCACCGCGGCCGCGACCAGCCTGCCGGTGATCGGGTAGAGCGCATCGACCATCATGTCGCGCGAATTGTGGATTTCGGTCTTGATGCTCTGCAGGACGATCGGTGCGAGCGCACCCGCCAGGCGACGATAATCCTGAACGCCGGCATCACGCAGCACATCGGCGATGAGCGGCACCAGGCTGTTCTTCAGGTTTTCGTCGTCGCCGAGGCGGGCCTCCAATCGATCGAGCCGGTCCTGCTCCTCCTGCAGAAGCAAGCGCCGTAGCTGTTCGCCAGATGTCTGATTGTCCAGCGGATCAGCCATCGGCTCAGCCGGACTTTTCCGATCCCTTCGCCCTTTCGGAAGCGTGACCAAGATAGGCCTTCAGGCGATCGTTCTTCGCCACGCGAGATCGCAGCCCCTGCTCATCAGTGAGCAGGGATTCGACGATGCCGAGCAGACGTAGATCCAGCCTTGCTGTCTCTGCACGCTGCACCTGCTCGAGATCGTGAACCCTGGCTGTCAAGGCCGTAATCAGTGCCGATTGATCGGCAAGGGCTTGATCTAACCGGCTGACGGATTGGTCGCGCCTGGCCGACTCGTCTGCAATCACGGGGCCGACCAGCAGATCGCGGATGCGCAGCATACGTTCCGCTTCGGAAAGATTCTGCGTTGAGTCTGTGGTGTCTGATTTCGATGTTTCTACCATGGGCTCAATTCTTCATATTTGGAACTATGCACGCCGCTCACGATCATTAACCAGACCAAAGTGCGGCTCTCGCTCGTTATTCATTCATAGGTTAGCACATGCCTACCTGGCTATCGTCTTCTAATGCATTTTAAGCGATTTGGTCCATGGCCAACGGGAATGACGCATCCACCATCTGAAAAGCTACATCACCGGCGCGGCAGCAGAACGTCCCGCCTCCGTCCCGCGCATCAAGATCTGCATGCGCCTCGAGCGAAAGGTCTTGTGCCGTGCGACCGCTTCGGGATCAAGATCGGCAGCCGGCGCAGGCTCGAGCTCGAAATAACCGCAGCGATCCTCCCCCCTCACCAAGGTGGCACTGTCTTTTGCGCCCACCTCCTGGCGGACATGAGGCGGCAGATAGCGAATGGCGAAACCGATACGGCGATCATCGGAGCGATTGGCATGGGATCCATGAAAGATCTTGACGTGATGCAGAGACATCTGACCCGGCCTGAGCGTGAGATCGACAGTTTTTTCAGCGTCGATCTCGACCGCGATCTCCTGGCCGCGCGACAGCATGTTGTTGTCATCGAAGGTATCCTGGTGGGGCACGACCTCGCGCAAGTGGGTTCCCGGCACGACTCCCATGCAACCGCTCTCGGGCGTTGACGGGGAGAGCGCCAGCCAGGCGGTGACGACATCGCCCTCATCATCGAGCCCCCAGTAGGTGATGTCCTGATGCCAGCTGATGAAATCTTCGGTGCGCGGTTCCTTGGTGAAGAACACCGACTCCCAGGCCAGAATATCCGGCCCGATGATCCCCTCCACCGCATCGAGAATCTTCGGGTGACGGATCAGCTCTTGCGCCCATGTGTAAACCAGATGCGGTTTGTGCTTGTGTTCGGCAGCAAGCCTGCCGCCTGCTGCAGCTTCGGCGGCTTCAAGTTTTTTTCTGTAACCGGCGGCTTCATCAGCGCTCAAGACATCCAAAGGGCAAAGAAACCCGTCACGCTGGTAGCGCGCCACGCTCGAAGCCGACAGGGTTGAAGCCATGATCTCTCCTCCGCATCTCTCTGTTCTCCCGACTTTGTTCGACTTTATCGCGGGGATGGCCGTGATGCCATCATAAGTTCCGCCAAGTCCGTTCCAGGCTCTCCCGAAAAGCCGGATCGGCGATGCCGATCAAGGCCCCTGCCCGCTCATGGATCGACTTATGGCGAAGGGCGGCAACACCATGTTCGGTGATTACATAATCGGCATCGACGCGCGCGCTGCTGACCGTCTCTCTGCCCAGCCCGGCAACGATGCGCGAAACCCTGCCCTTCATCGCCGTCGAGGGCAGCGCCAGGATCGATTTTCCATTCTTGGACAGAGCGGCGCCCCGGACGAAATCGTTGAGCCCGCCGCTGCCGCCGACCTGCCGGCCATCGACCGTTTCGGCATTGGCCTGACCGCTGAGATCAATGGCGAGAACGCTGTTGATCGACACCAGATTGTCGATCAGCGCCAGCCTTCTGACATCATGGGTCACGCCGACCGGCAACACATGAACATTGTCGCGCTCGTCGACCCAGTCATAGAGCCGCCTGGTGCCGAGCACGCTGGTGCAGACCAGCGGGCGTGCCGGATCAAGGGCGCCGGCCTCGTGCAGATCGATCATGGCGTTGCTGACCAAGCCGCCGTGACAGGCGAGGCGCCGATGGGAGCGAAGTGCCTTCAGCACCGCACTTGGCACCTTGCCGATCCCCACCTGGAGGCTGTCGCCGTCGCGTACCAGGCCCGCTACATGTTCGCCAATCCGCTGTGCGATCGCCGACGGTGCGCCGTCATCGATGGCGAGCAGCGGGTGAGCGGCCATGACCAGGTGGTCCAGGCGTTCTTCCGCGATCTCGACACTTCGTCCGGGCCGCGGCAAGGCCTCGTTCACCTCGGCGACAACGGCTTTGCACCGTGCCAGAATGGCCGGCACGAAATGCACCGTGCTGCCAAGCGTATAGGTTCCTTTTGTCCGGCCCGGCCGCACCTGAATGAGGGCGAGATCGATGTCGAGCGAGCTCAGATAAGCGTTCATGCCGCTATAGGCGAGCGGCATGAACCTGACCCTGCCGGCCTGATATGAGCCGCTGATCTCCGGTGTTACAAACAGGCTCGTGAACCTCGCCTCCGGATGCAACGCGGCAAAGTCGGTGCGGTTGAGCCCCGGTATCTGACAGGAAATATAGTGAACCCCGGCACTCGCCTGCGGCACCCCCTCCAGGGCATGTATCAGGTCCACCGGCGCACTGCTGGAGGCCTCGACAAACACCGTCATCCCGGGTCTCAGCAGGCCGGGCAGTGCGTCGGCATCTATGATCTTCGGCATGTTTCGATAGAAAAATCGGGCGGGCAGCGCTGCTGCTCAGGCAAAATTCGGCTTCCGTTTTTCCATGAAAGCGTTCCGGCCTTCGATATAATCGGCGCTCTCGAATTGCCCCTTGACCAGACGCCGGCTGACCTCCGTGTCCGCGGTGGCACCGTCGGCAATCTCGTCGAGCATCACCTTCACCGCCTTGATCGTCGCCTGGGAAAGTTCGGTCAGGCGGCGTGCAAACCGGTAGGTTTCCGTTTCCAGATCCGCTGCCTCGAAAAGCCGCGTGGCAAGACCGATGCGCAGCGCCTCATCCGCGTCGACCACATAGGCCCCCATCAGCATCTCCTTGGCTTTGGAGGGGCCAACAAGATCAGCCAGGCGTTTGGTCTCGCGCAACGAATAGACCAGGCCAAGCTTCGCCGGCGGAATGCAGAAGCCGGCGGTAGGATCGGCATAACGAAGGTCGCAGCAAAGCGACAGCGCGCAGCCGCCGCCGAAGCACACCCCCTGGATCATCGCGATGGTCGGCATTTCCAGACCGGCAACCGCCTGATAAGCGGCATCGACCACCTTCCGATAGCCCTCCGCCGCTGCCGGCGAGGCATGCACGCGACTGAATTCGCCGATATCAGCGCCGGCGGAAAAGGCTGATGCATCGACGCCCCGAAGGATCATCACCTTGATCGACGCATCGCCCGCCACCTCGTCCCCCAAGGCGGCGATCGCCCGCCACATGGCTTCGTTCATGGCGTTGCGCTTATCGGCGCGGTTCAGCACCATGGTGGCGATCGGGCCGTTCTTGATCAGCTCAACAAGCTCGGTCGTCATGGTACCCCTGCCGCAGCCTTCACCTCTTTATGTTATGGAGACCAACCAAAGGCCCGGTCAAGGCCGCACACGTTCCGCCAGCCAGTCGATCGCCGCCTGCGCACCGCCGCGGCCATGGGCAATGCCGAGAGCACCGAGACCGATTTCGATGGTCGATAACGTGCCCATCATCATCGGTGCGTTCACGTGCCCCATATGGGCAATACGGAAAGCCTTGTCGGTAAACTCATCACCGATCCCGATGCCGAGCACGACGCCGCATTTTTCCCGGCAATAGGCCAAAAGCGAACCGGGGTCCCATTGACCGTCGGTCAAGACAGTGGTCACGGAATCGGAGCGCTCCGACGGATCGACGATGTTCAGCGAAAGAACACCGCCTTCCGCCCAGACGCCAACCGCGCGTCGCGTGGCTTCAGCGAGCAGCCGATGCCGCTCGAAAACATGCTCCAAACCCTCGTCGAACAGGAGATCCAAAGCCTGGCGAAGCCCGAACAGCAAATGCTCCGGCGGCGTGCCGCAATATTTTTGGTAATGAAGCGGCCCTTCCCGCTGCGTCCAATCCCAATACCGCGTCCGCAAGTCAGCGGCTTGATGCTGTTCAAGGGCGCGCTTGCCGGCGGCGATGAAGCTGAGGCCGGGGGGTGTCATCAGGCCCTTCTGGCCGGCCGAAACCGTGACATCGACGCCCCAATCGTCCATCTCGTAAGGCATGATGCCGAGCGATGCGATCGTGTCCACCATGAACAACGCCCGATGCCCAGCGGCATCGATCGCCTGGCGGATGCGCGGGATGTCGTTGACCACGCCGGAGGCGGTATCGATCTGCACGACCAGGATCGCCTTGATCTCGCCGTCCATATCATCGCGAAGACGGGCTTCGACCCTCGCTGGATCGACAGCACCGCGAGGCTTGCCGTCGCAGCACCTCGACCTCGACCCCCATCATCGCCGCCATCTCGCCCCATCCGATGGCGAAACGGCCGCTCTCCAGAACCAGAACCTTGTCGCCGCGCGAAAGGACATTGCTGGCCGCCGCCTCCCAAGCGCCGTGACCGTTGGTCGCATAGATATAGGTTCGCCCCTCGGTCCGAAAAATCCGCTTGAGATCGTCGAGCAGACTAGCCGTCGTTTTTTCGAGATCGCTGCCGTTGTAAATGTCAACGGCCGGCCTGTGCATCGCGCGCAGAACCTCATCAGGCACCGTGGTCGGGCCTGGAATGCTCAGAAATTCACGACCATTTCGAACGGACATGGCGGGATGATCCCTTCAATGGATAGACTGTCGGTACGCTGGCTTCAGATACATGAGAGACATAGGTCCATCCTTCCGGCTTTGTCGAGCCGCCAGATGACGCATTGCCATCGAAAAACGGCACGGCCGTTCGTTGGCTTCGGTCTCCCGTTCCTATAAAGAAAAACGGCCCCCTCGATTTGAGGAGGCCGTTCCTGCGCTCTCAAGATCTATGCCGTGGTCACACCACCTAGAAGTCGAACTCGCCGACATTGTCCTTGGTGAAGACGAAGGGAGCAGCCGAGCAGCACCTCGCTGCCATTGACGATCGGCAGCGTGCCGAGCCTGCCGGCCTCGACTTCGGTGGCACCCGGTGCAAGCTTGCCATCGGCGACGGCGCGCATCACGTGCACGGCGGCGTAGCCCAGATCGACCGGGTTCCAGAGCACGACCGACTTCACGCAATCGGACTCGACATAAGGCTTCATCGCATTCGGCGTCGCCAGGCCGACCACGGCGACCTCGCCGCAGAGATTGGCCTGGGTGACCGCTTCGGCCGATGCCGGCGTCGCCACGCTGGTCATGCCGAACAGACCGTCCAGATCCTCGCCGTATTTGTTGATCAGGGTCGTCGCCTGATTGAAGGACAGGATGTTGTCCTCCTGCGCCTCGACCGTTTCCAGCCATTCGAGGCTGGGATAGCACTGCTCGGCATAAGCCCACATCTCGGCGATCCAGCGCGCCTGGTTCGGCGTGGTGAACGTGCTGGTGACGATGGCAAAGCTGCCGTCCTCGCCGATCTCGGCGGCGATGCTGTCGACCATCGCCTTGCCGATGCCGTTGAACTCGGCCTGGTTCACGAACCATTCGCGCGCGTCCGGCTCGGAATTGGCATCGTAGCCGACCACATGAATGCCCTTGTCCAGCGCCTTCTTCAGGACGGAGGCAATCGCCACCGGGTCGTTCGCCGCGAACAGCAGGCCGTCCACGCCCTGGGTGATGAAATTGTCGAGGAACGTGATCTGATCGTCGATATTGGCCTCGGTCGGCCCATCGGTGGTGACAGTGACATTGCCGAGTTCGGCGGCCGCTTCCTGCATGCCCTGGGTCGTCGCCGCGAAATAGCCGATGCCGATCAGCTTCGGCACATCCATCAGCGTGATGTCCTTGCCGGCACGATCCGGCGGGTTGTTGGCCTGGCCGCCGTCATAGTCCTTGGCGACAACCGTCGGGGCTGCCCCCGCCTCGCAGCCGAGCGGGCTGACCTCCAGATCGTCGGCCCCATCCCAGCGATCGGCGGCATAGGCAGCACCGGCGATCATCGACAACGTTGCCGCGACCGATGTGATCTTCAACATGGCAAAACCTCCCTTTTGATTGATGTTGTGGACATTCCACTAGTCATTACCCTCTTGCCGCCTCCTGATGAAGTTGGTCAAGAGGATAGACAGGATCAGAACCGAACCGATGACGACGATCGTCGCATCGCCCTTCACCCCCGTCAGCGACAGGCCGTTCTTCAAGAGCTGGATCATGATGAAGCCGAGCATCGTGCCGGCGATCGTGCCGACGCCGCCGAAGATGCTGGTCCCGCCGAGGACGACGGCGGCAATCACATCGAGCTCCAATCCCGTGCCCATATCGGAACGCGTGGTGCTCACGCGTGAGACGAAAATGCAACCTGCGAGTGCCGCCATGAACCCCGAAAGCGTGTAGATGATCAGCTTGTAGCGATCGACCGGAATGCCGGAGAAACGGGCGCCCACTTCGTTGTGACCGATCGCGTAGAGCGACCGTGCCAAAGCTGGTGTAGGCCAGGGTCAGCCAGGCGATGACGATCGCGATGAGAAGGATCCAAAGCTGGGTCGGCACACCGAAAATCTCGCCCTGGCCGAGCTGGAAAAACCAATCGGGATAGCCGCGCACCGAGCGCGCCTGGCTGATCCCCTCGGCAAGCCCGCGATAGAGGGCAAGCGTCGCCAGCGTCATGATCAGCGGCGGTACGTTCACGGCTGTGATGAACCAGCCATTCAAGAAACCTGCGAACGTGCCGACGCCGAGCGCCACGATCAAGGCCACTTCCAGCGGCAGACCGACATTCTTCCAGGCGACGCCGAGCAGGATGGCGGTCAGGCCGAGGATGGAGCCTACGGAAAGATCGATGCCCGCCGTGATGATGATGAAGGTCATCGGCAGTGCGACGAGACCGACCTCGGCCATCAAACGGCCCTGGTTCAGGAGGTTTTCGGTGGTCAGGAAACGATCGGTCTGGGTCGCCAGCAGAAACAGCGCGATCACCAGGATCAGTGCAAGAATGACCTCATGCCTGAACCAATGCAGCAGCGACGACGCTGCCGGCTGGATCTTGGTATCGACCGCCGCCATGGCTAGCGCCTCATCATCTGACGTTTTCGGCGCCAGAGATCCGCGAGCACGGTCAGGAGAATGAGAACGCCTTGCACCGCACGCAGCCAATAGGGCGAGACATTGATGAAGATCAGGGACGAACCGATCGCCGCCAGAAGGATCGCCGCCAGCGTCGAGCCGACCACCGTGCCGACACCGCCGAGGATGCTGACGCCGCCGACCACCGAGGCGGTGATGATGGTGAGTTCGAGATTGGGCGGCACCGTCGATTGAATGACGGAAAGCTGCGTTGCGAACAGCACGGCGGCAATGCCGACGAAAACGCCGTGAATGATGAACACCGTCATGATGGTGCGCTTGGCCGAAATGCCCGACAGACGCGCCGCCTCGGCATTGCCGCCGACCGCGTAGATCGCCCTTCCGGTCACGCTGTAGCGCATCCAGGCCGCCGCGATCAGCGTCAGCAACACCATGAAGTAAATCGGCATCGGTATGCCGAACGGGCGCATTTGCGCCAGGCCGTAGCCGGCCGGAAGATCCGAGATCCAGGCCCCCGCCGTCACGCTGATCAGCCCGCCCTTTCAGGATGCTCAGCATGCCGAGCGACACCACGATCGAGGGGATTCGAAGATAGGCGACCATGAACCCCATGATCGCCGTGACCGCGGCACCGACGACGAGCGGGACGAGCCAGCTCACGATGATCGGATAGCCGTTGACCGCGAGCGAGCCGCTGATCGTCGCGAGAACGCCGATCAGCGAGCCGACGGAAATATCGATATTGCCGGAAATGATCACCATCGACATGCCGATCGCCGCGACCGCGATATAGGCATTGCCGAGAAAAATACTGCTCAGATTGCGCTCGGCGATATAGCGCGGATTGATCAAGCCGACGACGACGAACAGCCCGATGATGCAGAGCAGCAGGATCAGCTCCTGACCGCCGAAGGCCTTCAGGAGACTGCCCCTCTTTTCTTCGCGCAGCGTCGTTGTTGCAGCAGTGATGGCCATGTCCTAGGCCTCGACCGTCGGGACGATTGGCGATGAGGCGCTATCCGGCAGAGACGATCCACCCATCATGGCCGATGCGACCGCTTCCTGCGTGGCCTCATCGCGATCGAACTCGGCGACGATATGCCCCTCGCGCATCACCAGAATGCGATCGCTCATGCCCATGATCTCCGGCAGTTCGCTGGAGATCATCAAGATCGCAAGCCCCTGTTCGACCAGCTCGCCCATCAACCGGTGGATCTCCGCTTTGGCACCGACGTCAACGCCGCGGGTCGGCTCGTCCATGAGCAGCATGAGAGGCTCGCTTGCCAGCCACTTGCTGAGCACCACCTTTTGCTGATTGCCGCCGGATAGCTTGTTGACCACCTGCTCCGTGCTGCTGGCCCGGATCGCGAACTTCCGAATGCTCTCCTCGCGCCAGCGCCTCCTCGGCCTGCCGGTCGATGAACACGCCTTTGACCAGCCGCTCGAGCACCGCAAGCGAGACATTCTCGCGCAGCTTCATCGGCCGGATGAGCCCCTGATGACCGCGATCTTCCGGCACATAGGCAATCCCCAACCCTTTGGCCTGGCGTGGGCTTCTTGATCGTCACGTCGGTTGCCATTGAGCCTGATCTCACCGGATTGTGCGGGGGTCACCCCGAAAATGACCTGCGCCAGCTCGCTTCGACCGGAGCCGACGAGACCTGCCAGCCCGACGATCTCGCCAGCCCGGACCTGGAAACTGACGTCATTGGTCAGCGGCCGTCGATTGAGGTCCTTCACCTCCAGCACGATCTCGACCGATCTTGGCGTTCGCCTTCGGGAAAGAGTGCATCGATGGTCCGGCCGACCATCATGGTGATCAGGTCATCCTTATCGGTCTCGGCAACCGGTTTCGTGGCCACATAACTGCCGTCCCGCAGCACGGTCACCCGATCCGCAAGCTCGAACACCTCCTCCAGACGATGGCTGATATAGACCACACCGACGTCGCGCTCGCGCAGCCGTCGAACGATGCCGAACAGCCGCTCGACATCGGCTTCGGTGAGCGCTGCGGTCGGTTCGTCCATGATCAGCAGCCGGGCATCGCGGGACAGCGCCTTGGCAATCTCGACCCGCTGGCGATTGCCGATCGACAAGGCACCGACGACCTTCGATACATCGAGATCATGGATATCGAGCGAGGCCAGAATGTCCCGGGCGCGCGCCTGCATCGTGGTCCAGTCGATCGCCCCGAACCGCGTCCGCGGCGGATGGCCCATGAAGATGTTCTCGGCAACGGACAGCTCCGGAAACAAGCAGGAGCTCCTGATAGATCGTTGCGATGCCTGCCGCCTGCGCCTCGAGCGGGTTCTTGAACGTGACCTCGCGCTCACCGACCGACAGCGTGCCGGCGTCCGGCTCGTAAACGCCGGAGACGATCTTGATCAGCGTCGATTTGCCAGCGCCATTCTCACCGAGAAGCGCATGCACCTCGCCAGCCACGACGTCGAAGCGCACATCGTCGAGCGCTCGAACGCCGGGAAAGGACTTGCTGATGTTCTTGAGTTCAAGAATGGGCGCCATCAGCTCTCGTTTCTTACCTCCCTTGATTGTTCAACAGTTGCGCAGTTTTTCACGCCTGCCGTCAAGCCCCTTTCGCACACCTTGTTGACCGTCGCCTTCTCGTTAAGGGCGGTCATCCACTAAAATCATGTAAAAAAAACATTCATCATCTTTGCAACCGCGGTGCAAAATGTGGATAGTGATCGAAGGGACAACACTGGCTCAACGGGAGGCCGATCCATGGCGAAGGCTGGGGCGAAGCGTCGGAAGGTCATCATCACCTGCGCGGTTACGGGCTCGATCCACACGCCCTCGATGTCGCCGCATCTGCCGAAGACGCCGGATCAGATCGTGGACGGCGCCATCGGTGCCGCCGAAGCGGGCGCTGCCATCCTGCATCTCCATATGCGCGCACCCGATGACGGCCGTCCGACCCAGGATCCGGAAATCTTCAGGCAATGCCTCCCCCGGATCAAGCAGGCCACCGCAGCGGTGGTCAATATCACCACAGGCGGCGCGCCCGGCATGACGGTCGAGGAGCGGCTGCAGCCTGCCCTGCAATGTCAACCAGAGGTGGCCTCGCTCAATATGGGATCGATGAATTTCGGCCTGTTTCCGATGCTGAAACGGTTCCAGCAATTCGACCATGAGTGGGAGCGGACTCATCTCGAAGCCAGCCGCGATATGGTGTTCAAGAACACCTACAAGGACATCGCCTACATCCTCGACTTATGCCGCGCCAATCAGACCCGGTTCGAGTTCGAGTGCTACGACGTCGGCCATCTCTACAACCTCGCCCACTTCCTCGACGAAGGCCTGGTCGAACCGCCGCTCTTCGTGCAGACCGTCTTCGGCATCCTCGGCGGCATCGGCGCTCATCCAGAAGACCTGATGCACATGAAACGAACCGCGGACCGGCTGTTCGGCGATCAATATGTCTGGTCGATCCTCGCGGCCGGACGTCATCAACTCCCCCTGACCACGATGGGAGCAGCACAAGGCGGCAATGTCCGTGTCGGCCTCGAAGATTTGCTCTGGCTCGGCGCCGGCGAGCTAGCACCCTCCAACGCCGCCCAGGTCACCGCCATGCGCCAGATCCTCGAAGGCATGCAGCTCGACGTCGCCACCCCGGACGACGCGCGAGAAATCCTGAGCCTGAAAGGCGGCGACCGCGTCAACTTTTAGGCGACGCCCCCCGTTAACTTGCTCGACGACGGCGACGGTCTCTCTTTGGCGCCTTGGAGGCCTCGCCGGTATTTTTGACCGAGCCCAATCGCGCTTCGATCTCGTCATAGGTCGGCGCCGCCTCCGCCTTGGGTCGCTCCGCGAGCGCCAGGCGCATCGCCTCGATGTGAGCAGGCGTCGTGCCGCAGCAGCCGCCGATGATGCGGGCACCGGCATCGCGCGCAAGACAGGCGTAATCCGCCATGATCTCAGGCGTGCCGTTATAGTGCGGCAGCATGTCCGCCCCCATGGATGGCGTGCCGCAATTGCCCTTGGCGACGATCACGTCGGAAGGATCAGCAGCGCGGGCGAGACCGATCACCGAGTCCAGCAATTGCGCCGGTCCGATGCCGCAATTCGCCCCGAAGGCAGTCGGCTTCCAGCCTTTACGCTTGGACATGGCAAGGGCATCTTCCGGCTTGATGCCCATCATCGTCCGCCCCGAACTGTCGAAGGTCATGGTGACCGCATAAGGCAGACCCACGCTCTCCACCGCTCGAACCGCCGCGGTCAGCTCCTCCTCGGAAAACATCGTCTCGATCCAGGCGACATCGACCCCGCCTTCCTTCAATGCCGCCGCCTGTTCCGCAAACGCAGCTTCCGCCTCCGCCTGGCTGAACGAGCCAAGCGGCTCCAAGACCTCCCCGGTCGGCCCCATCGAACCGGCGACAATCATCGGGCGACCGGCAGACCGGGCAACCTTGCAAGCCAGACCTGCCGCGGCCGAATTGATCTCCAGCACACGGTCCGCCGCATCATGAAAGGCCAACCGACAGCGATTGCCGCCGAAACTGTTGGTCAAAATAATGTCGGACCCGGCATCGACAAAACCCTGATGCACGCTGATGACCCGATCGGGATGATCAACGTTCCAAAGCTCGCCCGCCGCACCATTGGCCAGACCAAGCTCAAAAAGACTGGTCCCCATGGCCCCATCCGCAAGCAGAACAGGCCGTTCCGACAACATGGCTGCAAGCCGATCGCTCATGTCAACAATCCAAGTTGGAGTCCTTCGCCCCTCTCATGATCCCTAAACATCCAATTGGCAAGCAGCTGTGCGGCGCTGCACCCGGCACCTGGACCTCATCCGGGCAGGGACAGCATCTCTACGTTGTTTTTATAGGAATATCGTTCTATTATTATGTTGGTCTCCTGATCGTTTCTTTTGCTCGAATTAGCCGAACCCGACCAGAAGAGGCTCCCATCTCGCCACACAGGTTGATCACAAAGATCGAATGATTTCATCGTGTTGTCCGTCGGCAGATGCGAGGAGTTCGTTGCGTCGCGTGGTCGGGCATCATAAGCGGCAAGGGACAGCGCAGATCTTCAAGACAACGCCCCCAAGGAGGCGCCGGCGAGACGATGAAATTGCTCGAAAACCTTGCGGACGCGCGCCAAGGGTGGGTCAACCTTTCCTTATCCAGGTTCTGGACGTCTGTAAGCTGATCCACGGGGCCCCGGGCGTCCGAGCCCAGCCCCCTCTGTTTTGGCGGGCGGGCGGACTTCCAGGATCTCATGGGCCATAAAATCAGGACGTTCGTAGCAGCAAGATGTTAAGCAATGATGAAAAGCGCGGTCGAGCTTCGATCGCTCAACCGACTTGATCTCACCTGATTCTCGTCACCTTCGAGATAGGCCCGCCGCCGAAAAGTCATCAAAAACCAAACGAACCCGAAGCCCGCAGAAACCTTGAGCTGAAAGCAGTTCTAAGGGTGCATTTCAGCCGAACCGGCTCTGCCTGCCGTCGGGTTTGTTGATCTCGATCATCCAGCGTTCGATCTGCGCTTGATAACCTGACCATCTGAGCAGGCATGCAAAGAGAAAGGGCTGACCCAACTTGACCCTCGCGATCATCTCTCATCCCGATTGCCGGCTGCACGACCCGGGCGGTCACCATCCGGACAGACCGGAGCGCATGGATGCGATCCAGGACAGGGTGATCAGCTCGGGCATGCAGTTCGTGACGCGCTTCTACGACGCGCCCCTCGTCGAGCGAGAGGACCTGATTCTGGCCCATGATGCGGGCTATGTAGATAAAGTCTTTCGGTTGGCGCCCTCGGACGGCTCGGTTGATATCGACGGCGACACGGTCATGACGCCGCATACGCTCAAGGCAGCGCGGCGAGCGGCAGGCGCTGCCGTGCTTGGCGTGGATCTCGTGATGCGGGCCGAGGCCAGCGCCGCTTTTTGCGCCGTGCGCCCGCCTGGCCATCATGCCGAGCGGGACAAGGCCATGGGGTTTTGCCTCTTCAACAATGTCGCGGTCGGCGCCTGTCATGCGCTGGCCAACTACGATCTCGACCAGATCGCCATCATCGATTTCGACGTGCATCACGGCAATGGAACGGAAGATATCTTTCGGACCGATGACCGGGTCCTTTTCTGCTCCAGCTTCCAGCATCCCTTCTATCCGTATACCGGCCATCAGTCCGACACCAAGCAGCTTGTCGCCGTGCCGCTCGACGCCGGCACCGACGGGACGGCTTTTCGCGAGAAGGTCGAGGCGCACTGGATGCCGGCGCTCGAAAGGTTCAGGCCCCAGTTGATCCTGGTCTCCGCCGGCTTCGACGCCCATGTCCTGGACGACATGTCGGGGCTGGCGCTGCGTGAGGCCGACTTCGCCTGGATCACGGACCAGATCATGTCCGTTGCCCATGACCATGCGGCCGGTCGTGTCGTTTCGGTTCTCGAAGGTGGCTACAACCTCGGCGCCTTGGGCCGGAGCGTTGCCGTGCATCTGAAGGCTCTGCTGAACTGACGTGACCTGCACCCTGCCCAAGCCATGATCCCGAATGACGGAATCGCACAGCATCAATCGGCAAAGCAGGTCCTACGGGAGCGATATCGCGCTACTGGCAGGCCTCGTGCTTCTTCAACGCCGTCAGAAGGACGAAGGCGACTTCCGTCGCCTCGGTATAGGCGCCGCCATCGGGATTGGTCGGATGCTCCAGTTCCTCATCGACCATCTCGACAAGCTCCGCACCGGCAATCGGGATCGGCGTTGCGCAGATCACGGGCTGGCCGATTGAATGCTGCGCGAAAAACACGGTTTCGCGCATGGCGCCGAGCACGAACTCGAGGGAGGCCCTGTCCTCGTCATGCATCTCACGATATGTGCCGATGCTGAACACCGTGCTCTCGTCGCCGTAACTCGGACTGATCGCGCTGCCGAAAACAGCCAGGCTGCCAAACACCATCAGTGTCGCCAGTCGTAAAAAAGTCCCGTGTTTCATGAGCGTTCCTCCATCGGTTCGGCATGTTGGGCTTGTCGGCGTCGCCACCAGACGACGCCCGCGGTGACGACGAGAGCGACGGCGATCAGGATGAGCGCGATCAGAGGCTGGCTCAGTGAGCCGGGCGCGATCAGGAGGACGACGCCGAGGCCGAGCATCATCAGTCCCGACAAGAGCTTCAGAACCCGCCCCTCGTCTTCGGTGAGCTTGCGCGCGCCCAAGGTCACGACGAAGATCACGACAATGGTCAGCAGCGGCAGGACGTAGACCAGGTTGTAGAGCGCCAAGTAAAGGTAATGGCCAGCCGGCGACAGCTCGTTCAAGGTCAAAATTCGCGTGAAGACCATGGGAAAGCCGGCCGTGCACAACAGCTCGTAGGCATTGGCCGCGAGCGCCAGGGTCATCGTGCCGAGCAAAATCGAAGGCAGGCTGGACGTCGAGACCAGGCCGCGCATGCGTTGAAACAGGCCGGGCTTGGCGCGTTCGGGGATCGACAGGCTGATCCCTTGCTTGAACCAGAAATAATCCTTGACGTTGATCGCGCCGACGAGGAGGGCAATCAGCCCCGCGATGGTCGTGACCAGCGCCAGATGACCGACGATGAGAAAGACGTTGAGCCAGGCTGCCATGAACAGAAAATACAGCAAGCCTGAGAACAGCACGAAGGTGCCGCCGACGATCGCCATGTGGGTGCGCTTATGGACGTGGACCATCAGGCTCAGGAGAAACAGCAGCACGAAAAAGGCGCAGGGATTGAACGCATCGAGCCCGCCGAGAACGATGGTCATCACCGGCAGGGACAGCGAGCCCGGATCGAACGTGCCGATCAACGGCACCGAGATCGGCGGTTGGGAGAGCGCTTCGTCGGACTGCCTCGGATCGTTGGCGTCGGCGGTCTGATCGCTCCTCAGCTGAACATAACAGGCTTCGAGGGTATCCCGCAGGAACTTGCCGGTCGTCTCGTCGTTGCTGTAGCCGTTGAAGGTGCCGCCGCAATAGAAGAACGCCGGCACATAGCTTGCCTCGATCTCGAACGCATCGGCGAACGCCTGATATGCCCCAGCACTGTCCGGATCGGAAATCTCGAACAGGTGGATCTTGAGCCAAGGCAGATCCCCGCCCAGCTTGTCGATGAACGCGAGCGCTCGATGGCAGTGGGGACAGTTTTCCGACCAGAACAGATAAAGCTTCACCTGCAACCCGTTCTCGTCGTCCGCCTCGTGCCAGAGCGAGGGACCTGCATCCTGGGACTCCGCCTTAGCGGGTACGGCCGCCCAGAAGCTGCCGATCGCCAGAAACAGCAGACAGCTGACGAGCCTTGCCCCGAAGCGATAGCCGCCGAGACGGTCGTTGACCGTGACGGGTCGGTTCAATCCATGGTGACCTTGTCGTATCAACGGAGATATCTCCGCGCAAAGAAAGCCGCGTTCACAAACGAAGCGTCACCCGGACGATGGTCGGATCATCCGCGATCGCCGACCGTTCGAAACCGAGAAACTCGCACATCTTCAACATCGTGGTGTTGTCGCGCAGCACGTCGCCGAAGATCTCGCCTATGCTGCGGTTCCTGGCGTAGTCGATGATGCGGCGCATCAGCAGCAGACCAAGGCCGAGGCCGGTCATGTCGTGGCGAACGATGATCGCGTATTCAGCGCGCTCATTGTCCGGATCAGCGCTGATCCGCGCCACGCCGAAGATGTCCGAGCGTCCGGGAATGCCCGGCTCGGCCAGGATCAACGCCATGTCGCGGGCGTAGTCCAGCTGGGTGAAGCGGGCGGCCATCATGTGGCTTAGCGTCTTGAGCGGGGTGAAGAAACGCAGCCTGACCTCCTCCGGCGTCAGCGTCTCGAACGCCTTTTGCAGCGCCGGCTCGTCCTCGGGGACGATCGGCCGCAGGATCAGCGCTCGGCCATCACCGAGGCGAATTTTCTCCTCCAGCTCCTTGGGATAAGGCCGGATCGCCAGGCGCTCGGTCCCGGAGACCGAAGCTGCCGCGAGACGCACCCGCACATCCAAGGCCACCACGCCGTATTCATCGGCGAGCAGCGGGTTGATATCCAGTTCCTCGATCTCGGCGAAATCGACCACCAGCTGCGAGAGCTTGATCAAGGTCTCGGCGATCGCATCGAGATTGATCGCCGCGCGATCGCGATAACCCTGCAGGAGCCGGTAGATGCGGGTGCGCGCCATCATTTCGTGGGCGAGGTGCATGTTCAGGGGCGGCAGGGCCAGCGCCTTGTCGTCGATCACCTCGACCGCCGTGCCGCCTTGGCCGAACAGCAGCATCGGTCCGAACTGGCGGTCATTGGTCATGCCGAGGATCAGCTCGTAGGCGCCGGGCCTGCGGATCATGGTCTGCACGCTGAAGCCCGTGATCGTGGCGTCCGGCTGGGCGGTCCGGACACGATCCAGCATCGTGATGGCCGCTTCCTCGACATGCTTTGGCCCGAGGAGATCGAGAACGACGCCGCCGACATCGCTCTTGTGGGTGATGTCCGGCGAAAGGATCTTGAGAGCAACCGCCCCGCCCAGCTCCGCAGCCACGCGCGCCGCTTCCTCGGGCGTGGCCGCGGTGAGCGTCCTTGCAACCGGAACGTCGTAAGCGCCCAGCAGCGCCTTCGCTTCCGGCTCGGTCATCCAGCTTCGGCCTTCGGCGACAACGCGATCGATCAGATCGCCTGCCGCCGAAACATCCGGGCTCAGCGCCTCGCTCAGCGACGCCGGCGTCTCCAGCAGCGTTTCCTGGTTGTGGCGATAGCTGACCATCTGCATGAAGGCACGCACCGCATCCTCGGGCGTCGCATAGGTTGCAACGCCATGATCGGCAAATTGCCTCCGTGCCTCGAGCGCGCTGCCATCGCCGAGCCAACTGGTAAAGACGCTCGGCTGGCGCTGGTCGTCCATCGCCTCGATCACCGCCTTGGCAGCTTCGGTCGGCGATACCACCGCGGTTGGACAACTGATCACCAGAACGCCGTCCACGTTCTTGTCCTGCCTGACAGCCTTGAGCGTCGCCGCGTAACGCTCGGCATCGGCGTCGCCGATCATGTCGATGGGGTTGGTCCGCGACCAGGTCGCCGGCAAGACCTGATCGAGCGCTGCTATGGTCTCCGGTGCCAGCTCGGCGAGGCGGCCGCCGTCTTCGACCAGCGCATCGGTCGCCATCACGCCGGCACCGCCGCCATTGGTGATGATCGCCAGGCGATCGCCGCGCGGCGGTGATACCGTCGCCAAGGTCTGCACCGCGTCGAACAGCTCCTCCAGACGCAGCACACGCAGCATGCCGGCGCGGCGAAAGGCGGTATCGTAGACCGCGTCCGAACCGGCAAGCGCACCGGTATGCGATGCCGCCGCCCGAGCGCCTTCGGGATGACGCCCGGCCTTCACCACGATCACCGGCTTCATGCGCGCGGCCGCGCGCCCGGCCGACATGAATTTTCGCGCGTCGGTGATGGCCTCGATGTACAAGAGGATCGCCTTGGTCTTGGGATCATTGGCCAGATAGTCGAGCATGTCGCCGAAATCGACGTCCGCCATGTCGCCAAGCGACACCAGATGCGAAAAACCGATGCCGCGGCTGGTCGCCCAGTCGAGCACCGAAGTCACGACAGCACCGGACTGGGCGACGAAGGCAAGCCTGCCGGGGTTCGGCGAAAGATGAGCGAAACTTGCGTTCAAGCCGATCTCGGGCACCAGGACGCCCAGGCAGTTCGGCCCGACGATCCGCAGCAGATGCGGCCGTGCGGCATCCAGCATGGCCTGGCGAGTCGCCTCGCCCTCGCGCTCTTCGTCCTGCCCGAAGCCCGCCGTGATCACGACGACCGCCTTGGTGCCCCGGCCGCTCAACTCGGCCACGATTCCCGGAACGGTGGCCGGCGGCGTGGCGATGATGGCAAGATCCGGCGTCAGCGGCAGGCTCGCGATATCCGGATAGGTCAGAACCCCTTGAACCGCGCGATGCTTGGGATTGACCGGCATGATCGGTCCGTCGAAGCCACTGCTGAACAGATTGTGGGCGATCTGCGCCCCGACCGAGCCCTTGTCCCGACTGGCACCGATCAGCGCGATCGACGTTGGTTTGAACAGATGATCCAGATTGCGAATTGTCATCGAAGCGCCTTTGCCAAGCTTCCGTCAGGCGTTAGAGCCAGTTCCGCTTAGCCTTAACGTTTTTTCAGCATGGTTGTCTTGAGGCAAATCAAGGCATGATCTGAAAGGTTCTGGTCCCCTGGCGACATCATCTCGGGCTGAAAGACATAGCAGGCATGACGATGCAGCCAGCGCCTCGGCCGATCATCGCGAAGTTGGAACGCGAACGAACATCGGCACACAATCTGACTGACTACGCCCAGGCTCGCGCCGACTTCTCCTGGGCAAGCGAGCACGCCCAACTCGGCGGCGAAAGCCTCAATACCGCCGACGTGGCGATCGATCGTCACGTGCGCGATGGCCGCGGCCTCGATACCGCCCTCTGCTGGCACGGCCGCGACGGCGAACGCCGAAACGTCACCTTTGCCGAGCTCAAAGCATCCAGCGAGCGCGCCGCCAACATGCTGTCCGACCTTGGCGCCGGTCCGGGCGATGTGGTTGCGGTCCTGATGCCGCGCCGCCCGGAGCTGTTCGAGGTGGCGTTCGGCACCTGGAGAAACCGCTCGGTCTTCTGTCCGCTGTTCGCCGCGCTTGGGCCCGAACCGGTCCGCACGCGCCTCGACCTCGCAAATGCACGCGTGCTGGTGACGACCGCGAACCTGTATCGCCGAAAAGTTGCCGGCATTCGCGACCGACTGTCGAAACTCGACCACGTGCTTCTCGTCGATGCGCCCGATGCAGATGCAAAGGACCTGGCACCGAAGACGTCGTCATATCAAGAGCGGCTTTCCTCGGCAAAAGAGACCTTCGCGATGCCGCCGACCAAGCCGGACGATGTCGCCATCCTGCACTTCACCAGCGGCACCACCGGGCCGCCGAAAGGGGCGCTGCATGTCCACGAGGCTATCATCGCCCATCACGCCACCGCCAAGTTCGCGCTCGATCTCCGTCCCGACGACGTCTACTGGTGCACCGCCGATCCCGGCTGGGTGACCGGCACCTCCTACGGCATCATCGCTCCGCTTGCCATCGGCGCCACAGTGCTGGTCGACGAAGAGGAATTCGATCCGGCACGCTGGTACCGACGGCTCGAGCAGGAACGGGTATCCGTCTGGTATACCTCGCCGACGGCGATCCGCATGCTGATGCACGCAGGTTCCGAACGGGCAAAAGAGCATGACGTCAGCGCATTGCGCTTGATCGCAAGTGTCGGTGAGCCGCTCAACCCGGATGCCATCTTCTGGGCAGAGAAGACTTTCGGGCGACCGATCCACGACACCTGGTGGCAGACAGAAACCGGTGCGATCATGATCAGCAATTTCGCCGCTCTCGACATCAAACCCGGCGCCATGGGATTGCCCATGCCCGGCATCGAAGCGGCGGTGGTTCACCGACAGGCGGACGACCGCTTGGCAATCGTCGAGCGCCCAGGCGAGACCGGCGAGCTTGCTCTGAAGGCGCCGTGGCCCTCGATGTTCCGCGGCTACCTCGACAACGAGATCCGCTATCGCCAGGCGTTTCGAGACGGCTGGTATCTAAGCGGCGATCTGGTCCGACGCGATACCGACGGCTACTACTGGTTCGTCGGGCGCAGCGATGACGTGATCAAGTCGGCCGGCCATCTGATCAGCCCCTTCGAAGTCGAAAGCGTCCTGCACGAGCATCCGGCGGTCGCCGACGTTGCCGTGATCGGCAAAGAAGACGCTCTGGTCGGTGCGCTGGTCATTGCCTACGTCGTCCTGCAACCTGGAGAAAAGCCCAGGGACGACCTCAAGCGAGACCTCCTCGCCCACGCCCGACACCTGCTCGGCGCCGCCATCGCACCGCGCGACATCGTCTTCAGGAGCGAGCTGCCGAAAACGGAATCGGGCAAGATCAAGCGTCGTTTACTCGCCGGCGAAGCCGCTTCTCAGCCATCCGATCAGCAGCCCATCGACCATCCGGGGTGACCACCATGGCCCATGACGAACTCCGTGCAACCATTCTCGGCACGCTCACCGAAATCGCGCCGAACATCGATGCCGAAAAACTTCAAGACGACATCAATTTCCGCGACCAGTTCGATTTCGATTCTCTGGACTTTCTCCGCTTCGTGACGGCGTTGAACGAACGGCTGCAGGTCAGCATCGACGAAGCCGACTATCCACGGCTCTCAAGTCTGAACGGCTGCATCGACTATCTCGGCGAGACAAGGCCGTCCACAGCTTAGGCCGTCACCCCTCGCTCAATTGGTCAAGATTTCATAGGCCTGGACCGCAAGAGGCGACACCGCACTCTCTCCCGTGGCGGCAATGTCGATATCGCCCTTCGCCATGGCGACGGCATCGAGCAGATCCTCGGCCCTTGCACCGCTGGCAAGCAAAGCGGCGATCTTGTTCTCGCTGATGGTGCCGACGATGGCAATCACCTCATCCCGCGTGGGTGCGCGAAAGCCATGTCGTTGTGTATCGACCATTGGTCCACCTCATCGTCTCAGAAGACCCCAAGGCTCAACGACTTAATGGCTGCGCGAAGTCGGGTCCTTGATCGAGCTCAATCGCGCGGTTTCTGATCCAGTTTAGATTGACGCTCACCTCGATCACCACGCCGCTTCAGCGAATTATTTTAATTGGGGTGCAGAAGATCAGTACGCGCCCACTCGGTGACTTCATCACCGACATGACGATCAGGATCGGCATGATGGCATTCAGCAGGTCGTTCCAAGGGGAGCGGGGCGACGGTTCAGCTTTGCGCCATCTACCTTCCCAACATGGGCGGCGGCCATCTGACCGACACGAGCTATGGCAGGGCCTTGCCTGCCGAGAGCATCATAGGAGGAGAACATGACCATGGATATCGAAACACCCGCTCGGCTGCCCCGTCTCAACGAACCGGCACCCGACTTCAAGGCGCCGACCACCCATGGCGAGAAATCACTTGGAGACTATCGCGGCAAGTGGCTGATCCTGTTCTCGCACCCGGCGGACTTCACGCCGGTCTGCACCACCGAGTTCATCGCCTTCGCCCGCCGGGCGGAAGACTTCAAGGCGCTGAACTGCGAGCTTCTCGGTCTTTCGATCGACAGCCACTACGCTCATATCGCCTGGGTGCGCAACATTCAGGAGAAGTTCGGGGTCGAGATCCCGTTTCCGATCATCGCCGATCTTTCGATGGCCGTCGCTCACGCCTATGGCATGATCCAGCCCGGCGCTTCCGACACATCCGCCGTGCGCGCCACCTTCATGATCGATCCGGACGGCATTCTTCGGGCGATGGTCTATTATCCCATGACCAATGGCCGCTCGGTCGACGAGTTCCTCCGTCTGCTGCAGGCGCTGCAAATGTCCGAAGAGCAAAAGGTCGCCACGCCCGAAGCCTGGAAGCCGGGCGATGCCGTCATCGTGCCGCCGCCGGCAACCACCGAAGCCGCGAAGGCGCGCAAGGATGAGGGCTATGAGTATACCGACTGGTACTTCTCCAAGAAAAAGATCGCGTAAGCCCGGTCGGGGTTCGCCGTCAGCTGGATGATGGCATGCCCAGGAATATCCATCTGATTTTCCTCGTATTGGGCGGCCTTCTGCTCTTCGGCCTTCGATCTGCATGGCCTCATCCTCGCGCAGGTCGCCTTCAATCGGGTGGAGGAAGCGCGGCGGCGAAGCCTGCATGAATGACAGGACACTGAGGTGTCCCCCCAAGCCAGGCAAAAAAACATCTGGAGCTTGATCCACGTCAACCTGCCCAAAAATCGTGCTGTTATGCTTTCCCTCTTGCATGATGACATGATCGAGGTTGTCAATGCTGCACATCATCGAGGTGCTGACGGCGGCCGTGCAGCGGCAGGGAACGATCAGATCCTTGTCACCATCAGCCGACCAACGTTGCGAACCGCCGGACGATATCCAGGTCGAGGCGGAGCGTTCGCGTTCGCCGCTGACCATGAGCCGGGCGATGGTCCATGCTGATCTCGCCGAAATGATGCGCTATTTCGGTGCTGAACCCGATCAGCTCCCGCTCTATCGGAACGAGCTTATCGAGGCGGAGAATGTTTGTGCTCAATGCAAGCATGTCGGACGATGCCGCCGCTGGCGCGCGGGCGGACGCCAGGGCGATGCGCCAAGGCTGTTTTGCGCCAATGTCGATTTTTTCGAAGAGCTTACACCAGATCCTTTCTGGACCGTGACCGCGCCAGGCCGATGGCATGGCGACGCGGCTACGTCGCCTCTGCTGCGCCTGCTGGCCAGTTCGCCATCGAGCACATCCGACGATCTGCCGGATCTTCGGTCGATCAAGCTCGAAGCCTTTATCCGCGCTGCTGTCGACATCGACAGCTTGATCGATCAGTGGTCAGCGGCGATCGAAACGGCGTGTGGAGAGCATGAGGCGACGCGGCTGCAGGAACGCCTGGATGTTGCTATCGGTGCGGCCATCGAGAACGCCGGGGGCATGACGGCGGACGAGTTTCAGCGCATTTTGCAGACCGCACTGTGCGATCCGGAACTGGCTCAAGAGCTTTGCCGTTTGTTCGAGCGAACGTCGGCCCGGCATTAATCGCTCAGCAATCCAGATCAGGACCTCGGCGATATCAAGCTGGGCAAAGCCAGCGAGGCTGGTGATTGAGACGACCACGAAGCAATCTTGATCCCCGCGAGACCACCGGTCAGCCGGGCAAAAGTACCGCTGCACCGCGCAACCGGCCTTCGCGCAGCCTGGCGAGAGCCTCGTTGGCTTCACGCAGCGGAAAGGTTACGACCTCCGTCTTGACGGGGACGTGCGGCGCCAGGTCCAAGAAGGCTTCCGCATCATGCCGGGTCAGGTTGGCGACCGATCGAAGCGTCCGTTCGCCCCAGAGGATATCGTAGGGAAAGCTAGGAATGTCGCTCATATGAATGCCGCCGGCAACGACCGTGCCCCCCTTGCGAACCGCCTTGAGCGCGATCGGCACCAGGGCACCGACCGGTGCGAAGATGATCGCAGCATCAAGCTTTTCAGGCGCTTCCTGGTTTGAGCTGCCGGCCCAGGCCGCCCCCAGTTCGGAAGCAAACTTCTGGGCCTGATGATCGCCCTCGCGCGTGAACGCGAACACTTCTCGGCCTTGATGCCGGGCAATTTGGGCGACGATATGAGCAGCGGCGCCAAAGCCATAGATACCGAGACGCTCGGCATCCCCGGCCATGCGCAGCGATCGATAGCCGATCAGCCCCGCACAAAGCAGCGGCGCGAGTTCGGCATCGGAAGAGCCCTTCACCGGAAAGACGTAGCGGGCATCGGCGACCGTGTACTCGGCATAGCCGCCATTGATCTGATAGCCTGTGAACCGGGCCTGATCGCACAGATTCTCTTCGCCAGCGCGGCAGAAGCGACAGGTGCTGCAGGTCCAGCCGAGCCAAGGGATACCGACCTTGTCGCCAACCTTCAGCCGCTTCACCTCGCTTCCGAGACGGACGACATGGCCGACGATCTCATGCCCCGGAATGATCGGCAGGTTCGCCTCGCTCAGATCGCCATCGACGATATGGAGATCTGTCCGGCAAACGCCGCAGGCCGTGACCTTGACCAGGATCTGATCCGATTGCGGATGAGGCAGAGGCAGCTCCACCATCCGGAGCGGCATGCCGGGACGTTCAAGGATCATGGCTTTCATGGACATGGCGTCTTGCCTCCTTGGTGACCGAGACAGCTTTCCAGCCGTCTGCGGGTACGCGCCATGACACGGATCAAATTCGCTCGACTTCGAAGGTCGGCGTCGTGCTTGGAAGGCTTGGATGCGGCGCTGCTGTCATCGGAGGTGAGAGGGCTGGAAGATTCCGGGCTAGATCCTGCCGAGAACGCTCTCCCAGCGGATCGCCCAGGCAAAGATCAACGATCAGCGGCAGATGATCGGATGCAAGGCGGGTCAAGGTCGTCTCCGGGATCTGGATATCATTCACGATGACATCGCCCCCGACAAAAACATGGTCGATTCGAGCAAAGGGAAAACGTCCGAAGAACGTGCCGTTCCGCCGCTTGCGGGGTTGGCCGGCTTCGACGTCTTGAAGGCGCGTGCCAAGCTCGCGGCAAACCGGCGACTTCGGCAGGGCATTGAAATCACCACAGAGCACGACTGGTCCGCGGCAAGCGGAATTGGCCAGCCAATCAGGACCCAGAAGGGCCTCCACCTGAACCTTGCGCTCTTGGGGCATCAGGCCGAGATGCGTATTCAGAACCTGGATTTCGATGCCGTCCAGATCGACCGTCACCCAGAGTGCGCCGCGCGGCTCGCGCGGCCGCCGCGATGGTGGCGATGGCAAGGGGCCTGCCTTGACCAAACGCATCGGCAGATGGGTCAAGATCGCATCGCCATAGCGCTCTTCCTCGACATGCAGAGCCGGATGGAAGAGCTGCTCCATCTCCAGATGGCGGGCGATCAACGCCGCCTGGTCGACGCCGTTCGAGCGCTGCCGGCCGACGTCAAGCTCCTGCAGCGCCACGATATCCGGTGCATGCAGGGCGATCACCCGGGCGATCCGTTCCGGTGCGAGCTTGCCATCCATGCCGATGCAGCTATGCACGTTGTACGTCATCACCCGAAGCGTCCGTGGCGATCGGCGAAGGCGCGCAGCTTTCCCCGACGGCTCGCCTCGACCAAGCTTGGTTTCGGTGGCCCGGCGCAGATCGAGCGGTCTGACATAGCCGGTGCGGCCCGCACCCAGCGGCGCGTCGGCCGGCAGGAGCAGAAAGCCGTTGGTTTCCTCCGGCCCCGCCCCGGCATGGGCGCCATTTTCGATGGCGAAGCTCAGCGCCTCGGTGCCGTGACACCAGCCAGAGAGCACCAGATCGCCGGCATCGGGGTGGTGGCAGAGGGCGACGAGATCGCGGGCGACGTCGGCGAGGAAGGGATGATCGGCGCCGAGGACTTCCGCGGCGTCATCCGGCAGCATGAACTGACCGCCGTGCGTGCGGGCCAGCGCTCGATCGTCGCCGGCCGATGTCAGCACCATGGGAATGTCCGCATGCGCCACCAGATCCTCCGCGATCGCGTCCAGTTCCTGCTTGGTCGCCTTGCCCTCTGCATAAACGTGCCCGATCGGACCGAGGGCGGCGACCAGGGGCGCCGGTGCGTCCGCTTCCGCAGCGCCGGTGTCATTCAAACGGAACAGCCTTTGGATGCGCTCGCCGCCGAACCATCGGACCCGCTGATGCCGAACCCCGTGATCGCCATCATCGGTCATGTGCGCATGATTGCCGATGATGGCGGCCATGCTGCCCCTGACCGCTGCTTCCAACGAGCGCCCGTAACGCCGGTCATAAGGCACGACGGCCTCCTGGCCGTGATCGGAATAGATCCAGACGTCGTAGTCACGGCGAGACGCGCCATGGGCCGCACGCCACAAGCGGGCGATCGCATCGTCGATCCCCTTCAGCGTCCAATGGGCGAAGGCAGAGCCGGGGCCGCGGCGGTGGGCCTGCTCGTCGTAACCGAGCAGATTGAGGTGGATGATCGGCAAGCCGCGCGCAATGTCGATCTTGGCGCCGATGACGGTCAGTTCACGCAGCAGGATCGAGATCGCCACCCGCGTCGGCACGAACTTGAGCTCCTTCAACAAGTTTCGTTTGGCAATGATGCCTCTGATGCAATCAATGAGCGCAAGAATGAGCTCCAGGACCAGCAGACCGGCCGTTCTTATGAAGCTGTAGGCGTTGCTCACGATCAACAGCGCGGTGGCCCAACGCTTGCCATCCTTGAGAGGCGGGCCCCAGCCGAGCGAGGTCGGGCAAAAATGAGCTTCGGCGGCACCGCCGGTGTAAATATCCGCATAGGCGCTGCCGCCGGCCAGTAGAGGCGGTCCGCCCAGCTTCGCCAGTTCCGGTTCAATCGAGGCGACCGGCGCTGACTGGTACATCCTTACGATTCGCTTCGATCTGCCATGATAGAAGCTGAAGGCAGGCACTGCGCTTTTGACGCCGTAGAACAATTCGGCCTGCACAGCCGGTGTCGATGACGGCATGCCGGAGTACAGATGATGCAGACGATAGTGCTCGCGGCGAAGCAGTTTCCGCAAGAACGGCATCCGGGTTTCGAGGGCCTTTTCGAGCTGGGTATGGGACAGGCCGTCGACCTGGATCAGGACAAGACCGGGCGCCGTCGCCGTGCCTTCCGATCGTGGCAGGCCCAAAACACGCGCAAGCCATTCGCTGCGGCCGACGGCCCGCGCCAGCCGCCTCGTCAGAGCCTCCAGCCGTCCGATCATCGAGAGGTTTCGTCCGTTGCCTCGCCGAGCTGCAGACCGGCGCCGACGGCATCAGCCATGCTTTTGACGATGTCCCATTCCACCTCGATCAGATGGCGAAGACCGTTCCACTCGGCATAGGCGTCCGCTCGCGCGGCAAAATTTTTTCTTGAACGCGTTGCCGCGTAGAGTTCGACCGCCTTCGCCGCCGACGACGCCATCGAGAACGCTTCGGCGGTGTTGCGGATTTCTTTTTTTAGCCTCGCCATTTGCGGCTTGGAGCGCGACGCTGTCCAGCCAAGCGCTTCGGCAAATGTCCCGATGCTCTCTTCCATCAACAGTCGACCGTTGATCTTGTCCCGAACCACCTCGCGCACCCCCGAAGCATCGAGAGCGACCACGGGCAGGCCCGCTGCCATCGCCTCGGTGAGGACCATGCCTTGGGTTTCACTCTTCGAGGCAAAGGCGAAGATATCCATGGCGTGATAGGCATCGATCAGTGCCTGGCCTTGAAGGTTGCCGGTCATGTGCAGGCGATCTTCAAGCCCTGCGCGTTCGAAGAAGGCCTTGATCTCTTCGAACGATGGCCCGGCACCGACGACGAGAAAATGGGCGGACGACTTTTCGCGCATGAACTGCAGCACGGCTTCACTTAGAAACGTCAAATTCTTCTCCGGCGCCAGGCGGCCGATATGCCCGATGACGACATCCGTCTCGGCCAGACCGAAACGAGCACGAGCCCTCAGCCCGTCACCGGCGGCGAAATGATCGATCTCGACGCCGGTGGGCACCACGGCGATCGGCGAGACGACGCCCCGCTTGCGGATCAGGTCAGCGAGGCTTTCGCTTGGCGCGAAAACCTGGTCCGACAGATTTGCATAACACGTCGCAAGCTCGATCACGAACCGCTTGAGCGCTGCTGAGTTGCCAGGAACATAATGCGTGTATTGCTCGTACAGCGTGTGATGGGTGAAGACCAGCGGCAACGCCCGAAAACGTGCGATGCGAAGAGCCGTCATGCCCAAAAGGAACGGGTGATGGCTATGCACGATATCAGGCCGGAAGCGATCGAGCTGATCGATCAGCAGGCCGGAAACCGGCAGTGCCACGGAGAAATCGCTGCCGTTGAAATGCTGAATGGCCGGAATGCGGACCACGTCGGCCTCGTTCTCGGGTTGATCGTCGAACACCGGCGCCACGATCAGTACCTGATGGCCAAGACGACGATAGTGACGAGCAAAAGCTTCGACAGAGCGAGCGACGCCGCCGACATGGGGGATGTAGGTGTTGGTCAGCATCACGATGTTCATGCCGCTTCCCTCACAAGCTCGATCGAGGTGCTGCCCGCAGAAACCAGCTCAGGGCGGTAGCCGGGAAGCCGGACCTCGATCTCGGGCTCGCTGTCTCGCCAATCAGCTTCCCAGCTCACCAGCACGGACGGCTTGCAGGGACCGGCCGTCAAACGAATTGATACCATGCCGAAAGCCGTTGGCGCCGGGCCGAAGTCGACGGGTGATCCACCGTCGAGCCAGTGCTGCGCGATCCCCTGGCAGAGAATCAGCCGGTTGCCTTCCTCGCGCACAAAACAATGGCGGATCATCATGATCCATTCCGCAGCCGCCCAGACATGCTGGCCATCACCCATGCAGCCGCCGCCGGTTTGGGGATGGATCGCCTCCGGCCATTGTCCGGTCGGGGACGCCGCTGCTGCCACCGCTTTCATCAGGTCGAGATAGCGCGGATCGTCGTTGCGCAGCAGCACCTCGGCCATATGCAGGGTCAGATAGGGATTGATGCCGGAATGGATCATGTCCTGAAAGAAGCCGCCCTTCACCAAGCAGTGCTTGATCAAAAAGTCGATGGTGCCGAGCAGGCGCGGATCGCCCGGCGGATAGAGCTGAAGCGGGTAGCCCGCGACCACCGAGCCGATGGCGCCGGCATCGAGACGCCGATAAGGCGAGGCGGCGATCGCCTGCCGGCCGAGGCGCGCTGACGTTTGTTCCAGGCTCTTGTCGATGGCGAGCGCAAAGACCCGCGCCTGCTCCTCCAGTTCGCGGCAAGCGGCCTCATCACCCCACCCTTTTGCCAAGGCGGCTGAAGCCTGCAGCCCGGCCAGTCCGAGAAAATCATCCCAGTAATAAAAATCGTTGGGACCGAGATGCTCGGCGCTGAAGCCGGCCGGCAGCAGACCCGCATGCACGGCATCGAGAGCATCGTCGTGGCGCTTGTTGGTGATCCACCTTGCCCCGTCGAGGATGGCTTGACGCCAGGCGGGCTTGATCGGACGACCGGTCAGCGCATGGAAGCGCCCCATGATCCAGAGAACCGCGCCGTTGGAATCCCACTCGCCGTCCTGGGAGTGAAAATAGCCGTCGCGTCGTTGGCGACCTGGGAACCTGTCGAGCGCGCGCTCCGCCCGGTCATGCAGGCCGACGGCGAGCAGCGCGTTGACGATGAACGCCGCATCGCGAAACCAGAAGCGCTTGTAAGTGAAGGGGCCGGGATAAACGTCATGCGGCGCGTGCAGAACCAGGGTGCGCAAGGCGGCATCGAACAGGAATTGCATGCGTTCATCCGGCAGGCGCAATCGGCAGCAACCATCAAGCGCTGACGGCCAGCCCACTGGCATGCTCCCCGATTGTTCCGTCCGTTCCAGCGGCACATGAACCGTGATCTGCCGGTTTTCTCCAGGCCTGATGCGAAACATCGCGGCGGCCGTCACCAGACCGACATCGCACACGCCTTCGGTCTCGTCGTCGAGGTCCTGCAGATGGATCGCCACATCGCCATGTCGGTAGTCGGCGACATGATGCCGGTCGCAAGGGCTGTCGAACCGGACGGCGTCCTGACCGTCGACGGCCCAGCCATTGCGCGCACTGGACAGCGTCGCCCGATGAATGAAGCTGATGCCTTCAGGGTTGTAGGGCCGCAAGGCAACGACCAGCCAGCCGCCGTCCATGCTATCGGCCTCGAGCCGCAGGCGACAGACGGGCTCCTCCTGCTCGATCTCGACCGAAGCGGTGGTGCGGAGCGTCAGGCCCTCCGACTCGCTCGACGTGATCACGCCGACGCCTTCGCTCAGATCCAAACGCTGCTGGCATGACAGCGCTCTTGAGGGCAGCAATCGCCGCCCGTCATCGCCGATGACCCAGCCATCCAGCGACCAGCCGTCAAAACGCGGGGTCAGCAGCCCGCGTGGATCGACGATCGGCAGCGCATCACAATCCGGCCAGCCGATCGCCGTCCAGTTCCGGTGGGTGAGGTTGATATGGGTCGCGGAGAAGGCGCGCGGCACGAAAGAGGGGTCTTCGGGATCGAATTGCCGCTCGATCCAATAGGGCCATATCCAGTCAAGATTGTGCTGCACCACCCGGCTGTTGATCAGCCCCCGTGCGTGGAAAACGACGCCTGCGCGCAGCAGCTCGATCGGCTGCTCGACCTCGGAAGGCTGGGCCAGGTGCTGAACCCGTGCCAGGAGTGCGATCGGATCCAGGAATCCGTGGGCACGAGCCACCCGGCGAAGGATAAAGCGCCACGGCAGCCATTTAAGCCAGGGCATCGCCATTACGCTCCAGTTTGGATGAGTTATCGTAGCTCGACAGCACGCGCCGGGCCCAGGCGGCAAGATAGAGCACGCTCAGAACGGCGAGGGCGAAGCCGATGCCATAAAGCGTCCATTCCAACGAGGTCCGCTCGGTCTGACGCTGGCCCAGCGTTGCCAGATCAGCCGCGATCGAGCCCAGATAGACGTTATGGACCGACAAGGGAATTTCGCCGATCAACGTGCCGCCGACGAAGCCGCGCAACGAGATTTTGGTGAGGCCGAAAACATAGTTCGAGAGCTTGAACGGAAAGAAGGGTACCAGCCTGGTGACCAGGACGATCTTCCAGCCTTCCGAGGCGAACTCGTCGCTGATCGCCTTCAACCTCGCATGGCGCCGAACGATACCGGATGCTCGGTCGCCCAAGCCGTATCTTGCCAGAAGAAACGCCACGGTCGCACCAAGGGTCGTGCCGAGCACCACGGCAATCGAGCCCTCGATCACGCCAAAGGCAAAGCCGGCGCCCGTGGTGAGCAGGACACCCGGGATCAACAGAACAACCACAAGGGCCATGATGAGCATGAACAGCACCGGGCCGATGACGCCTTGATGTTCGATCCACGTCAACAGGGCAAGCACCTGATCCTGAACGTCGAAATAGATCAAGCCCGCCAGGAACAGACCGACGAAGGCGGTGCTGACGAGGATAACTTTGATCATGCAAGCTCCAAACGACTGATCGAGCCCGGCGAAATGATCGCCAAGTCGGTTCTTCGATGACCGAATCCTGATGTTGCTTGCCTATGCCGATCAGCGCTTTGATCGAAATCAGCTTTACGTCTTGAACGGCATAAGTCTGCCCGCTACGCCCCTTCGACCAGACGGTTCAGCTGGTCCATATCACGGAGCTGGATGGTGTGGGCGTCGATCAGCACCACCAAGCCGCGATCACGCAGCATGGCAAGGGTACGGCTGACCGTCTCCAGCGACAGGCCAAGATAATCACCGATATCGCCCCGCGACATCGGCAGATGCACCGGGTTGTCCGGCTCGCCGCGCCTAGGGGCTCTCCTGCTCAGATACAGGAGGAACGAGGCGACCCGCTCCTCCGCCGACTTACGGCCGAGGATCAGCATATGTTCCTGGGCCTCGAGGAGCTCGCTCGAGACCGCGTGCAGCAAGCGATGCTCGAGTTCCGGAAACTCTTCGGCCAGCGTTTCGAATGAAGGCCGCGGAAAGCGGCAAAGCTCGGCCTTGGTGACGGCCTGCGCCGTGCAGCTGTAGCCGCCGTCGCTGGCCACGCCGATGAAATCGCCCGGAAACAGAAAGCCGATAATCTGCCTGCGGCCATCCGCCATGGATTTGGCGACGCTGATCACCCCTTGGACGATGGTGAAGTGGTGGGTGGCCTCGTCATCTTCGATGAACAAGACCTGCTTCGGCTCGAGATGGATGCGTGTGATCAGACGCTCGAGCCTGTCGATGCAACCTGGTTCGAGGGCACCGCACACGGCCAGATTGCGCACGGCACACGCCTCGCACAGGCCATGAGAATGCCCTTTCAGGCGAATCGGCCGATGGCGGCAGGGCTTCTGGATCGACTCCATCGATGCCCCTCCCTTCATTTCTTGATGAAATCAGAGCATGTCATGCCAGCAGCAACAGGGAAAGCAAAGATGGAAAGAACGGGTGTCTTTGACGCAGCGCAATGCAAGATCATGTGCTCGATGATGTGTCATAGGAAGAGCGTCCAAGCCATGATGAGGTCTCACAATGACCATCGGTCCCGGCAGCAAGGTCTATCTCAACGTCGTCCCCGTGCAACCTCTCCAGGTCGATCAGGCTTATGGCAGCCTTCTCATGGACGGGCCGCGCATGACCTTGCCGACTTGGCGGCGCTACGCCCAGGCGCGTCTCGCTGCTGCACCGCCGATAGCTGGTCTGATGTCGGTCCAGTGTGACCGGTCTTTCATCCACGGCCTGTTCGGTTACGAGATCGGCGCCCTCGGCATCGATCGCTATATGAGCGTCGATCTGTTCGTCACCTGTGATCAGATCGGCGATCGCATCGCTCGAATGATGGTCGAGGCCATCGACCATATTGCGACCGATCAGGCCTGTTCCGCCATTCACCTCGACTCGCACGAGTTCCGATCGGCCAAAATCATCGCGCTCGAACCGAGATCGCTGGCGGTGCTATGCGAAAAAGGCTACGGGATCGAATGCATGCAGCTCTCCAGGAAGCTCCGCCGGCAAAGCTCCGGTCCCGCCTGCTCGCGATGACGTTTGCGGCGACAGGACCAGGCAGACGACATGATCCCGTGATCGAGGTGATGCCTGGATGTTTCGCTGGCCGCAGCCAGCATTCCCCGCATCGAAAGCCGTGGTGACAGCACCGTTTTCCGCACAGGCGTTGCAGCTGACCCGCCACAGCCGTTAGCTAGTGGTATGACCACTTCATTTGGTTCCCACCGCCTTCGAAGAAAGTGCCAGGACTTCCAAGGACATACGGGCTGTTCTCGAAAAGGCTTCGGGAATCTCTCGTCCCGAACTTACCACTAGATCGCAGCGACGGTCGGCCGCGTGGATGCGCGTTGACCAGGCCGGGTTGACCAGGCGGGATGGCATTCAGCCGGACATGTGCTGCGCCCAACATGACCGACCCCCTTCGCACCACGATCAATGGGCCATCAGAACGGTCAGGTCCGCATGGTTGAGCACATAATGAGTGACACCGCCCAAAATCCGCTCGCGCAGGCGATAATGGCCGTAGCCGCCCATGATCAGAAGATCGGCGCCCACCTTGACGGCTTCGCGCATCAAGGCCGCCCCAACCGGCTCGTCCTTGACGGTGATCGCGCGGCGTTCGCTGCCGATGTCATGCCAAGCGAGGTAGTTCGCCACATCGTCGGCTCGGTCGACGGCCGTACGTGTGGTTGCCGCTGTCAGCAGATGAACCGTCGCCGCCGCTTTCAAAAACGGCATCGCTCCGGCGAGCGCACTTGCTGCCTCCGCCGTCCCATTCCAGGCAAGGGCGACATTGCGGCCGACATGTTTCGAGTTCTTGCTCGGCACCAGGACAATTGGACGTCGCGCCTTCAGCAAGACCGCTTCGAAGGTTGGGCGAAACGCCGGTGCGGTGCTGGCCGCCGAGGTGCCGAAGACCACAAGGTCGCTCAACAGCGCTTTCTTCGCCACGCACTCCTCGCTGGCGCCCGTGACATCTATCCAGGCCGCCGACGATTGCCCCGCGGCGATGTCGGTAGGGCGGGCCGAGGGCATAGCGGCCGCAACACAGGCTCGATCGAAGGATCTCCTCGCTGCCTCCCGTTGCTGCTCGGCAGCGGCGATCGCTGTCTCCGTCAGCCGTCTGATCGTGTCCGCCGAAGCCCCCTCGCCGAACAGTGGCACCGTGTCGGTAGGGTCGCGTTGTGCGAAGAGGACATCGACATGGCTGCCAAAACGCTTTGCGATGCCGAAGGCGGCCTCGAGCGTGCCTGCGTCGCCCGTGTTTTGAAACATCGGTGCGAGCATGACCCGGATACTCATGGTAGCCCTCCTCCTGCGCATTGAGACGGCGTGTCTCCAGCCCCGATGAGACACCAGGAATCGGTATCGGGCATTGATGGCGATCAATGTGGCAAAAACGAGATCAACGTTGCTCGCCGCCATGAAGAAGAGGAGACAACAACACCTCCCCTTCAGGGACAACCAGGAAAAGCTGTCACTTGCCGATTGCGATTTTCTTGACCTTCGCCTTGACCTCAGGCGGCTTCGACAGCGTGATCTTCAGCACGCCCGCATCAAATTTGGCCTTGACCTTCTTGGGATCGGCATCAAACGGCAGCGTCATCGACCGGCTGAAGCTGCCATAGCTGCGCTCGGTCAGATGGTAGTCTTTCTTCTTCTCCTCCTTTTCCTGCTTCTTCTCGCCTTTGATGGTCAAAAGGTTATCGGAAACCGTGACGTCGATGTCCTTCTCCTCGACACCCGGAAGCTCGGCTTCGATCGTGACCTCGGAGTCGGTTTCGCTAACGTCGATCTGCGGCATCGGCGTGTCGCGGCCGTTGGTGAATGGCCAGCGATAGCCATTGGCAAAGTCGTCGAACAGGTGATCCATCCGACGTTGCAGGGCGCGGAAAGGGTCTGTTTCTTGAGGAGCCGGCTGCAGTTCCGTCTTCCGCCGCTCGGCAGGGAATAATGACCACATCGTCCATGATCTCCAGGTTCGTCGCCACGTGGGACCATCCGCACGAGGCTTCCTGGACTATTTAGCGGCGCCGTGCGCGTGCCGCTTTGATTCCGATCAACAATCTAGTGTTATCATTCGCTCTCGTTAGCCGAGCGATTTGAGGCTGACGATGCCGACCGTTCCTTGGCCGGGTCTGCGCAGACCCGCTGCACGGCGCTGCGATGGTGATGGCACGCGGACCCGGTCGGCTTTTCATCCTGCCGCCGGTTGATCTGGCTCAAGGGGGCGGCGGCGGAGGGCTGGCATAGTGATCTCATCTTGCCGGAGGCATGGGACACGGTGCTATCATGACAGATCGTCCGACAGACAGACCGCCATCCTGGAGCCTTTACTTGATCGTCGGCAGCATCTTGCTGTTGTCGTTGCTGTTCAGGGTGTCGCCGGCCGGACCTTCGGAAGTCAGCATTCCCTATAGTCAGTTCAAGCAGATGGCCGTCGACGGGCAGATCGTCAGCGTCATCTTCCGCGCCGATGAAGCGACGGGCGAGCTGCGCGGCGCTACCCCGATTGGACCCAGCCAGCAGCCGGTTTCGCGGGTCAAGACCCGCATTCCCGCTTTCGGCGATCCCGATTTGCTGCCTCTGCTGGAACAGAACGATATCGAGATCGAAACCCGGCCGGGAGAGCCCGACGGCGTGAGCCAGATTCTGATCGGGATGCTTCCCTGGGTCGTTCTGCTCGGCATCTATTGGTTTTTCTGGCGGCGCATGAGCCGGTCGCTCGGCGGCATGATGGGCCATCGCGGGGTTGACGAGTTTCTGACCGGTTCGACCAAAAAGAAGAACGAGGGCGCGCCCAAGGTCACCTTCGCGGACGTCGCCGGCCAGGACAATGCCAAGCGGGAGGTGGCGGAGCTGGTCGACTTCCTTCGGAAGCCTGAAACACTACCTGAAGCTCGGTGCCGAGCCGCCGAAAGGTGTCTTGCTGGTCGGCCCGCCGGGCACCGGCAAGACCTTGCTGGCAAGGGCCCTGGCCGGCGAGTCGGGCGTGCCATTCTTTCACATCTCCGCCTCCGAATTCATCGAGGTGTTCGTCGGCGTCGGCGCATCGCGAGTGCGGAAAATGTTCGAGGAGGCGAAACGCCGGGCCCCCTGCATCATCTTCATCGACGAATTGGATGCGGTCGGCCGCGTGCGCGGTGCGGGCTTCGGCGGCGGTCATGACGAGCGCGAGCAGACCCTCAATCAGATCCTCTCGGAGCTCGACGGTTTTTCCGGACGCGAGGCGGTGATCGTGCTGGCGGCGACCAATCGGCCGGATGTTCTCGATCCGGCCCTGCTGCGGCCGGGGCGCTTCGATCGGCATGTCACCCTCGAACTGCCCGACAGGCCGGCGCGCGCGGCGATCCTGGAGGTGCACACCAAGAAGGTGCCGTTGGCCAATGATGTCGACCTCGCTCTGGTCGCAGCCGGCACGCCCGGCTTTTCAGGCGCCGATCTCAAGAACCTGGTCAACGAGGCGGCCATGGCGGCGGCACGCTCCGGGGATCACGCGGTCACGAAGGCGCATTTCGACGAGATGCGCGACAAGCTGATGATGGGCTCGGTGCGCACCCTTGCGATCCAGCCGTCGGAACGGCACCGGCTGGCGGTGCACGAGGCCGGCCACACCACGGTCGCCCATTTCCTGCCCCACGCCGATCCGCTCTACAAGGTCACCATCATCCCGCGCGGCCGCGCGCTCGGCGTCACCCACATGCTGCCGGAAGAAGAACGCCACACGCTGCCGGAGGACTATCTGCGCGATCGGCTCGCGGTCATGATGGGCGGACGCACGGCAGAGCGCCTGCTGCTCGGCAATGTCAGCTCCGGCGCGGACGACGACATTCGTCAAAGCACCGCCTTGGCGCGCGCCATGGTCGCAAGATGGGGCATGGATGAGGAGGTCGGGCCGGTGGATCTGCGGCAAAGCGAGGAGCATCCGTTTCTCGGGCGCGAGATCGCTCAGCCACGCCAGTTCAGCCCTGATACCGCGCACGAGGTCGATGAAGCGGTCCGGCGCTTCGTCACCGAGGCCGAGCAACGGGCAACAGAGATCATCGCCGCCCATCGTGATCAGGTCGAAAGACTTGTTGCCGACCTGGAGGCCAATGAAACCTTGGATCGAAAACAGATCGAAGCCTGCCTGGGAGCGAGCCGAGACGGGAAGGACAAGGCCAACAGCGATCGACCTCTGCCGGCGCCCGCAAACCTCCACGAACATCCGGGTGCCGCATAGGGAACAGCGCCTCGGCCACCAGGACTATCATCATCTTCAGGCGTTCATGCCGGATCGAGCAGCTCCCCGCTCTCTGTAGCTCGTTGGACTAGCCGTTCAGGACCGTTTCCAGATGAGCGGGCAGATCGTGAATTGGGATCTTGGTCAGATCCTTGGTGACCTCGCCGGATACCGTCTCGGCGACGGCAGGCGGCAGCATGCCGCGGAGATCGCCCATCATCTTCGGCGGTGCGACCAGAATCAGACGGTCATAGCGGTTCTTCTGCCTGGCCAGCTCGAGGGCGGCGATGATCTCCCTTGCGAAGCGCTGGTGCTCGATCCGCTGCGGATCGGTCCTCGGCTCCATGCCGTGACGGCCGCCTCCCACCCGATCGAACGCCCGGCCGGGACGATCGGCGACCAGGTCGTGATCCGGCAGCCTGTTGCCCTCCAGCAGGATGTCGTCGACGGACCCGAGGGCGTGCTCTTTGTCGTCGAAGGAAATGACACGGGCGGTTGCGCCGTCCGCGATCAGAATCCACGTCGTTGAAGGCTTCATGATCATTCTCCCAGTTCGTTTTATCGGGCTGCAGGCAGCTGCAGCTTCTTCGGCGTCGCGGCGAGAAAGTGAAAGAACGCGGCCGCTCTGTTCATGTAGGACCGTTCCAGCGCCGCTTTGGCGAGAAGCGACGAGCCTGAAAGGCGGGTAAGGCTGTAATAAGTCCAGATCTTCCCGGTCTCACGTTCGAGCCAGAGTTGCATGTCGCTCCCACCGGCATTGAACAGCGTGACCAGGAGCATCGTCGAGGGGGTGAGGTTGGTGGCGCCGACAACGAGCTTTTCGTCATCCCGATGGATGATGGAAAATTGCTGGATCAATTCGGCGGCAGGCCCGTTCTCGTCCTCGAGAACGAGAACCCGATCGCCCGACGTCAGCTCATCGGGCATGAAATCCGGGCGTCGGGCGGAGGGGTCGGGCGCGCTCAAGGCAAAGCTCTGTTCGAGCAGGGGGCGCCATGTCCGGCGCGACACCGACCAGTAACGGATCGATGTGTGGGTGGAGACAGCCCCCAGGCGCACCAGAAACGCTCGCGTGGTTCCGGCCTGCTCGAAACGGCCGGCGGTCGCGATCAGGACGGTGGCCGGTTTCTTCGCCCAACCGAGACATGGCGCCGGCCGCCACCTCTCCAGCTCTTGATGATCGAGCCAGACCTCGACCATCGGCGCATGCAAAGCCTCGGGAAAGGCTGGAATCGGCTGGCCATCACAGGGCGGCCGCGGCAAGGGGACTGATGAAGCGGCCAGGGCACAGGCCGGCGCGAGCAAGCCGCCAAGCAGGACAACGAGGCAGGCGCAGGCAGCAGCGTTTCGGCCTGATGTCACCAGGCGCGTCATGCTCCCGATCGTTGCCCTGAACCCGATGGCCACGGCGCGAAGGGAAAGGCCAGTTCCTCGGAGACGAAGGTCTGGAAGCGTACGATCTGAGCCATGTACACCGCCAGATTGCGACCGAACTCCACCAGGTTGTCGATCGGTTTGCCGGTGAACAGCTTGGCCAGAAACTGCAGGACGACGACCGCCACGAAGACGATCTCGGCCACCGTCCAGGCGACCGCCAGAATCAGCATGTAGACCAGCCGCAGCCATGTGCTGCGCTCTCGCAGATGGCTCTTGATCTCCGCGTCGCCCTTGTCGTCCGAAGTGGGTTGCGCTTCGGTCATCGTCACTTTCCTCCCCGGCCCCATCCGGCAAGCGGACCGAGACCGATGCTGTTGATTGGATCGCTCAACAATAGGCCCAACGCCGGCTGTTGTCTTGATGCAGCTCAATCGAAGCTGCTGCGGCCGGCCGGGCCATGTGCTTTTGATCACGATCAATGTTGCGATGACTGGTCGGCCGCAACATCGTCGATGCGAAGGCCGTGGTTCGCCTGCGCCACCTGCACTCGACCTGATTGTGGATGGACCGGAGGAGCAAGGTTGCCGACATCGGCTCGACATCAGGTTCAGGACTGAGGCGGACATGGACATCGCCGACAAACAAACCGAAGCCGATCGCAGCACCTCCGGGGAAATCGTGTCGATCCAGGGGTCGGTTGTGGATATCCGCTTCGAGCACAAGTTGCCGCCGATTAAGCACATGCTCAAAGCCGGTCCGCGCGGCAATATCGTGATCGAGGTGGCTGCACAGATCCGGCCGGAGATCGTCCGTTGTCTGGCGCTGAATGCCCATCATGATCTGGCGCTCGGCATGACCGTGACCGATACCGGCGGCCCGATCCAGGTGCCGGTCGGCCGCTCGGTCCTTGGGCGCATGCTCAACATGTTCGGCGAGCCGATCGACGACCGGCCAGCGCCTGAAGGGGTTGAACGACGCCCGATCCACGGCCCGCCGGTACCCCTCTATCGCCGCCGCGTGCGCTCGGAAATCTTCGCGACCGGGATCAAGGCGATCGATCTGCTGTGCCCCCTGGAGCGCGGCGGCAAGGCCGGGCTGTTCGGCGGCGCCGGCGTCGGCAAGACGGTGCTGATCACCGAAATGATCCACAACATGGTCGGCAATTACGAGGGCGTCAGCCTGTTCTGCGGGATCGGCGAACGCTGCCGCGAGGCAGAAGAGCTCTACCGCGAAATGCGAACGGCCGGCGTGCTCGACAAGACCGTCATGGTGTTCGGCCAGATGAACGAATCGCCGGGCATCCGCTTTCGAGTCGGTCATACCGCCATGACCATCGCCGAGTATTTCCGGGACGACCTGCATCAGGACGTGCTGGTGCTGATCGACAACATCTTCCGCTTCGTTCAGGCGGGCGCCGAAGTCTCTGCGCTGCTCGGCCGCATCCCGTCGCGCGTCGGCTACCAGCCGACGCTCGGCACCGAACTGGCCGAGCTTGAGGAGCGCATCTCGAGCACCGACACCGGATCGATCACCTCGATGCAGGCGGTTTATGTGCCGGCCGACGACTTCACCGATCCGGCCGCAACCCATACCTTTTCCCATCTCTCCTCGTCGATCGTTCTGTCAAGGAAGCGCGCAAGTCAGGGGCTGTATCCGGCGATCGATCCCCTCCAGTCGGCCTCGAAAATGCTGACCCCCGGCGTGGTCGGCGAACGCCACTACCGGATTTCTCGCGCGGTGCGCCAGACGCTTGCCGACTATGAGGACCTGAAGGACATCATCGCCATGCTCGGGCTGGACGAGCTGTCGGAACAGGACCGCAACGTGGTCACGCGGGCGCGGCGTCTGGAGCGCTTCTTGAGCCAGCCCTTCTTCAGCACCGAAGCCTTTACCGGTCACGCCGGCAGGCTGGTTCCTCTCGCCGCGACCCTGGACAGCTGCGAACGCATCCTTCGCGACGATTTTCCAGGCTACGACGAGCAGGCCTTCTACATGATCGGCAGCGTTGATGAACTCGAGGCAGAGCGATGAACCTCAAAATCGCCCTGCCCGCGGCAGTGCTGGTTGACGAGCCGGTCAAGAAGATCGTCGTCGAAGCCGAGAACGGTTCGTTCTGCCTCCTGCCGCGCCATATCGATATCGTCGCTGCCCTGGTGCCGGGCGTTCTCACCTACTTCGATGGCGAAGGCCGCGAGCGTTTCCTCGGCATCGACGAGGCGACCCTGGTCAAATGCGGTGACGAGGTCACGATCTCGGCGCGCAACGCCGTGGAGGGCGACGATCTGGCGAACCTTCGTCATCAGGTCGAAACAGCCTTCATCATGCTCGACGAACGCGAGCGCTCGGCGCGCAGTGCCCTGGCCCGCCTGGAAGCAGGGATCGCTCGCCGTTTCGTTGAGCTCAAGGACTGACACACATGACGGCAGATCAATCAAAGCCTGGCAAGAGCGACCATGTCGCCAGCGAAATCGGGCAAAAGGCGGAACGCAAGCTGCGCGCACGACGGCGGCAGAATGTCAGCACCTGGTTCGGCCTCGGCATGTTCGGTCTGGTGGGCTGGTCGATCGCGGTGCCGACTGTTGCCGGAATAGCCCTCGGCGTATGGCTCGATACCAGGCTGCAGACCCGGATCTCCTGGACCTTGACCTTGCTTTTCGTCGGCGTGGTCCTGGGTTCCCTCAATGCCTGGTACTGGATGAAGCAAGAGAGCGAGGAGGAGGAATGACGTGATGATTTAAGCCGCAGCCGGGCTGATCGGCGGTGCGGCGGTGGGTGCCGTCTACCTCGTCGGTTTGTGGCTCACCGTGCGGCACCTCCCGGCATCAGCCCATCCGGTCGCGATCCTGCTGGCCAGCAGCCTGCTCCGCCTGGGTCTGCTGCTCTCGATCATCGCCTGGCTTGCGCTGCAGAACGGCATGGCGTTGGGTGGGTTTCTCCTTGGCTTCGTGCTGATCCGAAGCGGTGCCGGCTGGTGGGCCGGCATGACCAGACGCGCCGTTCCCGAGGGTGCTGGCCGGTGACCATGAGCCCCGATCAGACCATGGTCCTCACCTGGGGCTGGTTTCACTTGAATGCCACCCTGGTGTTCACCTGGATCGTGATGGCGCTCCTGGTGATCGGTGCGAGGCTGGTCACGCGCCACCTGTCGGATCGCGAAGATTTTTCGCGCTGGCAGAACATGCTCGAGGTCCTGGTGGTCGGGATGCGTGATCAGATCAGGGATGTCAGCCATCATGATCCCGGCGCCTATCTGCCGTTCATCGGCACGTTGTTCCTGTTCATCGCGACCTCCAATCTTCTGGCCGTGGTGCCCGGCTTTGAGCCGCCGACCGGTTCCTTGTCGACGACCACGGCGCTGGCACTCGCCGTCCTGGTGGCCGTGCCGCTGTTCGGCATCGCCGATCAAGGTCTGTTGGGCTATCTCCGGAAATACGTCCAGCCGACGCCCTTCATGCTGCCCTTCAACATCATCGGCGAGCTTTCGCGCACTGTGGCGCTGGCGATCCGCCTCTACGGCAATGTGATGAGCGGCACGGTGATCGTTGCCATTCTGATCAGCATCACCCCCTTCTTTTTTCCGATCGTCATGCAAGTGATCGGCCTGCTGACCGGGCTGATCCAGGCCTACATCTTCGCGGTTCTGGCCATGGTCTACATCGCGTCTGCGACCAGGGCCCATGGCGCGCCCGACAAGGGTTCCGGCGAACCAGGGCCGTGACACCACCAATGACACCACCAATGAGGAGACATGGATGGACAATCTTGGTTTGATCGGCGCGATTTCGATCGTCATGGCAGGGCTGACGATCGCCATCGGCTCCATTGGCCCTGCTCTGGGCGAGGCGCGCACCGCGGCCCAAGCGCTTGCCGCCATCGCGCAGCAGCCGGACGAGGCCAACACGATCACCCGGACACTGTTCGTCAGTCTGGCGATGATCGAATCCACCGCCATCTATTGTTTCGTCGTGGCGATGATCCTGCTGTTCGCCAACCCATTTTGGGATCACGTCGTTGCCCAGGCGTCCGGCTGAACCATGCAGATCGATTGGCTGACGGTCGCGGCGCAGATCGTCAATTTTCTGGCGCTGGTCTGGCTGCTGCGCCGTTTTCTCTACGGTCCGATCATGGCAGCCATGGATCGCCGCGAGCATCGGATCGCGGCAAGGCTCGCCCAGGCCGAACAAGGCCGTGCCGAAGCCGAGGCGGCCGGCGCGAGCTACCGCGAAGCGAAGCGGGACCTCGAACAACGGAGCGAGCAGCTGCTCGCCGAGGCCAAGAAGGCGGCGGAGACCGAACGCCACGACCTCGAACGGACCGCGCGAAAAGAGGTTCAGGAACTTCGCCTCGCTTGGAAGAAGCAGCTGGACGAAGAGAAAGCTGTCTTTTTGAGCGACCTGCGCCGGCATCTGCTCGATCATGCCTTCGTGCTGGCCCGGCGTACCATCGCCGATCTTGCCGATACCCGCCTCGAAGAGCAAATGACCAGGGCCTTTGTCGATCGCCTGGAAAAGCTCGATCGATCGACCCGGCGGAAATTGACCCATGCCGCCGAGCACCACGATCAGCATGTGAGCATTCGAAGCCGTTTCGAGCTGGCCGCGAACGAGAAGAGCCAGATTACCAAGGCCATCCATGACGAGATCGCTCCTGAAACCCATGTGATCTATGAACCCGATCAGGCGAATTCGCCCGGGATCGAGCTGCGGATCGGCAGCCAGTCGGTTGCCTGGACCGTGGCCGGCTACCTGGACGACCTCGAACACCAGGTCGAAAGCGAGATCACGGCCATGACCGGCGTCGAACCGTGACGGCGAAGGGTGCCGGCCTGCACGACGTCGTGACCTTGGTCGGCCACGACCTCAAGCGGAAACTGCAGCATCACCGTGCCGGCCTCAAGATGAACGAGATCGGCCGTGTGGCCCGGGTCTCGGCGGCGATCACGGAGGTCGTGGGCTTCACCGACGTCACCGACAACGAGCTGATCCGCTTTCCGAATGGCCTGCTCGGCATCGCCGCCAATCTGGACCAGAGCGGTATCGGAGTCATGCTGTTGGGCAGCGGCGACACGCTGCGCATCGGCGATCAGGCCGAGCGCACGCGGCGGGTGGTCGACGTGCCGGTCGGCGATGAACTGCTCGGCCGGATCGTCGATCCAGCCGGACGCCCGCTCGATCATGGCGACGCCATCAAAACCACCAGGCGAGCACCGGTAGAACGTGCCGCCCCGCCGATCATCGCCCGCGGCCCGGTGTCGACCCCGCTGCAGACCGGGATCAAGGCGATCGATGCGGCGATCCCGATCGGTCGCGGGCAGCGGGAGCTTATCCTCGGCGATCGCCAGACCGGCAAGACGTCGATCGCCATCGACACGCTGCTCAACCAGAAGGCCGATGACGTGATCACCATCTATTGCGCGATCGGCCAGCGCGGCGCTGCGGTCGCACGGGTGATCGGCGATCTCCGGACGCACGACGCCTTGGCGCGCTGCATCGTGGTGGTGGCCGGCGGCAACGATCCACCGGGCCTGCAATTCATCGCGCCCTATGCGGCGACCACCATGGCCGAGTTCTTCATGGAGCGCGGCCAGGACGTGCTCATCATCTATGACGACCTGACCCGTCATGCCCGCGCCTACCGGGAACTCTCCCTCCTGCTCCGACGCCCGCCCGGCCGCGAGGCCTATCCGGGCGACATCTTCTTCATCCATGCGCGCCTCCTGGAACGCGCCACGCGGCTGCGCGACGATCGGGGCGGTGGTTCTCTGACGGCGTTGCCGATCCTCGAGACCCAGGCGCAGAACATCGCCGCCTACATCCCGACCAATCTCATCTCGATCACCGACGGTCAGATCTATCTCTCGCCGGACCTGTTCCGAAAAGGCCAGCTGCCGGCGATCGATATCGGCAAATCGGTCTCGCAGAGTCGGTGGCCGGGCGCAGTTGCCCGCCTATCGCGCCGTTGCCGGTGAGCTCCGCCTCTCCTATGCGCAGTTCGAGGAGCTGGAGACCTTTGCCCGCCTCGGCACACGCCTGGACGACGTGACACGCGGCCGGCTGGAACGCGGCCGGCGCGTACGGGAAATCCTGAAGCAGAATGAACATGATCTTCTCACCGTCCTGGAGCAGATCGCGGTCATCCTGGCGGTCACCGACGGGGTATTCGACCAAGTGCCGATCGATGAGGTCGCCACCGTCGCAGGCGATCTCCAACACGCGGTGACGATGAAGCTTTCGGAAATCGGCAGCCGGCTCGAGGCGGGCACGCCGCTCGAAAGCGCCGAGCGCGCGGCCATCCTGGATGTGGCCCGCACCCTTCTCTCGGGCGGCACCGCCTGATGGAAACGTTCGAGGCGCTTGGCCGGCGGATCGGCACCACCAAGGACCTCCGGGCCATCATCGGCACCATGAAATCGCTCTCGATGGTCAGCGTCCATCAATATGACCAGGCGGTAGCGGCGCTCCATGGCTATCACCGAACCATCGAGCTCGGCCTCCAGGTCCTTATACGCCGACATGTGGAACTCGATCTCGCCAGCGACGATGACGGACCGACCATCGCCATTCTGTTCGGTTCCGATCACGGCCTCTGCGGCCGCTTCAACGACCAGATCGTCCGGTTCGCCGTGGCGGAACTCGGTCGATCGGCGCGGACGGCGGCCGACGTTCTCTGGCTGCCGGTTGGTGCGCAGGCCGGCTCAAGGCTCGAAGCGCTGGGCACATCGATCGACGAGGAGGTGCGCTTGCCCGGTGCGGTCAACGGGCTGACCGCCACCACGCAGGAGATCCTCCTGATCATCGACAGATGGCGGAAAAAGCGTGGACCAGCGCGGGTTCTTCTCTTTCATAACCGCCGTACCGATCAAGTCACCGCCGACGTCTCGAGGATGCAGCTCTGGCCCCTCGATCGAACATGGCTGCAATCGATCGCCCGCCGGCCATGGCCATCCCGGAGGCTGCCGACCTTCACCATGAAGGCCGATCAGCTCTTTGCCGCGCTGGTCCGCCAGCACCTGTTCGTCATGATTTTCCGAGCCGGTGCCGAATCGCTTGCCAGCGAGCACGCCACGCGGCTGATGGCGATGCAGGCGGCCGAGCGCAATATCGACGAGCGGCTGGAAGAGATGAACGGCAGGTTTCGCCGGATGCGGCAGCAATCGATCACGGAAGAGCTGCTCGACGTCGTCGCCGGATTCGAAAGCCTCACCGGCGGGCATGATCTGGCCTGATTGACCAGGATCAACGTTGCATCGACGAGCATCCGGCAAATTGGTGCCCGGAACCGGATGCAGAGGAGCGAGCGGCAATGACCAAGACCATTCGAGAGGCGGTTGGCGTGTTCGACGATGCGCCGTCACTGGAGGCGGCGATCGACGAGCTGCAAAGCTCCGGCTTCGGCCGGGCCGAAATCAGCCTCCTCGCCGATGACGCGACGATCTTCGCCAAGCTTGGCCACCTGTACGATCGGGTGCAGGAGTTCGAAGATGATCCCGACGTTCCGCGCACCGCCTATGTCAGCAAGGAATCTCTCGGTGACGCCGAGGGTGGCATCATCGGCGCATTGACCTACCTGCCCGCCATCACGGCGGCGGGTGTGGTGGTCGCTGCTGGCGGGCCCATGGGGGCTGCCTTCATCGCAGCCGCCCTGTATGGCGGCGCCGGCGCTCTGGTCGGCACTGTCCTCGCCCTCCTCCTCGGCGAAACCTATGCCAACCGCCTGGAGCACCAGATCGACAAGGGCGGCCTCATTCTCTGGGTCAGAACCTGGGATCAGGCGCACGCCGATCGGGCCATGCGCATCCTCCGGGACAATGGCGGCCATGATGTCCACGTCCACGACATCGCCGCCTTGCCGACCGGCAACTGACCGGGCGGACGCTCTGGAGAGCGCGTTCGTCGACGCCATGGAACTATCCAATCCTTCCGATGGAAGATCCTGCGCATGCCGATCATCACCGTTCGGTTTCTTGACCCACCTCAAGGGAGCCGGATCGGAATTCGTTCACCTTGATGCTCGATGTCGCTCACAGAGGGGGAACGATCATGACGTCTGGCGTTCGATATGCACTGCTGTTCGGGATCGGTCTTGCCGGCCCCCTGCCAACCGCGCAAGCTGAAGGCGATCCCCTGATCGGCAAGGAACTGGCCAGGGAATGGTGTGCAAGCTGCCACGACGTCGAAGCCGGTGGTCTGGCAAGGCAGGATCCGCCGTCCTTCGCCGCGATTGCGACCTTTCGCAGCCCCGAGTATATCCACGCCAACATCACCTTCCCGCATGCGAGGATGCCGGATGTTGCGCAAATCCTCGGTCTCAATGTCGACGACCTTGTCGCCTACATCACCTCCCTCGAACAACCCTGCTTTTGAGGTGCTTTTAGGCACCTGATGTTCTCTTGGACACCGCCCTGCCGAAGGCGAACCATTGCCAGCAAGCAGTCAGCACCAGAAGAAGTTCGACAGACGATGGCCGCTTGGTGATCGGCAGGCCGTCAAGCCACCGGGATGACTTCGGTCACCCGGAACGTGCGCTGCACATCGTCGTGCTCGGTGATCGAGACATATTCGCCGGTGACGAACCGATGCCGGTCGAAGCGAAAGATCGACTCCTCGTCCTCCTCATCCATGCCGTCATAGTGGAAGGCCCAATGCTGGCCCCGATGATGCACGAGATGGCCGTGCTCGTCCTCCTCGCCCTGCCAGAAACGATGGACCCGGCAGGACGACCGCGCCTCTTTCCAGCCCTCGGGGTCGAGATGGCCGTCATCGGTGAGCGGTGCTACAAACGTGTAGCCACGCGTCGCACTCCCCTCGGGAAATTCAGCATTGCGCGCAAGCTCGAGCCGGATCTTCATCAGTGCCATAGCTGGCCTCCAAAATTCCATCGGTCGAGCTTCCTTCATGCCAGATCCGACGGTGTTCTCTCTTGATTTGCCTCAATGCCCGAATAGCCGCCGATGATATGGCGCGCCGACCCGTACAGCGCGCCGTGAGTTTTCGACGCCGGCATCGAGGGATTGGCCCACCCGCGTCAGGCGGCAGCCAGATCTTCCTTTTCGTCCTCCTTCGTCGCCTCGGCGACCATGGCCTCGGTCGAGATCAGCAGTCCGGCGATCGATGCTGCATCCTGCAAGGCGGTGCGCACCACCTTGGTCGGGTCGATGATGCCGGCCTTGACCATGTCGCAATAGGTCTCGGTCTGGGCGTCGAAACCCCAATTGGGATCGTCCTTCTCCAGGAGCTTGCCGACGATCACCGCGCCATCTTGTCCTGCATTGTCGATGATCTGGCGAAGCGGCGTCCGCAGTGCCCGGCGCACGATATCGATCCCGACCCGTCGATCGTCGTTCTCCGGCTTGAGATCGTCCAGGACCTTGGCCGCGTAGAGCAAGGCCACGCCGCCGCCCGGCAAGATGCCCTCCTCGACCGCAGCGCGGGTCGCGTGCATGGCATCCTCGACCCGGTCCTTGCGTTCCTTGACCTCGGTCTCGGTCATGCCGCCGACCTTGATGACGGCGACACCACCGGCAAGCTTGGCAAGGCGCTCCTCCAGCTTCTCCTTATCGTAGTCCGATGTCGTGTCGGCGATCTGCTGACGGATCTGTCTGCAGCGCGCCTCGACCGCCTTCGGATCGCCCGCGCCCTCGACGATCGTCGTCTCGTCCTTGGTCACCAGCAGTTTCCTGGCGCTGCCCAGCATGTCGAGCGTGACCGCCTCGAGCTTGATACCGGTCTCTTCCGAGATGACCTGTCCGCCGGTCAGGACTGCCATGTCCTCGAGCATCGCCTTGCGCCGATCGCCGAAACCCGGTGCCTTGACCGCAACCACCTTGAGACCGCCGCGCAGCTTGTTGACCACCAGCGTCGCCAGCGCCTCGCCCTCGACATCCTCCGCGACGATCAACAGCGGCTTGGCGGACTGGACGACCTTTTCCAAGAGCGGCAAAAACGCCTGTATCGAGCTCAGCTTCTTCTCATGGAGCAAGATGCAGGCATCCTCGACCTCCGCCTTCATGGTCTCGGCATTGGTGACGAAATAGGGGGAAAGATAACCACGATCGAACTGCATGCCCTCGACGATGTCCAGCTCGGTCACCATGCCCTTGGCTTCCTCGATGGTGATCACCCCTTCCCGGCCGACCTTCTGCATCGCCTCGGCCAGCATATCGCCGATCTCGCGATCGCCATTGGCCGAGATCGTGCCGATCTGAGTGATCTCCTCGTCGGTGCTGACCTGCCTGGAGCACCGCTTGAGCTCGGCGACCACGGCCTCCACCGCCTGATCGATACCGCGCTTCAGGTCGAGCGGATTCATGCCGGCTGCATCCGCTCTGCAGCCCTCGCGCACGATGGACTGGGCCAGCACCGTCGCTGTCGTCGTGCCGTCGCCGACCAGATCGCTGGTCTTGCTCGCCACCTCGCGCAGCATCTGAGCACCCATGTTCTCGAAATGGTCGGCAAGCTCGATCGCCTTGGCGACCGTCACGCCATCTTTCGAGGTACGCGGCGCACCATAGGACTGCTCGATCAGGACATTGCGGCCCCTTGGGCCCAACGTCGCCTTGACCGCATCGGCGATCAGGTTCACGCCTTTGAGCATGCGTGTACGGGCATCGTTGGCAAATCTGATTTCTTTCGCTGGCACGACCGAGCCTCCTCATCCAAAGCCGTCAAGACAACAGGGTAAACCGTCACCCAGGGAAGACACCTTCTGCCAAGGGCGCGTTGCCGTCCTTGCGCTGAATCAACGATTGCCCCTACGTTCGACCGATCATGGTGCTACTATTTGCCTGAATGACGAGGAGACACGGATGGGCCGAATTCTGGTGACGGGCGCTTCAGGGCAGATCGGCTCGGAGCTGGTGTCAGCCCTTCGAGAGCAGCACGGCGCCGATCAGGTGGTCGCCTCGGACGTGCGCGAGATCGCAGGCGGTGCGGACGCCGCCGACGCCATCTTCGAGCATGTCGACTGCACCGATCTCAAACAGCTCCAGGACGTGGTCCGGCGCCATGATGTCGACGTCATCTATCATCTGGCAGCGCTGCTCTCCGCCGTCGCCGAGGAAAAGCCGCAGACGGCGTGGAGCGTCAACATGGGCGGGCTCTATCGCGTCCTGGAGGTCGCCCGGCAGTATCGCTGCGCCGTGTTCTTTCCAAGCTCGATCGGCGCCTTCGGTCCCACCACGCCGCGCGAAGCGACGCCCCAGGACACCATCCAGCGGCCGACCACCATCTACGGCGTCACCAAGGTCTCGGGCGAGCTGCTCTGCGACTACTATGCCCAGCGCTTCGGTGTCGATACCCGCGGCCTTCGCCTGCCCGGCCTGATCTCCAGCGTGGCGCTTCCCGGCGGCGGCACCACCGACTACGCGGTCGAGATCTTCTACCAGGCGATCCGCTATCGGCACTACACCTGCTTTCTTCAGGCCGACACGCGCCTCGACATGATGTACATGCCGGATGCGATCCGCGGCGATGATCGAGCTGATGGAGGCGGACCCGGCGATCGCCTCGTGCATCGCAACGCCTTCAACGTCACGGCGATGAGCATCACGCCGGCCGAGCTCGCCGCCGAGATCCGAAAGCACATTCCGAGCTTCGCGATCGACTACGAGGTCGACCCGGTCCGCCAGGCCATCGCCGATGTCGTGGCCGATGTCGATCGACGACAGTGCGGCGCGCGCCGAGTGGGGCTGGTCGCCGCGCTTCGATTTGGCGTCGATGACCGCCGACATGCTGGATAAGCTCAAGCATCGGCTGCGGACCGTGCCGAGTGTAGCAGAAGGAGACCCGAACGATGCCGCATGACCGGATCGAGCACTGCTTGAAGAAGACCCTTGCCGAGAAGGCGAGTTCCGGGGCCTTGAAGGGCAAGGAAAGTGTCATCACCGGAACGTTTGCCGGCGAACGGCGGGTCTGGGCCGCGCTATCTTCTCGTGGGCGAAGGCCAAAAACCGTTCATGCGCATGAACGCCAACGCCTATCTCGGCATGGGTCTTCGCCCCGAGGTCATCGCTGCGGACGAAGCCGCGGTGCGTGCCGTCGGCACCGGGCCGGGTGCGGTGCGCTTCATCAGCGGCACCTTTCATCAGCATGTCGAGCTGGAACGGCGGCTTGCCGCCTTCCACGGGCGCGATGCCGCGATGATCTTCAGCTCCGCCTACGCCACGATCATGGGCATCCTTCCCCCGCTGATCACCGCCGAGACGATCGTCCTCAGCGACGCGCTCAATCACAACTGCATCATCAACGCCATCCGGCTCGCAGCACCAGGGGCGAAGGTCGTCTACCGACACCTCGATCTCGATCGAGCTCGAGGCCCAGCTGGCCGATGCCGCCGGCATCTATCGGCGTGCGGTGATCGTCACCGACGGCATCTTCAGCATGCGCGGCGATCACGCGCCGCTCGACGAGATCGCGTATCCTGGCGCGCCGCCACGACGACCGTTTCCCGGAGAACGTCCTGCTCGTGGTCGACGACTCCCACGGTGTCGGCGCCCTCGGCGGCAGCGGGCGCGGCACCGAGGAGTTCACCGATGCCGATGGCGTCGATCTGCTGGTGGCGACCCTCGGCAAGGCGATCGGCGTGAACGGCGGCTATGTCGTCGCCAGCCAGCCGATCATCGACTATCTGCGCGAGACCTCGCCCTTCTACATCTACTCCAACCCGATCACCCCCGGCGAGGCGGCAGCGGCCTCGAAGGCCCTCGAGATCCTGGACAGCCAGCAAGGCCGGGCGCTGCTCCAGCACCTTCGAAGCATGACCCTGCGCTTTCGAAAGGGTCTGGTCGGCCTCGGCTTCGAAACCGTAGCCGGCGTGCATCCAGTGGTGCCGCTCATGACCCGCGATACCCAACGGACCAGGGCGCTGGTCGCGCATCTTCGGGAACACGGCATTCTCGCCACCGGCCTCGCTTATCCCGTCGTGCCGAAGGGCGACGAGGAAATCCGCTTTCAGATCTCGGCCGATCACACCGCCGCCGACATCGACCACGCGCTCGACGTTCTCGCACGGTTCCAGACCTCGATGGCGTCATCCGCCACCAGCAGCACCCCGTGATCTCTATCGCCCGCCTCGAACCGGCGATTGATCCATGGATGCCGGTTCGGCTTGTCTGGCGGCCAAGTCGTGGCCTTCGGTTCTCGACACGAACGCATCGACGTGAACATTGCCCGAATGATCGACCGCCGCCGCCGGTCCTTCCCATGCAATGCGTCCTTCGTGCAGCAACGCGATCCGGTCCGCGATCTGGCGGGCGCTGACCACGTCCTGGGTGATCGTAAGCGCCGTTTCGTCGAGCGCGTCGATGGTGGCCTTCATCAAGCGATTGATGATGGTGGTGAGGATCGGGTCGAGCCCTGCCGTCGGGCTGTCGAGCAGCAGGATCTCGGGATCGCTGACGATCGCGCGGGCAAACGCGACGCGTTTTTGCATCCCGCCCGAGAGCTCGGCCGGGAAGAGGTCGGCCACGTCCGGTCCAAGACCAACGGCCGCCAGCTTTTCCTGCGCGACCATCCTGGCTTCGCCAGGCTTGAGGCCGCGGCTGCCCGTCATGCCAAAGGTAATGTTCTGCCAGACGGGCAGGGAGTTCGAACAGGGCGCCGTTCTGGAACAGAACCCCGATCTTCCCCATAAGCTGCTGGCGGGTTACCGGCGGCCGGCCGATCGTCTCCTCGCCGTCGATCAAAATTGACCCGGCATCGGGCTCGATCAGCCCGAGGATGCATTTCGACAGCACCGTCTTGCCGCTGCCCGACACCCCCAGCAGGACAAGGTTGTCGCCGGCCCGGATATCCAGATCGAGCCCGGTCAGCACAGCCTGATCACCAAAGGCCTTGAACAGCCCCTTGATGCGAATTTTCGGCGTCGGGTGATGGTTCAACAATCGAACGAGCTAGGCTTGTTCGTTCAGCTGATCGAAGGCTTCCAGCACCTGGCCGCCATAAACATAAGATGGCCCGCCGCCCATATAGATCGCGACGCCGATCGTCTCGACAACCTCCTCCCGCGTGGCGCCGTAGCGGATCGCGGCCTCGGTGTGAAAGCCGATGCAGCCGTCACAACGGGCGGCGATCCCGATGGCGAGCGCCATCAGCTCCTTGGTCTTCGAATTGATCACGCCCGGCTTGATCGCGGCCTTGGCCAGTTCGGAAAACGATGCCGCCACCTCAGGCCCCTCCTTCCGATAACCGGACAGCATCCTGGAAAGCGTCTGATTGGCCGATCGCCAGCTGGTGTTCATGAAGTCCTCCCGATTCGACGCAACATGTCGTGCCATATCATCCCACGTCTAGACCAAGCTGCACGACAGCCACTTTGCGCTGAATCAAAGCGGACGCAACAGCCAAGGCGATAAACTTCATCGGCATCGAGACTGTGCTGTCTCTGCAATGACAACGACGATCTTCGTCGATGCCTGATGAATCAGTCGGAGGGGGCTGGGATGATCGCGCTTCATCACATTGGCTGGCAACAACCAGCAAAGCTGTTTTCTCTTGTCGTCGCCACGTCGTTGAGCTTAGCCGCCAGCCGTGCCGGCGCTGAGCCGCCGCAAGCGCCGGAGATCGTGGCATCGGGTCAGCAAGACCTGGCCCGGGCGTGGTGGCAGGGCCGGCACGACAAGTGGCGCCAACGCGACAAGTTCCGCCGGGAGTATCAGAGAAGCACGGGCCTCGGACAGATCAAGGCACCCAAAGATGATGGGCGGCCGACCGGCAAGGCAACCGGTGAAGGGGTGACAATTGCCGTCAACGGCGGCGGCATCGATGCCAGCCATCCGGATCTCGACGTGAAGCGCCGCTCCGAGATTACCCCGGGCGCCGTTGATGCAGAGACCACCGCCGTCGCCGGCGTCATCGCCGCCAGGCGCGATGGTCGCGGCGTCCGCGGCGTCGCCTATGAGGCTGATCTCATCGACCTGCAGGGAGCTCGGAGCTCGGCGATCCTGGCGGCCGCCGGCTTCACGTCAGTAGAAGAGCGCAAGACCCTGGTCGGCTTTCCCTTTGCTGCCGGCAGCGGGCTCAGCGCGCATGCCGATGATCCCTTGCTCGAGGCCGACATCATCCAGGTGCGGTCATTCACAGAGAGCCCGGATCGAAATTCGACGGTTCGTCCAACCGAGCTTGCGCTCGAGCGCGGCAAAATCGTGGTGTTCGGCATTGGCGGTCCAGGCGTCGAGAATGTCGAAGTCTCCCGCCTTCGTCGTCGATGTGACGTCAGGCAGCCGGCTCCTGGTCGCTGCTGTCGATCGCGACAACAATATCAGCGCATCCAGCAATCGATGTGGTGGCATTGCCGGCTCGCGCTCGGGGTTCAATGCCCGCGACGCCTGCCTGGTGGCGCCGGGTGAGGATATCCTCTCGACCTCGCTTGACGGTCGCTATGAGCGCTTCTCCAGCTCGGACATCGCGGCTGCCCATGTCACGGGGGCTGCCGCCGTGGTGACGTCGGCGTTTCCCGGCGTATCCAGCGAGGACGTCACCAATCGCCTGCTTGCCGCCGCGACTGATCTCGGCGAGGCCGGCGTCGATGACGTCTATGGTCACGGCCTGCTCAACCTCGAGAAAGCGCTGCGGCCTCAAGGCGATCTTTGTGTGGCCACCACATCGTCGGTGCATGGTCCGAAAACCAAGGTCGCAGGATCCACCCTAAGTCTCGGCAGCGGGTTCGCCCTGAACGGATCGACGCGGTCGCTGTTGAGCCAAGCGGTCACTTTCGATGCTCAAGGCTTCCCGTTCGGCGTCGATCTCAGCGACCATGCCGCGGTTCAAGGACGTTCGACCGGGCTTGATGCGTTCGTCAGCAGCCGCCGTTCCGTGATCACGGGCATGATCACGCCCGACCGCAAGACCCGCTTCACGCTCAGCCGCGATGCCGAGGCCATGGACCAGCTGGAAAGCGATCCCTATCAGGGTGTTTTTTGGCCAAGCGACACGGCCTTCGATCAGCGGCCGGATAAGCCCAAAGCCTCTTTTGCCGCCGACGTCGGCGCCGGCATCGAGGTTTTCATCGGCCTGAACGGCAGCAGCCTTACCGATGCCGGTATCGAGCAGGCTCTTGCAAGCCATGACGGTTTGTTCTTCCAGCCGGGCTCGTTCCTGGCGCCCTATGATCAACTCGGCGGCGAACAGACCGGGGGCGGGGCTTCTCTAGATCTTGGCGACACGACCAAGCTGACGCTTTCCGCGTTCGCCTCGACATCGGATGGAACGGACAGGTCCGAAGCGGCGGTGCAGAAAGTCGAACTGTCCCACATCGTAGCCGGCGATATCGAGTTGCGCCTCGGCTATGGCTGGCTCGACGAACGGGACGGCTTTCTCGGCGGCGAGACGGCAGGCGCGTTTGGCCGTGCCGATGCCTCCTCGCAATTCTTCAGCGCTTCGCTTCTGGCACCCGTCACCGAGGATGTGCGGCTGTTCGGCGCCTATGCGCGCGGGCGCTCATCGCTCTCGAGCGGCGATGGCGGCATGATCGGCGACTGGTCGACCGCGGCGACGGAATCCTTCGGCCTGGGCCTGCTGGTGGGCGATCTCGCCGAGGATGGTGATCGTCTGAGCTTGATGGTCGGTCAGCCCATGCGGGTCGAAGAGGCATCGGCAGATCTTTCGGTCCCGGTCGGTCGAACCGAGGACGGCCAGGTGCTGAGCGAGACGCAGCGCGTCGACCTCGCTCCGGCAGGACGCGAGATCGCGCTCGAGGCGACCTATCAATTTGCCCTCGACGATGAAAACACGTCGTTCGAAACAGGTGCTTTCGTCAGGCTCAACCCTGATCACGATCCGAATGCCGAACCCGATGTCGGCATCGGTGTTCGCTATCGGCTGACGTTCTAGTCGAGAGGACTCCAAGACCAGAAAACGGGAGGAAGCATTTGTCCGACAGCCCCATCACAGCAACAAGAAAGAACCGCAAGGCCAGGTGGCTGGTGTCGCTCGGGCTGACGATGAGCATGGGCCTCGGTTTCGCCACGCTTCTGCCGCATCGGACCGACGCCCAGTTCCTCGATCCGCCGCTGGGCTGGGACATGTGGGATCCCGATATGACGCAAAAGGATGTCTGGGAATCGGACCGCATGGACCGGAACTTGCGCTGGCGGTTCACCCGGCACAACAGGTTCATCGAAGAGGGCGTCGCCAAGGCCTATCTTGGCGCAAGCAATCCTCTGCCAAAAACCCCGGAAACGCTTCAGGCCGGGAGCCATCTGTATGCTGAAAAATGCGCGTCATGCCACGACGCGTCGGGCATGGGCGGCGGTGCTGCCGGATTGGCGCTCTATCCGTCGCCAGCCTTGCTGGCCCACCTGGTCCGCATGCCGTCGCGGGTGGATGAATATCTGCTTTGGGCGATCGCCGATGGCGGCGAGCCGTTCGCCACCAACATGCCCGCCTTCAAGGACGACCTCAGCGACGAGCAGATCTGGCAGATCATCACCTACATGCGTGCGGGCTTTCCCAAGATCGACGAGGGAGCCGCGAAATGACACCGCCACGACCGGGACCCGAGGACGTAACGATATTGACCCAAGACCCGGAAGTTCCCGAACCATCCCCCGAAATTCCACCAGAACCGCCTCGGGAAGAGCCGGACCAGCAGCCTTTGGAAGTGCCGCCAGAGGCACCGCCCGAAGCGCCGGAGCAGGAGCCAATGCCAATCCCGCCGTCAGTGCCCGGCGACGTGCCGACCTGCTAGCCAGCCTGTTGGAGGCTGCTCCAGGACTGTCGCCATTCACCATCCGGATTGCTTGGGACCGAGGAAGAAACTTCTCTGGGCCATGGGCCGATCTTTTGATGTAAATCAATGTTTTGCCGGCCAACATCCATCATCGAAATGCAGGCAGCGCATCAGTTGGAGCAAGGATCGCATATCATGGGTGAAACGTCGTCGACGAGTGACATAGTCCGGGCAGTGGTGCATCCCACCGATCTCACGGCACCGAGCGATATCGCCTTTGCCCATGCCTTGAAGATCGCTATCGCCAGACGGGCAAAATTCTATATCTTGCACAGTCAGTTACCCACATCCGATGACTTCGATTGGGAAGGGTTTCCGAGCGTTCGCAAAGTGCTTGCGGATTGGAAGCTGCTCGAGGCCGGCAGTTCACAAGCGGACGTTGCAGCGAAACTGGGCGTCCATGTGGCCAAGGTGGAGATCCATCGGCGTAATGCGGTGAAAGGTATCCTCGGCTTTCTCGACACCCATGACAGTGATCTCCTGGTTCTGGCAACTCATGGGCGCGAGGGACTGTCGCGCTGGCTGCATGGTTCGGTTGCCGAACCGATCGCGCGACAGGCCGATCTCAATACGCTGTTCGTGCGCGAAGGCGGCCGCGGCTTTGTCGATCCGAGTAACGGCGAGGTCCGTTTACGCCGCGTTCTCGTCCCGGTCGATCACAAGCCTCGACCAGAAGCTGCCATTGACGCCGCCTGGAAATTGGCGCGACTGCTTGGTTCCGAAATCGATATGCGCTTGGTTCATGTGAAGGGTGATGCCGACATGGCGGCGATGCACGGCCTCCCCGATGGCGCCGAGCTGTCCGTCAGGGAGGGCGACGTGGTTGATGAAATCCTCGGCGCAGCGCGCGACGGGGACGTGGATTTGATCGCCATGTCGACTTCGGGCCATGAGGGCTTTCTCGATGCCCTGCGCGGCAGCACATCCGAGCGCGTGCTTCGCCAAGCTCCCTGCCCCGTTCTCACGGTCCCTGCGCGTTAAAGTCTGTCGAGACAGTCAAAACCGATCATTCGTCGGTCAATCGACGATACGACCATCGACGATCCTTATCTGCCGGTCCGTCCGGGCGGCAAGATCCAGATCGTGGGTGACCATGACGATCGCTCTCCCGGTCTCGTCGACCAATTTCCGAAAGATCCTCAGGACCTGCTCGCTCGAGGCGGTGTCGAGATTGCCGGTGGGCTCATCCGCCAGCAGAATCATCGGCTCGTTGGCGAGGGCTCTCGCGATCGCTACGCGCTGGCGCTGGCCGCCGGACAGTTGTGCCGGAAACTTATGGGCATGGCCCTCGAGACCGAGCGATTCCAGGAGGTTGCCCGCGCGTTTCCGCATGCCGCCATCGTCGAGGGCGCCGAGCGCCCGCATCGGCAGCATCACATTGGCGAGCGTGGAGAACTCCGGCAGCAAAAAATGAAACTGAAAGACGAAGCCGAGCAGCGACAGGCGCAGATGCGCCCGTGCCCTCTCGTCGAGCTGATTGGCTTCGCGCCCTTGCACCAGCACCTCGCCAGAGGTCGGCACGTCGAGCAGGCCGAGAAGATAAAGAAGAGAACTCTTGCCCGATCCCGAAGGGCCGGTGATCGCGGCGAACTCGCCGCCATTGATCTTGAGATCGATGTCCTCAACCAGCGTCGTGAGCACGCCGTCGCCGATCGTGCGGACGACATGGCGGAGTTCGATGAGGGGTGTTGGGGCGTCGCCGGCCGGCATCAAGAAGCGCCTCGAATGATGTCGACCGGATGAAGCCTTGCCGCTTTGCGTGCGGGCAGATAGCCGGCGATCGCCGAAGCCGAAAGCGCAACCAGGGCGGCGAGCGCGTAATGGACGAACGTGTAGTAGATCGGGAGATGCGTCGCATCCATGAAAGGGCTCTTGAATTCGATCGAGCCGAGCGCTCGGCTCAGCGCATAACCGAGCGCCCAGCCGGTGATGGTGCCGGCGACCCCGATCAAAACGGCTTCGATCAAAAAGATGCGCCGCACCATCCGCTCGGTGAAGCCGAGCGACTTCAGGATCGCGATGTCCCGCGTCTTCTCATGGGTGATGGTCGAGATGATGTTGTAGGTGCCGAAGGACGCGACCAGCAGGATCGCGCCGACCACCGTGTACATGATGAAGTTGCGGATTTCGAAGGCGGACAAAAGATCCTCGTTGGCCTCCTGCCAGGACACCGACTTGTAGCCGGTCTGGGCCTCGATGCGCGCCGCCACCGTCCGGGCGCCGAGGATATCGTCCACCCGTATCCGGATCGCATTGACCAGGCCCGTCTGCCCGGCCAGGATTTGCGCCGTCTTGATCAGCGTGTAGGCCTGGGTCTCGTCCACCTGGGCAATGCCTGAATGAAGCAAGGCGACCACGGTGCAGGACAGCCGGCGGCCCGTGCCCGAGACCAGGGTGATGGTGTTGCCAACCCGCGCGCCGATCTTGGCGGCCAGCCGGTCGCCGAGAATGATCGCATTGGAGGACGTATAGAGTTCGTCGAGGGTGCCCTCTCGTATCTGGGTCGGGAGCTTGGAAACGTTGCGCTCGCGTCTTGGATCGATGCCGGTGACGCTCGCAGCCGTGTCCCGGCCCGCATAGCGGATCACGGCGCGTGCCTCGACCGACGGTGCGACCGCACCGACCAACCCGCTCTCCAGGCTGGCGATGATCGCATAGGGATTCTTGATCCCTGGCCGCGTCACCGGCGTTCTTAGGCCCGAGAACTGAACGGCCTCATACAGATCCTCCACCGGCTGGCGCGGCGGATCGCGCCGTTCGTCCCGGATCGTGATATGGGGCAACGTGTCGACCAGCTGCGTGATGAAGTCGCGCTGCGATCCATCCATCAAGGCCGCCATCATCACGGAAAAGCCGACCCCCATCGCCACACCCAACATGCCGACGAAGGTCTGGCGCACGCGGGACAGGACGTGGGTCCAGGCAATGTCGAGGATCAGTCTCATCCTGCATCCGCCTCGCTGGGGCGGATACGCGCACCGTCGTCGAGATCCTCCTGAAAAGGTGACAACACCCGATCGCCGGCGGCGGCACCGCTTCGAAGCTCGACCAGACCCGATCCCCTGATTCCAACCTCGACGCGTCTCCTTGCCACCCGGCCGTTCTCGGCCACCTGAACCATGTCGTCGACGATCGCCTCCGCCGGCACCAGCACGACGTCCTTCGCCTCCTGGACGATGATGTTGGCCTCGACGCTCATGCCGATCATCAGCGGGGTATCGTTGGGCAGCAGCAGATAGACCCGAAAGGTCTTGGTCTCGGGATCACCCTTCGGCGTCAGCCGCTCGACCGTGGCGGCGAGAGGCCCGCCGGCATGGCCTTCATGGCGCAGCAGCACGCGCTGGGTCGGCTTGACCTGCACGATATCGTCTTCATTCACCTCGGCAACGACGCGCAGCGGCCGCGCCTGGCCGACCCAGAGAAGCGCCTCGTTCGCCGCGGTGCCGGCGATCTCGCCGACCTCGCCATCCCGGCGCAGCACGATCCCGTCCATCGGCGACCTGAGCGCAAGGTTCTCGATCCGATCTTGCTGCGCTTCGATCCGCGCTTCGTATTCACGCACCTGGGTCAGCGCCTCCTCATAGGCGATGCGCGATGAGACATTGCTTTCCACCAGCCTCGCCAGACGAGCGGCATCGGCGCGCAAGCGCTCGAGGCGGGCCTCGATCTCGGTCAGCACCGCCCGCTCCTCGGCGTCATCGAGGCGCGCCAGAATTTCACCTTTCTTGACCGGCTCGCCCTCGCAGGTGCAGATTTCGACGACCCGCTTGCGCTGCAGCGCGACGATCTTGGCCCAGTGAACCGGCTCCACGATGCCGGTCGCATAAACCACCTGAGCAGCATCGCCACGCGTTGCGGCAACGACGCCGACCAAGGGGCCGCGCCAGAACGAGAATGAGGCGATCGCCACCACGAGCAGCAGCACCAGCATGAGCCCGAACGCGCGCAGCATGCTAAGGCCCGGAGGCCATAGCCTTGGTCCCGGCAAGATTTATCTCCCTAATCGGAGCGAAACAACATCTCTTAGACAACGACCAAACAGCGGTGCACTTGATCGGAGTCAATGACGGTATCTTGTCATCCGCCTAGTTTGCGACAAGGACCCATGGAGATGAAGCAGCCGGAAAGTCGGATGATGACCTACAAGGATCTTCTCGTTCAGATTGACGATACCAAAGCATGCCAGTCGCGCACCGAAGCGGCCATCGAGCTGGCCGGCCGTTTCGATGCTCATTTGACCGGCCTCTATCTGGTGCCGGAGATCATTTTGCCGGTTGCAACCGAGGGATATATCGGCGCCGAGCTTTATGGCGATATTCAACAACAGGAGCAGGAACGGGCCGAGGCCGCTCTCGAACGGTTCCGGCAAGCGGCGCAAGCGCAGGATGTTGAATTCGACACGCGAATCGATCAAGGCACGATCGCGACTTTCCCCGAGTTGTTCAGCGTCCATAGCCGGTATGCCGATCTCTCGATCATCGGCCAGACGAATCACGAAGACACCGTCCCCTCCACCCCTGAACCCCAAGATGTCGTCATGACCTCCGGTTCTCCGGTGTTGATCACGCCCTTTATCGGCGCACCGAAGGACTTTGGCGGACGGGTGATGGTGGCCTGGAATGCCAGCCGCGAGGCGGCACGTGTCGTCCGGGATGCCATGCCGTTCCTCGAGCGGTCGCAATCGGTCGACGTGGTCATCTTCAGACCGCACAGCCGCCAGGGAGAGCATGGCGAGCTGCCCGGCGCCGACATCGCCCTGCACCTCGCACGTCACGATATCAAGGTCGATGTCCAGCGTTTGGACGGCGCCGATATCGACGTCGGCAACGCGCTCCTCTCGCACATCGCCGATCGCGGCAGTGACCTTCTGGTCATGGGCGGTTATGGTCACTCGCGCCTGCGCGAATTCGTCCTGGGCGGCGCCACCAGAACCATTCTGCGCTCGATGACCGTGCCGGTCCTGATGGCCCATTGATACCGGATATGCCGGACCACCGCTTGGTGCAGCTCTCGCGTTGAGCCAAGCGGTCGACGGCACGCGGCCCGTCTTACATCCGCGCGGGCAAGCGTCAACGCGCCGTGTCGATCCCGCGTTGCAGGCCTATTCTTTGGCCTTTGCCGCCTTCGAGCGCTGTCCAGGCCACGAGTCCGGTCAGGCCGCAAGCGAGGTCGCGGATACGGCGGATCAGCATGGCGGCAAGCGCGAGATCGACCGGGATCGCCAGCCAGCTCGCTGCCAGCATCACACCGCCTTCCTGCACCCCGAGACCGCCGGGAATACCAAACCCTGCGCTTTTCACGGTCTGCCCAATCGCTTCGAGGACGATGGCTTCGACGAGGCTGATGGGGTAGCCGAGCAGCCAGAATATCAGCCAGAACTCCAGGCTTGGCCAGAGCCAGCCGAGAAAGCGCCAGCAGGCGCAGATGAAAAGCCGCCCCGTCTTTCGATAGCTCGATCGCAGCTGCTGATCGAGGTTGTTGGCGTTGTCGACCATCTCCCGCCAGATCGGCCCTTTCACGAAACGTTTCAGCAGGTTGACGGGCGGCGCAACGAGACCTCGTCGTTGCAAGGCAGCAAAGATCAGGATGAGAGCACTGAACAAGGCTATGCCGGAACCCAGCGGGATCAGAAATCCATCCTGATCCTGAACCAGCAGCAAGAGCACGAGACCGACCAGCGCGAAAACCACCTGCATCAGCAAGCCAACGGTCAGATCGACCATCACACTGGCCGCAGCAACATGCCCGGGCATGCCCAGCCGGTGAAGCAGGTGGGCGCGCACCACCTCACCGCCGATCTGGGCAACGGGAAGCAGCGCGTTGATCGACACGCCGACCCATCGGCGGAGTGCTAGGGCGATCAGGCCGGCGCGCGCGCCCTTGGGAAGCAGCGCGCGCCAGCCCATGCTGTCCAGCAGCAGCGTCGCCGCATAACTCAGGAAAAAAACCGGAAACCACCAGCCAGCGACAGCCATGGCGCCAAGAAGATCGACGTCATCCTGCTGGACGATCAAGACAGCGATCAGGCCGAGACCGACCGTCCATGCCAACAGGGTGCCAAGGTAACGCCGCCATCGTCCGCCTGGTGTCATTCCGCTCGGCACGTCTGACAATCGTCCGCCGCTCTAGGGGTTCGGGCCGCGGCGCGGCTGAAGCCGCCCCGCCCGCACTTTGAACGTTCCGCTGCGGTGCGAGCCACGGTGCGCCACACCGGGAGCAAGTCCTCGCCGACGACTTGTTGCCAGCTTGGTGCCACATCCTCAACCCATCGTCTCGCCGCTTCCCGCATCGCAACATGATAAGATGGCCCCTGGATCAGCTGATCGATAGCCGCTGCCCATGCCTCAGGCGCTTCTTCGCGGACCAGGAGACCGTCGACCCCCGGCCGCGCAATCAGCTGAGCGCTGGCATCGCCGGCATCGACAATCGGCGGCAGCGCTGATGCTTTCGCCTCCAAGACCACGTTGGGCATGATTTCGCTCTTCGAAGGAAACACGAACGCGTCGGCACTCGCATACACCCGCGCCAACATATCCGGCTCCAGATAGCCGGGCGACGTCCCATAGGGTCCGAGCGCCGAGCTGACGGCTTCCCGATCAGCGCCGTCGCCGGCAAGAAAAAAATGCACCGGCCGACCGCTGTCCACCAGACGACGCGCAGCCAGTGCCGCCGTCATCACCTTCTTGGACGCATCCGCACGGCCCGCGAACAGCGGAACGAAGCGGTCTTCGTCGATATCGAACGTCTGCTTCAGCCAACGCCGGTCCCGCCGCTTCGGGTGGTATTGGTCTTTGTCGATCCCGCGGCGAAGGTGCGTGACATGCTCCTCCCCGATGAGCCCCGCCAACCACGCATGATCCTGCTCACGGGAATAGAGGACGTGCGTGCTTCGCTCCACCAGCGCTTTGACCGAACGCTGCATCGAGCGGGCATAGGCGTCGACGATCCCTGATCTTTCGGACGCCCAGCGGCCAAGCCGCCCCTCACCCAGTAGACGCTTGATGATCTCCCGCGCATAGATCTTCGTGAAGGTCGGAAAGTCCGTGTGCAGGGAAGCGATCAGCGGCACGTCTCCATAGCGCGACAGGATTTTCGCCGTTCTGGCAAACGAGAAAACGGTGGTCGCGTGCAGAATATGATGGTGACGGATCCTTCGGGCGAGACCGACATGAAACGGAGCGAGATCGGTATTGCCGGCCCCTTGCTGAAGCCAGGGCAAGCTCTTCGTGCCAAGCTGAGCCTTCAAGGTGCAAAAGCGGACATGGGGTCCCAGTACCGCGATCTCTTCCCTGTCGCCGAGGAAATAAACGGTCAGATCGAGCACGTCCGGAAAGGCAAGAGCACCTTCGGCAAGCTGTTCCCAGCACCGAATATGCCCGCCAGTCTCGGAAGTCCGCTCCAGACCGACCAGGACGCCGACCGAAACCTGGTCTCCGGCCGGAAGCGACCTGGAAGACCGCTCGGCGAGAAGACCCGTCTTTGCGTCGTTGAACATCTTCATCGTCAACTCCACGCTGTGAAAGATACCGTCGACAATTCGTTCCTCACATTCCTGGCCGCTTGGTCAGCGCGGGTGCGCCGGCTCCAGGAGGTCAGGTGCGGACCGGGCCGCAGCGCCGAGACGCTTGAAATGAAAGTAGAGCAGCGTGCTGTCCGCAGCCGCGAAAAAGCACCAGACCGAAACGAGCGTCGCATAGTAGGCATAGGCCGAGACGGCCAGACCGATGATGACGACGGCCCCGACGGCCTGGACCATCCTGTGCGAAGAGACCAGGAGCGACACGCAGGTGCAAAGCAGATAGAGCGACTGCTGCCAGGACAGATGCTCGACATAACTCGGATAGCGGATGCTGTGGCCACGCACGACGGCGGTCGGCAGATCGGTCAGCAAGGCGTGGCAGAGATCGATCGAAATGATGACGCCAAGCGCCGCGATGATCTGGAAAATCAGGCGTCGGCGACGCAGAGGTTCGACCAAGAACACGGCGAGCGGGATGATGAGCGGCCAAACCACCTCGGCAATGAGCAGGAAGGCAAGTGAGAGAGAGGTGACAGCTGGATTTTGCGCGCCGTCGCCGTCATCTGGCAGCAGCAGCCATAGCGTGCCTTCGACCGTTTGCTGTGCAGCGAAGAGCACCGGGATAACGGCCAGCGGGATCTCCCGGCGATGGCGCACTTGCCTGAGACCGGCGATGCCGATCGCCCCGGTGGCTGCGGCAACCGTGAAGCTGGCCGTGGCGGAAAAGCACATATGCCGTCATCCCGAAGCTGTTGCCCCTACCGTTTGAAGTTGTTGCCCCTGCCGCTGGTTGCCTCTCATGCCGCTGGCCGTCCCCCGGCCCGGTTCTCGTCACATGCGAGAGGATCGACGTCCTGGCGTCGGCGGCATGTCGTGGATCTGGACGTTGGCTTCGCTGTGGCGCAGCAGAATTTTGCCGATGCGCTGCTCCTCGGCGCTGCTTCGCATGGCGACCCATAGGAGAAGACCGCCGTCATCCAGTTTTTGCTGAAGCGTCGCCGCCAGCCGCTCCGGCAACCATCGGGCGAAAGAGGGATGGAGGGTGCGGTCGGAGGCGGCGCGACCTTGGCGCAGGATCCCGGCCAATGCGCCGACGCTGCACACAACCGCACCGACATCGCTGCTGCCGTCGAAGTCGACCATGCCCTTCAGCAGGTGAGCTATCATGCCGTCCCCGGCCATCCTCGGACGGCCCTCCAGCTTGGTGCCGATGGCGTCCTTTCGGCCGAGCAGACTGAGATCCGACATCTTCACCCCGGCGACGACGAGGTCCTCGAGGGCCTGCTGCAGCCGATCGGCATGGTGAAACACCCCGACCGCTTGACGAAGTTTCTGACGCCCTGAAGCTGCCGTCATCTCTGCTTGCAGCCAAGACAGGCCGCCCCAACGTTCATGCGCGTCACTCGGCGTTGAACTGATCAAGCCGCCAGACCGCTGCGGTCTTCGTCGGCCAGCGTCGCCAAAAGATCATGATCCAGAATGCGGAGGCCATGGCGTTGATGCGCAATGACGCCCGCCTGCCGCAGCCGGGTGATGGTGCGGCTCACGGTTTCGATCGTCAGGCCAAGATAGTCGCCGATGTCGGCCCGGCTCATCGGCAGGTGCAGCAGGGCCGGATCAAGACCCTGCTCCCGATAGCGTTCGGACAAGCTCGAGAGAAAGGAAGCGATCTTCTCGACCGCGGATTTCCGGCCAAGAAGCAGCATGTGACCCTGAGCGATGACCAGCTCGTTGGTGATCATCCTGAGCAAGCCCAGAGCGAATTCCGGCTGCTCGTCGGTGATCCGCTCGAGCTGGGCCAGGGGATAGCCGCATATCTTGGCGTCGACCACGGCCTCGGCGGTGGTCGGACAGATGCCGTTGCGGTCCAGACCGAACACCTGCCCGGGATAGACAAAGCCCATGATCTGCCGACGGCCATCCGGCATGAGCTGATAGAGCTTGACCACGCCTTCGAGCACCTCGAACAGATATCTGGACGGGTCGCCCTGGTGAAAGATCGCCGCTTTGGCGCGGCATGACTGCATCGAGCTGATGCAAAACAGCTGCTCTCGATGCTGTTGGTCGAGCCCCCGGCACATGATGGAAGTCGAGAGGGCGCCGCGCGGCTGGCGGGCAAGGGCATCCGTGGCTGACATGATCGTTTCCCCCGTAGGCCTGATCGTCAGGCTCTGTCCTTATCCTTCCAACGAGACTAGCCACCTGCATGTCGCGCGGAGATGGCAGAGATCGCCCCTTCGCGCATCAATAGGTCATCGATTGTCGCCTTTTGTCTCAAACCCCGCGTTCCAGCTCTTGGTCGCCGTGCCGCTTCGACCTAAGCTGATGACATGGCGGCAGCTCAAAACATTCTTATCGTCGACGACGACGCGCGCATTCGCGAGCGAAATCCAGGTCGCAGAACGGCATCTCAACATCCCTCAAAGATCGTCATAGGGCGCCCCGTCCTCGACGTCGGGCGGCCGCTTGAACTGCTCCGGCCAGTCGTCGTTCAGCCAGTAGGGCTCATCGATCATCCATTCCCGCACGAACGGCGGGATTTCCTCCAGCGAGAAGCCGGTCTGGACCTTGGGGTCCGACGCGAAGGCCGCAAGGTCTCGAAGCTCGTCGCCGGCGACGTCGATCTGGTAACCGAGCTCGAGCAGCTGCAGGCTCAACATCGCCGCTGCTCCCCGCCACATGGCGGCTGCGAACACCATCGGATCGACGATCCTGCCATCGGTCGGCGCATCGAGGGGCGCCGCCACGGCGCCGCCGACACCGCCAACGGCGTGGCAGATGAAGCACCCCTTGGTCACGAATAGCTGCTTGCCTCGAAGCGGATCGCTCGGCGGCAGGCCGACCTCTCGCCGTCCCTCGTTGATGATCTTGATCGCATCGGTATCCGGATCGCTGCGGTCAAGGCATGATGACAGGCTGAGCGCCGCCAAGCCGATCAGCAAAGCTTCGAAACGCGACCAATGAGCACGACGCCCGGTCCGACCACGGATATGCACAATCAGTTCCTCCTGCTTCAACGGATGGGCATCGTCGGCTTGGGTTGGACAATCAGCTTTGATGCTGGTCAAGGAAACCTCGGACCGACCGGCGTTTACTCTTGACCGAAAGGGAGGAGTGACGCCGTGCCGCCTATCGAACCGTTGACGCCTGAACGTTTAAGCCGATGCTGCCGCCTCGATGACTTGCCGTTCGAGCATACCGGTCAGCTCCAGCCCATTGAAGGCTTTCTTGGACAGGACCGGGCCGTGGCCGCCCTTCGGTTCGGTATCGAGATCGAGCACGACGCCTACCATCTGTTCGCGCTTGGACCGACCGGGCTGGGCAAGCATGCCGTCGTCAAGCGTATCCTGAAAGAGCAGGCAGCCGATCAGAAAAAGCCGAGCGATTGGTGCTATGTTCATAATTTCGAAGAGAACCACCGCCCGAACGCGATCGAGCTCCCCGCCGGCCGCGGCGCCGACTTCCAGCAATCCCTCGATCAGCTGATCGACGAGCTTCAATCGGCCCTTCCGGCCGTGTTCGAAAGCGATGACTATCGCACGCGGCGCCAGGCGATCGAGGATGCGGCCAAGCGCCGTCAGGAGGAAGCCTTCGAAGCGCTTCAGGAGGAAGCCAGGAAGCGGAGCGTGACGCTGTTGCGCACGCCCATGGGCATGGCGCTGGCCCCGGTGCGTGGTGACGACGTGCTCCCACCGGATCAGTTCAAGAAGCTGAGCGACGACGAGCAGGAGCGGATCAAGGCCGACATCGAGGAGCTGCAGCGCCGGCTGGAAGCGCTCATGCAGCAGATTCCGACCTGGGAACGCGAGGCGCGCAACGAGGTTCGCCAGCTCAACCGCGATGTCACGACGTTCGCCGTCAAGCATCTGATCGACGAGGTCAGGGCCGCATTTCACGACTTGGCAGCCGTGCTAGCGCACCTCGATGTGATTGAGCGGGACCTGATCGAGACGACCGATCACGGTGCGGAAGGTCAGCCCCAGATGATCATCGGGCCGACGGGACCGGTTCCGATCCAGGCTACCGATCGGTATAAGCAATATCGCGTCAACCTTCTGGTCGACCGCAGCGAGGCCGGGTCTCGCGGCGCGCCGATCATCTATGAGGATCACCCCTCCCATCAGAATCTGCTTGGCCGGATCGAGCATCTCTCGCAATTCGGCACGCTGACCACCGACTTCAGCCTGATCAAGCCCGGCGCCCTGCATCGCGCCAATGGCGGCTATCTGGTCCTTGATGCGCGCCGGGTCCTGATGCAGCCTTTTGCCTGGGAGGAGCTGAAACGAGCCCTTCGCGCGCGCCAGATCAGGATCGAATCCCTGGCGCAATCGCTCAGCCTGATCAGCACGGTCACGCTCGAGCCCGAGCCCATTCCGCTCGACATCAAGGTCATCCTGATCGGCGATCGCATCCTTTACTACCTGCTGTGCGCGCTCGATCCTGATTTCGGCGAGCTGTTCAAGGTGCCGGTTGATTTTTCCGAGGATGTCGAATGGTCGACGGAAAGCGCCGTCCTGCTGGCAAGAATGCTCGGGACCGTGGCGAACGAGTTCGGTCTTCGCCCGCTGGATCGTGCCGCCACGGCGCGCGTCATCGAGCACGCGTCACGCCTGGCCGCGGACACGGCCAAGCTCTCGGTCCACGAAAGCACCCTTCGCGACCTCATGCGCGAGGCGGATTTCTTCGCCAAGCGGCAGGGGCATGAGCTGATCGGCCGCGCCGATGTCGAAGAAGCCCTGGATGCGCAGATCTTTCGCGCCGATCGCCTGCGCGAGCGCACCTTGGAGCACATCCGCCGCGGCTCGATCATGATCGACACCAAGGGCGCCGTGGCCGGTCAGGTCAACGGCCTCGTGGTCAGCACCATCGGCGGTTTCACTTTCGGCCGGCCGATCCGGATCACCGCCCGCACCCGCCTGGGGCGCGGCCAGGTCGTCGACATCGAGCGCGAGGTCGAGTTCGGCGGTCCCATCCACGCCAAAGGCGTGCTGATCCTGCAAGGTTTTCTCGGCGCCCGCTTTGCCGCCGATCGACCGTTGACCCTCCATGCGAGCCTGGTGTTCGAGCAATCCTACGGCCCGGTCGAAGGCGACAGCGCTTCGGCCGCCGAACTCTATGCTCTCCTGTCCGCCCTCGCGTCCTTGCCGATCAAGCAGTCCTTCGCCGTCACCGGCTCGGTCAACCAGATGGGGCAGGTCCAGCCGATCGGCGGGGTCAACGAGAAGATCGAAGGCTTTTTCGACACGTGCCGGCAAACGGGTCTGAGCGGCGAGCAGGGCGTGATCATTCCCGCCACCAATATCGACCACCTGATGCTCAGGCAAGACGTCGTCGACGCCGTGAAGGAGAGGCAGTTCAACGTGTACGCCGTCGAAACCATCGATCAGGGCATGGAGCTGCTGACCGGCGCTCACGCCGGTGTCGCTGGTGCTGACGGCCAATACCCCGAAGGCTCGATCAACCGGAGAATCGCCGATCGGCTGGCCGATCTCGCCGAGACGGCCCGCCGGTTCGGAACTGGTGACCAGGAGAAGGCCCGCGATGAGTGACCCCCTGCCGCCCCGGCGCGTCCGGCGCATTCTGGCGGCCTTTCATCCCTCGACCACCAGCCCGATCGCCATCGATGCCGCGGTCGATCTTGCGGCCCGCCTTCGCGCGGAACTGCAGGCTCTGTTCATCGAGGATGCGAACCTTCTGGGCCTGGCCGAGTTCCCGTTTATTCGCCAGGTTGGCGTTCACGGCCAGATCGGCAAGAGCTTCGGGCGCGAGGCGATGGAAGGCGAGCTTCGATCCTTTGCCGCCCAAGCCGAACGCCAACTGGCGAAAGCCGCTGGCCGGCGCCGCATCCGCTGGTCGTTCACCAAGACGCGCGGTCGGATCGACGAGCAGATCAAGGCGATCGCCGGCACAGCCGATCTCCTCATCCTCGAATCCAGCAGTCGCCCGGTCGGCCGGGTCATGCAGCTCGAGGCATCGGTGCGCACGCTGGCCAAGCTGGCCGGCGGATCCGTCCTGATGGTTCATCCGACGCATGGCGTCTCGGGACCGGTCCATGCGATCGTCGAGTCGGCGGCGGATGCGGCAACGGTAACCGCGGCCGCGGCCGAGCTTGCGGGGCATTTCGAGAGCACGCTCGGCGTGCATGTCATGGCCGTCGACGGGGCGGAGCGGGACAAAGCCGGTGGCATCGTCCGGGATCGTTTGGGCGACATGGCCGAGACGGCAAGCTTGGACGCCCTTCCTGCTCTCAATACGCAAGTCCTGAAGCGCCTCTTGGCGTCGACCGATGATGGCACACTGGTCTTGAGTGCTGAGAGCCCGCTTCTGGCCGACGAAACCGCCTGGCGGGAAATAGCCAAAGCATCTTGCGCAGTTCTTCTCGTGAAGCGCTGAGGCCACGCAGCTGCGGCAGGCCGAGGCTTCAGGCCAGCCAGAACATGCGCGCCAGCACAACCGTCAAGCCGACGACCAGCGCCACGAAGAGAGGTATGGCCAGGAGGGGACCTGCCTGCCGCCCCCCGATCGTTAGCGCGAGAATGGTTTTGGCGGTGCTGTTGCTCAGAACCAGCAAGATGATCGCGGTCACCGCAATATCCGGCGCGATCTCGCGGTTCGCGGCTCTGGCGAAGGACAGCGTTGCCGCATCGACATCGGCAAGCCCCGAAACGAGGGCCAATCCGTAGATGCCGACGGTCCCGAAATAGATCAGGGCGGCTTTGGTGGCGATCAGGATGAGCGCCAGCAGACCGCCGAATTTGAGCGCATCGCCGAAATCCAGCGGGTTGGTCGGCATCGGCCGATCGATCGCATGCCGCTCGGCTCCCCAGGGCCAAAGCGCCAAAGCGGCAAGCGCACAGCCGAGGGAAGCGGCGCCTAAGGGAACGGACAGCGGCAAAAGCAGTGAGCGATCGATGATCGCGACCACGACCAGCACCCGGACGAACATCGTCAAGGTCGCAAGACCTATGCCGACGGCAAGAACACGTCGGTGCTCCAGAGCATGTCTTGCCTTGCGCGCAAGCTCGATGGTCGTGGCCGTCGACGACACCATGCCCCCGGCAAGCCCTGTCAGAAGAATGCCCCGGCGCTCGCCCGTCACCTTGATCGCGACATAGCCGACGAACGAGACACCGGCGATCAGGATCACCATCAGCCAAAGCTCGAACGGATTGAGCGCGGCCCAGGGGCCAAAATCCCGGTTCGGCAGGATCGGCAGCAGAACGATGGTCATGACCAGCAGCTTGAGCGCTGCCATGATTTCCGCCTCGGAGAAAGCTGCAATCCAGCGATGGAGCGGCTGTTTCAGGCTGAGCAGCGTCGTGATCGCGACGGCAGCCGCTGCAGCCGCAACCATGTCGCCGACGACGGTCAACACGCCAAGCGCAAAGGTAGCGTAGGCGGCGATCAGCGTGGTCGCGCCATAATCCTGTCGTGCGCCGATCGCGCGCAGTCGAAAGAGCGCGGTCGTACCGGCGAAAGCGGCAAAGACCACGCCCAGCATGATCGAGAGGCCGATCAATCCATCGTTGCCGGGCTGGGAATCGTCGGTCAGTTCAATGCCGATAGCGCCCCAGAGCCCGCCAAAAATTCCGATCAGACCAAAGGTCCGAACGCCTGCGACCCGGCTCCCCTCCTCGCGGCCCCTGCCCTGCCAGCTGCGCTCGGTGCCGATCAGCAGACCAAGCGCCAGCGCGACCCCCAGACGGTGGAAAAGATCCAGTTGATCCATGCTGCCAACAGCCAATCATCCACACGGAAACCATCCGACTGTCCTTGGCACCAAGCCGCGATACGCGCCGGGCATTCTCGCAACGACAAGACCAGGCAGCGGTCCCCGATGGTTCTCGACGGTGGTTACGCCGGGCAGGCTTCATCGGGGAAATCGACCGTCCTGGTCATACCGCCATCACTGGAACGCCGCCTCGATCTCGGCGCGGCGATTGGCGGGTTCACGGACGCCGTCTCCCGTCGCTACGGCAGGCCTGGTTTCACCGTAAGCCTCGATCGCCACGGCGACCGCCGGAACGCCGCCGGCGATCAGGCGCTTGGCCACATTCTCGGCGCGGCGGCGTGACAAATCGAGATTGTAAGGTTCCGGTCCCGAACGATCGGCATGCCCGGCGACACGGACCCGGCGTGGCGCGACGTTCGCAAGATCCTCGATGATACTCGTCAGGGCCGCATCGCCGTCGGCATTGGGTTCCGCGACATCGAAGTCGAAATAAACGGTCCCGACGGTCGGTTCGGCAGGCTCGTCGATTTCTGAGATCGTCGTTTCGACTTGCACCTCTTCTGGAGGACACGGAAAACTGCCGCCATGCAAAAGGATGTCACCATCGCTCTGCACCACAGGCTCACCATCGCCGTCCGTCACGGGCCCGCACATCTTCTCGTGCTCATGCGCCGAGGCCGGGTGCGAGTATCCAAGTGTCAGCGCGCCGACCAACAGAGCTGCGCAAAGGGTGCCGACGTGCTTTGAGATCAACGCATTTCGATGGCTGAGAGGCATGTTATCGACCTTTCGTTGTCATTGCTGGCCAAGCATGGGCGTCGATACGATAGGATGCCTTGAGATCGATCAACAAAAACGGAGAAATATCAACGCATTCATAAAGGTTTTCGGCGATCATGCCGTTGATCCGGGACATCCTGATCGAGATCAATCTTCATGGTCGACGTCTCATGCACAATTGCCGCGCGGCAATGAGGAGATGCAGCTGGCGATGATGGACAACGTCAAGCCTGGCCTTGGCGACCGGGCCCCGGACCGGAAAAAACGAGCGGCCTATCATGCCATGCCCGCGAACCTGGTCGCCGAGCGGCTGGAGGTCGATCCGGATCAGGGTCTGACACAGGCTGAGGCGGACGCCAGGCGCTCGACCGTTGGTGAGAACAAGATCGCCGACGAGCGAGCATCCAGGCCGTTCCTCCTGCTGATCCGTCAGTTCACCGACGTGATGATTCTGGTGCTGATCGCCGCTGCCGTCATTGCCGGCCTGATCGGCGACCTCATGGATACGATCGCCATTGTGGTGATCGTCGTTCTCAACGCCGTGATCGGCTTCGTGCAGGATTACCGCGCGGAGCGCGCGCTGCAGGCGCTCAAGCGTCTTGCCACGCCCATCGTCCGCATGATCCGGGATGGTCGGGTTATGGATCGGCCCGACGCCGAGGTCGTCCCGGGAGACATCGTTCTTCTCGAGGCGGGCGACATCGTGCCGGCGGACATGCGGGTGATCGAGACGAACGACCTTACGATCAACGAGGCTGCCCTTACCGGTGAATCCGTGCCGGTCGTCAAGGACTCGGCGGCGACGCTCGCTAAGGATACGCTCCTCGGCGATCGCGTTACCATGGTCCACAAGGGCACGGAGGTGACACGCGGCCGAGCCCGCTGTCTGGTGGTCGAGACCGGTGCTGCGACCGAGCTTGGCCATATCGCAGGTCTGATGCGCGAGCGCGAGCGCCCCTCGACGCCGCTGCAAAAGCGCCTCGCCAGCTTTGGACGCTGGCTTTCGCTGGCAGTGCTCGGGATTTGCCTCGTCGTCCTTGCCGCAGGGCTTATCCGGGGCGAGCCGCCGCTCCTGATGGTCCTGACCGCGATCAGTCTCGCGGTTGCCGCCGTACCCGAAGCTTTACCCGCGGTGGTTACGATCGCGCTTGCGCTGGGCGCCAAGCGCATGGCGGCCGAGATGGCCCTGATCCGCCGGCTTCCCGCGGTCGAGACCCTGGGGTCGGTGACCGAGATCTGCAGCGACAAGACCGGCACGCTGACCGAAAACCGCATGCGCGCCGAGCGCTTCATCCTGCCGGGAGGCGGGGCCGCATCGGCCCTGCCCCACGATCGCTCCGTGCAATCGGAGACCTTCGTTCGAGCCATGGCGCTCAACAGCGACGTCAAGATCGATGCAGACGGTAGCGCCCTCGGCGATCCGACGGAGGTGGCTCTCTGGCAGGCTGTCGAGGACACCGGCATCGAGCGCAACCAGCTGAATGCCGTCTGGCCACGCCTCGAGGAAATTCCCTTCGATGCCGATCGGCGGCGCATGACGACGATCCATGATGGCCCGGATGGCGTGGTCGCCATGATCAAGGGTGCGCCTGAAACGGTCTTGGCACGCTGCATCGATCAGCTCGGCGCGGATGACATCGCACCCTTCGACGAGGCGGCAGCGGAAGAAGCCGCGACCGCTCTTGCCGAAGACGGCTATCGCGTTCTTGCCTTCGCGACCCGACGTCTCGCGTCGGCGGACGAGACGCCAGATGCCGCCGAGATCGAGCGCGATCTGACCTTTCTCGGGCTGGCGGCGATGGTCGATCCGCCGCGTCCGGGCGTGAAAGAGGCGCTGGATCTCTGCCGGTCTGCCGGCATCAACGTCATGATGATCACCGGCGATCATCCTGCCACGGCGGCCGCCATCGCCGATCGCCTCGGCTTGGGCAAGGACGGCGAGCGAGCGGTGACCGGCAGGGAGTTCGCACGTTTGGCCCGAGATGATCGCAAGGCCGTGATCGCAGCGTCCAGCGTTTTCGCCCGCGCCACGCCCGAGCAGAAAATCGACATCGTCACGTCCCTTCAGGACGCCGGCCGGATCGTTGCCATGACCGGCGACGGCGTGAACGACGCGCCGGCTTTGAAACAGGCCGATATCGGCATCGCCATGGGCCAGAAAGGCACCGACGTCGCGCGCGAGGCGGCCGACATGGTGCTGCTCGACGACAACTTCGTCACCATCGTTTCCGCCGTTCGCCAGGGCCGCCGGATCTACGACAACGTACGAAAATTCATCAAATACACGATGACCAGCAACGCCGGCGAAATCTGGGCCATCTTCCTCGCCCCCTTTCTCGGCCTGCCGCTGCCGCTTCTGCCGATCCAGATCCTCTGGATCAACCTGGTGACCGATGGTCTGCCGGGCCTCGCGCTCAGCGTCGAGCCGGCCGAGCGCTCGGTCATGAAAAGACCGCCGAGACCACCCGGAGAGAGCGTCTTCGCCCGCGGCATGTGGCAGCACATCATCTGGGTCGGCCTCCTGATCGGCGGCCTCACGCTCGGGGCGCAGGCCTGGGCCTACCACAGCGGCTCGCCCAACTGGCAGACGGTGGCGTTCACCGTCCTGACGCTTTCGCAGCTGGCCCACGCCATGGCGATCCGGTCCGAGCGCGACTCGCTCTTTCTGATCGGCTTTTCGAGCAACTGGCCGCTTCTGGCAGCGGTGGTGCTGACCCTCGCACTGCAGCTTGCCGTCGTTTACATCGAGCCTCTGCAGACCATCTTCAAGACGACGGGACTGACGCCGGTTGAACTCCTGGTCTGCCTGGCGCTGCCCTTGATCGTGCTGGGCGCTGTCGAGTGCGAAAAATGGCTGGTTCGGCGGGGAGCAATCTACCGATCGAGCGACAGCAGGTAGGCGATGACGTTGTCCGTGTCCTCTCGGCTCAGACGGATGTCCGGCATGCGGTCATGGGGTGTCTGCAGAAAGACCCGGAGGCTGAGGGCGGTAATGCCCGGCTGCTTGGCAAGGCCGGGAAACGTCGGTGCATCGATGTCCGGCGGAGGTTCCTGACCAGGCTCGACGACATGGCAAGCGGCGCACACATCATGAGCCAGCGCGCGGCCGGCGGCAGGATCGCCCAGCAGCTCGTCGGCATCGGCAGTGGCCCCCACAGCCGCCATCACCGTGCCTGCGCCGATGATCAAATGCGCGAGAATTCGCCTCATCACTCAAAACTCCAATCGATCGACGATGGCCTCGATGCCGGCTCTTGCGCAGCGATCGTCCTCAGCGCCTCCGGGTGCTCCGGACACGCCCACGCCGCCGACGGTCGAGCCCGCGGCTTCGACCGGCACGCCGCCGCCCAGCATCAAGGCACCGGTGATGTCGCGGGCGGCCGCTTGCGGCGAGCCCGATGCCGTCACCTCGACCAGACTCTGGGTATCGGTGCGAAAGCTCACCGCCGTCCAGGCCTTGCGCCGGGCCGTATCCGGTGTGTGCGGCCCGGCCAAGCGATCGCGCAGCAAGACCTGGAGGATGCCGAACCGATCAACCACCGCAACCGCCACCTGAAAATCAGCGTCGCGGCAGCTCTCGAGCGCCGCCTCGGCCAACTCGGTCGCCAGCTCAAGCCCGAGCGTCTTGTGGGTGACCAGGGCGGCGTCTTCCGCGATCGCCTGGATCGGCAGGAGGCAGGAGACGCCGAAAATTCCCATCATGATGTGCCGCCGCATCGCTCTCCCCTTTTTGCCGCCAAAGGCCTGAAGGATCGCCGAGGTCGTGCCTCCGATCCTGGACCGATTGCATCACGGCAAGCTGATCAGACCCATGATCCAAATCAAAATCTTCGCTCCTTTGCTCTCCATCTCAGACCACAGCCTGAGCCGTTTCGGGCCAGAGCGCCTTCAGTTCGCGCGGCAAGGCACTCACGACTTTCCGGATCTCGCCGTGGTCCAGCTCTCGGTCCAGCAACGCGAACACGGCTCTGGCGATCTGCTCGACATCGGCGTCGGCATCGTTGCGAAAAGCCCATTCGATCGGCGTCAGGAAATCATCCTTGTGGCGCACGGTGGTGGGCGTCTTGGCCATTTGCCAGTCTTCGTAATAGAAGCCGCGCACCAGCATTGGCAGCTGGGCGCCGAGATGGACGGCGAGTTCCGGCGGAAGGCGATCGCGCAACGCGTGGAGCGTGACCCGGAGCGCCAGATAGGCGCGATGGCGATCCTCGGTGTTGAGCGGCTCGAAGAGTGACTTCAGCCATGTGTTGGTCTGATGAATGGTCGAATCGAAAACGCTGAGACCGGTTGCCGACATGAGAACCTCCGCTGCAAGACATGATCCAGGAGTCCTACCTCGGATGCCGTGGATCGGCATTGACCTCGCTCAACTGGACGAGACTGCGTGTCCGGCGTCGGCCGATCGTCGTACCGCCTCGCGCGGCGAGCGATCGTCAGGAGAAACAGCCCGGCTGATCGCCCGTCGATCAGGTCACGGGCGGCAGGTGGTGCTTGCCGATCGGTTGAACCGAGGTCGCCTGCGGCCCCTCGACACCTTCCTTTTCGTCAATCGAGAGGCGCACCTCGGCGCCGACATCGAGACTTTCGAAACCGCCATTCGTGACGCTGTTTTGATGGAAGTAGATCTCCTGACCGTCGACCAATCGGATAAAGCCGAAACCGGCTTCACGATCAAGTCTGACAACGTGGCCATGAGGCGGCACGTCATGGGCTTTCACTTTGCCGCGCCTGACGCGGGCATGATCTTCAATCTTCCGTTTGGCGGCATTGAAGGCATCGCGGATCGCGACATAGACATCCTGATGGGCCTGATTCTTCGGCCCTTTGTGATTGATCGCAATCTCTTTGCCTGGAAGGGTGATGTCCAGGCGGATCCGAAAGAGATTGCCCTGGCGGTGATGACGATGATCCTGTTCGACCACGACGCGGCAGCCGATGATCCGAGCGAAGAACGTCTCCAGCTCGTCGACTTTCTCCCGAATGCGCGCTTCGACGGCCGGTGATGATTCCATGTGCCTGAAACTGATCTCAAGCGGCTTTTCCATAGCTGACCTCCGGGTTCGACAAGATCCTCTCATCTTTAGGTATGGACGACAGCGAAGGCGTTGACCGGGATCAAAACGGTGCGGCGCGGGCTTCCTGATGACGATCCGGACACGGACCAATCAACCGGAGTAGAAAAAATTCCTATTTGGCGGTAGAATGAAGTCGTGCTTGAGCGGGTCTGACCTTGAAGCAAGCATGAGCGAAAAGCCTGAAAAACGAAACGAACCCGAGAGCCGCGGAAATGCTGGGTTTTTCTTCACATCAGGCTTGTCGAACGTGGAGACGATGAACAACGGACCCCGCCTCGTCCGGCAGATGCCGGACACCGATCCGGCGACAAATGCAAACGGCGCGGATTGATGGAGGTCAAAGGCAGATCCGGTCGCGAATGATCAATTGGTTATGAGTGACATGAGGCTGCTTCCTCGCCCATGATCGTTGCGTTTGCCGGAGAGGAGAGATGACAGAGGATGCCTTCCGCGATGCCGTCCTTAGTGCGGCCCATTCGGCCCTGATCGATGATGACGCCAGCGAGGACGAACGTCAGCAGCTGGCCGACGATCTCCTCGCCGCATGGCCGCCGGAAATGAAAGCGCTGCCGATCCAGACGCAGATCAGCCAGATGGATCCCGATTTGAGAGCCGCCTTTCGCTCCCTCGGCATTCCCGACGATCAAGTCCTTGTTACCGCTTACGCGCTGGCGCACGCCGTGCAGTTCGGCGAACCGTTTCAGCCGAGCTGACCCGCTGCCTTGTCACAATTCCCGCGATCGGACATGAACATCGTGGCAAAGTCCCGCGCCTCGGCTATGGTTTCACCGACGATCGCCAGCAGATGGCCGCGGCCGGTCTCGATCCGGGTCGGCGAAAGAACGATGGCCCCGGTCTGACGGCCGTCCACCCCGAACATCGACGTTTTCATGCGTTGCAGAAAATCGGTGAAAGGCTCGGGTTCCTGTGTGTTGTCAGCCCAATCGACGACGAGAAATGGCCGGGTCATCCAGTCACCGACCAGACGGTTGAGCAAGGTCATCGGGATGGAGACCCCGCCCCAGCGGCCGTTGCATTCGATCCAGTGCAGCTCGGCGTGCTCGAGATCGTCGCCGAGGATGATGGCATCGAAGCTGCAGCGTCCGACGTAACCGAGCTGCTGCAGAAAAAAGCCGAGCCGCACCGCTTCCGCACCGATACGCTCGATCCAGGGCGACGGCAAGGCGCTTGGCTCGGCGCCGGAGAAGCGGGCGACAGCGCCGGTCAGCACCTGATCGAACACCCCCTCGACCACCGGATCGGCCCTGGTTCCCTGCGGGATCCAAAGCTGGGCCGAAGGGCTGGCCAGCACCGGGCGCTCCCAGGCGGTCACCTGGACCGGAAACTGCCGCCGCCAGCCGGACCGCTCGAGCCTCCCGATGACCTCCCGCATGAGCTTGCCGGCGCTCATCGCCAGGAGCGGTTCGGCGACGAACAGGAAATTGCCTTCCGAGCTCGCGCTGCTTGGCAGCTTGAGCGCAACGCTCGGATAGCGCTTGGCCAGCCAGCGCAGCAGGCCGACCATCGCTGCAGGCCCATAGGCAGCGTACGCCAACGGAGCAGCGCGACGGCCGAGAATGTCGATGACGCGGGCGGCAAACCAGAGCTTGTCGTTCGCAAGGTCCGTCAAGCCGGGCGGCGGGGCGGCGACGCGAATTGGCGCGCCCGATCGCTTGGCAAGCGCGCCGGCAACAGCCCATGCACCCCCGGTGCCCATATACGGGACCACATTCATGCCGCCGGCACGACGAGCGCGGCGTGCGAGCCGATCGAGCAGATGGCCGTCGCGCAGGATACGTCGGGTCATGGAGTGCTCGGCGGACGGTGCCGCTGCAAGAATATCGACCCTGCCAAGGCCGAGCGTAGCGCGGCAGTACAGCTCGAAAGCAGGACAGCGCTGCTGGTCCAAGATGAACAGATCGCCCTCCCCGGCCAGCAGCAGCCCCCGATAGACATAGGTCGCCTGTTCTTCGGGTTTGATGCCGACGATCGATCCATGATCTTCGAAGATGACGGACGGATAAGGGCCCAGGCCGCCTTTGAGATCCCCTTCGAAAGGGATACAGGCCAAGCTCGGATCATCGTCGATGAGATGCCGCGCGAGCTTACGAAGCCGCTGCCGTTCGCTCAGCGCGAGCTTGACCTTGAGCTGGGGGACGATCGGGAGATGCCTGGTGCCAGGAAAAGAGCGTTTGTCTCTTTTACGCGTCCGGTCCACCTCACCTATGCCGATCGGCATCGCTCCAGCTCGGCCGCCTTTCGCGCCAGGCGAGCAGCTGATCCAAGAGCGCCCGCTGCTGTCCTGCGCCGAGGCGGCCGATCGCACCGAACAGCTCGCCGCATTCGGCGATATGGGTGCTCATGGCTTCGGCATCCTGCAGCAGCTTCTCTCTGACGTCTGCCGGCAGGCTCTCGCCGGGAGACGTGCGACGGAGAACCTTGATGACCTCGAGGCCGATCCGATGGTCGGCCTCCATCCGATGCACCTCCGCATCGCCAAGCAGCGGCCGCAGCGTTGGATAAAAATGCGCTTCCTCGAACGCGATATGGGCGCCGGCTTCGGCATCCAGCTTCCGGGCAATGGCCTTGGCCTGATCGAGGTCCCGAGCGCGCAGGCTTTGAGCGAGCTCATAAAAGCCCCTGCCGAGAACCGCGTGGTCTTCCTGGAACGCCTCGACGAGCTTGTTCTTGCCTCGATGTTTGCTGGTCATAGAGTTGACATGGGATAAAGTGTCGAACAGGCCAGTAGGGGAGGTTCCGCATGTGTCGGCTCTATGGATTTCGCGCGACCGAACCGACTAAGGTCGAGTGCAGCCTGGTGCATGCCCAGAACGCCTTGCTGGTGCAAAGCCGGCGCGACCGGGCGGGCGAGAGCCACATCCACGGCTGGGGTGTCGCCGCCTACGAGGATCATAAGCCCGTTTGGGAGCGGCAGGCCTGGGCTGCCTATCACGGCGAACATTTCCGGCGGGCGGCGGCCCGGATCTATGCGGCGACCGTCCTTGCTCATGTGAGAAAGGCCACGGTCGGCCCGGCGACCATCGAGAACACCCATCCCTTCGTCGACGGATGCTGGTCGTTCGTCCACAACGGCACGATTCCAGGCTTCAAGGAGATGCACCCGCGGATGCTGGCCGCCATGACCGACCGCCAGCGCCATTCCATCCACGGCGACACCGACAGCGAGCATGTTTTTCGGCTGCTTTTGTCCAACCGGGAAAGAACGCCGGGCCATCCGCTGTTCGAACTCGTGCGCTCGACGTTGAACCAGGTGCTGGCATGGTGCAGAGAGCTTCGGCCGGGCGCGCCGATCGGCCTCAACATCATGGTGACCGACGGCAGCGAGTTGATCGGGACACGACGTGGACGAACCCTCTTCATCGCCCGGCGCGAAGGCATTCAAGATTGCGAAATTTGCGGCTTTCCCCATGTCCACCACCAGCCTGGCAAAGACTACCGCGCCATCGTCATCGCCTCCGAGCCGATCACCCATGAGCTTTGGGACGAGGTGCCGGAGCGCTCGATCTATCAAATCGGCTCGGACCTTGGCTGGCGGATGGAGCCGTTGTGAGGGGATATGTGTCGATGACGGCCCTCGCAGCGGACGTGAAGAACGAAGAACGGCGGCAGACCGTCGATGCATTGGCGCCATAGCGTCTCAGAGGCCAAACGGGTAGGTGTCGGGCACGCCCTTGATCTGACCAGCCGGCAGCGGCGTCGTGGCGCTGGTCCGGTCGATCCAGATATATTCGTCGAACTGGCGCGGCAGCTCGGCCTCGAAGTAGTGGCTCGCCAGCTCGGTCTCCGGGCGGTAGATCACGCCGATGGCGCGCTCCAGGCGAGGCTTGGTCAGCTCGGCCACGACGTCGATATCCTGCCCGGTCTTCAGCGGCAGGAGAAGGCCTGGCTGATTGGTCAGATGAAACAGCCGCTCATAGCTTTGCGGGTGGGACGGGCGCACGGCCTTGACCTCCATCGGACCGTCCCAGCTCGACGCAGCGGCGACCGTGCCGTGATCGGTGCCGAAGCCGATATGATAGGACTGTGCGCCGAACGTCTTGCGGCAGAGCTCGCCGATATTGTACTCGCCCCGCGCCGACATCTCGGTCGCGGACGCATCGCCGATATGGGAGTTGTGCGCCCAGACCACCGCCTTCGATCGCTCGCCGTGGAAGGACATCACGTTCTGCAGCGTCTCGAACATGTGAGCATCGCGCAAATTCCAGGACGCGCGCGAACCGTAATACATCATCCGGTAATAGCGCTCCGCCTGGGCCACGAGCTGTGCGTTGCGCGTCGCGTCGAAAAAGCGCTCGTCACCATCGCCTGCCCGATCCTGACGCTTGGCAAGCAGGTCGACCAGCATCCTTGCGACATCCTGCTCGCAGTTGCGATAGGCGCCGGTAAGCGCCGCATGACCATAGGCCGCCGGGTCCGCTTCCCATGGGCTGAGGCAGCCATAGCGATGGCGCGCGACCATGGCGAGGTCGGGATCGACCTCTTCCAGATAGCCGATCACCGCCTTGATCGAGACGTAGAGGCTGTAGAGATCGAGCCCGAAGAATCCGCAGCGGAAATCATAGGCCCTGGTCTTGTTGTGCTCGTGCAGCCAGTCCATGAAGGCCCGGACCTCTTCATTCCGCCACATCCAGGTGGGAAACCGGGCAAAAGCCTCCCAGTCCGACGGCGGGACATCGCGATGGCGCACATAATGATCGATCCTCGCGGCATCCGGCCAGTCGGCTTCCGCAGCGACGATGGTGAACCCCTTTTCTTCGATGAGGCGCCTGGTGATGCGCGCGCGCATCCGGTAGAACTCCGACGTGCCATGGCTGGCTTCGCCAATCAGCACGACGCGCGCCTCGCCGATCCGCTCCAGCAGCGGGTCCAGATCCGCCGTCTCGAGGTCGTCGAAGCCTTCGCCATGGCGCGAGATCAGGCTTGGCAGCGTACCGCTGGTTCTTGGCCGGGACTGGATCAGCCGGGGACGCGCCGTTTCGGCAGGTGGCTCCTCGGCCTCCCAGCCCTCTTCGCCGATCAGAGGGACGAAGCGCACGTCCGCCAGATCCTCGCGGTCGAACGCGCCTGCCTCTCTGCGCGTGATGCGGATCAGTTCCTGCGCCCGTGGATCGCGCCCGACCGGCAGGACCATGCGTCCGCCGATCGCAAGCTGGCTCTTGAGGGTTTCCGGCACTTCCGGAGCACCGGCGGAAACCAGGATGGCATCGAAGGGGGCGGCCTCGGCCCAGCCCCTGGTGCCGTCGGCATGCAGGACGTGAACGTTGTCGTAGCCTTCATCGGCGAGGTGTGCTCCGGCCTCCTCGGCCAGGACGCCGATGCGCTCGATGGTATAGACCTCAGCGGCGATCTCCGCCAGCACGGCGGCGGCATAGCCCGACCCCGCCCCGATTTCCAGCACCTTCTCCCCGCCTTGGAGCGTCAGTGCCTCGATCATGTAGGCCACGATGTAAGGCTGCGAGATCGTCTGTTCCGCAGCGATCGGCAGGGGCGTGTCGGCATAAGCAAGATCACGCATGTGCGCCGGCACGAAGGCCTCGCGGCGCACCTTGCCCATCGCCGCCAGCACGCGGGGGTCGCGTACGCCTCGGGCATGGATTTGCCTGGTGACCATTCGCTGGCGCTGCAAGGCGAGATCGCTCATGAGCTTTACCCGTCCCTATGGCTGTCGCAGGCATGAAGCATCATTTCGTCCCGCCTGCGTCTCGGTGAGAATGACGTCGAAGCATCGAGTTTCGAGCATTCTCCCGCTGTTGCCTTAATCCAGATCAAATCCGGGCTTCACGACATCTTTTAGGCTGCCGAAGGATTGCGGAGAGACGATGGCAACGATTGGGCCTCCCGGGAGACGATCGACCATGCAGGATGCCACGCATGACATGCCGGTGCGCGATATCATGGACCAGTTCGCGCAGAAGACGGGCTTGTCGACCACGGCTCATAGCCCGGAGCGTTATCTTTGGACCGACGCCTTTGCCGTCTGCAACTTTCTTCAGCTGTACCGCAGCACGGCTCAGAAAAAATATCGCCAGCAAGCCCTGGATCTGGTCGAGCAGGTTCATGGGATCCTCGGCCAACACCGTGACGACGATCCCCGATCCGGATGGATCAGCGGTCTTGACGACGAAACGGGCCGCCTGCATCCAACCACCGGCGGCCTGCGGATCGGCAAGAAGCTGGGGGAACGCAAGAGAAACCAACCTTTTGACGTGCAATCGGAATGGGACCGTGATGGTCAGTATTATCACTACCTGACCAAGTGGATGCATGCCCTTCACCAGGTAAGCGCAGTGACGGGTGATCCGGTTTACAACCGGTGGGCTTGCGAACTTGGCAAAACGATGCATCGAGCCTTCGCCCATCATCCGGCAGGAGCGGAGAAACGGCTCTGTTGGAAGATGAGCATCGATCTCACTTTTCCGCTCGTGCCCTCCATGGGCCACCACGACCCGCTCGACGGCCTGATCACCTGTTCCGAAGTCCAGAAGTCGTCTCCAGGCCAGTCCGGCGCGGCATCGTCGTGCGATCTTGCCGATGAGATCGCCGACCTGTCCTTGATGTGCAGGCACAGAACATGGACGACAGATGATCCGCTGGGGATCGGCGGTCTGTTGTTCGACGCCTACCGCATGCTGCAATTGACGGGCGGCGACACCGGCTTCAACGATCACGATTTACTGTCGGAAGTCTTGGGGTCGTCAACCGTAGGACTTCACGCGTTTTCCGTGAGCGGTAGCCTCAGAGGCCGTGCGGAAGAACGCCTCGCCTTTCGTGAATTGGGTCTAGCCATAGGGCTGCACGCCATTCCAAGAATGTTTGCGCGGCTGCAGGACAATACCGAGTTCGAGCCGCATGATGTCGTGAAAGACCAGTTGAACAGATTGATGGCCGCCGTGCCTTTGGCGAGGGCGATCGAGACCTTTTGGCTCCACCCCGCCAACAGACAGTCCGTCAGCTGGCAGACGCACGAAAATATCAACATGGTAATGCTTGCAACCAGTCTGGCGCCTGATGGATTTCTAAGCCACTAGGCGATGCAACATGCTAGTAGTGATAAGTCATTGGCCGGGCTGGGAGCTCAGCGTCAAGATCGGGACGGTACTTGAGACACGATCAGGCAGCTGCCTGGTCTCGGCGCAAGGAGAGAACATAGTGGGTAAGTTCATCGGTGGGCTGGCGGTCGGCCTTCTTGTGGGGCTGATGTTGTCACGCACGGAGATTGGACAATTGCTGACCGATCTGATTTTTTCCATCATCGATGCCCTCGTCGACGTCTTGCGCGGGCCGAGCGAAGACGGCGCTGTCAGCTAGAGTTCCGCCGTCGGCCTCGCCACTGCGGGCGTCACGCTGCTGGTGGTCGGCCTCCGGCTCGCTTTCGAGCCTGGCGTCGGCTACCAGTTCTTGCAGCGCATGCCGTGGATCGAGACGCTCGGCGTCGGTTTCGCCCTCGGCCTGGACGGCATGTCGCTGCCGCTGATCGCTCACGGCAGCCTTGTTCTTCTTCGCCCTGCTGTTTTCCTGGACGGAGACGACCCGCGCCAAGGAATATTACGGCTGGTTCCTGTTCCTCGAGACCGCCTGCCTCGGCGTGTTCGCGTCGCTCGACTTCTGTTCTACATCTTCTGGGACCTGACGCTGGTCGGCATGTACTTCATCATCGCGATCTGGGGCCATGAGGGGCAGAGGCGGCGGCGCTCAAGTTCTTCCTCTACACCTTCGCGGGCTCGCTCGCCCTCCTGCTCGGCCTCGCGGTCAAGACGCCGCTGGTGCCGGTCCACACCTGGCTGCCGCCGGCGCACGCAGAAGCGCCCGGTTACGTGTTCGACCGGAGCTTCGTGGACGCCGCGCCAATGATCTGGACGACGATCCTGCTCTGCGCCGGCAGCCTGCTCACCCTCGTTCTCGCCGTACCGGCATTCCGGCAGGATGCGCGCGAGGCCGAGTTCTACGCCCTCCTTCTGTTCAGCCTGCTCGGCATCGGCGCCTTCTGGCTGTTCCAGCGCCAGGGCTTCGGGCTCGGATTCTAGGTCAGCCCAGGCGTCCGGATTCAGTGACGTAGGCAGACGCCCCCAGGGTTCGTCGGGCCATTAAACAAATGTCACATCGAAACACTGTACAGAACGTGGGGATATTTCCCACTTTTTATCTCTCGGGGTCTGGACATGCTGAAATTGAAACTAACATCAAATGTTGCATCGCATTTTTCGAGGCACCAATGCGGAGATAGTCACCGGAGAATACCGATAGGAAGTCAGTCAAGTCCTTTATTAGAAAAGTAAATAAACCGAGGGGGATGCGCTCGTGGAAAGCAAGACGGTGTTCAGTCGTTACGAGTCGAAATGTGCAGTCATATGCGCGTAGTTTTCCTCAAATCTTCAACGTTGCTCAGGGAGCCGAGCTGTGGGACGTCCATAAGCGTCGGTATCTCGATTTCCTTGCCGGCGCCGGCTCGCTGAACTACGGACACAACAATCCCGTACTGAAGACCGCCCTGGTCCACTATATCCAGCAGGACGCGATCACCCACAGTCTCGATCTTCATACCGCCGCCAAGGCGCGGTTCATCGAGGCGATGGTCGATATCGTGCTCGCGCCCCGGGGCCTCGACTATGTCATCCAGTTTACCGGCCCCACCGGCACGAACGCGGTCGAGGCGGCGCTCAAGATTGCCCGCAGGGTCAAAGGCCGCACCAACGTGATCAGCTTCACCAATGGCTTTCACGGCGTATCGCTCGGGTCCTTGGCGGCGACGGGTAACCATCATCACCGAGGCGCTGCAGGCGTGCCGCTCCAGGGCACCACCGTGTTGCCGTTCGAAGGCTATTTCGATGGGGTCGACAGCATCGGTTATCTTGAACGCCTCCTCTCCGACCCGTCGAGCGGCGTCGACCAGCCGGCCGCCGTCATCATCGAGACGGTGCAGGGCGAAGGCGGTCTCACGGCCGCAAGCACAAGCTGGCTTCAAGGTCTGGAGGCGCTTTGCCGACGACAGGACATCCTGCTCATCGTCGACGACATCCAGGCGGGTTGCGGGCGAACCGGAACATTCTTCAGCTTCGAACCGGCCGGCATCAAGCCCGACATCGTCACGCTCTCGAAGTCGCTCTCCGGTTACGGCCTGCCCCTTGCGGTTGTTCTGCTGGAACGCTCATTGGACCAATGGCGGCCCGGCGAACATAACGGCACCTTCCGCGGCAACAACCACGCCTTCGTCACCGGGGCGGCGGCGCTCGAGCACTATTGGCGAACGCCGGCATTCGCTGAGGAGGTGCGCGCCAAGGGCGAGCATCTCGGCCAGCGCCTGCGTCGCATGGTCAGCAACTTTTCGCCAGATCTGCTGGACGTCAGAGGGCGCGGCATGATGCGGGGCCTGCTGGTGGCCGACCCGAAGAGAGCCGCCGCCGTGACCGCAAGAGCCTTTCGCGGCGGCCTGCTGATCGAGCGCTCGGGCCCGCTGGACGAAGTCATCAAGTGCTTGATGCCGCTGACGATCAGTCGAGCGAAACTCGATGAAGGTCTGGATATTCTGGCACGCGCCCTGGCCGATGAATTCGGGGTTCGCGAGACCGCTCCATCAGCGGATTGGAGGAGGACACCCGCCGAACTCGGAGCTTGAGATGCCCTCCCCGGCGGAGATCCTGAACGGCAGCGCCCGGAACGTGTTGCCGCCACACGACCACCGAACGCGTCTGCAGCGGCTGAGATGTCGTCCCGCCGCCAACGATCGGATAGCCGACTTTCTGGCCTTTCGGCACGGCGGCAGGCGCCTGGTGCTCTTTCGCAGCCCGCCGCCGCCGGAGATCGTCTTGGCCTTGCAACGACGGCGGGTGCTGATCGGGCTTGCGCTCTTGCCGGGTGAACTTGCGCATATCGGCCGGCTTGACGCCTACAGCTATCTCCTCGTCACCGTCTGCAAGGGCAAAGATACGCCGCTCGCCAAAGCAGCTTCCGATCTGTGCCGATCGAGCTGGCTTACTGAGGCCGACGTCGACGTCATTCCTGCCGCCGACAAGCTGGGCGTCGAGACGCTGACATTCGAAGGCGAGTGGGCCTGATGCGATGCGGAGAAAAGCTGCGCGACAGGCGCTGGCGTGACTCGCGGCGATCAGAACCGGTGCTGTCGTCAACGTGTTGTCGAAGAACTACATGCTGGGAACGCTGAGCCGATGACGAAAGAAACAGGAGACGCGACATCGTCCGTGGCGACGCTGGATCGTGCACCAATCCCACCTATCGGAAGAACGAAGCGCTTCTCCCTGTTGAAGGGTGATGATCACAGCCTCGTTCGGTGGCGTGCGAAGGAGCGCTTCCATCATCTTTTCGAAGACGTCGTCGATGGCCTTGGGGCGCGGCAGGCGAAAAGGGCCGTGGCGGTTGAATATCCCGACATGAGCTGCAGCTTTGCCGATCTGGAGGCGATGTCGAACCGGCTGGCGCGCTATCTCGGTAAGCACGGTGTCAAGACCGGGGACCGCGTCGCCGTCCTGTTCGACCGCTCGATCCACGCTTACGTCACGCTTCTCGCCGTCTCCAAGGTCGGTGCAGCGTTCATCCCGCTCGACGTCGGCTTTCCGGTCGAGCGCGTGCGCTACATCCTGGAAGACAGCGGCGCGAGCTGCGTCGTGACGCTCTCCTTCTATACCCAGCAGTTCAACGATAGCGAACTTCCCGTCCTCGCTCTCGATGCGGCCGAGGAGGAATACGCCAGGCTTTCGGGGCGGCGGCTGGCGCTCGGGCGCGACCAGCTCGACGATGATGCGCTTGCTTATGTCATCTACACATCAGGAACGACGGGGCGACCCAAAGGCGTTCCGATCGCGCATTCGAGCATTGTGAACTTCCTGCGCGTGGCGCGGGACGCGTACGGCTATCGGGACGATGACCGGGTCTATCAGGCGCTGTCCCTCGCCTTCGACTACGCGTTCGAGGAGATTTGGGTGCCGCTTCTGTCCGGTGCGCGGCTGGTGCCGGCACCAGCCGGCGTCAGTCTGCTCGGCAGCGATCTTGCGGCGTTCCTGACGCACAACCAGATCACCGCCTTTTGCTCGGTGCCGACCGTGTTGGCGACGATCGAGGACGACCTTCCGGATCTGCGCCTGCTAATCACCTCCGGCGAGGCCTGCCCCGCGTCCCTTGCCGAACGATGGTTCAAGCATGGCAGGCGCTTCCTCAACCTCTATGGTCCGACCGAGACGACGGTTTCGGCGACCTGGAGCGTGCTCGAGAAGGGCCGAAAGATCACGATAGGCGGCCCGCTTCCGACCTACACGGTGCTGATCCTTGACCCCGATGAACCGACCGTCCTTCCCCATGGCGACGTCGGCGAACTCGCCATCGCCGGCATCGGCGTGGCGGAAGGTTATTTGAACCGTCCCGAGGAAACCGGGAGGGCGTTCATCGAGGACTTCATCGGTCTCGACGACAATCCCTCCGGCCTGATCTATCGCTCCGGCGATCTCGCCAGGTTCAACCATGCCGACGAGATCGAATATATCGGGCGCAAGGACACGCAGGTGAAAATTCGCGGTTTCCGGATCGAGCTCGGCGAGATCGAGGCGGCCGCCCGCGAAGTCACCGGGATCGAGGGGATCGTCGTCAATCCGGTGGAGATCGAGGAAGGCCAAAAGGAACTGGTGGCCTATTACGTCCAGCCGTCGAAGGGCAAGACGCTCGATCCGGTCGCGCTGCACGACGGTCTGCGCGATCGCCTGCCGCTTTATATGGTGCCGTCCTATTACGAAGAGCTCGAGGCCATGCCGCTTCTGCCGAGCAGCAAGGTGGACCGGCAGGCCCTGCCGATGCCGTCGACGGCACGGCTCACCGAGACCGGCCAGAGTTTCGTCGAGCCCAAGGAGGGCATGGAGACGGACCTCGCCGCCGTGCTCTGCACCGTCCTCAACGTCGAAAAAATCTCGGCGGATGCCGACTTCTTCACCGATCTCGGCGCCAACTCGCTGGTGATGGCGCGCTATCTCGGCAGCGTGCGAAAAAAACTCGGCCTGAAGCGCGCCTCCATGCGCCAGATCTACGAGAACTCCACCATCGCCGGCTTAGCTGCGGCCATCGCGCCGAAACCCGTTGCGGTCGTCCAGGAGGAAACGGCCGAACCTCGCCTGGACGAGGAGAAATTGACGCCGCTGGGCGCTGAGGCGAGCGTGGCTGCAGCGATCAAGCTGGTTGATACGCCCCCGATGCTGAGCGCACCGGCGGCGCGCGCGGTCAAGATCACTGACGAAAGCGAGGCAGCGCTGGTGCGATCGGCGGTCGAGCCTCACTATGTCGCGCCCCAGCTCCAATACATTCTCTGCGGTGTCTATCAGGTCACCTACATGCTGTTTGCCGCGTTCGTCCTGGCGCTCTTGACCGATCTCGGCTTTCGGCACATCCATTCGGCAACCAATCTGCTGGAGACCTATCTGCGGGCGGTGGAAATCGGGGTTCTTTCCTTCGTCGGCATTGCCGCTCTTCAAATCCTGGTGAAATGGATTGCGGTCGGGCGCTTCAAGGAGGAGAGGATTCCGCTTTGGAGCAACCGATATGCGCGTCTTTGGATTGCCCAGGCAGCAATTCGCACCAACCCGCTCAACCTGTTCATCGGCACGCCGCTCTACAACGTTTTTCTGCGTCTGCTCGGGGCGAAAGTGGGCAAGGGAACGCTCATTTTTTCGCCGCCGCCGGTCTGTACCGATCTGGTCACGATCGGTGACAACACGCTGATCCGGCAGGATTGCCGGATGCCGGCCTACATGGCGCACCGGGGCTATGTGTACACCGGTCCAATCTCCGTTGGCGATCGGGCCTATGTGGCGGAAGCGACCACGCTTGACATCAACGCCAGCATCGGCGACGACGCGCAGCTCGGCACCAGTTCCGCCCTCATGCAGGGGCAACATGTCCCGGATGGCGCGACCCACCAGGGCTGCCCTGCGGCGGAGACGGCAACGAACTTCATCCGTGTGCCGGCGCTGGATCTGCCGCCATGGCGCGCTCGGCTCTACGTGACGCTGCAGTTCCTCTACGACATCCTGATCGCTTTCCCGGTTCCGATCGCCGCTGTCTACGTTCTTTTGGGCCTGGGTTTCTCCGCTGACCAGCTTGCGCCGGAAGCTGGCATGGCAAGCGTCGGCGTGCTCAGTCTGATCGGCTATTCGGCGCTGGTCTATTTCGGGGCGATCGTGCTGGCGCTCGTCGGCGTTGTCACCTTGCCGAAGATCTGCAAGGTCTTGTTCAAATCGGAAGAAACCCATCCGCTTTTCAGCTTTCAATACTTTCTCGCCCGGCGATTGACCGTGACCAGCAACTCCCTCCTGCTCCAGGGTCTGTTCGGGGACAGCTCGCTGATCATGCCCTACTACAAGGCTGTCGGTTACGACTTGAGCGAGGCCACGCAGAACGGGTCGAACTTCGGCGTGCAGCAACGGCACCATTCGCCTTTCCTCTGCAAGTTCAATCGCAATACGCTGGTCTCGGACGGGCTGGCGATGCTCAACATGGATCTGTCCTCGACGTCGTTCAAACTGTCGCCCATCGAGGTGCCGCCGGATGCGTATCTCGGCAACGATATCCATTATCCGACCGACGCCAAGGTCGGCAAGAACTGCCTGATCGCTACGAAAGCCTATGTGCCGATCGACGGGTCGGTGCGGGATGACGTCGGTCTTCTAGGCTCGCCCGCCTTCGAGATTCCGCGCTCTGTCGCGCGGGACGGCCGGTTCGATCACTACAAGAAGCCCGGCATTTTCGAGCAGCGCCTCAAGATGAAGCTCAGGTCGAATCTGATCACGCTCGGGCTTTACATGATCCGCAACTGGTCCGGGCTCTTCCTGACCATGGCTGCCGGCTATGCGCTCTTCGACATGTTCGCAGCCGAGATTGCCGCCTCGTCCCTGGTCACGGCGGCCGTCATCACGGCGATCTTGATGGGAACGATCTCCCTGCTGCCGATGTATTACGTTCTCTTTGAGTGGGCATCCAACGCCTACACGCCGATGAAACCGAGGATCTGCTCCCTCTATGAGCGGCCATTTTGGGACCATGAGCGCTTCTGGAAGCTCAACATCAATGCCTTCTTCGCGGTGTTCAATGGCACGCCGCTCAAGTCGGTTTTCGTTCGGATGCAAGGGGCCAAGCTTGGCCGGCAGGTTTTCGATAACGGCGCCGGCATCACCGAACCCTACATGGTGGAAATCGGCGACTATGCCTGCTTGAACACCGGCTCGAACATTCAGGGCCACTCGCTCGAGGACGGCACGTTCAAGTCGGACAGCATCAAGATCGGCGACCGCTGCACCCTCGGTCTCCAGGGCTTCGTGCACTACGGCGCGGTGATCGGCGACGATGCGGTCGTGGAAACCGATGCCTTCGTGATGAAGGGCTCGGTCATCGGCGATGGCGAGACCTGGCGCGGCAATCCGGCGCAGAACATCACCGGCGGGGAAGCCGACGTCAGGATAGCCTGAGTTGAAAAGCATAACCCAAGGAAAGGAAACCGATCATGCAGCTCAACGTTGTCGATAACATCTCGGAAGAAGAATTTGTCGAGGAATATGTCGCGAAGAACCGGCCGGTGGTCGTCGACAACATTCCCTTCCAGGCGGAGAAATGGCGGCCGAGTCGTTGAAGCAATCAATCGGCGAGTTGACCACCCAGATCTACGATACGTTGTTCGATCTGGAGAATGTCGCTGCGCTGGAAGAGTATCTGGACGAGTATTTCAATCAGAGCACGGACGGCGCCTACCCTGAGAGCGTGCCTTACGTGCGCTGGTACAATCAGCTCAAGAATGTCGATTTCGTCTGGGGCGACGAAGCTTTCGGCGAGCTCAGCAGCTTCTGGACCAAACCGGCCTGCGTACCGTCTTCCGATCTCATCGTGCCGGTGACGTCGGAAAGACCGCAGGACCCGGTCACCGATAATTTCCCCTATCGCGGCATTCTGATCGCGGCGCGCGGCGCGCGCACCCGCCTGCACCGCGACCCCTTCTGCAGCGATGCGATCGTGGCGCAATTCTACGGCACCAAGGAGGCGCTCCTCTACAGCCCGGAGCGGACCGCGGCGTTGACCAAGAAGGCGGATGGCAGCTCCTTCGGCGGCTTCGTCGATGTCAGGGGCGAGGATCTGACCACCATTCTGCACGAGCCCGACTATTCCGGCCTGGTGACGCCAGGGCAGATGATCTACATCCCGCACGGCTGAACTCATGACGTGCTGGTCGTCCAGGATTCGGTCTCGATCACCTGGAATTTCGTGCACAAGCGCGGCGCCAAGGAATTTATCGACTACCTGAAGAACGACCCCCGCCGGCGCTGACTGCATCATCATCGACGAGGCCGAGGCGGCCGGCGGGCAGATCTACCGGGCACCCGCGGTTCGGCGTCCCGGCAACAAGCCGGAAATTGTGGCAGGCGACCAGCTTCGAGACGCTCTGCAAAAGTCGGGCGCAGAGCTCGCCTTCGGCCGTCGCGTCTGGCTGGTCGAACGAGGCTTCGTCATCCATACCGTGGGGCAAGGCGGCGCGGAGCGGATCGAGGCCGACCGGCTGATCCTGGCGACCGGCACGGCTGAACGGGTGATCCCGTTTCCCGGCTGGACCGCGCCCGGCGTGAACGGCCTCGCCGCGGCCACCATCTTGCTTAAGGCGCAAGCCACCCTGCCCGGCCGGCGCACGCTGGTGGCGGGGCGTGGTCCGCGGCCGCGGCGGCGGCCACCGGTATTCTGGAACTCGGCGGCGAGGTGGTTGCCGTGCTCGATCAATCCCCGCGGTCACGCTGGCTCAAGGCCCTGCCCAAGCTTGCAAGCCGCCCGGATCTGCTTGGACGCGGCATCGGCTGGTGGTTGAAGCTTCTGCGCGCTGGTGTGCCGATCCATCACGGCAGCGACATTGCCGACGTCACCGCGGTTGATGACGGTCTTCTGGTCAGCACCAAAGCAGGTGACGCCCTCACCTGTGATGCCGTCGCCGTCGGGCATGGGCTGACGCCGGCGACCGAGATCACCCGGCTGCTCGGTGCGCGCCATCGCTATGCGCCGGAACTCGGTGGCTGGGTGCCGGAACGGGATGATTGCGGACAGACCAACGTCGAAGGCCTCCTGGTCTGCGGCGACGGCGCCGGCGTGCGCGGTGCCGCCGCAGCCCCCCTGGCCGGCAAGCTCGCCGGCCTCGCCGCCGCCTACGATCTAGGCCACGTCGATCAAGCCAGGTTCGACGCGCAAAAGTTTCCGACGCAAGCAGCACTTGCCCGAGCTGAAAGGTTTGGGGGAGCGATGGCAGCGATGGTCGCGGCGCGCGACGACGACATTCGAGGGGTTGGCGCTGATACCATCGTCTGCCGTTGCGAGGACGTCACCCGCGAACAGATCGATGAAGCGATCAAGACGGGTGCTTCGACCATCGATCAGCTCAAAGCCTGGACCCGCTCAGGCATGGGTCCGTGCCAGGGCAGGATCTGCGGCGAGGCCGTAGCAACGCTGCTCGCCGAGCGAGCCGGTGGGCGTGAACAAGTCGGTCTTTGGACCGGGCGCGCGCCGATCCGCCCGGTGCCGGTTGCCGATCTGGTGGGCGACGTTGCCTATGAGGACATTCCAATTCCGAAGGCGGCGCCTTTATGAGCCGGTTCGATGCTTCGGTGGTCGGCGGCGGCATCATGGGATGCACGGCGGCGCTTTGGCTGGCGCGCGGCGGCATGCGCACCGGCCTGATCGAGCGCGATGCCATCGCCCGCAGCGCGTCCGGCGTCAATGCCGGCACGCTGACCCTGCACATGACCAGGGCCGCGCTCATCCCCTATGCGCTCGAGGGATGGCGCCTTTGGACCAGCGCCAGGGAATGGCTCGGCCACGATGTCGGCGTGGTCGCCACACCCGGCCTTTGCCTCGCGTTCACCGAGGCCGAGGCGGCTCTCCTCGAGCAGCGTTCGGCGGTGCGCCGGGATCAAGGTGCTCCGATCGAAGTCATCGCGCCGGGCCGGGCCCGGGAGATCGAGCCTGGCCTCGGCGACACGCTGAAACTCGCGGCGCACGCGCCGATCGACGGCCATGTGCCTGCCTATCTTACCGGCCTCGCTTACAAAAATGCGCTGGCCGAGGCCGGCTGCAGCGTCCTGGAACAGCAGCCGGTCAGCCGCATCGATCGCCTCGAGAACGGCTTTCGCGTTCATGCCGGCAACACGCTGTTGGACACCAAGCGTCTGGTACTGGCAGGCGGTGTCTGGCTGGAGCCGTTGCTGGCGTTGCTGAACGTGGCGCTGCCGATCAAGACGCTGATCAACCAGCTGGTGGTCCTGGAACGGTTGCCGCCTTTGATGCGGAGCGTGATCACCGTCGCAAGCGGGCTTCTGTCATTGAAGCAGTTCGCCAATGGCACGGTGCTGATCGGCGGCGGCTGGCAGGGGAAAGGCGATCGGGAGACCGGCGAGACGGCGATCATCCCGGAAAACCTGATCGGCAATGTCCAGCTCGCCGCCCACGCCGTGCCTGCCCTGCGTCACGGGCGCATCCTCCGGAGCTGGCTGGGCTTCGAGGCGGAAACGGCTGATGCCATGCCGATCATCGGGCCAGTGCCCGGCATCGTGGATGCCTTCGTGATCGGCAGCGTGCATTCGGGCTATACCTCAGCGCCTTTCATGGGACGTCTGCTCGCCGATCACATGCTCGGCCTGGAGCCGGCCATGCCGCTGTTTTCGATGGATCGTTTGCTGACCGGCTATACCGAGGGAGTGGTGGCGTGACGCCCAACGAAAAAAGACGTT
>CAWBCX010000038.1:2500-55396 GCA_963787265.1 uncultured Alphaproteobacteria bacterium | reverse complement strand
TATGGCTGGCATGTGATGGCGGTCGACGGTCATGACCCGGAGCAGATCGAAGCCGCTCTCGACGAAGCGCTCAGCGCCGGCAAGCCCTCGCTGATTGCCTGCCGGACCGAGATCGGGCACGGGGCGCCGAAAAAAGGCGGCACCGCCGGCATCCATGGTGCCCCGCTCGGCGCCGAGGAAATCAAGGCGACGCGTGAAAAACTGGGATGGTCGCACCCGCCCTTCGAGATCCCGGCCGCGATCAAGGCCGCCTGGGAAGAGATCGGCAGCCGTCAGGCCGAGGCCAGAGAGGCCTGGCAGACAAGGCTGGACGGTTCCGCTGAGAAAGATGCCTTCCTTACGGCTCTGGACGGCAAGGCCGCACGCAATCTCGACGGCGTTCTCGGCACCTACAAAGCCAGGCTCGCCGCCGAGGCGCCGAAATGGGCAACGCGCAAGGCGAGCCAGGAGGCGCTCGAGGTGTTCGTGGATGCCGTGCCGGAGCTGGTCGGCGGCTCCGCCGATCTCACCGGCTCGAACCTGACCCAGACCAAGAGCATGACCGTGCAGGATGCCGACGAGCCAGCCGGGCGCTACATCCATTACGGCGTGCGTGAGCACGGGATGGCGGCCGCCATGAACGGCATGGCGCTGCACAAGGGCATCATCCCCTACGGCGGCACCTTTCTGGTGTTCACCGACTACTGCAGGCCCGCCATTCGCCTCGCTGCCTTGATGGGCATTCGGGTCGTCTACGTCATGACCCACGACAGCATCGGCCTTGGCGAGGATGGCCCCACCCATCAGCCGGTCGAGCATTTGGCAGCGCTGAGGGCAATACCCAACCTCCATGTCTTCCGTCCGGCCGATGCCGTCGAAACCGCGGAATGCTGGGCGCTCGCCATCGCGCGCGAAGACGGGCCTTCTCTGCTCTCGCTCACCCGTCAGGGCTTGCCGACGATCTGTGCCGGTAGCCACGAAAATCGCTCGGCGCGCGGTGCCTATGTCCTTGTTGAAGCCGATCATTCGCGGCAGGCGACCCTGCTCGCCACCGGCTCCGAGGTCGAGATCGCCCTTGCCGCGCGGGACAAGCTCGAGGCAAGCGGCGTGGGCACGGCCGTGGTGTCGATGCCGTGCCAGGAACTCTTCGACCGGCAGGACGTTGCCTATCGGCAGGCGGTCCTCGGCGGTGAGCTAAGGCTTGCGATCGAGGCTGCATCCACCTATGGCTGGGGCCGTTATGTTGGCGACGAGGCCAATGTCATCGGCATGACCGGGTTCGGCGCATCGGGACCCTATCAGGAGCTGTATGAGCATTTTGGGATTACCGCCGACGCCGTTGTCGAGCGGGTAAGGCAAAGGTTGGGCTAACAAGCAAGGTGTCACATCGGGCTCTTCGCCTTAGATCAAGACCCATCGGTGAAAAGTTTCTAGTAAAGGAGTAAGAACGTTGAGTGTTCGGGTAGCCATTAATGGTTTTGGCCGCATCGGCAGAAATATTTTGCGCGCGGTCGTCGAAAACGGACGAAGCGATGTTCAGGTCGTGGCCATCAACGACCTCGCCCCGCCGGCCACCAACGCGCATCTGCTGCGTTACGATTCGGTGCATGGGAAGTTCCCGGCGAAGGTGCAGCTGGAAGGGGACACGCTGGATTGCGGCACCGGCCCGATCAAGGTGATCGCCGAACGCGACGTCGCCAGCCTGCCCTGGGGCGAGCTGGAGGTCGATGTGGTGATGGAGTGCACCGGCATCTTCACCAAGCGCGAGGCAGCAGCCAAGCATCTGGATGCCGGTGCCAAGAAGGTGCTGATCTCGGCCCCCGGCGACGGCGCCGATCTCACGGTCGTCTACGGCGTCAATCACGACCAGCTGAGCGCCGGCCACAAGGTGGTCTCGAACGCCTCCTGCACCACCAACTGCCTGGCGCCGGTCGCCAAGGTGCTGAACGATACCGTGGGGATCGTGCGCGGTCATATGACCACGATCCATTCGTACACCAACGATCAGGCCCTTCTCGATACCTTCCACAAGGATCTCTACCGTGCGCGCGCCGGCGCGACTTCGATGATCCCGACCTCCACCGGCGCTGCCCGTGCGGTCGGCCTGGTTCTCCCGGAGCTCAAGGGCAAGCTGGATGGCGGCGCCATCCGCGTGCCGACCCCGAACGTGTCCCTGGTGGATCTGACCTTCGTCCCTGGGCGGGATACGTCGGCCGAGGAGATCAACGGGGCGCTCAAGGCGGCTGCCGAAGGCCCGCTCAAGGGCGTGCTCGCCGTGACCTCGGAGCCTCTGGTCTCGATCGATTTCAACCACAACAGCGACAGCTCGACCGTCGATCTGAACGCCACCAAGGTGATCGAGGGCGGGCTGGTTCGGATTGCATCCTGGTACGATAATGAGTGGGGCTTCTCCTGCCGCATGAACGACGTTGCGGCGATCTACGGCAAGCTTTGATTTGGGCTACTGTTCCGGCCCGCCCGATGGGATCGGGAACCTTGGTGACTTGGGCCGGAACGGTTTTTTTTATGATGCATACGATCATGATGAGGTTTGGGGGCGATGGCTGGTTTTCGGACGCTTGACGATGTGAAGGTTTCAGGCCGCGTGGTCTTGGTGCGGGTCGATCTCAACGTGCCGATGCACGACGGCGAGATCACCGACACCACGCGCATCGACCGGGTCGTCGACAGCCTGCGCGATCTGTCCGCCGCCGGTGCCAAGGTTGTGGTGCTGTCCCATTTCGGGCGGCCGAAGGGCGAATATCAGGAAAGCATGTCGCTGGAGCCGCTGCAGGCGGCGCTGGCCAAGGCGCTGCGCGGGATCGATGTCGGTTTCGTCGACAATTGCATCGGGCCCAAGGTCGAAAAAGCCATCAAGGCCCTGCGCTACGGCCATATTCTGCTCACGGAAAACCTCCGCTTTCACGCGGGCGAAGAGGCCAATGATCCGGCCTTCGCCGCGAAGCTCGCCGATCTTGGTGATATCTTCGTCAATGACGCCTTTTCCTGTTCCCATCGGGCGCATGCCTCGATTGTCGGCATCGCCAAGCATCTGCCTGCCGTCGCCGGCCCGTTGATGCAGCAGGAGCTCGATGCGCTCAGCAAGGCGCTCGATCATCCGAAAAGGCCGGTGGCAGCCGTGATCGGCGGCGCCAAGATCTCCACCAAGCTCGAACTCCTGGGAATTCTGATCGAGAAGGTCGATGTCATGATTCTCGGCGGCGGCATGGCCAACACGTTCATGGCGGCCCAGGGCACCCCCATCGGCAAATCCCTTTGCGAACACGACATGCTCGACACCGCAAGGGAGATCATGGCCAAGGCCAAGGCGGCGAACTGCGATATTCTGCTGCCGATCGACGGCGCCATCGCCAAGGAATTCAAGGAGGGCGTCGACCCGATTACCGCGCCGGTCGAGATGATCCCGGATGACGGCATGATGCTCGACATCGGCCCGGTCAGCGCCGAAATGTTCGAAGATCGCCTGGCCGAATGCCGAACGCTGGTCTGGAACGGCCCGCTCGGCGCCTTCGAGCTCGAACCCTTCGACGGCGGCACCACCGAACTCGCGATCGCCGCCGCCGAAATGACCAAGGAGGGCAAGCTCCTCAGCGTCGCCGGCGGCGGCGACACCGTAGCCGCGCTCGCCAATGCCGGCGTCCTCGGCCAGTTCAGTTATATTTCGACCGCGGGCGGCGCCTTCCTGGAATGGCTCGAAGGCAAGGAACTGCCCGGCGTCGCTGTGCTGCGCGACAACTGAGCGCATCGGATCGAGCGAGATAGAGCGTTTTCTGACCCAACGACGTCGGCTCCAGCCCGCACCCCTTCCGGACCGCCACAGGGTACCCTCGCATTGGGTGATCGGGAGGGGGGCGGGCTGGAGCGGTATGATCGGAACATGCTCTAAGGTCAGGCGCTCGATCCAGGACGCTTGGCCCTTTGGCGTCCGGTTTTCTGCCGCAAGGCCATGTCCCGCTTGGTGCAAAATCCGGCCGCTGGAATACGCTCGCAAGCCTGGTCATGTGATGACCGATGCCTATCGGCAGCAGGCTTGTCTGATACGGGAGCGCTACCCGCCGAGGTCGACAACCACCTCTTCGCCCGGTGCGATCTCTAGCGTGGTGAGTTCATGCTTGGCGGTGCCGAGCATGTAAGTGCCGGCCTTGAGCTGCGCGGTTTTTGCCTTCTGGCTGGTGAAAAAGTCGATGTCATCCTTGTAGGTCTGGCCCGGTTCGTAAACGTAGACATGGTCGCCGGTAATGTTCTGGACCGTGAGCCAACCGAAGAAATCCTCCATGTCGACGACCACCTCTTCACCCGGCGCGATGTCGACCTCGGTCAGTTGCTGGCCCGCGGTGCCGAGCATGTAAGTGCCGGCCTTGAGCTGCGCGGTTTTTGCCCTTTGGCTGGTGAAAAAGTCGATGTCATCCTTGAAGGTCTGGCCCGGCTCGTAAACGTAGACAGGGCCGCCGGTAATGTTCTGGACCGTGAGCGTGCCGAAGAAATCCTTCATGTCGACGACCGCCTCTTCACCCGGCGCGATGTCGACCTGGGTCAGTTGCTGGCCTTCGGTGCCGAGCATGTAAGTGCCGGCCTTGAGCTGCGCGGTTTTTGCCTTCTGGCTGGTGAAAAAGTCGATGTCATCCTTGTAGGTCTGGCCCGGTTCGTAAACGTAGACATGGTCGCCGGTAATGTTCTGGACCGTGAGCCAACCGAAGAAATCCTCCATGTCGACGACCACCTCTTCGCCCGGCGCGATGTCGACCTCGGTCAGTTGCTGGCCTTCGGTGCCGAGCATGTAAGTGCCGGCCTTGAGCTGCGCGGTTTTTGCCTTCTGGCTGGTGAAAAAGTCGATGTCATCCTTGAAGGTCTGGCCCGGCTCGTAAACGTAGACAGGGCCGCCGGTAATGTTCTGGACCGTGAGCGTGCCGAAGAAATCCTTCATGTCGATGACCACCTCTTCACCCGGCGCGATGTCGACCTCGGTCAGTTGCTGGCCTTCGGTGCCGAGCATGTAAGTGCCGGCTTTGAGCTGCGCGGTTTTTGCCTTCTGGCTGGTGAAAAAGTCGATGTCATCCTTGTAGGTCTGGCCCGGCTCGTAAACGTAGACATGGTCGCCGGTAATGTTCTGGACCGTGAGCGTGCCGACCGGCGCCGTCTGGAGTTTGATGACACGCTTTGGCATCGGCTCGGGCTCGGCGACCAGTTGCACGGTAGCTGTCATCGCTTCGCGCAGTTCCGAGGCATTGTCGGCACTCAGGAATTTGCCGCCGGTATTGTCGGCCATACATTGCAGTTGCGTTTTCTCTTCAGCGTCCAAGTCGAAGCCAACCACGTGCACCGTAAAATCGATTCCACTTGCCTCGAGCTCCTGCGCAACGGCGCAAGGGTCTGCATCGCAGGTTTCCTTGCCATCACTGACAAGAATGACGGTTGCACGTTCCTCCGTGTACCGCAGCGCATCGGCGGCCTGCCGCACGGCATCGGTCAGCGGCGTTTTGCCCTTGGGATTAAGCCCTTCGATCGCAGCCATCACGCGATCACGATCGACCGGACCGATCGGAACCAGCGTTTCGATATCAGCGCAATTGCCTTTCTCGCGATGACCATAGGCCGTAACACCAAGGTCGACGTTCGGATCCCAGTCGCCCAGAAGATCGCGAATGACCTCCTGCGCGACGCTGATCTTCGGCGTATCGTTGATCAGCCCCCACATGCTGCCCGAACCGTCCAGGACGAGGATCGCTTGTGCTCTTTCGCCGTCGCCGTTGTCAGCCGCGGCCGCCGATAGCGACATCGATCCGGCAATAAAGAAGACGATCAAGAATTGAGCTATTTTCCGAGCCGTGTCCATGCGTCCCGTTCCTTATTTAGTTGTTCTGCCCGGCAGTCAATCAGCCTGAGGTAATGCCGCCAATCCTCTCGCCGCATCCAGGTCAAAGTCGCCTCGGCAAGATGATCCTTAAGGGTCAACATATGAACAACATCTGAATGGCTGTGCTATTCCCCTTTAGATGTGATCGTCACGCTGGCTGGCAGCTCAGGGCCCGAAGTTCGGGTTCGCGAGCCAAGACGCGCCGCCGTCAAGCACCTTCATCCCGATAAATTTGCTATCATCGATGTAGAAAAAAATCCTTTCATAGGATAATATAGCTTTTTCCTCGGCAAGCATCTTGGCCAACGTTCTATCCCAGACAATGCCAAAAAACCAAACGAACCCGAGAGCCGCGGAATCCCTCGATTTTTTGCCGTTACCCGCGTTCACATCGAGCCCTTCCGGCATCGGCCGGCCGGTCGGCACCAGACCCCGCTCCGGCCGTTCCGGCTGGGCTTGATAGGGGGATGCAAGCGACTTAAATCAATGCTGTGGCTCGCCTTTTTGGTGATGCCTCGCCCGGACCCCGCTCAGTTTGCCATCAGGCGTTGGAGGCTCTTATCGACCCGGTAAGCGTGATCACGTTCCTGATCGGCGCCATCTCGCTCTATCTGATTGTCCCTCCCGGGATTCCGTTTGTCACGCCGGCCGGCTCGTGGATCGATCAGATCAGATCGATCAATTTCACCATTGGCGTGCTGGTGGCCATTTTCCTTTATTTCAATGGCTTTACGCTGCTCGAGAGCGTTTTCGTCGGCACGTTCTGGACCGCCTTTGCCGCCTATCTGCTGATGTTCTAACAGCGAATTCAGCCGATCTCGTCATTCTGCCGGCAGCGACTTCGCCAGTTCCCGCTCGATGGCGCCTGAAGGCCTGGTGAAACGCGCCAGGAGATCATAGAGCACCGGCGTCACGATCAGGGTCAGCGCGGAGGCGAGGCCGAGGCCGCCGATGATCACCAGCCCGATCGCTTGGCGGCTTTCCGCCCCTGCGCCTGTGGCCAAGGCCAGCGGGATGGCGCCCAGCATGGTCGAGAGCACGGTCATGACGATCGGCCGGAGGCGAAGGACCGAAGCATCGAGGACGGCGTCACGGATGGTCCTTCCCTCATCGCGCAACTGGTTGGCGAACTCGACGATCAGGATACCGTTCTTCGCCATCAGGCCCACCAGGAGGATCAGGCCCACCTGGCTGTAGATGTTGAGCGAGGCGCCGGCCAGCCAGAGCGTCAACAGCGCGCCGGAGCTTGCGAGCGGCAGGGTGAGCATGATGATCAAAGGGTGAATGAAGCTCTCGAACTGGGCGGCCAGCACCAGATAGACGATCAGCAAGGCCAGGCCGAAGGTGATGGCGACACCGCCGGTGGTCTCCAGATATTGCGCCGTCTGGCCGTCATAGCCGAGCTTGGCGCCGAGCGGCAGCGTCTCCTTGGCGAGATCCTGCATGAAGGCGATTGCCGCTCCCAGATCATACCCGTCATTGAGCGCGCCGGAGATGGTGATCGACGGCAGGCGATCATAGCGTTCGAGTGTAGGGGCTGCTGCCCGTTCCTCCGTGGTCAGCAAGGCGCCGAGGGGCACCAGCTCGCTGCCGCCGCCGGAACCCTGGCGGACGAAAATATTGTCGAGATCGGTCGGTGTCCGCCAATTCTCATCTTCGGCCTGCAGGATGACATCATATTCGCGCCCGCGTTCGATATAGGAGGTGACTTGGCGGGACGCGAGCATGGTTTGCAGGGTCTTGGCAATCGTTTCGGCGCTGATATCGAGATCATCGGCGCGTTCGCGATCGATCAGCACGTCGAGCTGGGGTTGATTTTGCTCGAAGTCGATCTCGAGGTCGCGAAGCCCGGGATTGGCCTCGGCGCGGGCCAGCATCTCATTGGCCCAGATCTGCACGCTTTGATAGTCGGGACCCCCGATCACGATCTGAAGAGGTGTCCTGCTGCCGCGAAGGCCGAGGCCGGAAGGGGTGATGACGGTGGCGCGGATGCCGTTCAGCGCGGCCAGCTCCGGCATCAGGGAATTGCTGATGGCTTGCGCGTCGAGGCTGCGCTCGGCCCAATCGGCAAGGCGCACCACGACAAAGGACCGATGGGGCGAGCTGTTCCGGCCGATGATCGCGAAGGTTCGTTTCGCCGTGCCGTCTTTCAAAAGAGGTTCGACCAGCGCCTCGACCTTCCTGGTCTCCTCATCGGTATAGGCGACCGTCGCCCCTTGCGGCGCGCTCACCGAAACGAAGAACACGCCCCGGTCTTCGGTCGGTGCCAGCTCCTTCGGCTGGACCAGATAGAGCCAATAGCTGGCACTTCCCGCCAGAACCGCGATCGTCAGCACGATCAGCGGCGCCTCGAGCGAGGCCGTCAGGATGCGGCGATAGATTTGGCCAAGCTTCGCCAATCCCCGGTCACTTCCGCCGCGGCCCGCGGCCAGCCATTTGGTGCAGAGCATGGGGCAAAGACTGAGCGCAACCAGCGTTGAAATCACCACGGCAATGGCGAGAACGATGCCGAATTCGGTGAACAGACGCCCGACTTGTCCCTCCATGAAGGAAAGGGGCACGAATACCGCGATCAGCGTCACCGAGGTGGCGATCACCGCGAACGTCACCTGGCGCGTACCGAGCACGCCCGCCACCAAAGGCGTCTCGCCAAGATCGATCCGGCGCTGCACGTTCTCCAGCACCACGATCGCGTCGTCGACCACGATGCCGATCGCCAGGATGAGGGCGAGCAGGGTCAGCACGTTGATGGAGAAGCCGAAGGCCTGGAGACCGATAAAGGCGCCGATGATCGCCACTGGAATGGTCACCGCCGGCACCAGGGTCGCCCTGACCGAGCCGAGAAAGCTGAAAATCACCAGGACCACCAGGACCATGGCAATTGCCAGTGCGATCAGGACCTCGCGGATCGACTGTTCGATGAAGAGAGCATCGTTGGAGCCGATCTCGATGGTCGTGCCCTCGGGCAAGGTCGGCCGGATTGCTGCCAGTTCCGCCTCGATCGCCTTGGCGATCTCGATGGTGTTCGAGCTGGATTGGCGAAGGACGCCGAGCCCGATCGCAACCTCGCCATTGGAGCGGACGATGGTCTGGTCATCCTCGGCACCGCGCTCGACCCGGGCGATGTCGCCAAGCCGGATGGGATAATTGCCCAGGCGCGCGACCACGATGTTGCGAAACGCGTCGATGCTGCCGAGCCGGCTGATGGTGCGCAGCTGGAATTGGCGGGAGCGGCTTTCCAGCTCGCCTGCCGGCAGCTCGACATTGTTGCGGTTGAGCGCGGTTTCGACATCCTCGACGGTAAGGTTGCGCGCCGCCATCGCCTCGCGATCCAGCCAGATGCGAACGGCATAGCGCCGCTGGCCGAAGACATTGACGGCCGCAACCCCGTCCAGCGTGGCCAGGCGATCGACGATGAAGCGCTCGGCATAATCGGTAAGCTCGGCCGGGTTCAGACGATCGCTGGTGATGCCGATCCGCATCACCGGATCGTCGTCATCGTCGCTCTTGGTGATCTGGGGCTCGTCGGCATCTTCCGGCAGCCCGCTTCGAATGCGCCCCACCGCATCGCGCACATCATTGGCCGCCTCATCAATATCGCGATGGGAGGCGAACTCGATGACCGTTCGCCCCCGGCCGCGCTGGCTGGTCGACGAGATCGACTTGATTCCGGCAATCCCGGCAACGGCGCCCTCGACGGTCTCGACGATTTCGGTATCGACGATGCCGGGTGCGGCCCCTTCATAGCCGACCGAGACCGTGACCACCGCATAATCGATATCGGGAAGCTCCCGGATCGGCAGGCCGAGCAGGGAGGCAATCCCGAACACCACCGTCAAGAGGCTCAGGACCGTGGCAAACACCGGCCGTCTGATCGAAAGATCGGAAAGCGTCATGCGCTCGGTTCCCCCGCTGCCGGCGGACCGTTGTGTTCGGGCACCTCCTTGTCCCTGGTCTCCGTTCTGACCTCGACGTTGGCGCCTGCTTTGACCCGCTGGATACCCCTGACGACGACCTGCTCGCCATCGTCCAGACCGTCGACAATCTCGACCAGGCCGAACTCGCGCTGGCCGAGCGTGACCAGCCGTCGATCCGCTTTCTCGTCCAGGATCACGAACACGAAGCTCTCGTCACCGTCGACCATGACGGCTTCTTCCGGCACGGTCAGCGCGTCATGCTCGCCGAGCGTGAGGCTGACCAGCATGAACATGCCGGCCGGCAAGGTGAGGTCTGGGTTGGGGATGGTCGCCCTCACCTTGAACGCGCGTGATACCCGATCGATGCGGCTGTCCACGGTCTGGATCGATCCCTCGAAACGACGGTCGCCGAAAGCCACGCCGGTGGCCTTGATCGGCTGGCCGGCCCGAACGGCGCCAAAGAAAACTTCCGGCACGCTGAACTCGACCTCGATCTCGGCCAGATCGTCGAGCGTGGTGATCACCGTGCCTTCATCGACTCTGGCCCCGATATTCACCTGCTTCAGGCCCGTTCGGCCTTTGAAGGGGGCCTGGATTTCCCTGTCGTTCAATGCCTTTTCGGCGCGCAGCAGCCTGGCGTCGGCTGCATTGTACGCCGCCTCCAACGCTTCGACCGTGGCCTGAGCGATGGTTTTTTTGGCGACCAGCTTGATCGCCCGCTCCAGCTCGAGCCCGGCCTTGCGCCGCTCGGCCTCCGCTTCGGCGACATCGGCGCGCTCTGCCCCATCATCCAGGCGGACCAGGAGGCTTTCGGCCTCGACCAGGCTGCCTGGTGAGAACGCCAGCTCGACCACACGTCCGGACGCCGCAGGCTTGATATCGACGGCCTGCCTTGCAAGCGTCGTGCCCACGGCTTCGATGTTCTGGGCGAGCGTCCTCCGTTCGACCGGCGCTATGTCCACGATGGCCAGGTCGCGCTTCGGCTTGGTCGCGGCATCGGCATCGCTGCTGCCTGCCGGATCAGACGCATACCAGTAACCGCCGCCGATCACCGCCAGCAGGATCAGAAGTACAATCCCGATTTGCTTTCCCAACGACACGCCTTCGTCCCTTGCTGCGCCGGAGGCAAATCCGGCCACGGCGCCGACCGTCGAAGGCGCCAAGATTGACCTAGTGCAACATGGCATCAATGTCGACGCTGGACGGTCTGAAAAGGATCGTCGCCGTTCAGCACTAGGCGAACAAGAAAAGCTCAGTTAACGTGCTTTTGAGGGTCAACTTGCTCAAAAATGCAGCAATAATCGCCGGGCAACGAGGCACAAAGCCAGGAGCGAGACAGGTGGCACAGGCGTTGCTGTGCCATGGCTCGGGGAACGGACGGGCAGACAGCAGGGAGTGCATACGGGATTGGTCGGATCAGCTGACGTAGAATTGATTTCCGTCATCAAGCGCTATGGCACGACCACGGCGGTCGATGGCATCGATCTCGAGATACCCGGCGGTACCTATTGCTGTCTTCTCGGGCCAAGCGGTTGCGGCAAGACCACGACCCTGCGCCTTATCGCCGGCCATGAGCAGCTTTCGGGCGGTGATATTCTGATCGGTGAGCAGACGGTCAATGACCTGCCGCCGGCCGGGCGCGGCACCGCCATGATGTTCCAGAACTACGCGCTGTTTCCGCATCTGAACTGCCTGGACAATGTCGCCTTCGGCCTGAAGATGCGCGGCGTGGCCACCGCCGAACGGCATGCAAAAGCGAAAGAGCTCTTGGCGCTGGTTCACATGGAAGCCTACGGTGAACGCCAGCCCGCGCAGCTTTCAGGCGGCCAGCAGCAGCGCGTCGCCCTGGCGCGGGCATTGACCACCAACCCCAGCGTGCTCCTTTTGGACGAACCGCTGTCGGCGCTCGACCCGTTCCTGCGCGTCCGCATGCGCGAGGAGCTGAAACGCCTGCAGCTCGAGCTCGGCATCAGCTTTGTCCACGTCACCCACAGCCAGGAGGAGGCGATGGCGCTCGCCGATCTGGTGGTGGTGATGAACAATGGCGTGATCGAGCAGACCGGCGCACCGAGAGACGTCTACAACAAGCCGAAAACCGCCTTCGTCGCCCGCTTCATCGGCGGCCACAACGTTCTTTCCGGCACCGTCGACGCGGTCGATGGCGGTTACCTGGTGCTCAACGGTTCGAGAGGGGAGCGGTTCCTGGTGAGGAAGACGGAGGCTGCGGTCGGCAGTACGGTGACCTTCGCGCTGCGCGCCGACAAAGTGGAGATCGTTCGCGCCCAGGATGCCCTGAAGGCGGTCGGTGCCGACGTCAACGCCGGCGCTCTGGTCAACCGCCTGACGGTGTCAGTCGGCTCGGTCGAATATCAAGGAGCGCTCGTCGCTCTTCGCCTGCACGGCGACGGGTTGGATGAGTTCTCGATCAGTATGGATGAAGGCAAATTCTACGAGCAGCCGGTTGCCATAGGTGATCGGATCGCCGTTGGGTGGGATGCCAAGGATGCGCATCTCTTGAACTGAAGCCGGCCGCATCAGCTTGAGCAAGGCCAATCAATCCGTGAAGGAGACATCGATGACTGAAAAAATGCCGAAAGCAGCTGCTTCGCCCAAAGCGACGGGGACCACCCGTCGCGCCGTTTTGAAAGGAACCGCCGCCACTGCGGGCCTTGCCGTCGGCGCTGGTGTGATCGACGGTTTCCCCGCGGTTCACGCCGACGATCCGATCACCATCCGCTATGCCGGCACCGGCGTGAACGCGTTTCGCGAGATCTCGGAAAAGTGCAAGGAAGATATCGGCATCGATATCCAGTTCACCACGCTGACCACGGACGATGTGGTCAAGCGCGCGGTCACCCAGCCGACCTCGTTCGACGTCCTGGACAGCGAGTATTGGAGCCTGAAGAAGATCGTGCCGTCAGGCAATCTGCGCGGCATGGATGTCTCCAGGATCGCCAATTACGACAAGATCGTGCCGATCTTCACCAAGGGCGAGCTGCCGAACGGCGAGAAGACGTCGCGCATCGGCATGGCGCCGATCAAGATCAGCTATCTCACCGGCGCCGAGTTCGACCGAGTTCGCCGAAGAACCCACCGACTTCATGACCCTGATCCCCGCGGTCTACAACGCCGACACGCTGGGCATTCGTCCCGACCTGATCAACCGGCCGATCGACAGCTGGGCGGAACTGCTGAACCCGGAGTTCAAGGGCAAGGCCTCGATCCTCAACATCCCGGCGATCGGCATCATGGACGCCGGCATGACCGCCCAGGCCATGGGCGAGATCACCTATGAGGACATGGGCAACATGACCAAGGAGGAGATCGACAAGACCATCGCCATCATGATCGAAGCCAAGCAAGCCGGCCAGTTCCGCGCCCTTTGGAAGGAGTTCAACGAGAGCGTCAACCTCATGGCGTCAGGCGAGGTGGTGATCCAGTCCATGTGGTCGCCCGCCATCACCAAGGTCCGCCAGCAGGGCATCCCTTGCGTCTACCAGCCCTTGAAGGAAGGCTACCGCGCCTGGGCCGCCGGTCTCGGCATCCCGACCCATGTCGAAGGCAAGATGCTCGATGCCTGCTACGAGTTCATCAACTGGTATCTCTCCGGCTGGGCCGGCGCCTTCCTCAACCGCCAGGGCTACTACACCGCGGTGCTTGAAACGGCGCAGGCGCAGATGGAGCCCTGGGAATGGAACTACTGGATGGAAGGAGCGAAGGCCGAAAATGCGGTGGTCAGCCCAACCGGCGAGAAGATCGCCGAGGCCGGCGAGATCCGCGACGGCGGCTCCTACTGGGATCGCATGGGTGCTGTCGCCGTCTGGAACACGGTGATGGACGAGGATCGCTACATGGTGCGCAAATGGAACGAGTTCGTCGCCGCCTAGCAGGCGGCGGCTTGACCTGCCTGAACTGGTGGAGACGCTCGTGGATTGCTTCAAACGTTGCGCTGCACACGAGTCGTCATGCCCGGGCAAGCCCGGGCATCCACCCGTCAGCCGGGCAGGGCGGTCTGATGGAGGGCGCAGTTGAGCGTAGGTGACGGAACAAGTTCGGGAGCGGCACCCCGCACCGTCGGTGACGAGGCAAGTCAATGAAGCGGCATGCTGTCGCCCCCTACCTCCAGGCCGGGCCGCTCGCCCTGGTGTTCCTGGCGTTCTTCATCATCCCGATGATCCTGGTGGTCGTGGTGTCGTTCTTCGATTACCAGGCCTATCAAATTCTGATCCCCGACTTCACCACCCAGAATTACAGCGATGTCTTTTCCTCGAACACCACCTGGAAAACCTACTGGAAAACGGTCCAGTTCTGCGTGATCGTCTGGATCATCACCCTGGTGCTTGGCTTCACCATCGCCTATTTCCTCGCCTTTCATGTGAAGACGCTGACCTTCCAGATCGCACTCTTTCTTCTCTGCACCATCCCCTTTTGGACCTCGAACGTCATCCGCATGATCTCCTGGATTCCGCTTCTTGGCCGTAACGGCCTGGTTAATCGGGCCCTGATCGAGATGGGCGTCGTCGATCAGCCGCAGGAATGGCTGCTCTATTCCGACTTCGCGGTCATTCTGGGGTTCGTTCATCTCTACACCCTGTTCATGATCGTCCCGATCTTCAACTCCATGCTGCGGATCGACAAAAGCCTGATCGAGGCGGCCTACGATGCCGGCGCTACCGGCTGGCAAACCCTCTGGAACGTGATCATCCCGCTTTGCAAACCCGGCATCGCCATCGGTTCGATCTTCGTGCTGACCATCGTCATGGGGGATTTCATCACGGTCAACGTGCTCGGCGGCGGCCAGATCGCCAGCATCGGCAAAGCCATCTGGACCGAGCTCAGCTACCTGCAATTTCCACCGGCCGCCGCGAATGCGATCGTTCTCCTGGGCGTGGTCATCCTGATGATCATCGCGCTGATGCGCATCGTCGATATCAGAAAGGAACTCTAATGGTGTGACCACGGCATCGGTGGTGCGACCACGGCATTAAGTGGCGTTTTTTACTGACCACATGTCGCTGTGATCAGCAAAAAACGCGCCCCAGCGGGGCGGAGCAGCAAGAAGCGCTCCATCTTGTCGCCGCCCATACCTACCGAAAAGCTGGCAGCAGCCCGGCGAGAAAAGCTCTGGGAACCTGCATCGACAAGGCGACACCGGCCACGCTGTCCGCGCGGTTAACCCGATCTTAACCCCACGATGCCAAACTGGCGCTCTGGTCCATGCGATCCTGGGAATCCGCCCGCCCGCCATGCAGGGTGGGGCGAGGCTCGGACTCCCAGGATCGCATGGACCAGAGCGCCAGTATCAGAGACATCCATGAAGAAAACGTAAATGCGGGGACGTTGGCCCGGGAAAGCATTTCACTTGATTGATAAGTATATTTTCCTATATTCTGTCGCCCTATCAATCATCACTCCCTGGCAGAACCATCTCCTCTCCACGGGAGATGCAAGAGAAACCAAACGAACCAGAACGTAACGGTTTGCCTGGCGTTTTTGAGGGTTGAACGGTTCCGATCCGGCTTGGCGTGATGCTTTTTGCTGTCTAGGCTCATTTCATCAGGGCCAAAAGGAGAAGCCAGCATGCCAGTCGTTGCAGCCGAGAAACTTCATCAACTTACCCGTGCCATCTGCCTTGGCACCGGCAGCAGCGAACGCGAGGCGGAGCTGGTGGCGAACCATCTGGTGGACGCCAATCTCGCCGGCCATGACAGCCACGGCGTCGGCATGCTGCCCCTCTATGTCCGCTGCTGGACCGAAAACAATCTCCAGCCCAACCAGCATGCCAAGGTGGTGAAGGACAAGGGGCCGATCCTGGTGATCGACGGCCAGCGGGGCTTCGGCCAGGTGATCGCCCATGAGGCGATGGAACTGGGCATGGCCAAGGCCAGGCAGGAGGGTGCGGCGATCGTCGCCCTGCGCAACAGCTTCCATATCGGCCGGATTGGCCATTGGTCGACCCTATGCGCCAAGGCAGGCTTTGCCTCGATGCATTATGTGAACGTCGTCGACAACGAGCCGATCGTCGCCCTCCATGGCGCTGCCGAGCCTGTGGTCTCGACCAATCCCTACAGCGCCGCCATGCCGGGCCGCGATGGTCCGCTGGTGCTGCTCGACATGGCCACCAGCACCATCGCCATGGGCAAGGTGCGGGTCGCCAAGAACAAAGGCGTGCCGGTGCCGGAAGGCAGCCTGATCGACGCCGACGGCAAGCCTACCCGTGACGGCGGCTGCATGTTCCCGGAGCGTCTCGGCGCCCTTCTTGCCATGGGCCAGCATAAAGGCTCCGGCCTTGCCTTGATCTGCGAGCTGTTCGCAGGGGCGCTGACCGGCGGTCATACCTTGCAGCCAGGCCATGAGCGGCGTGGCGGTGCCGTCAACAACATGCTCTCGGTGATCATCGATCCCGGCGCGATCGACGATGAGACGACCTGCCTGGAAGAGAGCGAAGCCATGGTCAAGCATGCGAAGAGTGCCCGGTTGCGCGACGGCTTCGAGGAAATCCTGATGCCGGGCGAACCGGAGGCACGCCACCGGGCAGCCAGGCTTGCGGGCGGGGTTGATGTCGACGAGATAAGCTGGCAGGAGATCCTGGCGGCAGCGGCGACCGCAGGTGTCACGACGGAAGCGATCGATGGGATCTTGAAGGCCTGAACAAGACCGCCCCCAAAGGTCGGGCCAAGTTGCCAAATTGCCAATCGTAACGGTATACCGTGGCATCAGTCTCCCAACTTAAGCCAACCATGGGGCGGGCCGCCTCGGAGTTTTGGATCGATGGAACGGGTTGAAGGCGTGGTGATTGGGACGGGCGTTGTTGGTCTCGCCGTGGCGCGGGAACTGGCCATGGCCGGGATCGAAGTGATTGCGCTGGAGGCTGCCGGCATGATCGGCACCGGCACCAGCTCGCGCAACAGCGAGGTGATCCACGCCGGTATTTACTACCCCAAGGGCTCGGTTAAGGCGCTGACCTGCGTTGCCGGCAAGCGGATGCTTTATGACTATTGCCATGAGCGGGGCATTCCGCACCGTCGCTGCGGCAAGCTGATCGTGGCGACCAACGAGGTGCAGACCAACACGCTCGGCGAGATCAAGGCCAAAGCGGCCGCCAACGGTGTTGACGATCTCACCTGGCTGACGCCTAATGAGGTGCGGGCGATGGAGCCGGAGGTGGCCTGCACGGCGGCCCTGCTTTCGCCCTCCACAGGCATTATCGACAGCCACAGCCTGATGCTCGCCTTTCAGGGCGATGCCGAGGACCACGGCGCGTTTCTTGCCTTCAACGCGGCGCTGGAACGGGGCCGTATCGCCGATGATGGTATCGAACTCGAGGTCGGGGGGGCGGAGCCGATGGCGCTCAAGACCAGGTTCCTGGTCAATGCCGCCGGCCTTGAAGCCCCTGCGGTGGCGAGAAAACTGGAAGGGCTGAACCAGGATCTCCTGCCGCGCACCCATTACGCCAAGGGCAATTATTACACGCTCTCAGGGGCGCGACCGTTCAAGCATCTGGTCTATCCGGTGCCGGAGGAGGGCGGGCTCGGCATTCATGTCACCATCGATCTCGGTGGCCAGGTCAAGTTCGGCCCGGATGTGGAGTGGATCGACGAGCTGAATTACGACGTCGATCCCAGACGCTCCGACAAGTTCTACGATGTGATCCGCAGCTACTATCCGGGCCTGAAGGACGGTGCGATCGAGCCGGGCTATGCCGGCATTCGCCCCAAGATCACCGCCAAGGGCGAACCTGCGGCGGATTTCGTGATCCAGGGACCGACGGATCACGGCGTGCCGGGGCTGGTCAATCTGCTTGGCATCGAAAGCCCGGGTTTGACGGCATCGATGGCGATTGCGAAGCACGTCCTCGCAGGCCTCGCCCCCGGACGCCGCCAAGCTGCTGCCTAGATCGATCGCACCGCGATATGGCCATTAAGCCCGTCCAACAGGTCGCCTGCATCGGCGAATGCATGATCGAACTTGCTCATCTCGGGCCCACGGATCTGAAGCTCGCTTATGGCGGCGACACGCTGAACACGGCGGTCTATCTCAATCGTCTGGTGCGGGGCCGGAGCATCACCGTCGATTATGTCACCGCGCTTGGCGACGATGCCTACAGCGATGCCATGCTGGCCTTTTGGCGAGGTGAAGGGCTGGGGGTCGATTTGGTGGCGAGACTGCCCGGTCGTCTGCCCGGTCTCTACACGATCCGGACCGACGAGCGCGGCGAGCGGAGTTTTACCTACTGGCGCGAGCGCGCGGCTGCCCGAGACCTCTTGAAGGAGGGGCGCGATGCAATGCTGAAGAAGCGTTTGCGCAGCTTCGATCTCATCTATCTTTCCGGCATCACCCTTTCGATCCTGGATCAACCGCAGCGGCAGAAATTGTTCGAGCTGATCGACGATGTCCGCAACCATGGCGGGAGGATCGCCTTCGATGGCAATTTCAGACCGGCTGGCTGGGCTGATATCGACGCGGCTCGCGCCTGCTTCGATACCATGCTTGGCAGAACCGATATTGCCCTTCCGACCTATGACGACGAACGAGCGCTCATGGGCAGTGCCGATGCCGCCGACGTTACCAGGCGCCTCCATGGCCTCGGCGTCGACGTGGTGGCGGTCAAGCTCGGCGCCGAAGGCTGCCTCTTGTCCGCCGGCGACGATCAGACGATGGTAACGACATCGCCGGTCGAACCGGTCATCGACAGCACGGCGGCCGGCGACAGCTTCAATGCAGGATTCCTTGCGGGCTTGCTTCTTGGGAAATCGGCCGAGGCTGCCGCTTTGGACGGGCATCATCTCGCCGGTCAGGTCATTCGACATCGGGGGGCCATCATCCCAGTCGAAGCGATGATGGAAGGCCGTTCCCAAACAAGCGGATAGCTCCCCCAAAAGGAGATTTTGCTGGATGTATCTAACGCAGAAATTTCAACCCGAGAGGATTTTGACAAAACAAAGTCTAGCAAGGTTGTACTATGACCGCTCATCGTCTTTAAAGCCAACGGCATTGCGCGTCGTCATCCACGTTGAAGTGTACTGACAACACCGAGAATGTGATGGAGATTCCGGGAAAAATCAGGCAAGGCTGGTTGCTCATCGCCATGGCATTGGGCGGATACGAGCTCGGTATGATGGCCGATGCAAGCGCTGCACAAACGTCCCTCACGGTCGGCCGTTTTTTTGGACCCTGCCCGGATGCGGGCACCAAGATCGATCGGGCCAGCGGTGAAGCCTGCATCATCCAGGCCATCTTGAACGCGTTCACCGCGCAGAACAACGGCGTCAAGATCGATCTGCGCCCGGCCAATTGGGATCGCTATTACGAGCAGTTGCAGGCAAGCTACGCCAGCGGCACACCGCCCGATGTTCACATTCTTCATCGCCATCGGCTTCCGGAATTTATCGAAACCAATGCTCTAGCACCCTTGGACGATGATCTCCAAAAAAGCGGCATCGACATAAAGGATTGGGAACCGCAGGCTCGAGAGGCCGTCACCATCGACGGGACGATCTATGGTGTGCCGGTCGATATGCATGCCAATCTTTGGCATATCAATCTCGATATCCTGGCAGAAGCCGGTCTCGTCGGCAGCGATGGCAGGCCGATCTTGCCCGAGAGCCCAGGCGAGATGCTGGACCACGCCAAACGGGTCAAGGAAACGACCGGCAAAGATTATCTGGCTTCCGACTTTATCCAGTTTCCGATTGGGGTGCGTGCTGTTCTCTCCCTTCTCTGGCAACAGAACGTGAATGTCTTTGACGGGGAAAAAGCGACCATCGACACGCCGGAGATGCGCGCCGCCATCACGACGATCACCGACCTTTTCGATGCAGGCTACGCCAACCCGACCTATGATTACGAGCGCGCCCAGCAGGCTTTCCTGGACGACCAAGTCGCCGTCTTGATCAACGGGACCTGGGCGGTCGAGTTCTATGATCGGGAGGCATCCAACGCAGAGGTGACGCTCGCCAACTACGACGTTGTCGATTTTCCCACCCTGTTCGACATGCCCGCCACCTGGGCCGATTCGCATCTTTGGGTCGTGCCGGCGGATCTGAAAGCGAGGGGCCCGGCGACCTATGAAGCGGCCCTGAAGCTTCTAGCCTGGATCAACGATCACAACCTGGATTGGGCAAGAACAGGCCATTTGGCGATCCGGACATCAGTTCTCGAAAGCGAGGCCTATGCAACCCTGCCTCACCGGCTTGATTATCAACAAACCAGCAAGTTCACCCACGACATACCGCAATCCAAAGCCTACAACGCCATTCAGGACACCTTGACACGAAATCTGCAGGCCATTTGGCGCGGCGAGAAAACCCTCGATCAGGCTCTGGCCGATGCCGAGCTTGAAGTCGATGCTCAAGCCGCCTTTTCCGAGCGCAAGGATTGACGGCCAGCGTCGGGCTCGGGACAGGGATCTACGCTTGCTGCCCGTGCTTGGCCAAGCTCAGCGGGAGGCGGCGATCAATTCCTCTGGCGGCTCGATGATCTGAACCCGCCGGCCCAACCACCATAAGAGAACAAGGGCTGGCAAACCTGCCAGAGATGACGCCACGAAGAAGGTGATCCATCCGACGCTCTCGACCAGAAATCCGCTGCTCGGCACGATCAGGAACTTGCCGAGCATCTGCATGAACGAGGTCAAAAGTGCATATTGAACAGCCGTATAGCGGCGATTGCAAAGGGAAGCGAGATAGGCAACGAAGGCTGTGGTGCCCATGCCGCCTGAGAGGTTTTCGACAAGAATGGTTACATGAAACAGGCCGTAATGAGCCCCGACATAGGCCTGTAACGCGAACATCAGGTTTGAGGACATCATCAGGATGCCGCTGATCCAAAGGCTGTTCAGGATGCCAATCCGGTAAATCAGCACACCTGCGATGTAAGAACCGGCGAAGGTCACGAAAAAGCCGAAGGATCCGGATACCCAGGCGATCTGACTCTTGGTAAACCCTGTTTCCAGATAGAACGGATTGGCCATCAAGGTCAGCAAGACGTCACTGGCCTTGAACAACGAAATGAAGGCCAGGATGAGGATGGCGATGGTCACCCCGTTTCGCCGGAAAAAATCCCGATAAGGCTCGATGGCCCCGTCGCGAAAGGTCGAAGATTGGCCAAAGACGGCCAATAAGGCCGCCATCACCAGAGCAGCACCAACACCGCCGGTGAGACCGGCACGCAGACCATAATTGTCGGCAACGACAAGCCCGATGAAGGCAGCGAGTGCGACGCTGACCACGAGAGGCGTCCATCGGCGCGAAACATCGCTGTCGAGATCGCGGCTTGGCTCCACCGTTCCCTCATCGCCCGGCAGCAGATCTGGCTCGGGGGTCACCAGAACAGTCACCACGCCAACCAGAATCAACAGGGCCATGACGGCATAGGCCGTCGGCCACCCGGCACTATCGGCGATGTAGAGCGCGGCCGCACCCGCAACCCACATGCCTAGTCTGTACCCGGTCACGACATTGGCAGATCCCGCCCCCAGCTGATCCTCGCGCAACAGCTCGATGCGATAGGCATCGATGACAATGTCCTGGCTGGCCGAGAAAAAGGCGACCAGAAAAGCCATCAGTGCGGTCATGAAAAGATCAGTTCTCGGATCAGTTTGCCCGAGGCCGAAAATCGCGATCATCAGGCAGACCTGGGTCAGCAACAGCCAGCCTCGCCGCCTGCCGAACATCGTGGTCAGAGGCGGCAGCGGCACCCGGTCCATGAAGGGCGCCCAAACGAACTTGAACGTATAGGGGGCAAGGACGAAGCTGAAGAGACCGATCGTCGATTTGTCGACCTCGACATCGGCAAGCCAGGCCGACAAGGTCTTGAGGATCAGCAGGATGGGCAAGCCGCTGGAAAAACCCAGAAAGAGGACGGCGATGACCCGCTTGTCGAGATAGACCTCGAAAGCCTTCAGGCGCTTGGCTGTGCCCTCGAGGATCGAAGCGATCGCTGGTCTCCTCCAGGCGTCATTGACCACAGGCTACGGGACCAGAGAGTCCGGCGCATCGCCGCGTACAGGGTGCCATCAGCCCGAGGTGAAAAAACAGCTTGCGATGGTCACGAACGGGCGAACCGTTCGACCTTGTCGCGCATACCGTCAGCGCGCGATCCGAGGCGGGCCGGGTCCCGATCAGAAGAAACGCTCAGGCACCGAGATGATGTCGCCGGGCAAGACCTGTGTGGTCGGACCGGCTGACAGTTTCTTGCCGTTGGAGCCGCCGCGCTGCAGCGAAATGCCGCCCTGGCTCGCCCGGTAGGTGTAGCCACCGGCCAAGGCAACGGCGTTGATGATGGTCATCCCGTTCACATAAGGATAGCTGCCGGGCTGGTTGACCTCGCCGAGAATGTAGAACGGGCGATAATTCAGGACTTCGAGACCAACCTGCGGGTTGACCAGGTAGCCGCCATCCTTGAAGGCGGTCTCGATGTCATTCTCGAGTTCCCGGGCGACCCTGCCGCCGCCTTTGATCTCGCCGACCAGCGGGAGGGCAAAATAACCTTCGCCATCGAGCTCGAATTCGCCGGAAAGATCCTCGTGACGAAACACCGTGACCTTGATTTGATCGCCAGGCCCAAGACGGTATCCTGCCACGATATCGGCAGCAGCCTCGGGATTCGACGGCACCTGCTGACTGAGTGAGGGGTCGAGCGGCGGCGGATCGGATTCGCATGCCGCCAACAAACCCACCGATAGAAGCAACGTTCCCAGAAGAAGGAGCCTGATCATGGTCGCTTTCCCATTTGTAGGTGACCTCTCTACCATGAATGCGTTCGGATCGAGTCGATCCTTAGGATAGCACTCATGGTTGTGTCGTCTTTCTCAAAATCACAAGAACATACTCAAGCTTTCAATAAGCGCTCAAAGGCGGAGCGTCAAACCTATCGAGATCTGATTGGCTTCAAAATCTTCGCCCGCCTGATTCGAGTTCCGGTTGGAATAGTCGTAACCCGCATTGACCGAAATATTACGGTTAACCCAATAGGTCGCGCCAGCACCTAATTTATAAGTATCGTCTTGGCGATCAATGCCGCGAAAATCATCATTCTCGTAGACGGCGTCGCCATCGATGATCACATTTCGGAAGAGTTCATGAGCGACGCTCAATGCCACTTGGGTCTGGAAATTGCTATTGGCCCCGGCTTGATCCGACGCCTCAAAATCCCGCTTTCCGGTCACGCCGATGGAGGTAAGCTGCGTCACATTCCAGTTGAGGTCGACACCGAACGAAAAACCGGTCTCGTCATCAAAACCGCCTTCATCGAATTGTTGCACGCGGTAACCGGCAAAAGCCTCGCCGAACAAGACCGAGGTCAGGTCAACACCGGCACCAAGACGGCCCTCATAGCCGCTCGAGTCCTGATCGTCACCTGTTACCTGGTCATTTTCGTCATAATTAAGGATGTTGTATCGGCCTTCGACAAAGAGATCGAGCCGCGGCGACATTTCATATGTCGTCCGCAACAGAGCATTGTATTCGTTCCTGTTCTCATCATCTTGATCACTGTCATCAAAAACGACGCGCTGTGCATCGCCGCTTACCGTCAGGACAACTCGGTTCAGCTGATGGCTCAGCGCCAGACCACCATCAACGGCGGTAAAATCTTCTATCTCGTTGTTATCGCCCTCAGCCTGGTTTTCGCTTCCCCGGGCGGCTCCGACATTGCCTTTGAGATTGGTTTGCCTCGAGATCTCGAGCACTCCGTCACCATTGGCAAAGAAGTCCTGATAATCCTCATCGCCCTCCTTCGCATGCAAAGCAACTTCGCTGCCCAGCTCAATTCCCAACGCATGCCGCGACCAGTCGGACCTGAGTTGGACACTCGGCCTGAATATGGCAATGTAATCGGATTGTTCCGCGCCTTTGTCATCGAATCCGACATTGTCTGAATAGGCACCGGTGATGGCGAGTTCCGGAAGAATACGAAAAGCACCGACGCGCGCGCCAATCGGATCATACTCGGGCCGCGGCCTATTCTGGACCGTCACATTGGGATCAAGCTCTTGTCGCTGCTGGGCGAACGCCATATCCGAAACGATGAAGGGAAGAACGACAGGCGCCAGCAACAAATAACGGGTTACGCGCGAAACGGTCACGGAGTTTCTCCTCGACGGATGGCGAACATCAAATGAACGCGGCAGAACATGATTAACCCTTCTTCTTCGTAATTCGGTTTATAGCGACCTGATAGCGAGTAGCAAAGCGTTTAGCCGTGACTTCTTTGCTACAATAGCCGATTCGGACGCAACCTGCGGCGCCAATCGTGAAAGTTGCACCCTTGCCAAAAAGGTAGAGAGTAACGACGTTACATTACACTCCGTACTGCTGAGACCAACACGCTGGTTACGAAACGCTGTCGAATGTTTATACAAGAGATCCTAGGTGGCGAAATCTTGTTCTTTTTTAACGGACTGAGACGCAATGCTAATTTTTAACGCGAAATGTCGGCGCTGGCAACAAAGCGTTTCTTCTGTGTTCTTTGCCCAATGTCGAGTAGGAGTTGATAAACGGCATAGGGTTTTGAACCGCAAACGGTTCGCTGATCGAATTCAACCTAGGTAACGAAGCGAAAATCTTGCTGCGCACGCTGTTCAAACGTCCTCTCGATACCGAATGGTCACGTCCGTTGGTTGGTGGCCGGCCGGCATGCATTCCACCTGGAATTTGTGTCTACGCCATTGGCGATATTCATGGCCGCGCTGATCTGATGATCGAAATGCATCGCATGATCATGGAGGACAGCCAGGATTTGACACCAGGCACCGAGAAGGTGCTGGTTTATGTGGGTGACTTCGTCGACCGCGGCCTGGAAAGCAGCCAAGTCCTCGATCTCCTCATCGAAGAGCCGCTGCCCGACTTCGGCGCCGTTTACCTTGTCGGTAATCATGATGCCTGGTTTCTGAGCTTTCTGGTCGATCCGAAAATCGGCCCGAGCTGGCTGCGCTATGGCGGTGATGCCACGCTTCACAGCTATGGCGTTCGGGTCGGCATGGCGCGCGACGACATGCAGTATTTTCAACGCCTTCAGGATGAATTGGCGGAGCAGGTCCCAGCCGAGCATCTGGCGTTCCTGCGTGGTCTGGAAATCACCTTCCAGATCGGCGACTACCTGTTCGTCCATGCGGGGATCCGCCCGCATATCCCGATCAATCAGCAATCGCCGGACGATCTTTTATGGATCCGTGAGCCTTTTCTCTCCTGTACGGATGATCTGGGCATTGTTGTTGTTCACGGTCATACGGTGGAAGCCGAACCGACCATCCGCAACAATCGCATCGGCATCGACACGGGCGCCTGCTGGACCGGCTGCCTGACCTGCGTGGTCCTGGAGGAAGACAGCGTCCGTTTCTTGACCACGGGCGGCAAGCCGATGGCGGAGCGCTGATCTAGCCTGCGAATCTTTGCGATCAGGCTTGACGCCACCGAAGGATCATGTGACCTCGGCCGCAGGCGAAAGCTCGATTTTTCCAACATATCTGTTCGGCATTCCAGCGGAACAATCAAGAAGAGGTGATCAAGCCCATGCCGCAAAAGACAGCGATTGCAAAAACCCTGGTCACCGGCGGCGCCGGCTATATCGGCAGCCACGTGGTCAAGACGCTGATCGAAGCCGGGCATGACGTGGTGGTGCTGGACAACCTGTCGACCGGCTTTGCCTTTGCCGTGGGCGATGCCGACCTCGTGATCGGCGACGTTGGCGACCGCGTCCTGCTTCAGTCTCTCTTCGAGGAGCACCGCTTTCATGCCGTTCTTCATTTTGCCGCCCATATCTGGGTTGGCGAATCGGTCCGTGATCCGGCTAGATATTATCGGAACAATGTCGCCAACGCGCTGAATCTGTTCGAAACGGCCGCCTCAAACCACGTGCCGCATCTGGTCTTTTCGTCGACGGCGGCGGTTTACGGCGAACCGCCGCAGGCGCTCTTGGACGAAACCCTGCCGAGTGCGCCGATCAATCCCTACGGTGCGTCCAAGATGATGGCGGAGCGCATGTTGACGGATATTGCCTCGGCATCTGGCATGAGCTTCGCCATTCTCCGCTATTTCAACGTTGCCGGCGCCGACCCGCAGGCGCGCATCGGCGAAGCCACGCCCGACAATCAGCATATCATCAAGATCGCCTGCGAAGCCGCGCTCGGGCTCCGTCCGGGGATGCAGCTCAATGGCACGGATTACCCGACAACCGATGGCACCTGCATTCGCGACTATATCCACGTCGAAGATCTGGCGAGAGCCCATCTGGATGCCCTCAACTACTTGCGGGCCGGAGGGTCGTCGACGACCTGCAATTGCGGCTACGGCCGGGGCCAAAGCAATCGCCAAATCATCGAGATGGTGAAAGCGGTTTCAGGGGTGGATTTCGACGTGACCATAGGGCCCCGTCGCGCCGGCGATCCTCCGCAGCTGGTCGCCAGCAACGACAAGATCAAGAAACACCTGGGCTGGGAGCCCAGGCACGACGACCTTCGGCATATCATCGAAACGGCATGGCAATGGGAAAAGGTGTGGCAGCGGAAAAAACATGAGATGACGGGTCATGCGCCGCTTAGTCGTTCCCTCTAATCAGCGATTGATTGGGCCGGCATTTTCTTGCCACCTTGCTCGCCTCATTGCTTGGCGTTGGCTCCATCAGCCTCCATGCCCAGGACGACCGGGAGATCGAGGTCGGCGGCGGCCCGTCATCCGAGGCGGCCGAGCCTGCGGGCGAAGCGGAACAGCAGGCGGAGCAACAAGACGAGTTTCCGTATGTCGTCCGCTTCGAGGGGGCCTCGGGAACAACGCTGGATCTCGTGCAGCAGGTCTCGGAAAGCCTGCGTTTGGTCGATAGTCCGCCGATCAGCTTCAGCCGCCTTCGCCGGCGCGTTCGAGATGACCTCCCGCGCATCCTGAAAGCGATGAGAGCAAGAGGCCACTACGCGGCGGAGGTCGATGTCGACATCGACAGAACGACGTCCCCGATGACGGTCACGTTTCAAATTGATGCAGGTCCCACCTACGACATCAAGGATGTCGTCATCGAAATCAATCCTCCCACGGAAGACGATCTGGACTTGCCGACGCAACAACAAGCTTGGTCTGGTCAGGGGCGAACGGGCCTCATCGACCAAGATCATCGAGGCCGAAGCAGCACTGCTCGAGCGGATCAAAAGCCAGGGTTTCGCCAACGCCAGGATCGGCCAGCGTCGCGTCGTGGTCGATCACGACAGCGAAACGATGGACATCACCCTGCGGCTGGCGCCCGGCCGCATGATCTATTTCGGCGACACGGATATCACCGGGAATGTCGATGTCGAAACGCGTTTTATTGGCCGCCTCCTCGCCTGGAAACCAGGCGAACTGGTCACGCCTGAGCGGCTCGACGAAACCGAGCTCGATCTGATCCGGTCCGGCCTTTTCAACAGCGTGCGCATCGAGCCCGGCAAGGAGGCCGATGACGAAGGCCGCGTGCCGATCATGATCGAAGTGAGCGAAGCGAAGCATCGCTCGATCGAGGCAAGCATCCGCTTCCGCACCGACGAGGGCTTGGGTGGCAGTTTGGGCTGGCAGCATCGCAATCTCCTGGGCACCGGCGAACAGCTCGGGTTCGAGCTGGATGCATCCAAGCTCGGCTGGACGTTGAGCGGCGAAGCACGCGAGCCCGACTTCTTGAGAAAACGGCAGGCGCTGGTGATCGGGACCGAGATCGAGGTCGAAAACACCGACGCCTTTGACAGCCAGTCGATCGGCGCATCGATCGGCATCGAGCGTTCGATCAGTGACCGCATCGACCTTGGCGTCGGGCTCGCCTTTACCGCTTCCAAGAGTCGAACAGGACGACGATGAAGACGAGCTTCGGTTTGCTATCCCTCCCCACAAGCTTCAACTGGGACCATTCCAACAACCTGCTCGATCCTTCCAAAGGCGGACGCTTGTTCGCCACCGAACGAGCCCTTTGTCGATGTCTTCGGCAACGACGTCGCGTTCAACAAGTCATCGATCGGCTACAGCCGCTACATTCGCCTGAAAAAGGCAAAACCTCGCCTTATCCTGGCAGCACGAGTCGAAGGCGGGTTTCCTCTTCGGGGCGAAACGTGACAACATTCCGGCTGACGAGAGTTTCTATGCCGGCGGAGGCGGTTCGGTTCGCGGCTACGGTTATCAGCTCGCCGGTGAGCTCGACGACGATGATGAGCCGGTAGGCGGACGCTCCCTCCTGGAATTTGCCGGCGAACTCAGAAGCCAGGTTACCGATACCGTCGGCTTGGCCATCTTTGCCGATAGTGGCGCCGCCTACAGTTCGACGGTTCCCGATTTCGATGAGCCGTTGCGCATTGGCGTCGGCGGCGGTCTTCGCTATTTCAGCCCGATCGGCCCCATTCGCCTCGATGTCGGCGTTCCGCTGGATCGACGATCAAGCGACGATGCCTTTCAGATCTACGTCAGCATCGGCCAGGCCTTCTAGCGGTATGGTTCCAAGGTCGATCCAGCCTGGGTGCGATCGGTCGGGGTGATGTATCTGGGCCAGATCGTCGAGGGAGCCGATCGCCGCCGGCTTTGCCGCGATCAAAGGCACCCCCTGCCCAAGCTTCCTCCAGGCCGCGGCGTCGATCAAGAGGCGAAAAAGCTAGACGGTCTTGTCGAGGCGTGACTCGCCCGGCCCGATCGATCCACCGCCAGGTTGCCGTTTCATCCCCGATGTTCGAACGCCCGGGCCCGCTGCAGAAAGGCCAGGACGGCGTTGCGGTTGGGTGATCGGAAAGGCCTCGTCGCCTGCGATTTTTCAGTGCCTGCGGTGCCAATCTCAAGGGGCAAATGTTAACATGTTAATGCAATTTAAGATTGATCAATTCGCGGTGAACCATAGTAAATAGCCTTTGAATGTTCAGGAGGGACTTGTTATATTCCCGGCAGCTTTATTGACCCGTGACATGCTTCTCATATTATTGGCTTGACTTAGTGACACAAAAATCAAGAACCAATGTTCTGAGGCTTCCGCGATCGGCCTGTAGAAACTCCTCAGCAAGCAGTTCGACAAGACCGACCGAACCTGTTGGCATCGACGTCTTCAAGGAGATGGTCGACGACGCCGTAGAAGGTATCCTTGTCCATGAAGGGCACAGGCCTCTTTACGTCAACCGGGCGTGGGCTGAGTTGCATGGTTGTACCGTCAACGAGATCTTGGCCCTGCCGACGGTCTGCGGCTTCTGGCACGAGTCCGAGGAAGCCCGGCTGCGCAGTTATGCCATTGATCGGATGGCCGGGCGTTGGGCGCCGGCTCGCTATCGCTATCTCGTGCGCACGAAGGGCGGCAAACCGATCTGGGTGGAGCAGTCCGTTCGCACCATCAACTGGAAAGGCAAGAAGGCCATCCAGTCATCCATCATCAATGTTGATGCCCAGGAGAAGCACGCCAGTAAGCTGAGGCAGCAGCAGCTTTCGATGGAGCACTTGATCCGCCAGCGGACCGAGGCGCTCGAGACGTCGAATCGCCAGGTCCATCTTTACGCATCGATCATCAATCAGATGAGCGAGCGGATTTCGGTGATCGGCACCGATTATCGTTTTCGGCTGACCAATCAGGCCAATGCAGACTTCCGCGGGCGGCGCCGGGATGAACTGATCGGCTGCCATTTGCGTGAGACGGTCGGTGACGCATGGTTCGAAAAAACGGCGAAGCCGATGCTGGATCGCAGTTTTGGCGGAGACATCGTCGAAGACGAGCGCACGATCGACCTGCTTTTCGGTGAAGAGCGCCACTTTAAGATCAGAAGTGAGCCGTTCAGGGACCCGGACGGCACAATAAGCGGCGCCATCGTTTCGCTGCGTGACGTTACCGAGGCCAGGCGGACGGAAGAGCAGCTTCGCCTGTTCGCCTCAGCGGTCGAGCAGGTGAGTGACCGCATCTCGGTGATTGGCACCGACTATCGCTACCGCCTGTCCAACAGGGCCAATCTCGACTATCACAAAAGGCCGCTCGACACGTTCTTGGGTCTTCATGCCGCCGATATTCTGGGCGAGCACGAATTCCTGCAAGATGCCAAACCTGAACTTGATCGCTGCTTTGCCGGTGAGACGGTGAAAAGCCTGCGTCGCGGCACCGACAGCGAAGGAGCGCGTCGCGTACTGGATATTCTGCTCGAGCCCTATCGCGAGAGCGATGGCGAGATTTCAGGGGCCGTCGTAACGATCAGAGACGTCACCGAAGCCCATCGCCTATCGGAACGACTTGCTTATCAGGCCAGCCACGATGTGCTGACCGGCTTGATCAATCGGCAGACGTTCGAGCAGCATTTGCAACGCGCCATTGATGATACCGCCAATAATAGTCGGTCTGCGGTGTTTTGCTTCATCGATCTGGACCAGTTCAAGATCATCAATGACACGGTCGGCCATCTGGTCGGTGACCGCCTTTTGCAGCAGGTGGCCAAGCTGCTGCAGGACAAAGTTCGTGAAGGCGACGTTCTGGCACGGCTCGGCGGCGATGAGTTTGGTTTGCTCCTGATGGGATGTTCGCTCAGGCGTGCCGAGCGCGCGGCGGAGAAGCTCGTCGACGTCTTGAACGATTACCGCTTTTTTCATGAAGGCTACGTGTTCGAGGTTGGCGCCAGCATCGGTATCACGGTCATCAATCGATCCACCGAAGACATCAGCGAAGTCATGGCTCAGGCCGATCTTGCCTGTTATGCCGCCAAGGACCACGGCCGCAACCGGGTTCATCTTTATCAGAAACGGGATACGTTCCTGAGCCGTCGCCGGGAGGAGATGCACCAGGCAGGCGGAATCAGGGCAGCCCTGGATCAAGATCAGTTCGTTTTGTTTGCCCAGCCGATCGAGGCGGTCGTTGAAGAGGAAAGCAGAACCAATCATCTCGAAATCTTGCTGCGCATGACCGGGGCGACCGACGATTTGATCATGCCGGCGTCCTTCATACCCGCCGCCGAACGTTATGGTTTCATGAGTGAGATCGACCGATGGGTCATCAAGAAGACGATTGCCTACCTGGCGCAACTTTCGTCAGATTCCGACATGCTGCGCGTCAATGTCAACCTGTCGGGCGCAACGCTCAGCGATGAGGCGTTGTTCGATTTCGTGCAGCAAATCCTGGAAGAGACCAAGGTTTCAGCCCACCGCCTTTGCTTTGAAGTTACTGAAACGGCCGCCATCCAAAACCTGATCAAGACGGAGGCTTTCATTCGGGATCTCCGGCGGGCTGGGTGCAAGTTCGCCCTGGACGACTTTGGCAGCGGCCTTTCGTCTCTCAATTACTTGAAGCGGCTTCCGGTCGACTATCTCAAAATCGATCGCACGTTCATTCGCGACGTTCGCCGCGACGACAGCAGCCGCGCGATGGTCGCGGCCATTCACCAGATGGCAAGAGCCCTTGGTATCGAGACCGTTGCCGAGGGCGTCGAGGACCGCCCGACGCTCAAGGTCCTGAAGGATCTTGGCATTGATTTCGTGCAGGGATTCGAGGTTGGCACCCCGAGACCCCTTACATCGTTCAGTTGCTAGTGCTGATCAGTTCAAGGTCGATTGAGCTGAAGGAAGCCGCTTACTTCACTGCCGCATCGGTGAACTTGCCGAGCGCGCCGCGGATCTTGTCCAGCACCTCGTCGCGATCCTTGATACCGTGGCGCGCCTTCAGATAGCCGGGATCGTTATAGGCAAGATGAACCTTGCCATTCTCGTCTTCGTAAGCGAGTGCCTTCTGCGGAAGATCGATACCCGCGGTCTGGGCGCTGGTCATCAAAGGCGTGCCGAGCTGCGGGTTGCCGAAGATCAACAGTTCGGTCGGGCGAAGCTCGAGATCGGCACCGGCTGCGCCGGCCTGGTGATCGATGCGGCTGAAGATCTTGAGGCCCTTTTCTTCGAGGATCGCCTGAAGGCGGTCAATAGTCTCCGAGACCGAGTGATTGCTGGGCTTCACCACGAGGCCCTCGGCGGCCATGGCTGAAACGGACAGGCAGCAGAGAAAAGCGGCGGCGGCAATTTTCAGCATGGTGAACTCCCAAAGAGACCGGACGATGATGAAAGGACGGCTGCCCAGGCGAGAATAGCAGGGCATATTTACAACCATTTGTGCTTAATTGAACTCATGGGCAGATGCAATCTGCAATGCGCTGATCTTCGATTTCACAATGACGTGAGAGCCAGGTCAAGGGATCATCGGCCGACAACCATTCCTGACATTCGAGGTCATGCCAGCTCCGGGGCGGCTTCGGTCTGCGCCTGCTGCCTCGCTCCCGGCGCGAGGGCGGAGATCTTGGTGGCCTCCATGGGTCTTGCCAGGAGATAGCCTTGAGCTTCATCGCATCCGTAATGCTTTAGAAGATCGAGCTGGGCATCGGTTTCCACGCCTTCGGCGATAACCTGCATGTTCAAGCCATGGGCCATGCCGACAATGGCGCGTGCAAGGGCGGCATCGCTTTGATTGGTGTCGATATCGTTGACGAAGGAGCGGTCGATCTTGATCCGGTCGATCGGAAAGCGCCTGAGATAGCTGAGGGCTGAATAGCCGGTGCCGAAGTCATCGAGAGCAAGGTTGATGCCCATTTCGGTCAGACGGCCAAGGACGTCGCCGCTCTCGCCCGGCTGCATCAGGATGCTCTCGGTCAGCTCGAGCTCGAGGTAATCGAGGTCCATGTCGGTGTCCTCGAACACGGCGATCAGATCCTTCTCGATGCCGGCGCGCTGCAGCTGGCGACCAGACATGTTGACGGCCAGGCGAAGATCGGTAAACCCGGCTTCCCGCCAGCGCTTGTGCTGTCTGCAGGCAGAGCGCAGGACCCAAAGCCCGAGGTCGTAGATCATGCCCGTCTCTTCGGCCAGCGGGATGAACTGGCAGGGCGAGATCAGCCCGAGTTCGGGGTGATGCCAGCGCGCCAGCGTTTCGACACCGACCAGATTGCCCGTGCCCAGGTGAATTTGCGGCTGATAGACGAGGCTCAGCTGTTCATGCTCGAGCGCAAGGCGCAGTTCCTTTTCCATACGCACCTGTTGCTGAACCGAAGCATCCATGGTCGGCGTGCACAGCTGAGCACGGTTGCGCCCGGCATCCTTGGCACGATAGAGGGCGAGATCGGCCATCTTCAGGAGATGCTCGGAGGTCTTGCCGTCATCCGGGTACATGCTGATGCCGATGCTCGCGGTGACATGCAGCTCATTGCCTTCGAGATTGAACGGGGGGTGGATCGAATGCAGGATGCGTTCCGCCTTTTGCTCGGCATCGCCGCGGTTGGAGAGATTTCTCAGGACCAGGATGAATTCGTCGCCGCCCATGCGGGCAACGATATCGGTTTCGCGCAGGCAGCTGCGCAGCCGCTTGCCGAGTTCAACCAAGAGCGCATCGCCGACGGAGTGTCCAAGGGTGTCGTTGACCATTTTGAAGCGGTCGAGATCGAGGAACAGGACAGCCAGGCGTTCACCGGTTCTCGCCGCCATATCGAGGCAGTCTTCCAATTCGGCATCGAACACCGAGCGGTTGGGAAGGTCGGTCAGGGCATCGTGGGTCGCCTGATAGCGGATCAGCTCCTCATTGGCTTTGCGCAAAGTGATATCGCGGACCGTGGCGATGAAGGCGTGGCCGCCTTGGCGTCCGCCATCGTCACGTTTGGCCTCTTGAAGATCGCTTTCTGTGACGGAAAGTTCGATCGGAAAGGATGAGCCGTCCAAGCGTCTGCCGGTGACTTCGATAGCGTGTTCATTCGGCATGGTGGCGAGGCCCCGGACCGAGAGGATGCCGGAGGGATCCATCGCTGCGATCTCCGGAACCAGATCTTCCAGATGGCGGCCGGGCATGTCGCTTTCGAGACGGCCGAACATGTCGGCAGCGGCCAGATTGGAGCTTTCGATCCGGCCATCGGCGGTGATCGTCAGAATGCCATCGACCACGGAGTTCATGATTGCGCGCAGCCTCGTTCTGCCGACCTCGAGATCCTGTTCCCGCGCCATCCGTTCCGTGATGTCGCAATAGATGCCGATGATTTCGCCATCCGGCGTCTTGAACTCGTAGACCGAAGTCCAGCGTCCGCCATAGAAGCGCATTTCGCGCGTACCTTTGGGCTCGCGATGCTGGGCGGTAACCTCATCGAGCCATTGTTCCCGTTCCTCCTCTTCCTCATGCTCGATCAGGCAGTCGCTGACCAAGCGTGCGAACAGGCTGAAGCCCATGCCGGGACGGATCGAGCACTCGATGGGCTTGAAGATCCGTCGGAATTGCTGATTGTAAAGAAGCAGACGATCGTTCCGATCCCAAAGAGCGAAGCCTTCGGACATGGCCTCGGTGGGTTTGATCAGCCGATCCCGGCTTTCCTTCACATGCTGCAGGTGGCTCTGCATGCGCGCGACGATGTTGTTGAAGGCGCGGCCGAGGCGCGCAATGTCGTCATCGCCTGAGGTCACGATGCAGTGATGGGGTGTGCCCGCCGCAATCGCATCCGCGGCGTCGGCAAGTTCGGTCAGGCGCCTGGTGAAGGCATGGGCGATGGTCAGCGCAATCATGCCGTTGATCGCCATGCCGACTAAAAAGAGCGGGGCCGCTTCTTCGAACAAAGTAAGTCCTGTGGACTGGATTCCGGTGAGAAGAAACAGGGCCAAGAAGATGGTCTCGGCAACGGCAATCCAAAGGGCCAGGCGAAGCCTCAAAGACATGACGGGCGCTCTCGGCTTTCGATCGCTTCGGGCCGTGCCCGGCAAAGGGCGGTTGGTATCTCGGTTTCACGGAGCAGGAGGCTGGTGAGTTCCGCTTGCCGGCAGGTATCGGTTTTCTGGAAAATGGCTTGAAGCTGGCTTCTGACGGTGTGGATCGAGACATGCAGCCGATCAGCGATGATGCGCGGTGCCAGGCCTTCGGCCAAGAGCTTCGCAACCCTTGCTTCGGCTTTCGACAGCTTGAAGCGTCGGCGCAGGCGCAATTCGATCGGCACCGCTGCGGTATCGATCGATGCAGCTCGGTCCGGATTGACCAGTTGAAGCAGGGTCTGGTCCTGGATCGAGCGCAGCAGCCGGCACGCCCGGTGCAGATGGGGCAGGAGGCCGTCGAGGAGCGCCGAAATCTCGCGATCAAGCGGGCGGCCGGGCCGATGGCCGGAGAACGCCAGATAGAGTATGTGCGTGAGGTCGCGATCGATGACCGCATAGGCTTCGGCGTGAGCGTAGCCCGTACGCCTCGCCATGGCATCCATGACCAGGCTGTTCTTGGTTCCGGCCTCTTGCAGCGGGGACCAGACCATGCCGAGGGACGAGCGCCAAAGGAAATCGTCGATGGCAATATCGTGGCCTACTCCGAATTCCTGCCGGCCATCGCCCCTCGTTTCAACCATCCGGCTATGGCTTCGGCCGCATTCGTAAAGAATGAGGGAGCAGCCTTTGATATCGGCCAGGCGAACCAGGTCAGCCAGGCAGTCGGACCATCTGGCGGACCCGTCGATCAAGCCATAGACCCGGTCAAGGGCCGAGAAGACATCACTATGATGAGGAGATCTGATGACCAAGGCGTAAGCTCCTTCCCGCGTTTTTTGAGGTGGGCGATCAGCCCTCTTGGCATCGTGGATAGCCATGAAAAAACCATCGCTCAAGTCACAAAACATGAGATTTATTCGCGTCTGACGCAAAAAACTTAACTGTGTCCAAAATGTCACGTTTATTCGCCTAAAAGGATAAATAATTTTTCTATTTATCCCATTGAGATAGATTTTTACCGCATTTATGCAATTTTATAGTTTAATGTTTCAATTATTATAAACGTCATAGTCGCGGTCTGGATTGCCTAAGGGTCCCCCGCGTTCCCCTCAAACGAGAATGTTATCGGAGGAGCTCCATGTCTCACCTGGTTAAGTTGATCCAGTCGTTTTCCAAGGACGAAAGCGGCGCCGCTCTTGTCGAATATGCTGTTATTTTTGCCATTCTGATTGCTGGAACGGTTGCAGCTCTAACAGCGATCACGCCGGAGTTGCAAGGTATCTTTAACGAGGTGGTTCTGCAGATAACACCCCTCGCCCCTTAGTCTTCCCAAGTCGGTTAAGAGGCTGGCGGTCTATTCACCTTCCAAGGGCCGCCAGCCTGCCTCAACTTCAAGTTCTTAAGAAACCAAACGTCACCCATCGCGGAGGATCGTCGATGCGATTGCGTGCTCTTCTGACATTGTTTCTCGGCATCATCATCGCCGGAAGTGCGGTCATTTACATCCATGTCGCCATGAACAGGCCAACGTCGGTTCAGGCCATGCGTGCTGTAGTGGTGGCGGAAGCCGATATCGCGTTCGGCCACATCATCGAGGCCGATATGCTGTCCCTTCGCTCCTGGCCTGCCAATGCCGTTCCCGAGGGCGTGTTTGCATCGATCGATGAGGTTCTCGGCGAAGACGAGAAAAAATCCCCGTCGAGCGAAGCGCACGATTTCTTCTGGTGACCTCGTATCTCGATGCCAAGGTCTCGGACTTCGGCGAGCGGGTAACGATCACCCAGAAGATCGATCCGCACATGCGCGCCGTGGCCATTCAGGGTCAATGACGTGACCGGTGTCGCCGGCTTCGTCGCGCCTTCCGATCGCGTCGACGTCACCCTTGACCCGAACCATCGATAAGAATCTGAGCTCGTCCACCATCCTGCAGGACGTTGAGGTGCTGGGCATCGATCAAGCGGCGGACGGAGCAGGCAATAAACCCTCGGTGGTCAAGACGGTGACCGTGCAGGTCAAGCCCGCCGATGCGCAGAAAGCTGGCGCTTGCCCAACAGGCCGGCACGCTCAGCCTCAGCCTTCGTCATCTCGATGCCGGCGACCAGCCGGTGCTCGGCACCATCAGCGTCGGCGATCTGACCACCGGGGACAGGCCGAAGCGCAAGGTCAAGCCTGCATCGGCACGTCCTTCGATCGTGGTCAATCGCGGCGGCCAGCGCACCACGATCGAAGTCCCCAAAGGTTGAGGAATCCGAGACCGAAAAGACCTTTATCGACATCAAAAAATTTCGCCAGCTTCTTCACCCTTGCCATGGACGTGATCGATGTCGCTGCCTGTCCTTTGACGCGTCTTGTCTTTTTTCGATGGTTCTTGGCTTTGCCGGCCTATGGTGCGCCCCCTTGCGCGGAAACCGACCAAGCGATGGAGGCACTTTTGGCGCAAACTGATCAGTTCGTGCGGAAGGCGCTCGATCAACATCAATCTCGGCCGGCTGCCGCCGAGGGACGTCGAAACGCACAAGGTCGTACCGCCATCGTAGGTCGAGACCGCGACAGCGCCAGTCGGAATCAACCGTCGTGCCTCTTCGCTCATGCTCAAGACGCGCCTGCATGCCGGTGAAGATTCTGGTGCCGATCAACATGTGCCAGGTGATCCAGCTGGATGGTCGCTATGGCGAGGTCTCGATCGGCAATTCCGACATTGCCGACGTGGTGCCGTTGACCACCAGTTCGATCTACGTGTTCGGCAAGCAGTTCGGCACCACCAGCCTCACCGTCACCGGATCGGAAGGTCGAGGTCATGGCGGTGGTCGATCTGGTGGTCGTCGTTCAACATCGAAGAGCTGAAGCAACGCCTGCACGATCTGGTGCCCGGCCAGCGTTTCGAGGTGCGCCCGGCTCATGACGGCCTGGTGCTGAGCGGCCAGGTGTCGAGTGCCGCCGCTCTCGATCGTGCCCTTGCGATCGCGGATCGATATGCGCCGGATCGGGTGACCAATCTGGTCGAGGTCACCGGCAGCCAGCAGGTGATGCTGGCCGTCCGTTTTGCCGAGGTCGAGCGCTCCGTGGTCAAGCAGCTGGGCATTACCAACGCCCTCGCGGTGAATGGCAATGATGTCCAGGCCTTTGGCCTTAGCGGTGATGGTGTCTCCGCGAACCGCGACGCCTTCGCGATCTTCGACATTGCCGCAACGATCGGTGATCTGACATTAGAAGTGCTGCTCGACACGCTGGAAGACAAAGGGGTGATCAAGACCCTGGCGGAACCCAATCTGATCGCCCTCTCCGGTGACAGCGCGCAGTTTCTCGCAGGCGGTGAATTTCCCATTCCGGTCGGTCGGAAGGAGGAAGATGACGGTGATGTCGATATCACCATCGAGTTCAAGGAATTCGGTGTCAGTCTTTCGTTTACGCCGACGGTCCTGGCGAGCGACTTCATCAATCTCGAACTGTTTACCGAGGTCAGCGAGATCGATCCCAACACCTCGATCCTCGCCGACGATCTGGTGATCCCCGGCCTGAAGGTGCGCAGGGCTGAAACCACGATCGAGCTAGGTGACGGTCAGAGCTTCGCGATTGCGGGACTGCTGGAGGAAAACTTCGAAGATGCAGTGCGCCAGTTTCCCATTCTCGGCGACGTGCCGGTGCTCGGCACCTTGTTCAGAAGCTCGGCCTGGAAGAGCGGGCAAACCGAACTCGTGGTGATCGTGACACCGCATCTTGTGCGCCCGGTGCGGCCGACATCGCTCCTGAGCCCCGACGAATTCTTCGATCCGCCAACACCGGCGGAGCTGTTCTTGATGGGCAAGACCGAAGGCGGTGATGCGCTTGGCCGGGCGGGAGCAAGGGGCAGTGCCCGGAGGTCTGGTGAGTGCCGGCGGCATCGTCGGGCCTTATGGCTATATTTTGAAATAGGGGCGGGATCCGATGCGTTGATCAGCAGGCTGCTCATGTTACCGCTTCTTCTGCTCGGCGCCTGCACCGAGCCGCCCTTGCCTGATGTGGCGCCGGAAGGGTTCGGGGTGGCGGTGCGCCACAATATGAAAGCGCAGATCGCGAATCCGGATCGGAAGATCGAGACGCTCGGATCAGCTCCAGGCGATCGGCGCGCTCTTGCTGCAAGGCGCTATCAAAACGATCGGGTCGAGACCCCGGTCGAAGTTTACACCCGTGACGAGTAGGCCAGCATGCTGATGTCCTCTTGGGTTCGATATCGGGGGACAGGCCGCTCGTTGGTCAGGGATGATCAGGGCGCAGTCCTGGTGTTGTTCGCCGTCTCGATGGGCTTGATTTTCGCATGCATGGCGCTGGTCTGGGATATTGGACGAACGGTCAGTACGGCTACGGAACTGCAGTCTTTCGCCGATCATCTGGCTCTTGCGGCGGCGGCCGAGCTTGACGGTGATGATGGCGCCATCGCAGCCGCCCAGGCGGTGGTTGCCAGCGGCAATGTGGATGATCTGCAAAGCTTCGGCGAAGGCGGTGCCGGTCTTGATGCGAATGACGTGACGCTGACCTTCTATGCGAGCATCCCGGATGACGACACGGCACCATTGACCGACGTTACCGCAAGCGACCGGGCAGCCCTCTACGTCGAGCTCGAGATCAACCCGCATACCGTGACCAACCTGTTCGTCGGTGTGGTCAACGCGCTCCTCGGCTCGGCCATTGCCGATAGCGAAGTGACGGCCAACGCCATTGCCGGGCGAAAACGCCTTGCTTGCGCCACCACGCCCATCGCGTTCTGCGCGCCGGACGGCGGCGCCTATGAGCCGGTGCCCGGCCGGATGATCCATCTGAAGATGAGCGGGCTTTGGCAGCCGGGCGAATTCGGCGTGCTCGCCGATAACTTCGAACCCAGCAGCGCTTGCGGCAATTTCGGCACGGCTGGCGGTGCCGTGGTCGGCTGTGTCACGGGTATCACGGACAATGTCACCCGCTGCTATGACCCGACCGGGGTGACCATCGTCAATACGGTGAGCCGCTCGCAGGTGGCCGGCGGCCTGAACTCGCGTTTCGACATCTATCTCTCGCAGCTGAACGGCCGGCAAAACGACAACCGTTTCGCACCGGCGCCAAGCGTGGTCAAGGCTTTCGCCGCGGATGATGGCGGCGCTTGCGTCGACGACCTCGACGACGTGATCGATCTCAGCCTGTTACCCAATGATGCGCGCTCCGTCCCGTTGCCGCGCGATGCGTGTTTCGATCCCAACGGCACCTGCAGTGCGACCGGATCGCAGCTTGGAACCGGTATCACGGCTGCCGAGCTCGACGATTACTGGGCGGTCAATCACGGGACGGCCAGGCCCGCAGCCGCAACGCGCTTTGAGCTTTATCAAGAGGAGGTGGCGGTCGCCCCGTCGTTCGATCGCATGCTGCAAAAGACCACCTCGGCAGAGACCGGTGCGCCGATCTGCCACCGGGGCGGGCTCGTTCCGACCCCGGAGCAGCCGGAGCGCCGTCTCCTGAATGTGGCGGTGATCAACTGCGATTCGGGATCGGGGTTGCCTAGCAGCGGCCTGGTCGAAGGTGTTCCTGTTCTGGACTACGTGCAGCTCTTCATGACCGAGCCTGCGGAACTCTCTCCGAGCGGCGGTGTCGTGTCGCTCTGGGCGGAGGAAGTTCAGCGATTGCGTCCCAACGCCGATGGCCTCGGCACCGGTCGCATCCGTGATGTCGTGCAGCTGGCGCGCTAGCCGATGATCGTGACATCAAGAAAAAAATTCGCGTTGGACGACCGCGGAGGGCCGCTTGCGGAGATGGCCGTTCTCCTTTTGCCGTTCATGCTGATCATCGCGATGGTGATCGAAGGCGGCAATCTTCTTTGGCGGCACCAGATCGCCTTGAAGGCCGCGCGCGACACCACCCGCTACATCAGCCGCGTACCCCAGCTGTTCGACCAGAATTGCGGGCTTGACGGGGCGGTCCTGGCGACGGCGACCACGGCAGCCAAGACTCTCGGTATCAGCGGCCTGCTCATCGGCGGGCCGCCGCTGATCGCCAACTGGACCAGCGCCAATATCGATGTCGCAACGCCCTCGATCGTCACCACCGATCCCTGCTTTGCTGTGGTCGAGACCACGGCCAGGGTCGACTTGCCTTTGCCGTTCGCGCCGATCTTCCGCCTGTTCAACCCAAGCCAGGCCAACACCGTAAGCTTCAGCGTCGCCGATCGTGCGCGCTGGTTGGGGGAGTGAGATGAGGCGGCACGGCCGGCATTTCATGGAAGACGATGCCGGCAGCATCCTGGTGGAATTCGCCTTGGTTCTGCCGCTCTTCTTGATCCTCTTGTTCGCGATCCTGGATTTCGGCCAGATCTATCTCCGCTGGATTCTGGCAGAGAAAGCCACGCATCTCGCCGTCAGGCTGGCCGTTGTGCGTCCTCCCCTTTGTGCTGGTGTGCCGATCTTCAATGATCGGGCGTTCGGTGCATCGCGAACGATACCGTTCGGGTCAAGCTGCACGGAAGTCCAGGGTCTTTGCGCCAACCCTGGAACGATCAGCTGCAGCGGCGCCCAAGCCATCGGCGATGGCTTGGATGACATCATCGCGCGCATCGGCTTCTTTTTGCCCGCCGCCGTCCAGGCAGACGATATTCGGCTGACCTACAGCTTTGCCGATCTCGGCTTTTTGGGCGGACCCTATGTGCCGCTGGTTTCGGTCGAGCTCGACGGTGATGTCGAGGTGCCGTTCATCACCCCGCTTGGCCCTCTTTTGCAGACATTCTATGGCGGCGGCACCGGCCTCGATAACCCTTTGATGCCGACGATGCGAGCAACCCTGCCCGCAGAAGACCTCATCGAAGGTGGACCGGGATGACGACGTTCACGCAACCCGAGAAGAGGGAGTGATTCGGCTATGGCGACCATCGTCACCACCATGCTAGCGCTGGCCCGGACCAATGAGGTCAAGAACGCGTTGTCGGGCTTGTTGATGGAGCGCAGCGACATCGCGCTCGAAACCGAAGTCGGCAGCTTGAAGTCGCTCGATCCGACGTTCATGGAGCGCTTAAGCCGCGCCAGCATGCTGCTGGTCGATCTCGATATCGAGGATCCGGACGAGCTGGTGCCGCTTCGCCAGATCATGTCGGACAGCCAAGGGCGGCTCTCGGTGATCGCGACGTCGCGCCAGGTCTCTGCTCAAGGCATGCGCGAGCTGATCCGTCAGGGGATCGATGATTTCGTGCCGCAGCCGCTCGATCAGCATAGCTTGCTGGATGCCATCGATGTCGCCAAGCGCAAGGCCAGGCAAAATCGCGGCGGTTCAAGTCGTGGTCAGGTCGTCACCGTTGCCCGCGCCAAGGGCGGAATGGGGGCGACCACTTTGGCGGTCAACCTCGCTTTGAATTTGATCGATCCGATCGGCAAGGAAGAGCCGAAGCGTGTCGGCTTGCTCGATTTCGATCTGCAGTTCGGTGATGCCGGGCTCTATCTCGATCTCGATCCGCGCTCCGACCTGCTCGATATCGTGCAAAAGCCGACGCGGCTCGATACGGCCTTGCTGCTGGGCGCGATGACCGAGCATCAAAGTGGCCTTGAGGTGCTGCAGGCGCCGATCGAGCCCATGCCGCTCGATGCGCTCAGGACCGAGACGGTCGGAAGGCTGATCGATCTGGCGCAGCAGGAATTCGATTATGTGGTGATTGATCTGCCGCTGGCTCTCGCCGGCTGGCACGAGATGGTGCTGGACATGACCGACAAGCTCTATCTGGTCACCCAGCTGAACGTGCCGGCGATAAGACAGACCAAGCGGCTCATCGATATCCTGAAGGATGAGGGGCTCTACAGCCTGCCGGTGTCGATCGTCCTCAACCGCTACATCAAACGCTTCAACGAGCACACCCGGATTCGTCAGTGCAGCAAGGCGCTTGATCACACCATCGATCATTTTCTTCCGGAAGACGAGCGCACCGTTCTCGAGGCGGTCAATCGCGGTGTGCCGCTTACCAAGGTTCGACGCCGCGCGCGCATCTGCCGAACGATTCGCGACATGGCGCTTGCCTGCCGTCGGGAGCTTGCTGCGCGCGATCTCAAGACAACCCATCTGATGTAGCTGGAAAAGGGTCATCATGTTCCGTCAATTCTCTCAGAGCCGCGCCGCCGAGATCGCGCCGTCCGGAAAGGGCGTCTCGCTGCCGGCGCCGTTGAAGGTCGTGAACGAGATCGATCCGGTCCTCGCCTTCAACGATCAGGACCCGCGCGGCACCTTCTGGATCGACCTCAAGACCAGGCTGCACGAACGCCTGTTGGATATGCTGAACCTCTCCGCCATCGACAAGGTGGCGCCATCCGATCTTCGGCGCGAAGTCTCGACCATCGTCAACCAGCTTCTGGCCAAGGAAGGGGTCGTCTGAACGCCAAGGAATTTCAGCAGATCGTCGAGGAGATCCTGGATGAAGTGCTGGGCCTTGGTCCGCTCGAGCCGCTGTTGAAGGACCCGAGCGTCAGCGACATTCTGGTCAATACCCACAACCATGTGTACGTCGAACGCCAGGGCCGCCTCGAGATCACCGGCGTGCGCTTCAAGGATGAGCGGCATCTCATTCGCATTATCGACAAGATCGTCTCGGGCGTCGGGCGGCGCATCGACGAAATCGCAGCCTTGGGTGGATGCGCGTCTTCCCGATGGCAGCCGGGTGAACGCCATCGTCCCGCCCTGCGCGCTCGACGGGCCCCTGCTCTCCATTCGAAAATTCTCGAAGGCGCCGATGACCATCGAAAAACTGATCGAAACGGGAACCCTTACCCAGCCGATCGCGCATGTGCTGCAAGGCATTGCGCGCGCGCGTCTGAACCTGATCATCTCCGGCGGAACCGGCAGCGGCAAGACCACCATGCTGAATGCGGTCTCCTCCTTTATCGGCCCGCGCGAGCGCGTGATCACCATCGAGGACGCTGCTGAGCTGCAGCTGCAGCAGTTTCATGTCGCGCGCATGGAAACGAGGCCGCCCAACATCGAAGGCAAGGGAGCGGTCACCCAGCGCGAGCTCTTGCGCAACGCCCTTCGCATGCGCCCCGATCGGATCATCGTCGGCGAGGTCAGAGGCGCGGAGGCCCTGGACATGCTGCAGGCGATGAACACCGGCCATGACGGGTCGATGACCACGATCCATGCCAACACGCCGAGGGATGCGCTAAGCCGGCTGGAGCAGATGATCATGATGACCGGCGTGCAGTTTCCGCTTCACTCCATGCGTGCTCAGCTCGCGTCCGCCATCAATGTGGTGATCCAGCTCGAGCGCATGGCCGATGGCAAGCGGCGCATCGTCAGCGTTCAGGAGATTACCGGGATGGAGCAGGACATCGTTACCATGCAGGAGATCTTCACCTTCCGCCGCCTCGGTCTCGATGAGCAAGGGGGGGTGATCGGCCATTTCGAGGCGAGCGGCGTGCGCCCGAAATTCGCTGATCGCCTCCGATCTTTCGGCTTCGAATTGCCGGCCAATCTTTTCTCAACCCAGCAAAAATTATGAGTGCAGAAAGATGAGCGAACCTGTCATGACGATGATGCTTCTGTGCTTGATCTTTGGCGGCGTTCTCATGATCGTTTTCGGCTTGGCCCATCTCTTGGGTGTGACCGGTGATCATGCTGAGGACACGATCAAGAGACGACTGCAAACACTGACATCAGGTGCCGATCCCAAGGCGATGCTGCGCTTGCTTCGACGCCAGAGCGACACCCAAGGCTTGGGCTGTCTGCCTCTCGTTCGCCGCTGGCCGGCCCTGGTTCGTCAAGCTGGTCTTACCCATCGCCCGGATCACCTGCTGCTCGGCTTATGTTTGGTAACGGTCACCCTTGCCTTTCTCCTGATGGCCCTCTTCGGCTGGCTTTTTGCAAGTGTTCTCGCGGGCGCCGTCGGTATTGTCGCGCCCATCCTTTTTCTCCAGATTCGACGCAGCCGGCGCCGGTCCGAGCTTTCCAAGCAACTTCCGGATGCGATCGATCTTATGGTGCAAAGCCTGCGCGCCGGGCATCCGATCAACCCGGCGTTCCAGGTCATCGCCCGCGAGATGTCGGACCCGATCTGCAGCGAGCTTGCCGTGGTCTCTGATGCCATCAGCTACGGTGACGATTTGACCACCGCGATCGACGAGATGGCGACCAGGATCGGCCTCGAGGATTTCAATTACCTTGCGGTCGCCATCACCATCCAGCACAGCACCGGCGGCAATCTTGCGACCGTTCTGGAATCGCTTGCCCGTGTCATCCGTGATCGTTTCGCCATGGAACGGAAGATCAAGGCCCTTTCGGCCGAAGGCAGAATAACGGCCCTGGTGGTCTCGATCGTGCCGATCGCGCTTGTCTGCTTTCTCCATCTGACGACGCCCAGTTATTACGCCGACGTCGCCGACGACCCGCTGTTTATGCCGCTTTTGGGGTTGGGCATCCTGCTGACCCTTTTGAATGCCTTGGCGCTCAGGCATCAGGTGAAATTCCATGTTTGAGGCATCGCATCATGACTGAACCTCTATGGCTGATCGTCGAGCTTGCGGGCGGGCCCGGCAAGTTTCTGGTGCTGGCGGGAATTTTCCTTGGCGTCCTGATGGCCGTGATCGGTGCGCGCGCCCTGGTCGCTCCCATCGATCAAACCGAGCGTCGTCTTGCCGCTGCCTCGGGCAGCCGCTCGAGAAAGGCAGCGGCGTCGGTGCCTCTTCGCCAAGGTAGCGACGGTTTGGAGACGGCTGGCTTCACCCGCTTCATCGCGCCGATCGATCAGCGCGAGCGGCAGCGCGTACAACAGCAATTGCTGCGCGCGGGCTTTCGCAGCGAGCAGGCATTGATGAGCTATTATCTGATCAGGACCATTCTGGGCTTGCTGCTGCCGCTGCCTCTGGTTCTGGGAGCCCTTGCCGCCTCCGCCACGGCCAACGCGGCCGATGCGCGCCTGCCGATGGTCGATCTCGACATGAGCAGCAGCATGATGCTGGCCTGCTTGATGCTGGTCTTGGGTTTTTATGGCCCGCCGCTGTGGCTGCGCCGGCGGATCGCCGCCCGGCAGGGCGCCATCCGTGACGGGTTTCCGCATGCGCTCGATATGATGCAGGTCGCGATCGAGGCCGGCCTTGGCTTCGACTCGGCCCTTGCCCGCGTTGCCGGCGAACTCAAGCATGCTCATCCTGCGATCGCCGAAGAGTTCATGATCGTCGGGCTTGAGCTGCGCGCCGGCAAGGCGAGGGAACAGGTCTTGTCGGATCTTGCAAGCCGCACCCAGGTGGAGGCGATTTCGGTCTTCACCAAGGTGATCGTGCAGTCGGTCGCCTTCGGCACCAGCATCGCTTCGACGCTGCAGGCCTATGCAAGGGAGATGCGCCTAAAGCGCATGTCCGCGGCCGAAGAGCGCGCCAATCAGCTGCCGGTCAAAATGTCGGTGATCATGGTCTTGTTCCTGCTGCCCACGATTTTTCTGATGGCACTCTCACCGGTTCTGATCCGCCTCGTCCGGATGTTCTCGACCGGCATTATCCCCCTTGGTTGAGAGCAGGATGACAAGTGCATGCCTGCGTTCCCTGACCTTGATTCTGGCGCTGTCATCGGGCTTCGCCGCCTGCGCGCCGACGACACCGAAAAGCCCCTCGATAAAGCTTCTGGAAACCGGGGCGGGGGCGGTCACCTTTCAGCAGGCAAGGCAGTTGGTGGATCACGGCAGGATTGCCGAGGCCATCTCCGCCTTTCGGATCCTTCTGAGGCAGGATGGGCCGACCTTGCCGGTCCTGAACGGCCTTGCGATCGCTCACGCTGAACTCGGCCGTCCGGATCTTGCCGCCGATTTTTTTGCCAAGGCCCTGGCGATCGCCCCCGATGATCCGGCGACCCTGAACAATGTCGGTTTTGCCGCCCTTCGGCGCGAGGACATCGGCCTTGCCCGCCATTACCTGGAAAAGGCCGGGGAAGGCGGAGGTCCGGCGCCGGAGGTCAATGGCAATCTCGCAATACTCGATCGTCTGGAGGCTCGGGAAGCACCGTCCAAGGCCGGTGCGGCATGGATGTCGAGCCAGCAAGCCGGCGCGCTCTTCGCGGTGCAGCGACGGACCGCCTCGACGCTCTGGTTGAGCGGGTTGCCAGCGACGGCCGGTGATCCGAGACAAGTACCGGCATCGATAGCGCCGATGCCGGCCGCGCTGATTGATTTCAGCGAATTGTTCGATCCCTGGCCGACGTCCGGTCAATCTCTGAAGCCTCCTTCCTAGCCCGGAGCAAGCTACCATCATGATGTCGTTCCTCCGCCCGTCTCGATGCGTCCTCCTGATCATGTCGGCGATGCTCGCCGCCTGTGCCGCCGATCCGGCGTCGATCGAGACAGGCGATCAGTCCGATCAGGTCACCCTGCTTGCCGTCGACCTCCATCGGGATCACGGCTGGGCCGCTGTTCGTGCTGAGCGCTTTGATGAGGCAGCCGCGTATTTCAAGCGTATCCTCGAGGGTCACCCCGATGATCTTGACGCCAAGCTCGGGCTCGGCGAGGCGTCGCTCGGGCAAAACCGCCTGGATGATGCCCTCGGTCATTTCGAGACGGTGAGCCAGGACGGCGAGGCATCTTTTCAAGGTCGGGCTTTGCAGGGCCAGGCGATCGTCTGGCTGCGGCGAGGTCAGCATGAAAAGGCCGAAGCGGGCTTGAGCAAAGCGGTTGAATTGGACCCGGGTCTTTGGCGGGCGTGGAATGGCCTTGGGCGCGTGCGCGATGCCGAGAAGGACTATGCGGCGGCAAGATACGCCTATCGGCAGGCGATCAAGATCAATCCCAGGGTCGCGCTCCTGCATAATAATCTTGGATTTTCGCTTCTGGCTTCGGGCGACCCGGCTTATGCGGAATCGTCGCTCCGCAAAGCCCTGGATCTCGATCCCGAGATGGGCATCGCCACCGCCAATTTGAGGCTGGCGCTCGCTCTTCAGGGACGTTATGCGCCCGCGCTCGCGGGGGCCAGCCCGGCCGAGCGTGCGGTTGTGATGAACAATGTCGGCTATGCCGCCCTCGTAAGAGGCGATCATGACAAGGCAAGAAGCCTCTTTCTTGGCGCGATGGACATCGATCCGGGGTTCTTCAAGGAGGCGCGACGCAATCTTGCTTTTCTCGAAACCCTGGAAGCCGATCATACTTTTGGCGATTGACCTTGGTGGCTTGACCGATGCTGCTCTCACTGCCCCTGTTTTTTTCCATCACGTTGAGCGTCCTACTTCTCGCTGCAACGGTCTTCGATGTCACCCGGCTGCGCATTCCGAATTCGATCCCCGCTTTGGTGATCGGCCTGTTTGCGCTGAAGGTGATCCTTGGTGTCGAGACCGGCCCATGGATGCTCCATGTTCCGATCGCCATCGCAGCACTCGCCCTCGGGTTTCTGGCCTTTGCGGTCCAGATGCTGGGCGGCGGCGATGCCAAGCTGATCGCCGCCCTTGCCCTTTGGTACGGTCCGGAACTGGTGGTGAGTTTCGTCACCATTACCGGGATCGCGGGCGGGGTTCTGGCCGTGTCGCTCGTTTTGGTGCGAAAGTCCGTCCTCGCAGCCGCGATCGCGCCGGATGTCGATCCATCGCCCCCGCGCCATCCGCTGTTGGATCCGATGGCGCCCGTTCCTTATGCGCTCCCGATCACGTTGGCAGCCCTTTGGCTTGAGTGGCTTTGACGGTTGGGACGATCATCGTGGGCTAGGGGCAATCTGACGAAATCGATCGAAAAAATGCATCTTGACGATCCAGCGACCCTCTCGATCAGGACGCCAGCGCACCTTTAGACGATTCAGTCGACGATGCACGATCTCGTTGGTTTTGCATCAAGGTTGCCAGACTGATCTGATCGATCTGTCTGGGCCGATGCAAGAGGAGGGTACATCAGCTTGACGGCGTCACGCTGGATGCTGATGGTCGCCGGAAGCTCGGTGATGATGTCACCATCGGCTTGAACGGGCGCACCTTCTGGACCATTGATCCGAACATGCTTGGCCCGAACAATCTCATAGTCATCGCGATCGGCAAGGCGGCCCTGCACCATCGATGCCAGATAACATAACGTTGCCCGCCGGCCGCCTCGGGTGCAGCGGCAAATATCGAAAGACGGCATGTCGAGGCTGGCATTCGGCGCCACGATGAATTGGCCGCCAAAATACCGACCATTGGCGATGATGACGCCATGAGCCAGATAATCCCTTCCTTCGATGGAAAGCTCGAAGGCCGGCGATGCCAGGGTGAGGAGTTGGTGCAGGGTCTCGTAGGCATAAGCACCTTTGCCGAGATAGCGCTTGAGATCGAGGCTGACATGGCGGACCACCTCGGCATCAAGGCCGACGCTCGCCATCACCGCAAAACGGCGCTCATTGGCTATGCCCAAGCAGATGGGCTTTGGACGACCATAGGCAATCGTATCGGCGATCGCTTTCGCTGTTGATCCGAGGCCGATTTCAGCCGCCAGGACATTAGCCGTGCCGATGGGGATGATCGCCACCGGCGGCGCTGTTGCATCGAGACCATTCAGAACTTCGTTGATCGTACCGTCACCGCCTGCGATCGCGACCACATCAATACAGTCGTAATCGATCGACCGGGCAAGCAGCTCTGCATCACCTCGAACCGATGTTGTCTCGAGGACAAGGTCGCAACCTCGGTCGCGAAGGGCATCAAGGATTGCCGCCAAACGTGCTCGCCTGCGACAGCCGGCCGCTGGATTCGTGATCACCAGTACGCGTTTGGGCCTCGACAGATTTTGGTCTCTCATATCTTCTTTCAGGGTTCAAACCTTCAACGATGTCGGCTGAAAATCGCAAGAAGCCCGCTGTCAAGGCCCCGCCGCGCCGCCAGATCACGACAGATCGATAGAAATCTAGATAAAAGCGAACTAACTGTGATTTAATTCACACTTGAATTTCAAGCGCCGTTCTAGACTGCCCTCAACATAATAAGGCTTATCGGTCAAGACGGGGTACGAAGATGAGCAGACGTCACGGGCAGTACGTCGTCGCGTGGTTGGAGCGCGGAGGAGAGCGTTTTCTTCGGGAGGCGCAACCTTATGTCTATCAACAGTTCCTTTTGCATACCGGTGCAACAGATATTCTGCGCCATTACGATGGTGCCAGTGATTACTGGCAGTATGTCCAAGCCATCCTGGACAGCTTTTTCACATCGGCCGAGCGCGCCGACATGTGTCAACAGCTTGTTGAGGCTCCTTTTTTCCAGGGTCGCGAAGATTTTCGTCCCTTTCTTATTCAGGCAAGGGCCGAGATGAGAGCCCAGGAGGTGATTGCATTGGTGGATGCCGTTGAGGATATCAAGGCATCACTTCGTTCGGTGGGCTAAGGCTATTTGATGAGTTGATTGGCTTTAGGTGATGGGCGGGCTTCGGTATCGAGGTCCGCCCAATTCCTGCTTGGCAGGAAGGATCGTCGAATGTTGCTCGAGCGCCTTCGGATGCGATGGAAACGGAAGATGTGCAACAGTACCAAGCCTGCCAGCGCTTGACCCCTTCCGTTCCCCTGCCCAACTTATTCGATGCGAAGATACTCTTGGGCTGGTTCTGCTTGGGAGCGAGCCGGCACCGACTTGGTTCGTCGGAACATGCACTCGTTGTTGAAACATGCATTCGATGTGAGCTTTCTTTAGGCGGACCGGTTTGCAGTGCTGCGAGATTGGTCTTTTCTCTACGCCATTTCGTTCAACATGGCGCATTGGTTCATCGGATCCTGACACGTACCCGCCTGCCGGCAAGGAGAGGCTCGGTATGTAAGGATCCCATGGACCATGAAATGTCCTACCAGAACAAGGTTAACAGACAGTTACCCTCATGGACATTCACGGAGCCAGCTTTGAACCTGCTCCTTGCCGTCGTCATCGGGCGATAGAATCAGATGAAGGGAAGGGGGGACAGTCTCAAATCTGACCTCGGCATGCCGCTGCACGGCCATGTCGAGAAGACGCAGATGGGTCTCTTTGCTGCCGGAGAAAATGATCTTGCGGCAGCCCGTGCGCAGGGCAGCCATCACCAGGCCTGGATCATCATGGCAATCGACGAGGAGAGGATGGCCGAGCGCTTCGCCCATGGCATGAAGATAGCCGACACCGGCATAAGCCGAGGCGTCCGGCGCGCTGCGCAGCTGAACGTCGCGCTGACAGATCGACGCCGCACTCAACACCGCCCGTGCCTGCCCGAGATGATGAACCACGATCTCGGGCAGCACGGGCGGGTCGGCGACAGTATTAAAGTTGTTGCAGTTAAAAAGCTCGTAGTTGGATTTTAGGATTAATGAATATGGTCGGTTGTGATAAACAATCTTGTACTGTATTGATTATCCTTTCCTACTGGTTACTCGATTCTGTCCTTTACTGGATGGAGTAGTATCGCAAGGTATCGCTTGGTGTTATATTGCCTCTAATTGTAGTAATCGGGTAAAACTGGTTATGAAAATTAGGGGATCACAATATGATATTAAGTGGGGTTCCAGTTCATTTACTTTGAGTAAATTAGAGTGTTCAAAGCAGCCTCTTGGGGCATTGAATAGATTAGCATGGGATAATAGAATAGGACTCTTGTCTTTTTATTGGTTTAAAGATTTAGAGTAATGATTAATAGGGATAGTTGGGGGCACTTGTATTCAATAGTCAGAGGTGAAATTCTAGGATTTATTGAAGACAAACTTCAGCGAAAGCATTTGCCAAGGATGTTTTCATTAATCAAGAACGAAAGTTAGGGGATCGAAGACGATTAGACACCGTCGTAGTCTTAACTATAAACTATGCCGACCAGGGATATGAGGATTTTGATTTATACTATTCATTTAATATAATTCTCTTGTGCACCTTGTGAGAAATCATAAGTTTTTGGGTTCTGGGGGGAGTATGGTCGCAAGGCTGAAACTTAAAGGAATTGACGGAGGGGCACCACCAGGAGTGGAGCCTGCGGCTTAATTTGACTCAACACGGGAAAACTTACCAGGTCCAGACATTAGAAGGATTGACAGGTTGATAGCCCTTTCTTGATTTAATGGGTGGTGGTGCATGGCCGTTCTTAGTTGGTGGAGTGATTTGTCTGGTTAATTCCGATAACGAACGAGACCTCTGCCTTTAAATAGAGATGATTATATGAAAGTATAATTAGTATAAACTCTTCTTAAAGGGACTTTTGGTTTTTAATCCAAAGGAAGTTTGAGGCAATAACAGGTCTGTGATGCCCTTAGATGTTCTGGGCCGCACGCGCGCTACACTGATTAGTTCAAAGAGTATATTTATTTAGTCCTTTTCTGAAAAGAATGGGTAATCTTTTAAAACTAATCGTGATGGGGATAGATGATTGCAATTATTCATCTTGAACGAGGAATTCCTAGTAAGCGTAAGTCATCAGCTTACGTTGATTACGTCCCTGCCCCTTGTACACACCGCCCGTCGCTACTACCGATTGGATGATCCGGTGAAGTCTTTGGATCGTGATAAAATACTGTGGGTAACTTTAGTTTTATTGTGAGAAGTTGAATAAACCTTATCATCTAGAGGAAGTAAAAGTCGTAACAAGGTTTCCGTAGGTGAACCTGCGGAAGGATCATTGACACAATACCAAATAACCTTTATTACACCATTATGAATATGTTATGTCTTATATTGTTTTAAACAACTAAACTTAATTATCAATCTTAATTTAATTTAATTACTTTTACAGTGATTAAATAACAAAATAGTTAATACTAGATACAACTGTTAACAACGGATATCTAGGCTCTTACAACGATGAAGAACGCAGCAAAATGCGATACGTAATGTGAATTGCAGATTTCAGTGAATCATCAAATCTTTGAACGCAACTTGCGCTTAAGGCCAATTACCTTAAGCACACTTGTTTGAGTGTCGGTAAATATCATAATCTTACAATTAATTATGAGTATCATGCTTTACTCTGTTAATAGTCGTTACTTTAATGATATTATACTTTGATCATTTAATCAATACTACTATTATGTAGCAATGGCTTGTTCATAATACTCATATCTAGCTAGTGATTATTGATCAATTATACCTATCTCTTTATTCGACCTCAAATCAAGTGAGATTACCGGCTGAACTTAAGCATATCACTAAGCCGAGGAAAAGAAACTAACAAGGATACCCTTAGTAACGGCGAGTGAAGCGGGTAGAGCTCAATCTTAAAATCTATGTCTCATATGGGGCATCGAATTGTAGTTTTTGGATTATTATTCCCTCTTCTTAATAATAGATTAAAATCTCTTGGAATAGAGTGTCATAGAAGGTGAGAACCCTGTGAATAGTCAATTGAATAAGGAGGAATTTGTGTTTAATGATCTTAGAGTCGGGTTGTTTGAGAATGCAGCCTAAATTGGGTGGTAAATCTCATCTAAAGCTAAATATTGGTAAGAGACCGATAGCAAACAAGTACCGTGAGGGAAAGATGAAAAGAACTTTGAAAAGAGAGTTAAAAGTACTTGAAATTGTTAACAGGGAACCGCTTAAATTCTAATCTATTTATTGGTATAAATCAATCTTATAGAAG
>CAWBCX010000037.1:0-19838 GCA_963787265.1 uncultured Alphaproteobacteria bacterium | reverse complement strand
CACCCATTTCGTCAGCTTCGCCCAGGCGATCCTCTACCGCGGTGCGGGCCTCGACATCGTCTGGCCGGATTTTCTTGCCGTCGCCGTGATCGGCGCGCTGTTCTTCGCCATCACCGCGATGCGGTTCCGCACCAGCATCGTCACGATGGGGTCATAAGCGTTTGGCACCGGCGTTGCGTTGACCTTACCCAACGAATGCCGGCAAGTACGAAACTATGGACGAAATGCATGCAAGCAGTCGGCAGGACTTGGCCTAAAATTGCTGCCCGGCCTTTGCGCCGATCGAGCCGCAAAATCCATCCAGCAATGATGGACAGATGATGGAATATGTGCGGATCTTGGTAAGATGGTTGCCGTCAGGTCGATGTGCCGAGGGTGGTCGCTGACGCTCGATATGTCTCTTCATTGGAGTTTATGATGACCGATTGGATCGAGCGTTTTCCAGGGCTTGCGGGGCTTGATGAATCGATCCGCAAGACATTGATCGAGCATAGCCGGATCGCGACGCTGCCGGCGGGCACGGTGATTTTCGGACCGGGCAAGGCGCCGGACAGCCTGCTGCTCCTGCTGGAAGGCACGGTGCGTGTTCAGCAGGTGTCCGACAGCGGACGGGAAATCGTTCTCTACCGTGTCCAGGCGGGCGAGAGCTGCGTGCTCACCACCGCCTGCCTTTTGGCGTATGAGGACTACAGCGCCGAGGGTCTCGCCGAAACCGATATCCAGGCCGTCGCCATACCGCGTGCCGTGTTCGACGACCTGATCGCCCGCTCCGGCGTCTTCAGGCGGTTCGTGTTCACCGCCTATTCGAAACGCATCACCGATTTGTTCCTGGTGATCGAGGAGGTCGCGTTCAGGCGGGTCGATATCCGCCTGGCACAGAAACTTCTGGAGCTTGGCCGCGACACAGCCCGGGTTCACCTGACCCATCACCAGCTCGCAACCGAGCTTGGCTCGGCGCGCGAAGTGATTTCCCGGCAGCTTCAGGAGTTTCAGCGGCGCGGTTGGGTGCGTGCGGCGCGAGGTGAGGTGGCGCTCACCGACATCGACGCGCTTACCGAGTTCGCGAACGCCGCCTAGATCTCGCTCAAGATATTTAAAGTTTGGTGACTTGATCACTGACAGGAACGTTGACAACGACAAGAGTACGGCTATCGCAACGTTGTTTCTGGAGGAACGACCATGACCGCCAATGTTGGATCTACCGATCGTTTGATCAGGATCATTCTGGGGCTGATCCTTGTCGTGCTACCCTTCGTCACCAATTTCGCGATCTGGGCGAACCCGATCGCCGCTGTCGGAGTGCCGATCGTCGGGCTCGTTCTGATCGTTACCGCCCTTGTCCGCTTTTGCCCGCTTTACCGCTTGTTCGGGATGCGTACCTGCAAGGTATAACTATGTTGGAAACCGTTTTCACGCCGTTGGCTTCACTCGGTGGCGGCATCTTGATCGGTGCTGCCGCCGTGCTGCTCATGCTGTTCCATGGCCGGATCGCCGGTGCCACGGGCATCCTTTTGGGCGTTCTTTTGCCGGCGAACCGCGACGACTGGTCGTGGCGGGCGGCCATGGTCCTGGGCATGGTGACGGCGCCGGGACTGATCATGATGCTGACCGGACAGATGCCGGCGATCGACGTGCCGGTATCGACCGCGGCCCTGGTCGTCGGCGGGCTCATCGTGGGTGTCGGCGTGATGCTCGGCAGCGGCTGCACATCAGGGCATGGCGTCTGCGGCATGGCCCGCCTGTCGCGCCGATCGATCGCGGCGACGCTGACCTTCATGCTGACGACCTTCGTGACCGTCTACATCGTTCGCCATGTGATCGGAGGCTGACGACATGCGTCTTGTGTCCGCCTATATCATCGGCGTGGTCTTCGGTCTCGGCATCGCGATATCGGGCATGGCCAATCCGGCCAAGGTCCTGAACTTTTTCGATCTTGCCGGCACATGGGATCCGAGCTTGATCCTGGTCATGGGCGGCGCCCTGATCACCACCTTCATCGGCTATCGCCTGGTGCTGCCGAGGCCAGGCCCCGTCTTCGGCGAACGCTTCCAGCTGCCGACCAGCACAGTGCTCGATGCGCCTCTTATCGGCGGCGCTGCCTTGTTCGGTGTGGGCTGGGGCATTTCCGGTTTTTGTCCGGGCGGCGCCATCCCGGCACTCGGGACCGGCAGCACCCCGGTCTTTTTGTTCGTCGCGGCCCTTATCGCCGGTATGCTGGCGACCCGCTTCGTCATCAGGATGCAGCGACCAACGACGGCAGCGCCGTCATCACAACGAGCTTAATCGACGAGGGAGAAACATCATGGCCGATTATCCAATCGACCTGTCCGTCAAGCCGGAGGTGAAGGCGTTCTTCGAGGAGGACAGCAACACCATCAGCTATGTGGTCAAGGACCCGAACTCGAGGTCCTGCGCGGTGATCGATTCGGTGATGGATATCGACTACGCCGCCGGCCGCATCACCTACGACCATGCCGATGAGATCATCGCCTATGTCAAGGAGCAGGGCCTCGCTGTTGGAGTGGCTGATCGAGACCCATGTTCATGCCGATCACCTGTCGGCCGCGCCCTACATCCAGGAAAAGCTTGGAGGCAAGCTCGGTATCGGCAAGAACATCACCATCGTCCAGGACGTGTTCGGCAAGATCTTCAACGAAGGCACCGAATTCCAGCGGGACGGCAGCCAGTTCGACCGTCTGTTCGAGGAGGGCGAGACCTACGAGATCGGCGGGATGAAAGCCTTCGCTCATGCACACGCCCGGCCATACGCCCGCCTGCATGACCCATGTGATCGGCGATGCCGCCTTTGTCGGCGACACGCTGTTCATGCCGGACGGCGGCAGCGCGCGCGCCGACTTTCCAGGCGGCGATGCCGGTATCTTTACGACTCGATCCAGAAGGTGCTGGCGCTGCCGGATGAGATGCGCCTGTTCATGTGTCACGATTACGGGCCCAATGGCCGCGAGATCCGCTGGGAAACCACGGTCGCCGACGAGAAGGCGCACAACATCCATGTCGGCGGCGGCACGACGCGGGAAGAGTTCGTTGCGATGCGCGAGGCGCGGGATGCGACGCTCGATATGCCGAGACTGATCATCCCGTCTCTGCAGGTCAACATCCGCGCTGGTGACCTGCCGCCCGCCGACAAGGACGGCCGGACGTTTTTGAAGGTGCCGGTCAATGCGCTCTGACATCGGGAAATCATGAGAGGCGACAACGTCCATGGAACACAAGCCCGTTACCGCGGAGCTTTCGGTCAGCCCGCAAATCACCACGTCGGATATCGAGGCGATCGCCGAAGCTGGCTTCCGCTCGATCATCTGCAACCGGCCGGACGGCGAAGGCAGCGATCAGCCGACCTTCGAGGAGATCGAGACGGCAGCGAAGGCCAAGGGACTGACGGCACGGTATCAGCCTGTCGTCTCGGGCAGGGTGCGGGATGAGGACGCCAGGGACTTTGCGGCCCTCACCGCCGAGCTGCCGAAACCAGTGCTCGCTTTTTGCCGCACCGGCACCCGCTCGATCACCCTTTGGTCGCTGTCCGAAGGGGCCAAGCGTCCGCTGCCGGAGATCCTGGAGAAAGCCAAAGCCGCCGGCTTCGACATGGGCGGCGTGGTCCGGCGCATCGCCGCCGGCGGCAAGACGCCGACCGATGTCGCCGATGCCCAGCATGACATCGTGATCGTCGGCGGCGGGGCCGCCGGCATTGCGGTCGCCTCCAGCCTGATCGCACGCGACAAGTCGCTCGATATCGCGATCATCGATCCCGCCGACATTCACTATTATCAGCCCGGCTGGACCATGGTCGGCGGCGGCATCTTCGAGGCGGAGACCACAGCCAAGACCATGGGATCCCTGATCCCGCGCGGCGTTCGCTGGATCAAATCAGGTGTCGCCGCCTTTGAGCCCAAGGACGATGCGGTCATCCTCGATGGCTGCCGTGTGATCAAATACAAGCGCCTGATCGTCTGCCCCGGCCTCAAGCTGGACTGGCATGGCGTCGAGGGGTTGGTCGATACCCTCGGCAAGAATGGTGTCACCTCCAATTACCGCTACGATCTTGCCCCCTACACCTGGGAGCTGGTGCAGAATTTCCGATCGGGCCGCGCGATTTTCACCCAGCCGCCGATGCCGATCAAATGCGCAGGCGCCCCGCAAAAGGCGCTCTATCTCTCCGCCGATCATTGGTATCGCAACGGCCAGATCAACAACATCGACATTGCCTTCAACAATGCCGGCGGCGTGCTGTTCGGGGTCAAGGATTACGTGCCGGCGCTGATGGAGTACATCAAGCGCTACGATGCGACCTTGAATTTCTTCCACAATCTGGTGGCGATCGACGGCCCGGCGAAGAAAGCCTGGTTCAAGGTCTCGAAGCCCGACACCGAGCCCGAAACGGTCGAGGCCGATTTCGACATGATCCATATCTGCCCGCCGCAGACCGCCCCCGATTTCATCCGGGTCTCACCGCTTGCCGATCAGGCCGGCTGGGTCGATGTCGACCAGAGCACGCTTCGTCACAAGAGTTATGAGAATATCTGGAGCCTTGGCGATGTGATGAACGCGCCCAACGCCAAGACGGCGGCGGCCGCCCGAAAACAGGCACCTGTGGTGGCGAACAACCTCGTCGCCGATATCAAGGGCGCGTCGGCCGTCGCTCACTACGATGGCTACGGATCCTGCCCGCTGACGGTGGAGCGCGGCAAGATCGTGCTCGCCGAGTTCGGCTATGGCGGCAAGCTGCTGCCGAGCTTCCCCAGCTGGCTGATCGACGGGAAGAAACCGAGCAGGCTTGCCTGGCTGCTGAAGGAGAAGATCCTCCCGCCGATCTATTGGCAGGCGATGCTGCGCGGCCGGGAATGGCTGGCCAAGCCTGAGAAAATCACGGTCTCGAGCAGCGTGAACGTCTGAAGTGCCTGACAAGCTGACCAGGTTCTTGCCGATCCTGGAATGGGGCCGGCGGTACGATCGCGAGATGCTGACCGGCGACCTGGTGGCGGCGGTGATCGTCACCATCATGCTGATCCCGCAATCCCTCGCCTATGCGCTGCTCGCAGGCCTGCCGGCCGAGATGGGGCTCTACGCCTCGATCCTGCCGCTGGTCGCCTATGCGATCTTCGGCACCAGCCGCGCCCTTGCGGTCGGGCCGGTCGCGGTGGTGTCGCTGATGACCGCGGCAGCGGTCGGCAACCTCGCCTTGCCGGGCAGCGCGGATTACGCCCTGGCAGCGATCACGCTGGCGTTTCTTTCAGGCCTGATCCTGCTGCTGATGGGCGTGTTTCGTCTGGGCTTTCTCGCCAATTTTCTGAGCCACCCGGTGATCGCCGGCTTCATCACCGCCTCCGGCATCATCATCGCCGCCAGCCAGCTGAAACACATTCTGGGCATCCCCGCCTCCGGCCACGATCTCTACGAACTCACCCTCTCGCTGATCGAACATCTCAACGACGTGCACGCCATCACGCTGGTGATCGGCATCTCGGCCACGGCGTTTCTGTTCTGGGTGAGAAAGGGGCTGAAACCGCTGCTCATTGGTGCCGGATGGCGGCCGAGGCTTGCCGATATCGTCGCCAAAGCCGGGCCAGTAGCCGCGGTGGCCGTGACCACCCTGGTCACCTGGCTGTTCGATCTGGCAGGTCGCGGCGTCGCCATCGTCGGCGCGGTGCCCCAGGGTTTGCCGCCGCTCAGCCTGCCAAGCTTCAATCTCGATATCTGGCTATCGCTCGGCGGCGCCGCCGTCCTGATCTCGATCATCGGCTTCGTCGAATCGGTCTCGGTCGCGCAGACGCTGGCTGCCAAAAAACGCCAGCGCATCGTGCCGGATCAGGAGCTGCTCGGCCTCGGCAGTGCCAATATCGCGGCAGCGTTCTCGGGCGGCTATCCGGTGACCGGCGGCTTCGCCCGCTCCGTGGTCAATTTCGACGCCGGTGCGGAAACCCCTGCGGCCGGCGCCTACACCGCCATCGGCATCGCGCTTGCCACCTTGGTGCTGACGCCGCTCTTGTTCTTCCTCCCCAACGCCACGCTCGCCGCCACCATCATCGTCGCGGTGCTGTCACTGGTCGATTTCTCGATCCTGAAGCGGACATGGACTTACTCGAAAGCCGACTTCGCCGCCGTGGCGGCGACCATGCTCCTGACCCTCGGTTTCGGCGTCGAAATCGGCGTTTCTGCGGGGGTGGCACTTTCGATTCTGCTCTTCCTGTACAAGACATCGCGTCCCCATATCGCCGAAGTCGGCCTGGTCCCCGGCACCGAGCATTTTCGCAACATCAAGCGCCACCAAGTTCTGACCAGCCCTTCGGTTCTGAACATCCGGGTCGATGAAAGTCTCTATTTCGCCAATGCCCGTTTTCTCGAGGATTATGTCTACGACCGGGTCGCCGCCGATCATGATCTCCGCCACGTCGTCCTGATGTGCCCGGCGGTGAACGAGATCGACAGCAGCGCGCTCAATTCGCTGGAGGCGATCAACGAACGCCTCGGCAATCTCGGGGTGACGTTCCACCTCTCGGAGGTCAAGGGTCCCGTCATGGATCGCTTGAAAAAGACGACGTTCCTCGAGCGCCTGACCGGCCAGGTCTTTCTCTCGCAATTCCAGGCATCGAGGGAGTTGGCGGGAACGCCTGATCGGCAAAAACCCCATATCGTGACGTCGACCGGCTAGAAGGCTTGCCACAACTGAGGTTTGACCGACGGCGCGAAAACGTTCGGGTCTTTCGGTTTGTTTGACCTCGCTCAAGAAACGAGCGGCAAGCTTCTGGTGTAATGGGGTTCACTGCCTTTTTGGGCAGGTGATCGAAGCAAGCTCGAACAGAGGATGCGAGGCCGCCATGACCGAACCATATATTCGCTGGTTCAAAGATCTTGGACTTGATGATGTCGCCCTGGTCGGCGGCAAGAATGCATCGCTCGGCGAAATGTACCGGGAGCTAGGCGGCCTCGGGCTTACCATCCCCAATGGCTTCGCGATCACCGCTGCAGCCTTTCGCGACGCGTTGAGCGCAGCGGGGGCTTGGGACGAGCTGCATCAGCTCCTGGACGATCTCGACAAAAGCGACATCAAGCGTCTCGAGCACTGCGGTGCGCGGGCGCGGGAGATCGTCTACGCGGCGGGCTTGCCGGACGTCGCGGTTGCCGAGATCAAGAAGGCCTATCATGATTTGCGCGATCAATACGGCACCGAGTTGAGTGTTGCCGTGCGCAGCTCGGCGACGGCCGAGGATCTGCCCACCGCCAGCTTCGCCGGACAGCACGACACCTTCTTGAATATTCGCGGCGATGCCATGCTGATCGACGCGGTGCGCCGCTGCAACGCTTCCCTTTTTACCGACCGCGCGATCTCCTATCGCATCGATCAGGGGTTCGATCATTTCAAGGTCGCGCTGTCGGCCGGCGTGATGAAGATGGTGCGCTCCGACCTTGCCTCCAGCGGCGTGATGTTTTCCATCGACACCGAGACCGGGTTTCGCGATGCGGTCTTTATCACAGGCGCCTACGGCCTCGGCGAGAATGTGGTCAAAGGCACGGTCGACCCCGATGAATTCCACGTGCACAAGCCCACCTTTCGCCAAGGCTACCGGGCGGTGCTGCGCCGCTATCTCGGCGACAAGCAGGTCAAGATGATCTATGCCAGCGGCCATACGCGCGAGCCGGTGGTCAACATCCCGACGCCAAAGGCCGACCGGCAGCGCTACTGCCTCAATGACGGCGACGTCCTGTCGCTCGCCGATCAGGCCATCAAGATCGAGGACCACTACAGCAAGCAGGCCGGCAGCTTTCGCCCGATGGATATCGAGTGGGCCAAGGACGGCATCGATGGCAAGCTTTACATCGTTCAGGCGCGTCCGGAGACCGTGATCTCGCAGCGTTCTGTGGCGGTTCTGGAAAGCTACCGGCTGCAGCGTGAAGGCGAGGTGCTGGTCACGGGGCGCGCCGTCGGCACCAAGATCGGCAGCGGTCGGGTGCGCGTCATCAAGGATCCGCATCAGCTGAGCGACTTTCAACCGGGCGAGGTGCTGGTCGCCGATATCACCACGCCTGATTGGGAGCCGGTCATGCAGACCGCGGCCGCAATCGTCACCAACCGCGGCGGGCGCACCTGCCATGCGGCGATCGTCGCCCGCGAGCTGGGCATCCCGGCCGTGGTCGGCACCGAGCATGGGACCGAAATCTTGGCCAACGGCCGGATGGTGACCGTGAGCTGCGCCGAGGGCGATACCGGCCGGATCTACGACGATGCGCTGCCGTTCGAGCTGCTGACCACGGACCTCAGCACGATCGAGCGGCCGGCGACCGACATCATGATCAATCTGGGCAATCCCGAGATCGCCTTTCAGACCAGCCTTCTCCCCAATGACGGCGTCGGCTTGGCGCGGATGGAGTTCATCATCAGCGAGTCGGTGAAGGTACATCCCATGGCGCTGGTCGAGCTTGATCGGGTCGAAGACGCCGCCGAACGCGCCGAGATCGATCGCCTGGTCGCCCGCCATGAAACGCCCAGCGCCTATTTTGTCGAGACGCTGGCCGAAGGCGTTGGCACGATCGCCGCCGCCTTCTATCCGAAGCCGGTGATCGTTCGCATGTCCGACTTCAAGACCAACGAATATGCAGCCCTTCTCGGCGGCCGCTGGTTCGAGGCGACGGAAGCGAACCCGATGCTGGGTTTCCGTGGTGCTGCGCGCTACACCCATCCGGCTTACCAGGCCGGCTTCGCCCTCGAATGCCAGGCGATGCGCCGCGTCCGCACGACCATGGGATTGACCAACCTCAAGCTGATGGTCCCCTTTTGCCGGCGCATCGATGAAGCGAGGAAGACCCTTGAGGTCATGGCGGAGAACGGGCTGAAGCGCGGTGTCGATGGTCTTGAAATCTACGTCATGTGCGAAATCCCCAACAATGTTCTTCTGATCGACCAGTTCGCCGAGCTGTTCGACGGCTTTTCGATCGGCTCCAACGATCTCACCCAGCTCGTGCTCGGTGTCGATCGCGACTTCGGACCTGGTCGCCTTTGAATTCGACGAGCGCGATCCAGGCGTGCTGGCGATGATGAAACTCGCGGTCGAAGGCGCCAAGCGCCATGGCCGGCACTCGGGCATTTGCGGCCAAGCCCCGTCAGATTACCCGGAAATCGCCGAATTTCTGGTCCGTCTCGGCATCGATTCGATCAGCCTCACGCCGGATCGGGTGATTGAAACAACGCTATCCGTGCTTGACCTCGAACGGCAGATCGGACGTGCGGCCCGGGAAGCCGGATGAGCAGGCGGGTGCAACGGCCGTGCCGGTGATATCCTGCTGAGCTGCACCTCACGGTCGATGAGCACTTTCAACGCATTTGCGGACTGTCAGCGCGGCGGTTCAGCGTTCTTCAAGGGTGCAATCGCTGCAATATGCTCGGGCGACAGGCCACAACAGCCGCCGATGACTTGCACGCCGTCGGCAATCCACTTGGCGGCAAAGCGCTGGAATTCATCCGGCGGGATAATCTCTTCGAATTGCCAATGGGGCATCTTGAAATACCCCGAATCCGGATAAGCCATAAGCGGACCGTCGAAAGCGTCGCGCAGGATCGCGGTCGCGTCCGCGATCACGTCTGATGGCGAGTGCATGATACCCGCCGCCGCCACGTCATAATCGGCGAGCACCTGCACGAGTTGTTCAAAAGGAATGTCCTGGTCCGGTGCAAAGCTCAACATCCGACCATTTGCTCCGCGTCGGACGGAAAAGCCGGCCCAAACCGGCAATCCCGTCGCGCTTGCCGCTTCAAGCGCCGTCCTGACCCGTTCGGGATAACGCATCATTTCGAGGAGAACGAGATCACATCCTGCATCGCGGTGCAGCATCGCCAGCTCTTTCAAGGCCTGGGCCATCTCCGCCTGGCTCGGCAGGCGCAGAAGGTCCGGCCTTGCGGAGCCTTCGACGACCGGGAGCATGTGCGAGAGGGAGCCGGCCACCAAAACGCCCGGTCGCCGGCTCGCGTTTCGCGCTCGATGTGCCGCTCCGATCGCAGCCCGGTTGATCTCCTCGAACTGATCACCGAAGCCAGCAGGTGTCAGCATCAGCCGCGAAGAGGCATAGGTGTTGGCGGTAATGACGTCAGCACCGGCAGAAATATAGTCCCGATGGATCGCCTCGAGCACAGCTTGATGATCAAGCGTCGCCGGCCCGCACCAGGCTTCCGGGTCCATCGGCACACCGCGCCGTTCAAGCTCCGTTCCGATGCCGCCGTCGAGAACGACGACCAAGCCCTCGTTGAGCCTGCGCTCAATCTCCGCATATCCCATGGATGCTTGGTTCCCAGATAGATCCGCCACCGCAAGGCAAATGCATGCCATCGAGCGCTTGTACGACAGGAAACCTGGAGACAGCAACGGGGAAATTGCGCGCTTTGCCGATGGTCGGCCGTGATCATCGACGGCGCATGAGGTTGAACTGCCTGGCCAACGTCCTCACCACCATCATGATCACGGCCTGAGGGGCGAACCGATGGCTCGCTTTCGAAGCGCTATGCAGGCCGCGTTACTTGCGCCACGAGGCGGCGTACGACCGGTGCGAAGATGAGCACCGTGGGAAAGGCCACCATCCAGGAGGTAATCCAGGCTGATATCCAGAGACCCATGAAGCCTTCGACAAGACCCACAGCCCGGAGCGTAGCGATACCGGAAACAATGAAGGACATCATGCCGGAAAGAAGAAAACCGAACAGGAATGGTGCATAGCGCGGATGCATGATTGGAGGAGACCTCTGAGCGGGGCGGGGACGACGAAGTTCTAAAGGCTTTATCCGCCGGGAATCAACCGACCTCACCGCCGAAGACATTGCCTGTTCCCTCATCATTGCACTCTGCCCTCGGAACGATCCGATCGTCATGACGGATCTCGCGCCAACAATGTCGATTCCAACAATTTCGATTCGATGACGAAAAAAGTCCTTGACGGTGAATCCTGTGAGGTTCAAAGTTTATAGCGTTCGATCTGCAGGCAGTTGCTTTCAGTGCTGCCAAAGCAAAGCAGGAAGGAGGGTGTGTAAACAGCATGACTCCGCCTTACAGCAGACCATGATGCAAAAATAGATTTACTTAATCGTTATTTGGCTTGGCATTCCTGTCGAGCTTGGAAAGGGCATCGTGCCCATCCTTGAAACCCCGCTGGTCAATGCCCAGCGGGGTTTCTGACGTCCGGCATCGTGCCGACGATGCTCCCGTCCGTCACGTCATCATGAAGCCAAAATTTTGGCCAGATGCTCGGGCAGGTGATCGTGCATCACGATACAACATTTGTGCTGAGCTGATTCGTGGCGCTTCACCCTTCGCAGGCACCAACGATGTCCGACGACGCCTCGACGAACAACATCATGCGGCTGTTTCGCAGCATGTTGCCGCCGTTGCTGCAATTCCTTTCGTCATGACGGCAGTTTTAGAAGACAAAAATTTGTAAAACTGAGAAAATTCCATTTTTATTTCCTCATATTCATTAGTAATCTAGGTTAATCATTTCTTTTCATATCAAATAAATAAAAAAAATTAAGATATGATAATTGGATAAGATTATTTTCATTAAGTGTTTATTATATGGATGCAAAAATCCATGATTCACTTGAGGAGGACGATCAATGCGTGTGAAAGATCTCCTGAAGATGAAAGGTCAGCAGGTGATGACGACTGCGTTTGATGCGTCGGTCGCAGAGGTGGCGAGCGCCCTTCGTCGTCATCGGATCGGCGCCGTCGTCGTGACGGACTCGGATGAGCAGTTGTGCGGCATCGTTTCGGAACGCGATCTGATACAAGGTCTGGCCGTGGTCGGGAGCAAGTTGCTTGCGATGCGCGTCGACAGTGTCATGACCCGCGATCCGGTGACATGTGCTCCCGACGAAAACGTCGCTAGTCTCATGAAGAAAATGACGCGCGGCAAGTTTCGACATCTTCCGGTCGTTGATGGCGGGGAACTTCGGGGGATTATCAGCATCGGCGATGTCGTGAAGTGTCATCTGGACGGCCTCGAAGCCGAAAATCAAGAGCTTCAGGCCTATATCACCGGGGCCGGCGTCATAGACCAGGAGGGCCCCACGACACGATTTTCGAAGAGCAGCTTCGGATAAAGCAGCTTTGCTCCCCGACATGCGGCTGGCGGGCGATAGCTTGGTGATGCCGATGATCCGGGAACGTAATGCACCGGACCCGAATTCGTTGACTGGGGGATCATGACTCGGGTCCGGGACCCCATGAGTGTCTGAATTTGCAGTTCAAAACTGTGATCCGAATCACATTGAGCCTAAAAGTTGCCATTGACGACACCGAATTCCTCCAAAAAAATTTCACGCCACGATCGATGTAAATGATCGATTGCGCTATGATCCGCCGAAAATATACAGGAGATCGGGCGCGATGGCGGATGCCTCTGAAGTTGCTCGCCAAGCTCTCGAGTTGCTGAGACGGCTTGGCGAGAGGTTTCTCGGACTAAAGGATGACATGCGGGAGGTGAAAGCCCGCATGAGCATGATGGAGCGAAAGATCAGCAATCACGACAGCTATCACGGTGATCAATTCGGCATCATCACGGCGCGCCTCGACCGGTTCGACAAGCGGCTGGAGAGAATTGAGCAGAGATTGGCCATGGTCGAAACATCGTCGGAGCAGATTTCCAGCCACGCCCCCAGACTGGATACACCGACGCCCAAGACATGAACGACCGTCGGTTCCAGCCGGCTTCAGGGCATATTGTGACCGGTCTCGTTCAGCGTTAGTCTTTCGAGCAGATGGGGTTGTGCCGTGCAATTCCAGAGGATGGTCGCCAACTCATGACCGATCGCTTCGCCACGCTTTTGGCCCATGACCCGGACATCACCACCGGGCCCGTGGCGCCACCCATCGTCCAGACATCGCTCTTCGCCTTCGAGAGCTTCGAGGCGCTCGAGCAGGCCTTCACCGGCGAGGTGCCCAAGCCGATTTATAGCCGGGGTCATAACCCGACCGTCCGCGCTTTCGAGGAGAAACTTGCCGCGCTCGAAGGCGCGGATGCGGCGCGCGGCTTTGCCAGCGGCATGGGGGCGATCAGCGCTGCCGTGCTCAGCCAGGTGCAGGCGGGTGATCGCATCGTCTGCGTGCGCCATGTCTATCCGGACACCTATCGTCTCCTGGTCCGATTGCTGCCGCGCCTCGGTGTGCGCGTCAGTTTCGTCGATGGTCGCGACCTCGATGCGGTCGAGCAGGCGCTGGTTGGCGCCCGTCTCCTCTATCTGGAAAGCCCGACCAGCGTGGTGTTCGAGCGCCACGACCTCGCCGAGCTCGCAGCACTCGCCCGACAGGCGGGGGCGACGACCATTGCCGACAACAGCTGGGCGAGCCCGATCCTGCAGCGCCCGCTGGAACTTGGCGTCGATCTCGTGGTGCACTCCGCTTCGAAATACCTTGGCGGCCACAGCGATGTGGTGGCGGGTGTGGTCGCCGGCGAGCGCCGAGCTGTTGGCACGGATCGAGCATCTCACCTACCCGTTTCTCGGCGCCAAGCTCTCGCCGTTCGATGCCTGGCTGCTGCTGCGCGGCCTGCGCACGCTTGCGATGCGCATGGAGCGCCATGGCAGACTCGGCGCTGGCCATCGCCGCGTGGCTGGCTCGCCATCCTGCGGTCACCCAAGTGCGTCATCCCGGCCTCGACGCGCGATCGTTCAATGGACAGGCGTCCGGGAACGGGCCGGCGTCCGAGAACGCGCCGGCGGCCGGCCTGTTCAGTATCGAGCTTGCCGAGCAGGTCGACATTCCGCGCGTTCTGCAATGCGCTTGACCTGTTCCGCCTCGGCGTCAGCTGGGGCGGATATGAGAGCCTGATCTTTCCGGCGATGGTCGGGCTGCAGCAGGCCGGCGCCGAGAATGCTTTGCAGGCGTTCGAGGTGTCGCCGCGCCTGGTGCGTCTAAGTATCGGGCTCGAAGGCGTCGATGATTTGATCCTGGATCTTGAAGGAGCGCTCGAGACCGCTTGGAAGCTGTAACGAACGAGAACCGAACCGAGACCAATCAACCGAAAAGGGAGGATTAGTGATGCGGACTTTACTCATGACGACGGCGCTGCTGGGCGCCCTCGCTCTGTCGCCGGCCAAGGCAGAAACCACCTTGCAGCTGGTCGAGGTGATCACCAGCCCGCGAGCGCACCGAGATGCTGGAGGGCATGATCGCCAAGTTCGAGGAGGCCAATCCCGGCGTCACCGTCGAGATCACCTCGCTGCCCTGGGGCCAGGCGTTCGAGAAGCTGGCGACCATGGTGCGGGCGGCGCAGATCCCGGATGTGGTCGAGATGCCGGACCGCTGGCTCTCGCTCTATGCCAACAACGACCAGCTGGTCGATCTCGAGCCCTATCATGGAGACCTGGCCGGACGCCGGTGAGCTGAACGACCGCGCGCGCCAATATGGCAGCTACGTCGAGGACACCATGTACATGCTGCCCTACGGCTTCTATCTGCGCGCCATGTTCTACAACAAGAAGCTGTTCGCCGAGGCCGGCGCTCGACGGCCCGCCGAACGACGCTGGACGATTTCATGGCGGCGTCCGAGGCGATCTCGGCGCTTGACGGCAAGTCCGGCTATTGCCTGCGCGGCGGGGCGGGCGGCGCCAACGGCTAGGTCATGATGATGGCCAACATGATGGGCCATGACGACTTATTTCGACGAAGAGGGCAACAGCACGCTGAACAGCCCGGACGCGGTCAAGGGCCTGCAGTTCCTGGTCGACATGTATCAAGAACGGCTATGTGCCGAAGGACAGCGTGAACTGGGGCTTCAACGAGATCGTCGCCGGCTTCTATTCCGGCACCTGCGCGATGCTCGACCAGGACCCGGACGCGCTGATCGCCATCGCCGAGCGCATGGACGCGGAGGACTTCGCGGTCGCCCCGATGCCGCTCGGCCCCTCGGGCAAGTCCTTCCCGACCATCGGCTATGCCGGCTGGTCGATGTTCGAGGCGTCCGAGCACAAGGACGAGGCCTCCGACGCTGATCGGCCACCTGTCGTCCACGGAAAGCAATCTGGAATGGGCGAAGTTCGTCGGCGTCATCCCGATCCACCAGGGGGCCGAACAGGATCCGGCGTTCACCGGCGAGCAGTTCGCGGGCTGGTTCACCGAGATGAACGATGAGCGCTGGAAGCCGACGGTGATGCCGACCTATCTCGAAGAGTTCGCCTATTTCGCCGACGTCATGGTGGTGCAGGGCGGCCAGGAGCTGCTGCTCGGCGAACGTACCGCGGAAGACGTCGCCAATGAATGGGCGGCCTATCTCACCGACGCCCAGAAGAAATGGATGGCACGCCCAATAGGCGGCCACCGGCCGCCGGGTCGATCAAGAGGCCGACGCTCGGGTTCGCCAGCGAAGCGGGGCGTCGGCCCTCCATCTTTTCGACGCTGCTGGAGCCCTATTTCTATCTGAGCCCGGCGCTGATTCTGATCGCGCTGGTGATGTTCGTGCCGCTGATCGTCGGCCTGTCGTATGCCTTTCAGAACATCGCGATTCTGAACCCGTTCAAGACGGGCTTCGTCGGCCTCGATCATTTCGAAACATTGCTGTTCAAGGACAGGATTTTCTGGCGATCTCTGGTCAATACCCTTTGGTGGACCGGCGGCTCGCTGTTCTTTCAGTTCTTTTCGGGACTGGGCCTGGCGCTGCTCCTGAACCGTCCCTTCGCCGGTCGGCGTATCGTCCAGGCGATCGTGTTCCTTCCCTGGGCGGTGCCGACCTTCCTTTCCGGTCTCACCTGGGCCTGGCTGTTCAACCCGGTGATCGGCCCGCTGCCCCACTGGCTGGCCGCGCTCGGCATCCTCGAGCGAACCCTACAATATCCTGGGCGATCCCGGGCTTGCCATGTGGGGCCCGATCATCGCCAATGTCTGGTTCGGCGTGCCGTTCTTCGCGATCACCCTGCTCGCCGCCCTGCAGGCGATCCCGAACGAACTCTATGAAGCCGCCGCTATCGACGGTGCCACGGCGTGGCAGGGCTTCTATCAAGTTACCCTGCCGTTTCTCGCCCCGATGATCGCGATCACCGTGCTGCTGCGCACCATCTGGATCTCGAACTTCGCCGATCTGATCGTGGTGATGACCGGTGGCGGCCCGGCCAATTCGACCCAGATCCTGCCGAGCTACATTTTCACCACCGCCTACAAGAAACTGGACTTCGGCTACGCCTCCGCGATCGCCACCGCCCTCCTTCTGCTCCTCTTCCTCTACGCCGCCATCTTGATCCGGATGCGCAAGCGCCTGCCGGACACGACATGAGCACCGGCGCCTCCCTCTCGCTCAACCGCTTCCTGGTCACCGCCGGCCATCGCATGGCCATCCTTCTCTATGTTGTCTTCGCGCTGTTTCCGCTGTTCTGGCTGATCAAGATCTCCGTGACGCCCGACAGAGCTGCTCTACAGCGAAGGCGTCAGGCTGTGGCCCTCCGCCACGACCTGGGCCAATTTCGACTTCGTCCTGCTAAGAAGCGATTTTCCCGACCTTCTTCGGCAACTCGGTCCTGGTGTCGTTCGGCACGGCGCTTGCGGTGACGCTGATCGCCAGCGGCTGCGGGCTATGCCTTTTCGCGCTTTCGCTTCCGGCGGCAAGGCAGCCGTGGTCGTTCATCATGCTGCTGACCCAGATGTTCCCGCTGGTGATGCTGATCGCGCCGATCTACCGCCTGATGACGCCGCTGGGCCTGACCGACAGCCTGATCGGGCCTGATCATCGTCTACACCGCCTTCAACGTGCCGTTCGCGACCTTCCTGATGCAGTCCTTCTTCGACGGCATCCCGAAGGAACTGGAAGGAAGCGGCGATGATCGACGGCTGCACCCGTTTTCGCGCCCTTCGGCGCATCATCCTGCCCGCTGACCCTGCCGGGCATGGCGGCGACGCTCGGCTTCGTGTTCACCGCGGCCTGGTCCGAGCTGCTGTTCGCGCTGATGCTGATCAACAGCGAAGAAAACATGACCTTCGCGGTCGGTCTTCTGACCTTCGTCTCCAAGTTCTCGGTCGATTGGGGTCAGATGATGGCCGCCGGCGTCCTTGCCCTGATCCCGGCCTGTCTGTTCTTTGCGTTTATCCAGCGCTACCTCGTGCAGGGCCTGACGGCCGGTGCCGTCAAGGGATGAGCGGGATTGAGGGGTGGTTCAGCTCAATAACGATCTGATCACCAAGGCCAGCACCGCCATCGCGCTCACGCCGGCCACCCAGAGAGCGATGAACCAGGCTAGGCGGCGGGCAGCTGGTGACATCAGTGATAGCCCGATCGGGGATCGACCTTGCCGCGAAAGACCCAATAGGCATAGGCGGTATAAGCCAGGATCATCGGGATCAGGATGACGGCACCCACAAGAAGGAAAGCAAGGCTCTCATCCGGCGCTGCGGCTTCCCAGATGGTCAGCGACGGCGGCACCATGTAGGGATAGAAGCTGATTCCGATCCCGATATAGCACAGCACGAACAGACCGAGCGAGGCGAGGAAGGGCTGTGCGTGGGCGCCTTGACGCAGGCCGTTGAACAGGAGATAGGCGCAGCCGAGAACCAAAGCCGGCACGATGAAGCTGAAGATGGCGGTGGGGCGGCCGAACCAGTGGTCCAGATAGACCGGGTTGAGAAATGGGGTGAGCACACTGACCAGACCGATCAGGCCAAGGGTCAGGATACCCGTTATCCAGGCGAACAGGCGAGCGCGGTCATGGACGTGGCCCTCGGTTTTCATCACCAGCCAGGTGGCGCCGAGAAGCCCGTAGCCCGCGAGCAAGGCGGCGCCGGTGAGGAGCGAAAAAGGGGTCAGCCAGTCGAACCAGCCGCCGGCATAGGCGCGGTTCTCGATCTGGATGCCCTGCACCAGGGCGCCAAGCGCTATCCCCTGAGCAAAGGTGGCGATCATCGAGCCGAGCGCGAAGGACCAGTCCCAAAGATATTTGCCGCGCACGGTGCGCCAGCGAAACTCGAAGGCGACGCCGCGGAAGATCAGACCCAGCAGCATGGCGATGATCGGCGCGTACAGGGCCGGCAGCGCCGTCGCATAGGCGAGGGGAAAAACCGCAAACAAGCCGCCGCCGCCCAGCACCAGCCAGGTCTCGTTGCCGTCCCAGACCGGAGCGACGCTGTTCATCATCAGGTCCCGGTGCTCCTCGCCCCGGATCAGCGGGAACAGAATGCCGACGCCGAGATCGAAGCCGTCAAGGATGACATAGGCGAGGATGGCGAACGCGATCAGCCCGGCCCAGACAAACGCGAGATCGATTTCCATCAGGTTCACCTCATTCCGCCGGAAGAACGCGGTCCGCATCAACGGCCGGCGCCGGTGTGATACCGGCAGCGCGCGCCGGGCCGATGTCAGCGATCGCGGCGCCTTCACCCGGACGCTTGGCCATGAGCCGCAGCAAGTAGTACGTGCCGGCGCCAAACACCGCCAGGTAGACCACGATAAAGGCGAGCAGGGAGGCGCCGACGGCCGGCGCATCCATCGGGGACACGCTTTCGGCGGTGGAGAGCAGACCATACACCGTCCATGGCTGACGGCCGACCTCGGTGGTGATCCAGCCGGCGAGCACCGCCACGAACCCGCTTGGTCCCATCAGAATGGCTGCGCGGTGGAGCCAAGGCATGTCATGAAGCTTGCCTCGCCATCGCGCCCAGGCAGACCATAGTCCGATGACAACCATCAGCACGCCGATCCCGACCATGATGCGAAACGTCCAGAAGACCAGCTCGGCTCTTGGTCTCTCGTCCCTCGGCCAGGCTTTGAGGCCTTTGAGCTCACCGTCCCAATCATGGGTCAGGATGAAGGAGCCGAGCCTGGGGATCTCGATGGCATACCGGGTCACCTCCGCGTCGTCATCGGGCAGACCGAAGAGGATGAGGGGAGCGCCTTCTTGGGTCTCGATAATGCCCTTCCATCGCCGCAATCTTGGCCGGCTGATGCTCGAGCGTGTTCAAACCGTGGACATCGCCAGCAATGATCTGCAAAGGAGCTACCAGCAATGCCATCCACATCGCCATGGAAAACATGACCCGGGCCAGACGATTGCCGGGCTCGGCTAGAAGATGCCAGGCACCGACAGCACCAACCACGAACGCCGTGGTCAGATAGGCGGCGAGCACCATATGCACCAGTCGATAGGGAAAGGAGGGATTGAAAACCACGGCCCACCAGTCCACGGGCACGAACTGGCCAACATCGTTGATGGCGAAGCCTGCCGGCGTCTGCATCCAGCTGTTGACGCTCAAGATCCAAAAGGCCGAGAACAGCGTGCCCACGGCGACCATCAAGGTCGCGAAAAAGTGGAGCTTCGGGCCAACCTTGTTGAGGCCAAACAGCATGACGCCGAGAAAACCGGCTTCGAGAAAGAAGGCTGACAGCACCTCATAGCCCATGAGCGGACCGATCACCGGCCCAGCCTTGTCCGAGAACACGGACCAGTTGGTGCCGAACTGGTAGGACATGACGATGCCGGAGACCACGCCCATGCCGAAGGTCACGGCGAAGATCGTCTTCCAGTAATGGAAAGTTTTCAGATAGACGCTATCGCCAGTCTTGAGCCACAAGCCTTCGAGGACCGCAAGAAAACTCGCGAGGCCGATCGAGAAGGCAGGATGCGCGTGCCTTTACCAGCCGCGAGAATGACGATATTGAGTGCGTTCATAGCCCTGCCTCTTTAAGAGGCGCGATTATAAACATAAGCGCACTGTTTGCCGCTGCCTTCGTATCCCGTTTTTAACCGTTTATCTGCTCTGAACAGCAGACGATAGATGGAGTTTTATCCCTACGTCGTGTGCTATTATTTTTACCCAACAAGGAGAGCTAACATGACCTTTTTACGCGGAATTTTGGATCGAATTATT
>CAWBCX010000036.1:0-34677 GCA_963787265.1 uncultured Alphaproteobacteria bacterium | reverse complement strand
TTGGTCAGCTTGCCGATATCGTTGCCGTAGTCGCTATTGCCGATCACCAAAGCGACCCGCCGGTTCAACGATCCGGCAACCTCGGAAGCGTTGGGCGTGACCGACCTTTGGTCAAACGTGGTGTTGGCAATGCCGTTATTGAGCCCGGAGTTCAACGCCGCTCGAGAACTGCCGGTTTCAGTCTTGACACAGCCCAAAAGGCACAATGAAGCGACGACGGGCGCAAGGGTGACCATTCCCGGAAAAGGCTTCTTCTTACTTGGTTTCTTCTGTTTCGAGGCATTCATGATCTTGTTTCCTCACCGAACATCCCGCGAACTTGACGTTTCCTCTTGCGGCTCGATCAAAAGCGAACCTTGAACACGGACTTAGGTTCACCGTGATTTAACACCAGTCTATGTCATGATCTCATCAGCCCCGATGTGATCCTTCTCACAGCAACAATCCGGAAAAAGCCATGGCTTCGCCCCATCGGACCGACTTCGTTGCTGAGGGAGATGTCCGTCAGGCTAGATCTAACTGCTTGATTTCCAGTGATCATTATTCTTTAACTTGGCAAGAAATTGTTGTCGTCGCAGCTCTAGAAACGGTATTTCAAATCAAACTTTCCCCGAATTGTTTTTTCGGCAAATTCATCAACACCATCATCTTCAAATTGATACTGCGAATAGTCGAGACCCACTGAATAACCGACCTTGGCAAGGTTTGATGACAGCAGTCCCAATCCACCGGACCATGCAACACCTACATTACTTCCAATGGATTCTCCTTTTATATTTTGGTTATCTACCACCACAACACCCCCAACTTGAGAATCAACTGTTGTTTCGCCAAACAGGTAAGTCAATGAACCGCTGACTACCAGCGATCCGAAATCTTGGACAGGGAGGGCATAGGCAGCGCCAAAAAATGGCCCGACATATTCGACATCGACATCGAAAGAACTGTTATCGCCAAGAATGATACTCAATGCCGCATCATCACTGACAAGAGCGCTTTGAATATCAGTACGCGCATATTTCAGGCCGCCAATCACGGAGACGGTGGGAATGATCGCGTAGCCCAGCGCAAGATTGACCTCGTAACGATCGATTGTTGCGTCAATGTCGAAATCTTGGGTCCCATCCGCATTCTGCACGAAGTCCTCACCTTCCGTGAGGTTTGTTTGACCATAGAGATCGACAAAGAAGCGACCATACTGCGCCGTCACCCCGAGGCCGCCAAGCAGATAGTCGGTTTCAATGTCAAAATTACCCAGCTGACCCGAATCGCCGTCATCCCCGTCAAACTTATAATATTGATATCCAAGGGTGGCCCTTGGCTGAATGGAAAGCTCTTGAGCGACTGCGGAGCCTGGCATAGAGGGAAGAGCGGCTACGGCGGTGAGCCCGGCAATGAAGCACCATCTTTTCATTTTATATCCTACCGACCTTAGAAATTACCTTCATCCCCACGCCTGATAGATGGCGAACGGCATTTGTTGAGATGAACTACCCCTTAGAGTACCTGCCGGCGATCGGCCAAGAAAAATTCCGCGCTCCGTCAATATCTGTGCGGGAACGTTGCAGGTTTGTCACATCCGCCGACGGTAATATAGTACTAACAATAGAAAATTGCGCGCGCGCAACTTCAACCCAAGAGAGACAATCGAGACATTATGTTTTCTTTGTTTTGTGAAGGCTTCTTTTCCTTCTGTTTTTTGAGAATAGAACTTTAAAGAGATCGGATAATTTCTTTGTTCAATTAAAAAGGATCTTTTCACCACGATCAATGCGAGGACAGGTCCGATGAACGCACCACCCCGCACATCTGGTTCGTGCGCCGGTGGTTCGTGCGCCGGGCAAGAAACGTGCAATTGCCGCGCTGCGTGGCCCGGCCGTGATCACCGGAGCATCAAGGGGAGGCGATGTGCGGCAACGGTCTCAATGGTCGTGGTGGCGCCTGCCGGGCCAGCGCCCCCGCGACAAGGCACGGGATCGCTGGTCCGCGGTCAAGTTGTCGGAATCAGTTCTCGCCCATTGCCGTGATCATCTCGGCACAGGCTTTAGCGACGTCCCGATCACCCTTTTCGCTGCCGGGCATGGTGGCCCATCCGCCCTTCTCGATGAACGCGGCGCGCTGATAGGCTCGGGTTTCATTGAGTTCACTAAGCTTGGTGTCGAAGCCCGATTCCTGCTGGAATTTGTTGACACAGATGGGGGCCAGCGCGGCCACCATGGCCGATTTGGCCCGTTTTTCCGCCATATCATCGGCGGTTCCGCCGGTGACCCAGCCACCCCAGCTAAAGCCGACAATAGCCATGACCACCGCGCCGCCAATTGCACCCATTATCACAGGCTTGATTTTTTCCATATTGAACATGAGGACGTCCTTTCTAAAGGCGCAAGAATGAAGTTCTCACGCGTCGATTCAAATAATAGCATAAAAATGTCATTTATTGAGGATTTATTTTGTTTTATATTTTTTCTTTATCATGATTTATCAGTAAAATTAAGCACAACATTCTTTAGAACAAGACTTTTTCAAGACGAAAAGCCACTCGTCAAGTACATGAATGCGCACGACGTTTACTATAGCTTTCGTCCGGGCACCGATGGTTGATCGTCAACGCCGTAATTCTCTCCGGGAGGCGATAAAAGCTCGAAGTCACCGCGACGAAGACACGACGAGCCCTGATGGACCAAAAGGGGACGCAAGCTGCTGAAGGATGGGGATCGGTGGTAGGAAGCCGCTGCGAAATACGGCAACCAGACATCACTTTTGAGCAAAAGCACCGCCTGTGGCACCGGACGCCACCCAACCAACACACCGGCAAGTTACAAAAAACTGGAGCGGGCGATGAGATTCGAACTCACGACCCCAACCTTGGCAAGGTTGTGCTCTACCCCTGAGCTACGCCCGCTCATATGCGCGAATGCGCTTTGGACCCTGGCTTCTTAGGAGAGCCCTCAACATTTGGCAAGAGGGATATGGCGTTTGTTCGGGCATTTTCCTGGTTTCTTCGGCCGGGCATGGGGGCAACCAACCCTTGGTTTGCGATATGCGGGGCGACAATCGCCCATTCCTCTTGATCACCGCGAGCCGGTTCGCCATGTTAGGGCCAGATTTTTGCCGGAAGCCCAACATTAGTCCGGGATTTCACCGGGGGTAAGGGAATAACATGGCCTTGTTATCGGGACTTATGGGCAAGAATGAGGCGACAGGCGGCGGTGCCGACTTGATCAAGGACAGCGATACCAAGGGATTCATGGTCGATGTCATCGAGGCGTCCAGGGACGTGCCGGTCATTGTCGACTTCTGGGCACCTTGGTGCGAGCCCTGCAAGCAGCTTGGTCCGATTCTGGAAAAAGTGGTCAGGCCGCAGGCGGCGCCGTGCGCATGGTCAAGATCAACATCGACGAGAACCAGGCGCTGGCCCAGCAGCTGCGCATTCAATCCATCCCCATGGTCTACGCGTTCAAGAACGGCCAGCCGGCGGACGGGTTTCAAGGCGCGCTTGCCGGAGAGCCAGATCAAGGCGTTCGTCGAGCGTCTGGCCGGTCCCATTGGTCCTGCGCCGACCGAAATCGGCATCGAGCAGGCCAAGCAGGCGCTGAACGCGGGTCAGGTCGATCTCGCCGCCGACATCTACCAGCAGGTGATGGCGGAAGAGCCGAACAATGCTGAGGCGATCGCCGGCCTTGCGCGCTGCCATATTTCGCGCAGGACGTGCTGCCGCGGCGAGAGATCTCCTGGACAATGTGCCGGTGGAGCACAAGAACCACATCGAGATCAACGGTGCCCAGGCAGCCCTTAGTTTGGCCGAGGAATCCGGCACACTTGGCGATGCCGGCGAGCTGCAGCAGAAGCTTGACGCCGATGAGAATGATCATGGCGCAAGGCTTGATCTGGCGACCTTGCTTTTCCTTCGGGGCCAGACCGATGAGGCGGTTCAGCATCTGCTTCACGTGATCAAAAAGGACCGGGATTGGCAGGACCAGGCTGCGCGAAAACAGCTGATCAAGTTCTTCAATGCCCTCGGTCCGACGCACCCGGAAACCGTTGCCGGCCGGCGCCAACTTTCGGCTGTGCTGTTCTCGTGATTGAGGATCGCCCGGACCGCGCTATATAGACTGGCATGACCATATCCAATGACCAAAATCTCCTGAGCGGGCTGCCAACCCGCTTTCCGGTTTTCCCGCTGACCGGGGCGATCCTGCTGCCCAGCGGCAACCTGCCGCTCAACATCTTCGAGCCCCGCTATCTTCAGATGATCAAGGACGTCATGCGCGCGGACGAGACCATCGGCATGATCCAGCCAAGCGGCAGGATCAGCGACGAGCAGCCGGAGCTTTATCCCGTTGGCTGCGCCGGCAAGGTCACCAGCTTCGAATCGACCGAGGATGGCCGTTATCTCGTCACGCTGACTGGTATCTGCCGCTTCGAGGTGGTGGAGGAATTGACGGTGGCGACACCTTATCGTCAGGTCGTGGCGAGCTTTGAGCGCTGGCAGGACGATCTCGCACCACCAAAGCCTGAGGACAGCCTGCGTCCCTGCCTGACCGAAGCGTTGCGCCGTTATTTTACCGTGCATGACATCAGCGTAGATTGGGATCAGATCGAGCTTGCGCCGCTGAGCGGCCTCTTGACGTCCCTTGCCATGATCTGCCCCTTCGAGCCGTCGGAAAAACAAGCGCTGCTCGAAGCGTCTGATCCGGACCAGCTTGGGCAAACGCTGGTGTCGTTGCTGCAGATGGGATCGCTGACCAATGATGAGTACAACGTTCATCATTGACACCAGCCCCGCTTTGCAATTTTCGGACATTCAACGAGATAGGGGCCTGAACCATGACCGATGATGCCGCCGTGCAAGACAACAAGACAGCCCCTGCCGCATCGTTGGTTGATCCGAAATTGCTTGATATTCTGGTATGCCCGCTGACCAAATCCACGCTCGTCTACGACCGAAAGCGCCAGGAGCTGATCAGCGAGCAGGCGGGCCTTGCCTACCCGATCAGGGATGGCATCCCGATCATGCTGGTCGACGAAGCGCGCACGCTCGGCAATGACGAGGCCATTCCCGACGAGGTCAAGGCCACGGGGGAAGCACCCGGGCGGGATGACAATTCATGACCGACCAGAGCAACGAGCCCTGGCCGGTCGAACTCCGGGTCAACCGGACGGAAAAGCATCTCGCCGTCGCCTTCGACAATGGCGATCATTTTCAGCTGCCGGCGGAGTATTTGCGGGTCGAGAGTCCGTCCGCCGAGGTTCAAGGTCATGGTCCCGGCCAGAAGGTGATCATCGCCGGCAGACGCCACGTCGGTATCATGGATGTGGAGCCGGTGGGTCACTACGCGGTTAAGATCAAGTTCGACGACATGCACGACACAGGCATCTATACCTGGCGCTATCTGCATCATCTTGGGAAGGATCGGGACAGGCTTTGGCAGGCCTATCTCTCGGCACTGGAGCAGCAGGGCCTGAGCCGCGATCCCTGACCTCTCAGATATCCTTCGGGTCGACCAGGCGTTCCAAGGGCTTGCCGTCGGCATAGCGCTTGATGTTGTCGAGGAAGAGCCGATCCCAGCGGTCCTGCACGCCATTGCCGGCAAAGGAGGTATGCGGGGTGAGGCGGATTTTCGGGTGCGACCAGAGCGGATCGCCTTCGGGCAAGGGTTCGATATGGAAGACATCGAGAATGGCAGTCTCCAGCCCGCCATGGTCGAGGGCATGGATCAAGGCCGCATCGTCGATCAGCCCGCCACGTGCGATATTGACGAGCATGGCGCCTTTCTTGATCGCACCGAAGAAAGCGGCATCCGCAAGGCCTCGGGTCTGATCATTCAGGGGACAGGCGAGCAGGATCACATCGGCCTCGGGCAGAAACGTGGCGAGATCGTCGACGGTTCCCGATTTATCGACGACCTCGGACGTCGCCGGCGTGCGCCTGACCACCGCGACCTCGGCCCCGAAGGCCTTGACGCGCTTGGCGACCTCATGACCGATCGGCCCGAAGCCGACGATCAGCCAGTTGGTGCGTGAAATTTCGCGAAACGGCGTCCGGGCCCAGGTCTTGGCGGCCTGCAGGGCGCGCTGGCGCTCGATCGGGTGCAGAACGCTCAGCACCTGCGCCATGACATATTCGGCAATGGCGACACCTTGCGCACTGCTGTTGCAAAGACGGATGCCCTTGTCGGCTGCCTTTCGATAGAATGGATGATCGAGACCGGCATTGAACGTCTGCAGCACGTCTACCGATTTGCACCCGAGAACGACATCGAAGGCTACATCCCGCGCGCCACCTTGATTGAGATGGGCGCTCAGCCAGAAATAGTCGACCGCCACGTCCGCCGGCGGAACGGTGTTTCCGCCGATCGAGAATTGCCCGTCGTCATCGAACGTCACGACCGAGAGATCGAGACCAAGCGCGTTCAGGCGCTCACCGATATGGTCCAGTGATTGTTGATACATCGCGACGGTCACGGTCATGGGAGCTTCCTGCGGCTGTTTTCTTTCGGGACAGATGGCGCGTCCATGAGTAGCATCGGAATGACCAACGTCGAACAGGGTCTGCACCAAAAAAGCGGAGACGGGACGATATGCACGAGAAGGAAATCCTGATCAGCACCAGTGACGGCGACATGGATGGCTTTGTCACCCATCCGGAAGAGGGCGGACCGTTTCCTGTGGTGATCATGTATATGGATGCGCCCGGCATTCGCGAAGAGCTGCGCGACATGGCAAGGCGCATCGGCACGGTCGGCTATTACGTGATGCTGCCCAATCTCTATTACCGCACCGGTGTCGAGGGGCATTACGGCTTCGATCTGGCGGCGATCCGCAGCGATGAACGCGAACGGCAGAAGATGTTCGAGGTCATGAACACGCTGAGCAATGCCAAGGTGGTCGCCGATACCGCAGGTATGCTCGAGGCGCTACGGCAAGACGATCAGGCGGCGGCCGGTTCGATCGGCTGTGTCGGCTATTGCATGAGCGGGCGCTACGTGATGTCGGCAGCGGCCGCCTACCCGTCCGACGTCGCCGCCATCGCTTCGTATTACGGTGTCGGCATCATCACCGAGAAGGACAACTCGCCCCATCTCGCCGCCGGCAAGATCAAGGGCGAGCTCTATCTCGCCTTCGCCTCGGACGATCCCCATGTTCCGGGCGAGATCGTCGACGCTCTGCCGGGTATCCTGACGGCGGCCGGCGTTCATCACCGGGTCGAAACCTATCCCGACACCGGACACGGCTTCGCCTTCCCCAATCGCCCCGATTACCGGAAGGCCGCCGCCGAACGCCATTGGGAGCGGCTTTTTGCGCTGTTCGACCGGCAGCTGCGCCGGCGGTAGCGGGATTTCGTGCGCTGATGTCGACGTTGACCCAGGGACCGCGTCGTTCACTTCTTCCTTGAGCCTGTCCCCTGGCATCGACTAGAATTTGAATGATTATCAGGCATGGAGGAATGGCATGATCAGCGAACAGGACGTCGCCTTTTACCATGAGAACGGTTATCTCGTCGTCCAGAACGTTCTCAGCGATGAAGAGATCCAGGACCTTCGGCGCGTCACCGACGAATTTGTCGAGAGGGCGCGGCAGGTGCGGACCCACGATGCCGTCTACGACCTGGAGGACAGCCATTCCGCTGATGACCCGAGGGTGCGGCGGATCAAGACGCCCCATGAGCATCATGACGTTTATGCCGCCATGGTGGCCCAGCCCAATATCCTGGCCGTTCTTAAAGAGTTGTGGGGCCCGTCGATTCGTTTCGATGTCTCCAAGCTCAACCTCAAAGCTGCCGGCTACGGCGCCCCGGTCGAATGGCATCAGGACTGGGCATTCTACCCCCATACCAATGACGATCTGGCCGCAGTCGGCATCATGATGGACGATGTCGACGAGACCAATGGTCCGTTGATGGTGATCCCCGGCTCCCATAAGGGCCCGATCCTCGATCACCACGCTGATGGTTATTTTTGTGGTGCCATCGACCCGAGCCGCGGCGAGGTCGACTTTGGCGAGGCCGTCAAGCTGACGGGTCCGGCCGGCTCGATAACCATCCATCATGCCCGAACCATTCACGGCTCCGCGACCAACACCTCCGGCAAGCCCAGGCGGCTGCTCCTGCATCAATATCGCGCCGCCGATGCGTGGCCGCTTTTGGGCGTGCACCAGCCCTGGAAGGAATATCGTGACAGCCTCCTTTGCGGCGAGGATACGATCGAGCCGCGGATGGCCGTGGTCCCGGTCCGCCTGCCCTTCCCGCCTGCCCCCAACCAAGGCTCGATCTACGAAAACCAGAAAAGCTCGAAAAACCGCTACTTCCAGACCGCCGACGACCTGGAAGCCGTAGGCGACTGACCAGCGACGCGCCGGACCGTTGACTGGGCTCGGTGTTTGAACGAGCGCTGACGTTAGACTTTCATGCGTTCCCGCTCTGTGCGCGTGGTTGACAGAGGAGCACCGTCGCTCGCCAACAAGCGACGGTGCAAAGTAAGCGCCGACCGCCGCGCGGTCAGTCGTCGAGTCGGCTGAGGAAGGCGATGAGATCGCGTCGGTCGTCAGCATCGCGGATACCACTGAACGGCATGGAGGTGCCGCGAACCAGCCGTGCCGGCCTGCGAATAAACTCGTCCAGCGTTGCCTCGTCCCAAACGGCACCGTCGGCCGCAAACTTCCTCATGCCACTGGAATAGCCGAAGCCCGAAGCGCCTGCCGGCCGGCTCCCGACAACGCCTGCAAGGCTCGGACCGATCGCGTTGACGCCGGGCGCGACGGTGTGGCAGGCGCCGCATTTGTAGAAGACCTTCCTGCCATTGACCGGATCGCCATCCGACCAGGTGCCGTCATAGGCAATAGCCGGCGTCTCTTGACCCGCCCGCTCCGGGGCAAGCTCGACGTTTGACGTCGACGTTTGTCCCGGTGCTGCCGTTCGGGTGGCGAGCGGTTCTGCCGAAGGAACCTCGGCATTGGCCGCAACGTTGGTGTCCAGCAAGGGCCCGTAAAGCCATCCTTTCCTTTTCTTGTCGGGAAACTCGGCAAAAACCCAATCACCCTCCGTGGAGATCTCGACGATCGTCTCGCCGGGGTTGATCACCATCAGAATCCGTTCATCAAGGCTCGGTCCCGTTCTGACATTCACGTCGGTTCGGCTGATCGACCTGCGATCGCCTGCCGCCGCATCGGCATCGCCAACCGGTCCCGCGACAAAGTAAAAAAGGACCGCAAGCAAAGCCTGCGGAAAGGCCGACTTCATTAGCATTTTCCTCTCCCCCGAGGTTCGACAAACCAGCGATCCGAAACGGCGTTCCCAGGTTGACCAAAGATAGATCTTCCACCGAAGAAGCCGACCAGCCCGCCAAGACAGGCAGCACTCGATCAAGGACGAGGCGCATGTCGAATGAAAGGTCGACGGCCACCTTGCCGGGAGGCGAATAGCTCAAAAAGCGAACAGGCCACACCACAAGGTGATCTTGACGATAAAGGCGAGGATTAATCCCCATCTTTGAATGTTGTTTATCATGATTACAGTGCTTTTTGATATCCCCCGCCCGAAAAAATCAAAGCCATCGTTCAGGCAACGCCCTGTCTTCCAGGAGCGAGATCGCGCCTCTCAAGCGACCGCGATACGGTCCGGTCATGGACATCGGGTTGGGGGGTGCCTAAATAGAGGTCTCCTCAACCTTTGAATCGAGTTCTGACCATTTCGAGCGTCCATGCGAACCGGCGGACTTTTGCGATCATTTCGCATCCCGATGCCGGCAAAACCACCCTGACGGAAAGACTGCTGCTCGAGGGTGGCGCCATTCACCTTGCCGGTGATGTCAAAGCACGCGGCGAGCGCAGGCGCGCGCGCTCCGACTGGATGAAGATCGAGCAGGACCGGGGGATTTCGGTCACCAGCTCGGTGATGACCTTTCATCATCGAGGCCTGGTGTTCAACCTCCTCGACACGCCTGGCCATGAAGATTTTTCCGAAGACACCTACCGGACGCTCACCGCGGTCGACAGCGCGGTCATGGTGATCGATGCGGCCAAGGGCATCGAAAGCCAGACACTGAAGCTGTTCGAAGTCTGCCGCCTTCGCGACATTCCGATCATCACCTTCGTCAACAAGGTGGATCGCGAAGGTCGCGATCCCTTCGAGCTGCTGGACGAAGTCCAGGAAAAACTCGCGCTCGACATCGCGCCCATGGTCTGGCCGATCGGCATGGGAACCGGTTTTGCCGGCTGCTACCATCTCGGCACCGATGATTTTTTCACCAGCAGCGAGGGGTATGGCGAGCGCTTCGACATGGTGGTGCCATGCGATGGCCCTGGCGATGCCAAGCTCGAAGACAGAGTTCCCACGAGCGTTCTCGAGCCTGCACGCGAGAATCTCGAGTTGGCGGCCGGTGCCTACCCGGCTTTCGATCGCCAGGCCTATCTCGAAGGTCATATGACGCCGGTGATTTTCGGCAGCGCCTTGAAGGACTACAGCGTTCGCGCCCTCCTCGACGTCATCGCCGAACACGCACCACCGCCCCGCCCGAGCCCGGCCCAAGGTCGTGCCGTTCAGCCGGACGAGAAGGCGGTCACCGGCTTCGTCTTCAAAGTTCAGGCCAATATGGACAAGAACCACCGGGACCGGGTCGCTTTTCTTCGGCTGTCATCCGGCAGTTTTCGCCGCGGCATGAAGCTTCGTCAGGTCAGGACCGAGAAGGACGTCATGGTCCACAGCCCGATCCTGTTCCTCGCCAAGGATCGGGAAATCGTCGAGGATGCGATGCCGGGCGATGTCATCGGCATTCCCAATCACGGCACGATCCGGGTTGGCGACACGTTCACCGAGGGCGAAGACCTGCGCTTTACCGGCCTTCCGGTCTTTGCCCCTGAAATCCTCCGCCGCGTCCGCCTTGGCGATACCAGCCGCATCAAGCAGCTGCGGAGTGCTCTGGATGACCTCGCCGACGAGGGGTTGATCCAGGTGTTCAAACCGGCCGTGGGCGGCAATTGGATCGTCGGCGTGGTTGGGGTGCTGCAGCTCGATGTGCTGGTGTCGAGAGCTGCCCAGGAATACAAGGTCGATCTTGGCTTCGACGGCGTCGCCTACACGACGGCGAGGTGGCTGAGCGCCGACGACCAGGCGGCTCTCGATAAGTTCATCGAGCAGAACAAGACCCATATCGTGCTGGATCGCAACGAGATGCCGGTGTTTCTGTGCGATAGCGAGTGGGCGCTTAACTACAAGATCAAGAGCAACGAAGCGATCCAATTCAAACGAACCATGGAAATCCAATGATCGCCCGAGCGGTCGGTTCCAGGGCCGATATCGGCAGCGCCTGATCTCGCAAAGGTTTGAAAACCTGTCATCGAAAAAAATTTGACCTCGCCTCGCCTTGCTCCCATCTCATGGTCATCGGTGTGAGGCAATCGTGATGACGGGAAGGAACCTTTACGGAGTGTTCATCCGCTGTTCAAGAAGCCGGATTAGTGTGCTTCTATGGTGAGCTCGATGCAGGTGTCATGATGCGCGAGTGTCGAGAGGTAGCGAAAGAAGGTGTGAAGGCGAAGCAAGATCAGATGACAACGAAGGACCATGATCTTATGACAATCATCAAGAAAGCCGCAGGTTTGCTGGGATTCACTGCGGCGTTAGCGGTGGCAATGCCTCTGGCCATGGCCGAGGGCGATCCGGCTGCAGGCGAGAAGGTTTTCAAGAAATGCAAAGCCTGCCATGTGGTGGACCAGAAGAAGAACCGGCTTGGACCGCACCTGATCGGTATCATCGGTCGGACGGCCGGCAGTGTCGAAGGCTTTAAATATTCGAAGGCGATGCAGGAAGCCGGCATCACCTGGGACGAGACCACGATCGACGACTATCTCGCCGATCCCAAAGGCTATGTTCCCAAGAACAAGATGGCGTTCAAAGGTCTTCCCAAGGAAGAGGACCGCGCCGATGTGATCGCTTATCTCAAAGAGGCGGCTACCGAGTAGTTTTTTTCGACCAATGAAAAAGGGCCGGTCACGCCATGACCGGCCCTTTTTTGTTCTGCGGCACCAGCCCGCTCCCCCTCCCGACCATCCCGATCTTGTTGGATGGGGCCGGATGGAATAGCGGGCCGGCCGGTCTTTCCTTAAGACGCTTCAGCCCATCATGATGTTGGCGAACTTGACGTCCATATAGTCGAGCAGGCCATCCGGGCCGTTTTCACGGCCGAAGCCCGAATGGTTGACACCGCCGAATGGCATCTCGGCGGTTGCCGCGACATAGTTGTTGACCCCGACGATGCCGGTGCGCAGGCCCTCCATGGTCTTCATCGCCAGTTCCTGGCTCTGGGTGAAGACATAGCCAGCAAGGCCGTAGGACAGGCTGTTGGCGCGGGTGATCACCTCGTCGAAGTCCTCAAAGGTGGTGACCGGGGCGATCGGGCCGAACGGTTCGTCGTTCATCACGCGCATGTCGTCGGTAACATCGGTAAAGACAGTCGGCTCGTAGAAAAAGCCCTTGTTCTTGTCCGCCGGACGCTTGCCGCCGCAGGCAATTGTGGCCCCTTCGCTTCGCGTGTCCTCGACCATCTGTTCGATGAAATCCAGGCGCTTCTTGTTGATCAGCGGGCCGATGTCGGTGTCGGGCTCGAGACCATGGCCGATCTTCATCTTGGAAAGGGCGCCGACGAAGGTCTCGTTAAACACCTTCTCATGCTTCTTGTGCACGAAGAAGCGGGTCGGCGAGACGCAGACCTGACCGTTGTTGCGGGACTTGCCGGCAGCGGCGGCGATCGCGGTCTTCACCGGATCGACATCCTCGTGGATGATCACCGGGGCATGGCCGCCAAGTTCCATCGACATGCGCTTCACGGTGTCGGCGGCGCGGCGCATCAGATGCTGCCCTACGGGAATCGAGCCGGTGAACGAAACCTTGCGCACAAGATCGCTGTCCATGATGGTCTCGGAAATAACCTCGGGCAGGCCGGTCACCAGATTGACCGTGCCCTTGGGTGCGCCGGCATCGACAAAGCATTTCACCAGCTCGACCACGGCACCGGTGCCCTCTTCGGCAGGGCGTGCGACGATGGTGCAGCCGCTGGCAAGGGCCGGGGCAATTTTCCTCGCCTGCAGCAGGACGGGAAAATTCCAGGCGGTAAAGGCGCCGACAACCCCGACCGGCTCGTAAACCGTCATGAAGCGATTGTTGCCGGTCCGGCCTGGCAGGGTCATACCAAATATACGCCTTGCCTCATCGGCATACCAGTCGATCAATTCGACCGCAGACGCCAGTTCCGCCCTGGATTGGCCAAGCGGCTTGCCGCATTCCAGCGTCAACTGATGGGCAATGCGCTCCGCGCGCTCCGCCAAGAGCTGGGCGGTCTTGCGCAAGACCTTGGAGCGCTCCCAGCCGGAGACGTGGCGCCAGGTCTGAAAAGCGGTGTGCGCGGCCTTGATCGCCGCCTCGACATCGGCCCGATCGGCCTGCGCCGCCTTGGTCACCTGTTCTTCCGTCGCCGGATCGATGATGTCGATGGTGCCGCCAGCCATGGCGGGCTGCCACTGGCCATCGATATAGAGTTCGGTCGTCAGCATGAGCGCTCCTCTGATTTCTGCATCCACGACATATAGGTGATCGATCGTGATCCCGAAAGGCCGATGCGATCGGCAGCGATGGGTTCAAGATGGCTTGAGAAAGTCCAGAGGCGCCCTGCCCTCCCGCGCCACCAGCGGAGCGATGTCAACAGGATCATGGTCATCGAACATTTCGAGCACGTCGTAGAGCGTGTTGCGCTGGAACGGCATCTGGCCCGCCGCGCGGATCAGGTCGACCATTTCCTTGGCCGTGACTTCCTGGCCGTATTTCGCCCCGGACGCCCGGCTGATGCTCTCGTTCATCAACGTGCCGCCGAGATCGTTGGCGCCGCATTTGCAGCATCTTGCACGGCCATCTCATGGCCAAGTTTGACCCAGGAGACCTGGATGTTGTCGATCCAGCCGTGCAGCATCAGCCTGGCGACCGCATGCATCTTCAGGTTTTCATCCTCGGTCGGTCCAGGGCGCACATCGTCCCGCCTTGCATAGAGCGGGCTGTCGTGGTGGACGAAGCCGAGCGGCACCAGCTCGGTGAAGCCGCCGGTTTCTTTCTGGATAGCGCGCAACAGGCCGAGATGGGCCGCCCAATGGCTGGGCTGATCGATATGGCCGTACATGATGGTCGCCGTGGTCGGCATGCCGACGCGGTGAGCGGCCTTGATGATCGTCACCCAATTCTCGGTGCTGAGCTTGTCCCGGGTGAGTTGCTTGCGGATGGTGACATCCAGGATTTCGGCGGCCGTGCCCGGCATGGACCCGAGGCCAGCGTCCTTCAAGGACCAAATATAGTCCGGGTACGGCACCTTGCCGAGCTTCGCGCCATACCAGATCTCGAAGGGTGAAAATGCATGAATATGGAGGTCGGGCAGCGCGGCCTTGATCGCCCTGATGATGTCGGCATAGTGACGCCAGCTCAAATCCGGGTTCAGCCCGCCCTGGATGCACACTTCGGTGCCGCCGCGCTCCACAGCCTCTTGCGCCCGGCGCACGATCTCACCGAGAGCCAGCACTTCCGCCCCCTGCTCTTCCCGGCGCTTGGCAAAGCCGCAAAACTGGCAGCCCATATAGCAGATATTGGTGAAGTTGATGTTGCGGCAGACGACGAAGCTCGCACGATCGCCTCTGGTCAGGCGCCGAAGCGTATGGGCGGCGCGAAACAGCGCGTCCCGGTCCGGTCCGGACGTGTCGAACAAGATGATGGCGTCCTCGATCGACACTTCGCCGCCGAGAAACGGTTTTTCCAGGATGCGGGCGACCACCGGCGAGGCCTCGCCGAGGCCGGGGTCGGGGATATCAACCGGATAGAGCTTGCTTACCCAGCCGTTTGCGCTCAGGTCCATTGATCCTCCGCCAAGCCATCGCCGCGCACCATCGGTTTCACCTTGTCCGCAACGGCAGAATCCAGAAAGCGGCTGCCGGCGACCAGATAATCGGGATAAACGGTCAACCGTTCCTGCAGCCGGTAACCCTTCGCCTCCGTGGTCGCCCGCAGGCGATCGATGGCGGGCCAGGCATGATCCGGGTTGATGTAGTCGATGGTGAGTGGCGAGACCCCGCCCCAGTCGTTGATCCCGGCATCGATATAGGCGCCGTGTCGTTCGCTGAGATTGGGCGGTGCCTGAAGGCTGACGTCGCTTGGCAGGATCAAGCGAGCGACTGCGAGCGTACGCAGCATGTCGTCGAGCGCCGGTTCCGGATGATCCTCCATGGCGATGCCTTTTTTGGCTTGAAAATTCTGAACAATGACCTCCTGGAGATGGCCGTATTTCAGATGAACGTCACGGATCGCCTTAAGGCTGTCGATGCGCTCTTCAAAGGTTTCGCCGATGCCGATCAGAATGCCGGTGGTGAACGGCACGCGAGCACGCCCTGCCCGCTCCAGCGTCCGAAGGCGCTGCACCGGCACCTTGTCCGGGCAGGCGTAGTGAGGCATGCCCTCCTCCGTCAGCCGGCGCGAGATGTTCTCCAGCATCATGCCCATGGAACCGGAGACCGGCTTCAGCATGGCGATCTCATCCTCGGCCAGCGATCCGGCGTTCACATGAGGGATCATGCGGGTTTCGCTGATGACCCAGGCGCACATCTCGGCGAGATAATCGGTCATCCGCGCAAAGCCGAGCTTTGCCAATCGATCCCTCGCCACGTCGTAGCGAAGCTCTGGTTTCTCGCCGAGGGAGAAAAGAACCTCCTTGCAGCCGAGCTTTTCGCCCGCAAGCACGACCTTTCGTACCTCGCTGGCGTCATGATCGTCGCCTCGGGCGAGCTCGGATGTTTGACGAACACGCAATAGCCGCAGGTATCCCTGCACATATTGGTGAGCGGCACGAACACCTTGCGCGAATAGGTGATGGTCTTGCCGAAATGCGCATCGCGCCGCACCGCCGCCTCGCCCATCAACCCCTCAAGTTCGGCCGTCTCAAGCGAGCCAGCAGAGAGCTCAGCACGATCGTTCACAGCAAGCTCAGGCAAGTCAACCGTGTGCCGGCGGCACATGGGAATGTTCGGCATAGTGGCGCGCCAGAACGTCGCCGCCGAAGTCGTTGGCGAAGTCTCGCCAGACCGCGTGGATGTGATTGGCGCCGCGCTGGGTGTTGTCATATTCGATAAAGAGGCGCTCGCCCTGAATTCGGTAGTAGTGGGGTTCACGACGCTCATCGCCGCCGGCCCAGGCAAAAGCCAGCTGGTCGAACTCCCGATCAACCAGAGCGGCCTGCTGGTCGGCGAGCGCATCGGGCAGGCGGTTGAGATAACAATCGATCAGCGCCCGCAGGATCTCAGTCTCGCTCTCATTCAAGTCGGCCGTGCCGATCCCCTTGGGCTTTTCGGTGAGGCTGAGAGCATCGACATGAGCGTCCTTGAGTTCAAGGGCCTTCTCGGCGCGCACCTGCATGCTGCGTACCAATTCACCGAGTTGCCCTTCGAAACGCCGACGCCAGAGATCGGGAATGGGCAGCGGCCGGTCGCCGACACTCAGCCTCGGCCGGTTGGCGCTGACGAGGTCCACCGGCGCAACGCTTGCGATCAGCGCCTTGGCACGTTTTTCCCGATCAAGACTTCGGAACAGCTCGCGGCCGAGATCCTCCACCGCCGCCAGCGGCCGATGAAGGTGAGGGCCGAGCAGCGGGCTGTCGGCGGGATCGGCACCGAAGAAATTGGGCGTCATCGCTGCCACCTCACCGTCGATGATGGTGTAGTGCAGCGATACATGGTGACCGCCGAAACGCCATCCCCAGGCGGCCCCACCGCCCGGTTCACCGAAAATGGTGAGGTAATAGAACAGCGGATCGCGTCCGCGCTCGCGCCCGAAATCGACCTGCCATTCTTCGAGATGATCCAGGATGTTCTCGAGCCCCATGATCGCAGCCATGGTGACGTAACCGGCTTTGGAGAGACCGGTGCCGACGAGCCGATGGACATGGCGGTGCTGAGTCGATGTCATGACGCTGAGAGGCAAACCGCCATGATCGGTCGGCGTGTAGAACCAAAGACGGCGCTCGTCGTCATCAGGAAACGGCCGACAGGCGATCTTGCGCTGGGTCTGATCAAAGGCCTCAACCAGCATGGTTGCCGCTTCGGCCATTTTCCGCGCAATCGTCGACGTCATGTTTCCCCCGGCCGGTAAAGCCCGAACAGAAGCTCAGGATCGCCTGGAATCCAGCAATTGTCGACCTGCGATTTATTTCCGACTTTCTGCACGCGCTCGACCAGGCCCCGACCGAGCTTCACTTGCTTCGCTTGCCAAACCGCCAGCGCTTGCTCAATCGATGTCGCCCCCTCGAGAGCCTCGGCCAGAACCCAGGCATCTTCGGCGGCCTTGGCAGTGCCGGCTGCGGCATGGGGTCTTGCCGCAAAAGCCGCATCGCCCAAGAGACAGACCCGCCCGAAGGCCATGCGCTCGACCTTGATGTCGTAGACCACCTGGAGAAACAACGATCCGGTCTTGTCGACGACTTCAGCCATGTCCGGCGGCAGACGAGCTGCCGCGGCTGCCCGGGCCTCGCGGCAATGATGCTCGGCGACACTGCCGGGCGGCAGCGACAAGTCCCGTTGCTGGCCGCTTCGATCGGTCAGCAACTCGTTCAGCTCGTCGCCATCAAGATAGTTTCGATACCAGACGAAGTTGATCAGCCGGTCCCCTTCGGCAACCGACCCATCGAGGCCGGGAATGGGGTAGACGAGGAAATGGCTGTTGGCAAAGACGTAATAAGTGATCGCTTCACCGAGACGAGCGGCAAGCGCCGGTTTCATGGCGCGCTCGGGCACCATGCCGCGCCAGGCGACGTACCCCGCATAGGCGGCAGCCGCTTCCGGCTGCAAGATCTCGCGCGCCTTCGAGCCAACGCCGTCGGCGCAAATCAATAGATCTGCGGTCGCACCACGGGCAACAGTTGGATAATCTGCGCTCGAGGCGATGTCGACCTTGACCGAGCCGCCGATTTCCGACCAGCCGATCACCTCGTGGCCCAGGCGATAGCGATCGCGGCCGAAGGCATCGAGCAGGGCGCGGTAGACGGTGGTCCAGGAGCTGAAGCGGTAGCGATGCGCCTGCTCATGGACGACCCGGCCATCCCGTCCGAGATAGCGGATCAGGTCAGATTTGATGCTGATCCGCTCGATGTCGATGCCGGCGCGCTGCACCAGGTAGCGCGATGAGGCTTCGAGAAAACCGATCCCGGCGCCGCGCTGCTCCAGTTCGCGCGGGGAACGTTCGAACACCGTGACGTCATGGCCGGCATCGCGCAACAGGCAGGCGGCGGTCAGACCGCCGATCGAGCCGCCTGCGATCGCGATCCGCACCGCCTGCAAAGTCTGGCTCCTTCAAGGCTGGCCGAAGGTGGCGATACGATCGACCCGGCATTCGAACAGCACGCGGCGCTCGTTCAGCGCGGGATCGCGCAGCCCGTAATCGCCTTCATTGCCGGTATATTTCTTCCAGATCCGATTGAGCTGCTGGGTGACCCTTGCGCCATGTTCAGGATCATCCTCGCTGATCTCGCGCTGCACCGTCACCTTCAAGCTCATCCAGTGATACATGTTGGCGGGATTCAACAGGAGAAGCGTGATCTCCGGGGTCTTTCTGATCCAGCCGGTCTTCTTCCGGTGCTCGGCAACATTGACCAAGACTTTATCGCCTTCATAATCAAACCACATCGGCGTCAGATTGGGCCGGCCATCGCCGCCGACGACCGCCATGACCACAGGAATCGGCTCGTCCATCAGCCGCTTATAGGTGTCATCAAGGTCGCTGATGCTGCTGACCGTGTAGCGATCGCCAACACTGAACTGGTTAGCCTGAAGGCCGTTGGCTACATCCAGAAATTTAGCGACGGTGACGGACATGAGCCCTGTGCTCCCCGATGAAGAATGGTTTTCTATGCCAGAAGTCATCGTCGAACGGGGATGGTTTTGCGTCAAGAGCCGAATTGCCGGCGTGTCTTTTCGACGGCAAAGCATGGCACCTGCCTCGTTGCCATCCGGACGAATATAACGTATTCGAACCTGATCCTCGAAGACGCTGAAACAACGCTTGTCGTTCACAAGGAAAAGGCCCCTTGGCGGAACTGGTAGACGCTGCAGACTTAAAATCTGTTCTCCGATGGAGGTCCGGGTTCGAGTCCCGGAGGGGCCACCATTGATAATCGATGGGTTAGTCGAGACCGAGGATTGATCTGTTGCGTCGGGTGTCGAGGCCCTTTGCCTGCATGTTGGCATCGAAGGCGCGGGGCTGGACGTTGATCAGGTGATCGCGAACGAAGGCGGCGCCTTCGCGGGCGCCGTCATGGGGGTCCTTGATGCAGCATTCCCACTCGACCACCGCCCAGCCGTCATAGTCGATCTCGGCGAGCTTGCTGAACACCGCGCCAAAATCAATATCGCCGTCGCCGAGCGAGCGGAAGCGACCGGCGCGGGTCGGCCAGTTTTGAAAGCCACCCCAAAAGCCGGTTTTTCCGTTCTTGTTGAACTCGGCGTCCTTGATGTGGGCGACTTTGATCCGGTCCTGGTAGATCTCAAGAAAATCGATGTAGTCGATCATCTGAAGATACAGGTGGGAGGGATCAAAGAGCATGTTGCAGCGCGGGTGCTGGTCGACGGCGTCGAGAAACATCTCGAAGGTCAGGCCGTCATGCAGGTCCTCGCCCGGATGGATCTCGAAGCAGAGATCGACGCCGGCCTGGTCGAACGCATCGAGGATGGGGCGCCAGCGGGTTGCCAGTTCCTTGAAGCCCGCCTCGATGAGGCCGTCGGGTCTGGGTGGATACAAGTAGAGATAAGGCCAGAGCAGCGAACCCGGAAAGCTGGCATGGCGATCGAGGCCGAGCCTCGCCGACGCTTTCGCGGCGTGCAGAAGCTGTTCGCGCGCCCAGGCGGTGCGGGCTTTCGGGTTGTCCCGGACGGCCTCGGGTGCGAACACGTCGACGGTCAGATCGTAGGCGGGATGGACGGCGACGCAGTGGCCCTGGCGGTGGGTCGAGAGCTCGGTGATCACCAGGCCGCGTTCGCGCGAACCTGACCTTTGATCTCGTCGCAGTAATCCTGGCTGTCGGCGGCCTTGGCAAGGTCGAAGATCGCGGGATTGAAGGTCGGCATCTGCACGCCAAGATAACCGTTGGCCGCCGCCCAGTCCGCCAGCGTCTCCAGCCGGTCGAACGGCGGTTCCGGCGCAAGTGAACTGCGCCAGAAACACAGCAGGCCCCTTAATCGTCCGCATATTGCTCTCCCTTAACGTCAACGCCGGCGGCCGCGTCGGGCCTAGCCTTTGATGGCGCCGGCGGTCATGCCTTGGATCAGGAATTTTCGGACCAGGATCGAGAAGATCAGCACCGGCAGCATGACCATGGTGCCGCCGGCGGCGATCTTGCCCCATTCCCAGCCTTCGTAGTTCATGAAGTTGACCACCGCGACCGGGGCGGTCATGGCTTCGGTGCGGGTCAGGATCAGGGCGAAGAAGAAGTCGTTCCAGCTGTAGAGGAAACAGAGGATGGCGGTGGCGGCGAGGCCTGGCCCGGAGAGCGGCAGGATGATGCGGGTGAAGCCTTGCCAGAGGGTGGCGCCGTCGATCCAGGCGGCTTCTTCGAGCGAGCGCGGGGTGGCATCGAAGAAGCTCCGCATCAGCCAGACCACCAGCGAGATGTTGAAGGTGAGGTAGATGATGATCAGGCCGGTCAGCGTGTCGAGCAGGGCGAGATGCCGGTAGACCAGGAAGTAGGGGATGGTGAAGGCGATCGGCGGCGCCATGCGCGAGGAGAGGATCAGGAGCGAGAGGGATTTTTCCCTGCGCATGGCGGTGCGGGACAGCGCGTAGGCGCCGGGCACGCCGGCGAGCATGGCGAGGGTTGTCGAGACGATGCTGGCGATCGCGCTGTTGGTGAAAGATTTCGGAAAATTCGCCCTCCCAGAGCGCCGCGTAGTGATCCAGCGTCGGGGTGAAGAAAACGACCGGCGGCCAGGCAAAGATATCGCTGTCGGTCTTGAACGACATCATCAGGAGCCAGAGGAACGGAAACAGGATGATCAGCACCAGGGTGAGCACCAGGACGTGCAGCCAGAAGTGGGCGCGCTCGATCGTGGACTTACTCGGCATTCTGCCCCCATCCCACCATGCGAATGATCGCCCAGCTGAGCAGCACCGTGAGCGCGACGAGCACGACGGTGATGGCGCTGGAGTAGCCGAGATACGAAAAATTGAAGGCCTGGATGTAGCTGTAGAAGTTGGTGACTTCGGTGACGGTGCCCGGTCCGCCGTCGGTCAGAATGAAGATCAGCGGAAAGGCCTTGATGCTGTCGATCAGGCGGAACAGGCCGGCCACCAGGAGCACGCCTTTCAGGTAGGGAAGCGTCACGTAGAGCGTGGTCTGCCAGACGGTGGCGCCGTCGATCTTGGCGGCGTCGATGTATTCCTCGGGCATCATCTGCAGCGCCGCCAGGATCATCAGCATGGTGAAGGGAAACCACTCCCAGGTGTCGGCGATGATGATCGCGGTCAGCGCCCAGTCGGCATGGGTGATCAGCGCCGGGACATCCCAGCCGAGTTCGAAAAACATCCAGTAGAACGGGCTGATGTCCGGGCGTGTAGAGCACCTTCCAGATGATCGCGACGACGATCGGCGGCAGCACCATCGGGATCAGGAAGACGGTGCGCAGCGCCTGCAGCAGCCTGGAGCTGCTGTTCAGCAGCAGCGCGAACAGAAAGCCGAGCAGGAGCTGCAGACCGACCGTCCAGAACGACAGCTTCGCCTGGGTCCAGAACGAATCGTGCAGCCGACCGTCTTCCAGCAGCAGCTGGTAGTTGTTGAGCGGGCTCGCAAAGTTCCAGGCGGTCTCGGGCCGGGTCAGATCGAGCGGCGTCAGGCTGGTGACGAGCAAATAGAGCGTCGGCAGCAGGGTGACCACCATGAGCACGGCCAACGTCGGCCAGAGTAGGCGCATGTAGAAGCGCTGGCGCAAAACAAAGTGCGCGGATTCCGGCAGCGTGCCGGCTCCGTTGACTTGTTGCACCTCAGCCAGCGTGCTCATGGCGGACTCCAGCGCTCGGCCCGGCGGTCACTGCCAAGTCACCGCCGGAGCACCGCGGCTCCCCGCACCTCAGCCAGCATGTTCATGAAAGACTCCGGCGCTCGGCCCAACGGTCACTGCCAAGTCACCGCGGGAGCCCGCGGCTCCCCGCACCTCAGCCAGCATGTTCATGAAAAACTCCGGCGCTCGCCCGGCGGTCACTGCCAAGTCACCGCCGGAGCCCACGGCTCCCCGCACCTCAGCCAGCGTGCTCATGCGGAACTCCAGCGCTCGGCCCGCGGTCACTGCCAGTCGCCGGAGCCCGGCTCCCCGCACCTCAGCCAGCGTGTTCATGAAAGACTCCGGCGCTCGGCCCAACGGTCACTGCCAAGTAAACGCGGGAGCCCGCGGCTCCTCAGAGGTCGACGCCGGCTTTTTTCAGGTCGGCGATCGCTTCTTCCTGGGCTTGGGTCATGGCGGCGGTGCCGTCTTGCTGGCCGGATGCTATGCGTTCGATCGCCTTGTTGATCTTGTCGCCGGCTTGCGGGAAGACCGGCACGGTGCGGTATTTCATGTAGCCGGACTTGCCGCCGAGCTCGAGCACCTGGAGGTAGAGGGAGGCGACGTCCTGGCCGTTCAGGGTCGAGCGCCTCTTTGTAGGCAGGGTCCTCGATCACCGAGCGGCGGCAGACCGCGGAATAGCCTTTTTCGAGCGCGATGCGCCGGGTCATGTCCTTGCCCATCGCCCATTTGATGAATTCCCATGCGGCTTCCTTGTTTTGCGCACCCTTGGGGATGCCGAAACCGTGGCTGTTGGAGCCGGGGAAGTTGCCGGCGGGCCCGCCCGGCATCAGGGCATAGCGGACGGTGTCCTTGACCTTGCTGTCTTCTTGGGTGGCTAGCGGGGTCATCCAGCCGATCGCCTGGGTTCGGATATTGGCGCGGGCGGCGAGCTGGGCGCGCATGGCCTGATCGTCGGTGTAGGAGAGCAGGCCGGATGGGCCGTAGGTGGTGAGAAGGTTGGCGTAATATTCCGCGGCGGTCGCGGCTTCCGGCGTGTCGAAGGTCGGCATGAGATCGGCGGGCGGGTCGCGGAAGACGGTGCCGCCATGGCCCATCAAGTACGGAATCCAGTTCCAGTGGTGGAGCTTGTCGGCGACGAAGGCATTGACGCCGTCCTGCTTGTGGACCGCTTCGCAGACCGTGACCAGCTCATCGAAGGTGGTCGGCACCGCGACGCCTGCCTTGTCGAGCAAATCGGCACGGCCGATGCCCATGATCATGGCGCCGGCTTCCCAGGCGAAGCCGTAGGTCTGGCCGTCGGCATCCTGCAGCGCGCTTTGGGCGCCGCCGACGAAATCATCCGCGTCCCAATCGTCGGGTGTCAGGTTGGCATCGCTGATGAACGTGTCGAGCGGCTCGACCCAGCCGGCGCCGATCCAGCGCCCGGTATAGATGAAGGTGACGTTGCAGAAATCATAAGCCGAGCCTGCGGTGGACAGCTCCAGGTCCATGCGCTGGTTGTAGATCGGAAAGGCCTGGAGCTCGAAATTGACCGTCATGCCGGTTTGTTCCTCGAACTCCGGAATGTATTCTTTCAGATAGGTGTGGAAGACGTGCTGGAAGCTCGCCCCGTTGATGGTAACGCCGGCGAACGGTTTCGCCTGGCCGAGCACGGCAGGTGCACGTAGACCAATTGCGGCTGCGGCCGAGCCATAGAGAGCAGATTTCAACAAGGTACGACGGTGAGTTCGCGCTGCCTGGATGGTCGCACGGGTCGCGTGATGGTCCCTCATGGTCCAGCCTCCCCAAGATCCGGTGCACCTTGCGGTGGTGCGCCGCTTGTTTTCCAATCGCAGACGAGTTTTCCACGTTCAAAGGCCAAGCGCAACATCTGCGGGCAGATCCCAGGGATGCCAGGCTGTTCGGCGGCAATCTATGCGGTCATTCAATAGGACCAAAGAACGAGGGGAACTTTTCGACCGGCTCGGACTTTATACCTTAAGCACGTTGGCCTTTTTCATACCGATCATGCGTGAACATCTTATCCGGCCGAAGCGGCGCATGACGAGCGGAGCGTCTCATGAGGTGCCAGACGACAAGCTCATGAGCCTAGATCAGGTGAACCCGATCCATATGTCGACTGCCGGTGCATCGGCATATTCGGAAAGTTCGACTGACGGTGCACTATCTCCTTGGTTGTGTGCCGACTTTCCAAACTCACCAATCAATCTTTAATCATTAGTACAGCAGAATTATGTTGATATGATCGTGATCATCGCAGACAAGATAGGTCATCGCTCTTGTCACGAGTTTTTTGATGCTTGGTCTTGTAAAATTTATCAACCTGAACGCGCTTTCATGTCATCGAACGTAATGGATTGTTGAGATGGTGAAGGGCAAAGAGGCTGCCTTATCGATCGGCTCGTCTTCACTGCGTCCCAGTCACGAGCGGCTTGTCAATCAGATCGACCCTCATGCTGACAAGACGATCGTCGCGGGCGATCTGATGCAACTGGTGCTTCTCTTCATCTTCGGTATCGCTGCATGGCTGCTGCCGAAAAGATCGTGGCCCTGGTTTGCCGGCAAAATGGCCTGGCTACGGGTCGCACTGCGGCGTGATCTGAGCGCCTCCGAGAGGTCGGTCATCAGGACGATCATCGGCAAGGAATGCTCGGACGAAGGCTGCATGATGCATTATCGGGCTCGTATGACGTTCAAATATCTGAGCTGGCTTCATCTCCTGCGCTGTTATCGGCCGGGTGCCGGCGATCCCTCGGGAGATCTGATCGGGGAGCGCCATGTTCGAGACGCGCTCGCTGCAGGAAAAGGGGTCATACTCTGGGCCAGCAATTTCGCCTTTAACGATCTCTTCACCAAGTCGGTTCTGTCTCAACACGGTTTTGCCATCGATCACTTAAGCCGGCCCAGTCATGGTTTTTCGAGCAGTCGGTTCGGGCAGGCGGTTCTCAACCCGATCTTGACCAGCATTGAATGTCGTTATCTGCGCAGGCGTATCGTGATCGGTGGTGATAAAGGCAATCGTCTGACCGATCTGGCGGACCGGCTCGCCGCCAATGGCATTGTCTCGATCATGGCCTGTGCTCTGGGGCGGCGGCTCATGGTCGCAGAATTCCTCGATGGCCGGATACAATTGGCGGTCGGTGCGCCCAAGCTCGCGCATCAAACCGGTGCCACCGTGCTTCCGGTCTTTACGACATGCGAGGATGACGGCCGCATCGTCGTCGAGATTACCGGCCCATTGGTCGGACGCGAGGAAGCCTCGTGCCAAGAGGTCATCGAGGACATGCTCTTCGCCTATGTTACCCAGCTCGAGGCTAAGGTCAGCCAGCATCCCGCGCAGTTCTGCTATGCGATCAACGTACCAAGCGACAATCTCTTCGTGCTGCCCGTGGAATAACCGCTTCGGCTCAAAAGGACTTCCTGACGTCCAGGCCGGTCTCGACCCATCGTTTCTCCCGCGCTGATTGCAGGATCGCATCGCACACCAGCTGGGTGTCGAGGGCAGTTCTGAAGGTGGGCTCAGCGGGCTTGCCGGTTTCAAGGCCGTTCAGGAAATCGGCCAGCGCATGAACGAAGCTATGCTCGTAGCCGATGGTGAGGCCCGGCACCCACCAATGGTCCATATACGGGATGCTCTGCGTTGGTGACGTGGATCCTCCGCCAGCCGTTTAGATGACCTTCGGTCTTCTCGCCGGTCTGCTTGGAGCGATACTCGAAGAAATTCAGATATTGATCATCATGCAGGTCGAACGAAACCGAGCCATCGGCGCCATTCATCTCGAACGTTTTCAAGGCTTTATGGCCGCGGGCATAGCGCGTGCTTTCGAACGTGCCCATGCTGCCATTGGCAAAACGCGCGAGCAGCATGCAGGCATCGTCGATCGCCACGGGCGCAGGCTGACCTGTTTCCTGGTGCACGCGTTCCTTGACGAATGTCTCGGTGGACGCGACCACCGCGACTGATCGGCCCGTTCAGCCACATCGCGGTATCGAGGCAGTGGGCGACCAGGTCGCCGGTCACCCCGGAGCCGGCGGCTCCCGCGTCGAGGCGCCAAAGGGCGGGACCGCCCTGGGGCACATCTTCGGCGATGGTCCAGTCTTGCAAAAAACTCGCCCGATAATGAAACGGCCGGCCGAGACGTCCCTCGTCGACAATCTGCTTAGCGAGCGAAATGGCCGGCACGCGGCGGTAATTGTACCAGACCATGTTGGGCACGCCGGCGTCCTCGACCGCCGCCACCATCGCCTCACCCTCAGCGACGTTCATGGCGAGCGGCTTCTCGCAAAGCACCGCTTTTCCAGCCTCGGCCGCCGCGATCGCGATATCATGATGCAGGTTGTTCGGCACGCAGATATCGATCGCGTCGATATCATCCCGAGCGATCAGCTTGCGCCAGTCGGTCTCAACGCCTCATACCCCCAGTTCGACGCGAACGCAGCGGCCTTAGCGTGACCTCGTTCTTGCACAAACGGCTTTCAGAACCGGGTCGATGCTCCAGTTCCGGGAAGAAATCGCCGACCCGGCGATAGGCGTTGGAATGGGCCTTGCCCATGAAGCCATAGCCGATCATGCCGATATTCAAAGGCTTGGGCATGGCATCTCATCCTCCTCAGAACCATAGTGGATCCTCAACCCGACGGGTTGCCGTATTTTCGGTTCAGGGCGTCGAGCGACGCCTTGCACCTTTCGGTGACGCTCCAGGCGTCCTGGTAGAAGCAAAGGTCGATGGTCCACCAATCGTGACCGACATCTTCCTTGGCGAGGCGCGGCACGATGACGTCGAAGTCGACCACGCCGTCGCCGAAGGGCGGGTGGGCGCTGGTTTCATCCTCACCGTCGGCATCCTTGTGACAGGTGTTGTCGCTGTCGATCAGATGGATGTGGTTGATCCGCCCCGAGAGTTTGTCGATCAGCTCCAACTGGCCGCCCTTCAGGATCTCCTTCTCGCCCTGATGGCGCGCCCCGATCACCGCAATCATCTGTCCATGGCAGGTATCGTACATGACCCCAAAATTGGCATCGGGGATGCCGTCCAATACTTTAAGAATCTGGGAGGTCTTGTTGAAGCAGAAGCCAGGTTCGATCTCCCAGGTGACGTAAAGGCCGCGGTCGGCGGCGATCTTGGCCGCTGTTCTCCAGGTCCTGACGACCCGATCGAGGGCGGTGGTTTCGTTCACCTGGTTGAGGATCGTTGGCGCCTGGACGGTGTCGACGCGAATGCCGCGAATGCCAAGATCATGGGCGAAATCAGCGTTTTTGGTGAACTCGTCGAGATAGGCGGTCTGATCGTCGGTATCGACCAGATGCTGACTCCAGAGATCGGCGGCAAGACCGGAGAAGGCCAGCCCCCAATCGGCCATCTTTTCCTTAAGCGCGTCCCGATCCTCGCTGGTCGGCAGGAGGTGGGGATTGGGATAGCCGTTGAAGCCGCCGAGTTCCAGCCCGTCGAACCCCAGCCGGCGAGCTTCGCACCGACCGTATCGAACGGAATCGGCGTTTTCTCATAAGGCCCGATATTGAAGGCCCAGGTACCGATCGATGTCCGTTTCACGCTAAAGACCTCCCCAATAGGATCGTGGCACGTCAACGATCGGCCCGTGGCTGCCGTCAGCTCGCGGCTGCCCAGGCCGATTTCATGGTTTCGAGGCCGACCGTGTAGACTTCGTCCTCGGACGGAAAAAAGTCCCGCCAGACTTTGGTGGCGGCGGCGAGGCCGGGCAGAGATTTGCCGAACGCCTCGATGGTCAGCCAGCCGTCGTAGCCAGTGGTGCGCAGCATCTTGCAGGTTGCTTCGAAATCGAGATGGCCCCTGCCGGGCGTGCCGCGATCGTTTTCCGAGATGTGGACATGCTTGATGACATCTCCGGTGAGCGCGATGCAGCCGATCGGGTCCTGCTCCTCGATATTGGCGTGGAAGGTGTCGTAGAGGGCACCGAAATTCGCCCGGTTGACCCGGCGTACATAGTCACGGGTATCGGACATGGTGTTGAGGACATAGCACTCGAAGCGGTTAAGAGGCTCAAGGGCCAGGACCAGATTGGACTGGGCAGCACGGTCTGCTGCCTGCTGGTGAACCTCGACGCCATAGGCAAGCTCGTCCTCGGTCGGCCCCTCGCCGGAGAACACCGCGAGCGGTTGATGATATGGACCGCACAGGATCTCGCTGCCGAGCGCTTCCGAGCATTCGATCGCCCAGGTCAGATGATCCAGCGCCCCTTTGCGGCTGGCCGGATCGGGGCTGATGGCGCTGTGGGCTTCGTCCGGCAAGACGGTGACGCTGGTGCAGCCGAGGCCCGCATCCTTGATCGCTTGGCCAAGTGTCTGGTAATGGCCGGGCGCGCCTTCGAAGAGCGGGATCTCGACGCCGTCATAGCCGGCGTCCTTCAGCGTTTCCAGGAGCGGCAGATGCTCCGTTGTGACATGGGTGGTCCATAACAGCAGATTGAAGCCGGTTTTCATCGCGTCTCGAATGGCGTGCCGGGAACAAACGCGCCGGCCGCCGATCGCCTCCCTAAAGCTTTTTCTCCCACAACCTCAGTGTTGAACGATCCGCTCGACTTGGCAAGATGCAGGTTGCGACGAATTGAGCGACGGGCGCGCATGCACGAGCGCGCGCATCCCGCGTGTGCAACACTCGGCCGCCCGACATGGTTATAGGGTCATCGAACAGCTTGAATAAGACAGGGCGTTAACGTCGATCGCCACGTTTTTCCGTCGATAGTGCACTGACCGGGCCTGCATCGGGCCTTTGGGCTGACCCTGACGCACTGTCCGGAAACGGCAGGATGCGGTCGAACCGTCAGTGGGGCTTCATGACTTCGTTATTGGAATAGACGCCGTCTCTCAACTCACCGAAAAGCTCAACGACCTGCGGATGCTCGATCGGATCACCGGTCTGGTCGACCTCGAGATTCTGCTCGGAGACGTAAGCCACATAATACGCATCCGAATTTTCCGCGAGGAGATGATAGAAAGGCTGATCCTTTTTCGGCCGGACATCTTCCGGAATGGCCTCGTACCACTCCTCGGTGTTGGCGAACTCGGGATCAACGTCGAAGATCACGCCGCGGAATGGAAAATACCGGTGCTTGACGACCTGCCCTATATGGAATTTTGCGAACCGATGGGTCATTGTCCAACGCCTTCTGTCTACCTCAATTAATGTAGGGGTTGCCGACGCGTTCTTCTAGCCCCCGGTCGGGCCATCATGTCGCGGCAGGGAATTTTCCCCGACGACCCTTTTCGATATCATCGACCACCAGGCGGATCGGGCGCTTCATGCCGGCGACATGTCCGTGCAGATTGCCGGAACGCCGTTAACGGAGACGAATGATGACGTTGCCCACCGATCAGGTCATGAACGAGCTTGAAAGAAACTTCGATCGAGCCGTTGATCGCTTGAAGGCCTTGCTCAGCATTCCAAGCATCGGGACGGACCCGGCGTTCCAGGCGGAAACCGGGACGAGCAGCCCAATGGCTGGTCGACGATCTCCGATCGATCGGTTTCGATGCGGATCTGCGCTCGACGCCGGGGCAGCCGGCCGTCGTTGCTCATCATCCTGGACCAGGCGGTGATGGTCCCCGTCTTCTCTATTACGGTCATTATGATGTGCAACCGGCGGAACCCCTCGATCTCTGGACCTCCCCACCGTTCGAGCCGACCATCGTCGAGGCCGAGCGCGGCCAACGCGTGGTAGCGCGCGGTGCCGTCGACGACAAAGGCCAGACCATGACCTTTATCGAAGCTTTTCGCGCGTGGCAGGCAGTTCACGGGACCCTCCCGGTCGCGGTGACGGTCTTCTTGGAAGGTGAGGAAGAATCGGGCAGCCCCTCGCTCGATGGTTTTCTCCGAGCCCATCAACAAGAGCTGAAGTCCGATGTCTGTATCGTTTCCGACACCGGGATGTGGGACATCGAAACGCCGGCGATCGGCGTCATGCTGCGCGGCATGCTCTATGTCGAGCTAACGCTGCACGGGCCATGCCAGGACCTTCATTCCGGCCTCTATGGAGGTGCGGTCGCCAATCCCTTGAATGTCCTGACCAGGATACTGGGCGATCTGCATGACGACCAGGGACGTGTCCAGATCCCAGGCTTTTATGATGATCTGGATGATTTGAGCGACATCGAGAACAGTTGGAAAGAACTGGATTTTGACGAGGCGGCGTTTCTCGGCCATGCCGGCTTCAAACGCTCCACCGGCGAAGCAGGCCGATCGACGCTGGAGCGGCTCTGGTCGAGACCGACATGCGATTTGAACGGCGTTTGGGGTGGGTATACGGGCGAGGGCACCAAGACCGTCATTCCCGCCAAGGCGTCTGCGAAACTCAGCTGCCGCCTGGTTCCGGGACAAGATCCCGAAAAAGTGAGGGCTGGGTTGAAGGCTTTTGTCGATAGAAGGCTTCCGGAAGATTGCCGGGTCGAGATGGACGAACTCGGCGCCTCACCTGCCCTGCGCATCCCGACAAATTCTCCTTTCCTGAAAGCGGCCCAAATCTCACTGACTGACGTCTTCGCAAAAGAACCCATCCTGGTCGGCATCGGCGGCTCCATCCCCGCGGTTGGCGCAATCAAACATCATTTGGGCATCGATTCGATCTTGATGGGGTTTGGGCTCGACGATGACCGGGTCCATGCACCCAACGAAAAATTCGAGCTCCAATGTTTTAAATCAGGCATGCGCGCTCATGCGGCGTTGCTGGCTGAAATTGCCGCACGAGGCGAACCTCGAAAAGGCGTGATCTAACCATCGAAGATGCCGGAAAAAAGGCGATCGTAACGATTTATTAATACTAATTCGTCAATGTCTCCTGGTGCAGCCGACGTGGTCTGTCGCCAGTGCCGGAGCTCGACCCGCCTGACTGCCAAGCCTAATCGTCTGCTTGGAAACATGCCACTCGAGACAGAAATGGTAGACACCGCCTTGGACTCCGAAGACAAGCCTGTCATTCTGGTCGCTGACGACGACGAGATGCAACGCTTTCTCATGAGCGAAGCCCTGGAGGCGGAAGGTTTCACCGTGCATGTCGTCGACGACGGCTCCGCTGCTCTCCAAGCCTGCAAGGACCTTCAGCCGGACGTCGTGCTGCTCGACGTCATCATGCCGAGCATGAACGGCTACACGGCATGTGTCGCGATCCGCGAATGCCCCAAGGCGACCAATTGCCCATCGTCATGGTGACCGGCCAGGAAGATATTGCGTCAATCGCGCGGGCCTACGAAGCCGGCGCTACCGATTTTATCGCAAAGCCGCTCAACTGGACACTGCTTCGACATCGCATCCGATATGTCTACCGGGCAGGTGCAACGTTAAAGCAATTGCGCGCCAGCGAAATGCGTCTGGCGGAGGCGCAGAGCATCGCTCACCTTGGCAGCTGGGAGTGGCTGCCGGGTGACAAGGGGCTCGACTGTTCGATCGAGGTCCGAAGAATTTTTGCGCTTCCGCATCAAGATCTTCTCCTCCCTCTCGATAAGATCCTGGATTGCATTCACCCCGAAGACCGATGTTCGTTTCGCACCGAGTTGGACCGGTTGATCAAAGGCCAGACGACCTTGGCCACCGAATTTCGCGCGATCCTGGAAGGCGGCAGCGAGCGGGTCATCGAGGTTCATGCGGCGACCAGCGACCTTGGTGCGCAAAGCCCCAGGACCATTAAGGGTACATTCCAGGACGTCACCGAACGGCGACTTACCGAGGCGAGGCTCCATCATCTGGCGCATCATGATGCCCTTACCGGCTTGCCAAACCGGCCGCTTTTTCACGATCGCCTTGATCAAGCTCTGGCACGTGCCAGACGCGAGGGGATCGATGCTGCCGTGATTTGCATTGATATCAATCGCTTCAAGGAAATCAACGATACCTTCGGCCATGCCATCGGCGACATGTTGCTCCAGGAGATTGCGACGCGCCTGCAAAATCAAGTTCGCGGAGTCGATACAGTCGCCCGTCTCGGCGGGGATGCGTTTGCCATTGTTCAAGTCGGCCTGGCTCAGCCCTTAGGCGCAGAACGGCTCTCCCATCGTCTGCTCCAAGCCTTGAGAGAACCGTTCGAGATCAACGGGCATGACCTCTTCGTCGATGCCAATATGGGTGTGGCCGTCGGGCCCCATGATGCCGGTGATGCCGAACAACTGCTCATCAAGGCGGATATTGCCCTTCATGGCGCCAAGGTCGAAGGCCGAGGATTTTGCCATTTCTTTGAAGGCGGTATGGATGATGCCCTTCGTGCTCGAAGGCAGGTCGAGCACGATTTGCGCACGGCACTCGCAGAAGACTGGTTCGAACTTCACTATCAACCGCAAATTGCCGTTCATGATCAAAAGATCGTCGGCGTCGAAGCCCTCATAAGGCTGCGTCATCCGAAAAACGGCCTGATGATGCCGGATCATTTCATTCCCATCGCCGAAGAGACCGGCCTGATCGTTCCCATCGGCGATTGGGTGCTGCGTCGTGCATGCATGCAAGCGGCCGCCTGGCAACGGGAGGGGCTCCCGGCACTCCGGGTAGCGGTCAATCTTTCGCCTGCCCAATTCCGGGAGGCTGGAATTGCTGAAACGGTGACGGCTGTCCTGGCGGAAAGCGGCCTGGACCCGACATTGCTCGAGGTCGAAATTACCGAAAATGTTCTCATACGGGAAACCAAGAACGTCATCGACGTCCTGTACAAGCTTCAGGCTCTCGGTGTTCAGATCGCCATGGACGATTTCGGCACCGGCTATTCCTCTCTCAGCTATCTTCTGCGTTTTCCCTTCAACCGCATCAAGATCGATCGTTCGTTCGTCAAAGATATGACCGAAAATCCGGATGCCGCTGCAATCGTCGGCGCCGTCGTCGCCTTGGGTCGGCGCCTCAACATGTCGACAACGGCTGAAGGCGTTGAAACGTTGGAACAGTTTGTCAGCCTCAAAGAAGAAGCCTGCCATGAAATCCAAGGCTACTATTTTGCTCGGCCCATGCCCGCGGATGCCATCACGACCCTGATCAGAAATGGATTGCCCGTCAACGGGCAGTTAACCTGCCCGACGTGATCGGACGCTGCTCATGGACACGGTTAACCCGCTGGCGCTCGGATGTCATCAGGCCCCGATGCCCAAGAGCTGCATGATCCCGCTACGCCAGCCTTTCGCTAGGACCAGCGCCGCGTTCACGAGACGGATCGGCGTTTCAAGGGGTCGAGAAAAGAGCGTCGATCTCTGTCGCCGCCAGTTGCGTATCCTCGTAGTGCACGAAATGATCGCACTGTTCCGCGATAGCGACAGTGAGGTTGTCCAAGGCCTCGGACAGCGCGTCGGCCCATTCCGCCTTGTGGATGGTATCGTGACGTCCCCCAAGGACCCTAGTCGGGGCCTTGATTTTGGGCGGCTTGGGTGCCGTGCCTGCCATCACCGCCAAGCGGGCCTTATTCTGGCTGATATGCCAGTTGAAGCCGCCTTGGAGATTGCCCGGACGCATGAAGGCGTCGATCCGCTGTTCCAGGACGGAATTGAAGGCGTGCGACATGAAGCCGTGTAAGTGATTGTTTTGTATGTACTTATGGAAGCGTCCATACATGGATAACAAAACCTGCCGTTCCTCCGGCAGTAGCCTAGGGGTGCAGGCATGATTGGTAACGGTTGTGTCTGGAGCCACCCCAACAATGAACTCCGATCCCGACAGGGTGAAACCGAGCCCGTGAGGGTAAGGTGAAGCTGCAAGCATCATGCGGCAGGAAGCTAGGCTGAAAGGTATGGTGAACACAAGTGAATTGGCGATAAACCTCGTTAATCCGAACATGCCAACGATGCTGATAGGCATGAACCAAAAGGTATGTAAGTGGTCTTTGGTTTGTTTTCTACCAAAGCGAGGACAACAACTTACCGGGGGACAGCTGACACCTAACCCTTTTATTTGTCACTTACAAGGAACATGGAAAGCCCGTACGCCCGCCCACGCCTTTGGGCAGGACGACCGCGAGGAAAGCTGATGGGCGTGCGGGTATGGGAGGCCGGAGAAAGCGAACGCCGCCTTGTAATGAGGGGGATAGGGGTTGAGGGCTCGGCTCGACATCATCCTACCCGAAAGGGTGCAGACTTCCGGCTGGTCTCCGATCGCAAGAGAACTTGCAGAACCTTTTTCAGGAGGACAGGCATATGACGGCCATGACCATGGCTGGTGCGGCCTCCGGCAGCGAGGTGATCTGGCACGGTATCGACTGGGTCAAGGCTCACCGAACGGTCAAGAGGCTGCAGGCGCGTATTGCGAAGGCTGTTCGGGAAAGGCGCTGGAACAAGGTGAAAGCCTTGCAATGGCTCCTGACCCACTCGTTTAGCGGCAAGGCGCTTGCCGTAAAGCGAGTTACCGAAAACCGAGGTAAGACAACGCCCGGCGTCGACGGGGCAACCTGGAGCACGCCGGCGACCAAAGCCAAAGCTGTGATGTCGCTCAGGCGACGGGGCTACCACCCCCAACCTCTGAGGCGGGTCTTCATCCCGAAAGCAAATGGAAAATCGCGCGCTCTAGGTATCCCTTCAATGCTCGATCGAGCACAGCAAGCTTTACATCTGCTGGCCCTCGAACCTGTCGCTGAAACAACTGCGGATCCGAACTCTTACGGCTTCCGGCCGATGAGAGCATG
>CAWBCX010000035.1:0-23852 GCA_963787265.1 uncultured Alphaproteobacteria bacterium | reverse complement strand
CCCATGTTCAAAGGCTCCCTCTTCATTTGATCTATTCAAGGCTTGGCAGATGCAGGCCTGGGCCCGCCCACACGGTCGGCACCCAGGATGGCCAGCGTGAAATCCGGAACGCCTGGCGGTGGCGCAATGAGCACCGGCGTCTGTTCGCCATTGGTCAGGCGTTCGACCTCGGCCGACACAAACAGGCCCAGCGCCTGGAAGGTGACGCGGCCGCGCTTCATGAAGTCCGCACCGCCCCGCATGCCGGTGACCACGGCCTTGGTGAAGCAGGACCGGAATGTTGACCGCCTTGGCAAACGCCTGCGCCTCGCCGGTACCATCGTCCTTGTTGATCACCAGACCGGCGACGCCGACATTGCCGCCGAGTTTCCTGAAATACTCGACCGCGGAGCATACATTGTTGGCGACGTAAAGGCTCTGCAGGTCGTTGGAGCCGACCACGATCACCTTCTGGCACATGTCCCGGGCGATCGGCAGACCGAAACCGCCGCAGACCACGTCGCCCAGAAAGTCGAGGAGCACGTAGTCGAAATCCCAGTCATGAAAGCCGAGCTTTTCCAGAAGCTCGAAGCCATGGATGATGCCGCGCCCGCCGCAGCCGCGCCCGACTTCCGGCCCGCCAAGCTCCATCGCGTAGACGCCGTCCCGCTTGAAGCAGACGTCGCCGATCTTCACCTTCTCGCCGGCGAGTTTCTTTTTCGAGGAGGTTTCGATGATGGTCGGGCAGGAGCGGCCGGCGAACAGCAAGGATGTCGTGTCGCTCTTGGGATCGCAGCCGATCAGCAGCACGCGCTTGCCTTGCTGCGCCATCATGTAAGACAGGTTCGCCAACGTAAAACTCTTGCCAATCCCCCCCTTGCCGTAAATGGCGATTACCTGCGTATCCTTAACCGGGGCCGCGTCAGCGTCAGGGTCCAGCGCCTCGCTGGCGCTCACGGCATCAAGGAGAGTGTCGTTCATCAGCAGGCACTCCAGTCCAACATCATTTTGAGGCAGGCGGCGTCGTCGAACGCAGTTCGATAGGCTTCTTGTGCAGCGCCCGCCGCCTGGCGGTGGGTGATCAGGCCGTCGAGCGAGAGATGACCCTGGTCGATCAAAGCATTGACCGCGATGAGATCGTCCGGCTGCCATTCGGCCGCGATCCGGAGGCGCACCTGGCGCATGAAAGCGGGCGGAAAGGCGAAGCTGAGCGGGTCGCAGTAGAAGCCGGCGAGCACGATCTCGCCGCCGGGCGCCAGCCGTGCGATCAGGCTGTCGAGCAACGAGGCATCGCCACTGACGTCGTAAATGGCGCGATAGTCGCGCCGGTCGTCATTGTCGGGATGGACGACGTCATAGCCATTCGCCCCGTCAACCCTGGCCGGGTCGGCCTCCCAGACGACCGGCTTCGGTCCGTGCATCAGCAGGGCAAGGCGGGCGAGCAAACGGCCAAGCACGCCGTGGCCGACGATGAGATCCGGCGGGGTGGCCTGAGCCGAAGCGATGGCATGGCGGGCGGTGGCGGCCAGCGCCAGCAAGACGGCCTGCTGGCCCAAATGTTCGTTGATCTTGGCGACCCGTTTCGCCGGCACGACCAGCTTTGAGGCGGTCCCGCCGAACAGCCCGCGCACCTCGCCAAAGCAACGGGCGCCGGGCACGAACACCTGATCGCCGGGCCGAAGGTCGGCTTGCCCATTCACGGCAGCGACGCGGCCGACCGATTCATAACCTGGAACCAGAGGATACCCCATGCCGGGGAAGGGCGGCATGTGGCCGGACCAGAGCAGCCGCTCCGTGCCGGTGCTGATCCCGCTCCATTGAACGTCCACGATGACATCGCCGTCGCCCGCGGGCGAAAGAGGCAGCTCAGTGAGCGTTAAGCGCTCCGGCTCCTCGATCACGACAGCAACAGCTTTCATCCCTGAATGAACCCCCGAAATTGTGATCCGTTTGCGTTTTCCGCCTTTCTTCTGTCAGCATAACTTTACATTAATAATTGTCAATAATATGTTACATATAAATCTGTCAATGCACGTTGACAGTCGCCTTCAGCAAGCCGGTGAGCATAGGGGTCGAGGTGGACCTCGCCTTCATGTCGGTGAAACCGGCCTGGCGCAGCAAGGCAAACAGCTCCTCCTGCCGGCGCGCGCGCCCATGGCCCATGGCCAAGAGGTAGAAGCCGAAATAGGCATCCGCCATCGCTTCGGCGCCGGGCGTGCCTGCCATCGGCTCGGCCAGGAGCAAGGTTCCGCCGGGCGGCAACGCCGCACGCACCGCTTTCAATATGGTCAGCGCCGCATCATCGTCATGATCATGGATGATCCGCACCAGCGAGATCAGATCGGCCCCCAGGGGCAGGGGATCCGTTTGAAAGTCGCCGCCTATCGCGCTGGCCCGGTCGCCGCAGCCTTCGGCCTCGAAGCACCGCTTCGCCCGGTCGGCGACGGCCGGAAGGTCGAAGAGGATCAGCTTCAGGTCCGGTGCCCGTTGCGCCGCCGCCAGCAGGAAAGCGCCCTCGCCGCCGCCGACATCCATAAGAGTTCGGTGTTGGTGCACGGGATAGGCGTCCAGCACTTCGGCGGCGATCATCGGCTGGGTCGCGGCCATCAGGTGGCTGTAACCGGCGACCCGTTCGCCTTCGAGATCGCCGGCTCGGTCATTGCCGGCATAGGCCCAGTAACGGCTGAGCCCGGTGGAGGGTCCCTCGGCGCGCAGCAGAGCGACGGGGTCGCGGAGATCGGCATAGAGCAAAGCGTGGTGCTCGATCATCGCGCCGAGGCCGGGATTGCCGAGATAGGCCGCACCCAGCTCGCCCAGGCCGAAGCGGCGGCGGCCGCGGCGGGCGACGAGACTAAGGGAACTGGCGGCCAACAGCAGCCGCTCGGCGGCCTCGGTGTTCAAAGAGAGGCGCTTTGCCAGATCGTCGACCCCGAGCGGACCGTCTTTCAGGATCTCGAACAGGTCGAGTCTGACGCAGGCGAGTAGGATCTGGGTATAGACAAAACCGGTGCAGAGATTGAACAGCTGTTTCGCCCTGCGCCGGGCGATCGGCCGGGTCAGCGGAAACCTTGCGGCAAAACGCTGAAAGCGACGGCTGGCCAGCAGCCGGTCCCGCCAGGCGTAGAGGCGATCAACGATACCAGGAGACGGCCCGTCGTTTCCCATGGAACGCCCACCCTCATCTAACCCGGGTGCGAGTCGCACCATCAGGCAGCGCCGATGGCCTGGTCCTTCGGGAGGAAGCGATCGGTTTCGGCGAGGATCAGGGCGCGCAGCATGTCCCGGCCGCGAACGGCGGGCATCGAGCCGACCGCCTCGGCCACCAGGCCATTGAAGCGTGCGACAGCGCCTTCCATGCCGAGTTCGTCGACGGCATTGGGCCGGCCCAAGGCGGCATCCTGGCCGATCGGCTTGCCGAGGGCCTTGGCATCGCCGGTGACATCGCGGATGTCGTCGACCACCTGGTAAGCCTCGCCGATACGCAGGCCGAGCGTCGCCCAGGATGAGGGATCATGGCCCGCCGCCGCTGCCCCCGCCATGGTGGAGCCGGCGAACAGCGCCCCGCTTTTCGCCCGGTGATACTCGGCGAGCTTGGCGTCCGGCTCCCCTTCCCAGGCCTGGCCCGCGACGATCCCGTTGGGCATGCCGACCGCGTTGCTGACCACGCTCAGGACCAGAGGCAGCCGGTCCGACGCACCGCAAGCGGCGGCGGCCAGGGTTTGGAACGCGAGGACGATGAGGGCATCGCCGGCGAGGAGGGCCAGGGGCTCGTCGAAGGCGCGGTGGAGGGAAGGCTTGCCGCGCCGGGTGGCGGCGTCGTCGAAACAGGGCAAGTCGTCATGGATGAGGGAAGCGCAGTGCAGCATCTCGATGGCTGCAGCGCCGGCGTCGGTCATGGCCGGCCGGTCATCGCCGCAGGCACCGGCCACGCCGAGGCAGAGGCGCGGACGCAGGCGGGCACCTGGGGGAAAGAGCGCATAGCGGATGGCAGCGGTGAGTCTCGGCGGGTTGGCCGTGCCGGTGCCTCGTTCGACCGCCTGTTCCAAGGTCCGCTCGATCCGTGCCTTCACATCCATGCCGGATCCCCCTTTGAAAAACTGTCAACTTATGTTGTCATATATAAATGTCATGCAATATAGACAAACAAAAGTCAATCAAACCTGACAATGCCCGATCGAAAGAAGACAGGCTCCATCATGGCTATTCGGGCGGATCAAAAGGCAGACGACCTAAGACCGGCCGAGGCCGAGCTGGCCGATCGCCTGAACTTCATCACGCCGGTCGCCGAAGACGGTTATGTCTGGTGGTACGTGGACGGGATGAGCGACGACGGCGCCCATGGGCTCAGCATCATCGCCTTCATCGGCAGCGTTTTTTCGCCCTATTACGCCCGGGCACGCCGCCGCGGCGGCGGCGATCCCGAAAACTTCATTGCCCTGAACGTCGCCCTCTACGGCAGGGGCGGCAAACGCTGGTGCATGACCGAACGAGGGCGGACCGGTCTTGCCCGCGACAGCACGAGCCTGCATATCGGGCCGAGCAGCCTCAGGCTGGAGGGTGACGAATTGGTGATCCGCATCGACGAAACCACCGTGCCCTGGCTTCGGGCGCTGAAGGGTGAAGTCCGGGTCCGGCCCGCAGCGCTCACCACCCGCACCTGCGATCTGGATGCCGAAGGCCGCCACCGCTGGTCCCCGATAGCGCCCCAATGCCGGCTGGAGGTGGCGATGGAAGCGCCGTCGCGCCGCTGGAGCGGGGACGGCTATCTCGACCGCAACCAGGGAACCCGCCCGCTCGAAGACGATTTTTCCTGCTGGGACTGGTCGCGCGCGCGCCTCGGCGACAACACCGTCATCCTCTACGACGTCAAGAGGCGTGATGCCAGCCGGCTTTCGATCGGGCTGAACGTCGATCGACAGGGCCGAGCCCTGGACATCGAACCGCCGCCCCGTCACCCGCTGCCCGCCAATCGCTGGCAGGTTCCGCGCAGCAGCCAGTACGGCTGCGACGCTGAGGCCGGTCACAACATGCAAACCGGGCGCGAGGCGCACCCCCGGTGCGGCCCGCAGATCCTCAAGACGCTTGAGGACACGCCGTTCTACAGCCGTTCGGTCATTGCAACCCATCTTATGGGCAAGCCGGCAACTGCGATGCATGAAAGCCTGTCGCTCGATCGTTTCCGCCGGCGCTGGGTGCAGATGCTGCTGCCTTTCCGCATGCCGAGGCGGGGCTGAAGGTCGTGCGGTGGTCAGGCTATCTGATGCAAAATGTCAAGAAAGTCTCAAAAGAAGGATCAAGTTGACACAGCCAAAAGCTGCGCATGCGGACGATGGGACCGGCTCGAGAGAGTCGGGCGGAGGTGGTCGCGGATAGGAGGCCCGGTTGACGACCCAGGGTTACTTTCTGTTGGGAATGGGCCGGCTCTAGCCCAGATATCAGCCGGCGTCGCGGCGACCCTGCTAAGTCCCGCGACCGATCTCTTCGGCCTCGCCCAATTGGCAGGACGCCATCTGGTCACGTCCATGCTGGCAGCCGGCATCACCGACCGCGATCTTTGGCGGAGGCTTCCCGAGGATTTCGCTTTCTATCTTCGGTTCGGGCACGCTGAAAACAGCCGACGCAACGAAGCGTTACGCCGCCAGCTTTCGGACGCTGCGCCGGAGCTCAATCGAATCGATGTCCAACCGCTGCTGCTCAAGGACGCCGTCCGGCTGGCGGACGGTCTCTATCCCGATCTCGGCTGGCGGTTCATGCAGGATCTCGATGTCTTGGTTCCGCGTGTCTCGCAGGAAAAATGAGACCGGCATTCGGCGACACGCTGCTCAATGGTGCTCGTGATCGAATCGAAGCACCGCGCTCATGGACCGAGCCGGTCTCATCAGCCACCGACGATGGAACAGGCGATCTTCTGCTCTTTCAGCCAGGCGCAATGGTTGTCGGCGTCATCGTGGCTGGCAAACGCACCTGCGAGCACATGGTAGACTGTGCCCTGTTCGCTTTGATGAGGTTTGAACGATGGATCGAGCCCGTCCAGCAGCGTAGCGGGATTGGCTTCCAGACCAGTCCACATCAGACGGGCACCAAGGTCTGATTGATAGACGCCCAAGTGAAGCTGGTAATGATCACCGGGCGCGTCGTGCAGCGCTGCGGTTCCCTGGCGCAATGCCGGCGTGGAAGATGCAGGGCTTTCGGCGCTGGCTTGTTTCGAGACGCCGGATGAATCGAACAAGGGCGGCAGCGCATGCAACGACATGATCAACGCAACGGCGACAGCACCTGAGCCGACGAGAACGCTGAGCGGGTGACACCACCGTCGACGTTGAAGCGCGTCCTCCTGCACCGGCAGGCTTGCTGGTCGTGCATCAATGTTCGCCGATAGAGGACGAAACAGGCCAGCAACCGGTGGAGCCGATGCGGCCGGATGTTTGACCTTCCGCTCTTTTACTCTCCATCCTTCGCCCAGAACCATTCCCTCTGCCGGGGAAAGAGAAGGGGGCGTTGCGGATTTTTCAGGCGCCTTTTTCATGACAGTGATCGTCTTCTCTCAGATGCCGAGATTTTCATAATATGGACTGCAACATGCTGTTCGTTGGTAGAATCGATGAGGCGATCAAAGGAAGTGTTTTCAGTGTGTTCCGTGCTTTTCTTGCACCGTATGTTGCACTTGCGCAACGAAGAAACCCGGTCATGCCGCGCGATGAAACCGAGGGTAGTTGCAACGTCCGAGAACATCTCCGTTACATCAAATTCCCCGAGCACGTTCCGTGGCTGAGGCAAAGCCTCAGCGCTCGGACCCGTCACCTTTCTCGCGCGATGATGCAGCCTCTTTGGCGGCGGTTTCTTTTTGCGCCTTGGAGACCGAGTAGAGCTGTTGAACGGCGATGCCGATGACAGCCAGAAAAAGGAGAAGTTCACCCCACATCCTCGTCATCTCCTTCCGAGAAGGCGAGCCGTCTGCCCTGCCGGCCGATCAGCGGCGGCCTGCGGCTCGCTGCAGCTGTTCCTCCTGCTCCAGCCGGGAGAACAGCTCGATGGTCCAGCCGATGCGCTCATCGACGTCCCACCATGGGATCTTAGATGGGACCGAACCCCCGGTCTCGGCAAGGGGCTGCTGCTCGACCGCCTCCACCAGAAAGCGGGTTTCCGCCAGCGCCGGTGCGCTTTGGGCATGATCGCGCAGCACGGCCGCTTGCAGAGCAGAGCCCAGAAGGCGCACCTTTCGCCTCGCCGGAACCACGGCGCGCCGGGCGATCGAATCGAGCCCCTGACGTTCGACCTCACGGCCGATTTCGGCATAGATCAGCCGGGCGGCGTGGATGCCGGGGCGGCAATCGAAAGGCAGAAGAGCAATCCCGCCGATCGAGCGCTGGTACAAGCCATCCGCCTCCTCGAGCAGACGCCTAAGCACGCCGGCCAAGCGATCATCGAAAACCGGCGTGGCAAGCCAGGCGTCGGGATCGAGACCCGCTTCGCGCATCCAGGCCACAGGCAAGTAAAGCCGCCCGGCCCGGGCATCTTCGCCGACGTCACGGGCGATGTTGGTGAGCTGCATGGCGACGCCGAGATCGGCGGCGCGCGCCAGGGCTTCGGGCGAGCGTACCCCCATCAGCAAGGTGGTGATGACGCCGACCGTGCTGGCGACGCGGGCGGCATAGGCTCGAAGGTCGACGAGGTCCTCGAAACGCCGTCCCTCGGCGTCCCAGGCGAGACCTTCAAGGAGGGCGTCCAGCAGGCCGCGCGGGATGGCGAAGCGCTGGACGACGATGGCGAGGGCGCGTTCGACCGGATCATCCGCCGGATCGGCGGCATAGACGCGGTCGAGCTCCTTGCGAAGATGCTCGAGCGCGTCGGCCTGACGATCCGGCAGGTCCACGGCATCGTCGGCGAGGCGGCAGAAGGCATAGAGGGCGGACGCAGGCTCGCGTACCCGGCGCGGCAGCAGCTTGGAGGCGAGATGGAAGCTTTTCGAGCCCTGGCACAGCATGGCACGACAGGCGGCGAAGTCCGCCGACGTCGATGGCGGTACGGGGGCGGCGCATCCGGCACTTGACAACATGAAGGCGATCATCCCCAAAAAGAAGGCCGGCGGCATCGGTTCGTCCCGTGCCATCGTACAAGACGATGCTCGGAAGACACACCAACTGTCTAGTTAACGTTACATTTGATAGGTAACCTCCGTCAACCAGAGGTCAGTCGACCACAGGAACGAACATCCAGCATGATATTGCCGCCCAACCACCCGGAACGCTACACGCTCGCCAACGAGGTCCATGCCCGCCCGCCCGAGGCGCTGCGAGCGCCAACGAAACTCACCTATCTCGCCCTGTTCTCGGACCCGTCGAACCGGCCGGAGGAATGGCAGCGGCTGGTGGATTTCGCCAAGCAGCACGGAGCGGTGCCGCCAGCACCCGACGTCAATCATTACAGCGCCGATTTCGGAACGTTCCGGCTGAAATGGGAGCGTCATACCGAGTTCAGCCGCTACAAGATCATCACCGCAGAGAACGGCGATGCGCTGTTCGAGCTGCCGGCGATCACCGCGGCGTCCGAAGACTGGATCTCGGCGATACCGGGCCAGCTGATGGTAGCGGCAGAGGTGGTTGTCCGCCCGGCGGGCAGTGCCGTGCTGGAACATGAGGCTTTGTCGAAAGCGCATTTTGCCGGCAACCCGCTGGTCGGCGCCATTCTGGCAGGCGGGGCGGCTGCAGGATTCACCGATTTTCAGATCCATGCGGACGGGTTCAGCCGTTTTCTGATCGAGGACCGCGCGACCACGCCCAGGCAGGCGGGGCGGCTGGTGCAGCGGCTGCTGGAGATCGACACCTACCGCATCATGGCGATGCTGACGCTCCCGATCGCGAAAAAACTGACGCCCAGGCTTGATCAGGGCGAGCGGGAGCTGGCGGCGATCACCAACGCGCTGGTGGGGATCAAGGACGAGGACGAACCGAAGCTGCTGGACCGCCTGACCCAGCTGCAGGCCGAGATCGAGAGCAATGATGCGGAAAACCAGTTCCGCTTCAGTGCTGCGGCCGCCTATTACGATCTGGTGCAGCGCCGGATTACCGATCTGCGCGAGGAGCGCATCCAGGGACTGCAGACGTTCCAGGAATTCATCGAGCGCCGCCTGGCGCCGGCGATGAACACCTGTGCTGCGGCAAGGGCGCGTCAGGAAAACCTCTCCCGCCACATGGTGCGTGCGACCCAGCTGCTCTCGACCCGGGTCAACATCGCCAATGAGCGGCAGAACCAAGGCATTCTGGAATCGATGAACCGCCGGGCGCAGCTTCAGGTGCGCCTCCAGGAGACGGTCGAGGGCCTGTCGATCGCCGCGATCACCTATTACATCGTCGGGCTGGTAAGCTATTTGCTGAAGGGCCTGAAATCGGGAGGTGCCCCTATCAATGCCGACCTGATCACGGCCATCAGCATCCCGATCGTGGTGATCGCGGTCGCTTTGGGGGTGCGAAAGGTCCGAAGGATGGTGACCAAGGGGACCGCTTGACAGAGCGCCGGATCAAACCTTCCGGCGTCGCCCCGCTGCGGCCGCTTCGAGCGGTGCGGCTGCTTCGAGCGCGTCATGGGTCTCGAGGATAAGATCGGCGATCCGCCCCGGATCCTCTTCGTGAGCGAGGTGGCCGAGACCAGGGAGGAGTTCCAAGCGAGCCGCCGGCAAGATCCGCCGCAGGCGCAAGCTGTGGCTTGGCGAGATCATGCGGTCGTTGGCGCCGGTGAGCAGCAGAACCTCCGGTTCCAGCCGCGCCAGGTCAGGCTCCAGCGACTTCAGGTTCCAATTGGCCATCATCCCGATCGCCGCTTCGATATGGGCGGCGTTTTGCGCGAGTGTGGCGTACTGGTCCAGCTGATCCGGGTCGAGTTCCGAGCCGGTATCACGCATCAGCTTCGCCACCAGATCGGTATGGCGCGCGCGCCAGGCGAACAGCTTCGACATGAAACCGCTCCTGACGAAGACCTGGGCAAGCGGCGCGAAGAGCTTGCCCGGAACGCCATGCAACGGCAAGATCGCACCGTTCAGGCTCACCAGAAGCCGTGGGGTGATCAGGTGGTCCAGACACATCCGGGCGAGGATTGCAGCGCCGGCCGAATGGCCGATGGCCAATGCGGGGCTCGCGTTCAGCGCCGACAGAAGATCGCCGAGCGCCGCTGCCATGGCGGGCAGGGCCAGGCGCTCATAGGCGGGCGCTTCGGTAAATCCATGACCCGGCAGGTCGGGCACGATCACGGTAAAGCGCTTGGCGAGGCGCGGCATCAGGCCAGCGAAGGAATGGGAGGCAGCCCCGGTGCCGTGCAAAAGGAGGGCCGCCGGTCCCTCGCCCATGACCTGGACATGAAAACGGAGACCGCCTGCCTCGACGAAGCGGCTGGCGTCCCGGTGCGGCCAGTCCCTGCCGTCCCGCTCCCAGTCCAATGCCGTGCTCATGGGCGCATCGCCGACGTCACCATGGCGGAGAGCTTTCTCGCATCGGCCCTTGGCAGCGGCAGATAGCGCGCATCGAGTGCAGCTGCGAGGGCAGCAGCTTCGGGGCCGGGGCGGTTCGAGATGTCGATGACCAGAGCGCCGCCGGCGGCGGAGGCGGTTTTTGCCATCGCCAGGGCGTCGGCCAGCGCCTGCTTTCGCCCTGGTGTGCCGTCGCGGGTGATGTTGGCACGGCCGTCGGTCAGGAAAACCAGGAGCGGCGTTTCGCCCCGGCGCCTGACGACGTCGGCCAGGAGCGATGCGCTCCGAATGGCGGTTGCCAGCGGCGTCCCGCCTCCCCCCGGCAGGCCCGCAAGGCTGCGCTTGGCGCGCACCAGGGAGCGGGTCGGCGGCAGCAGGAGTTCGGCGGTCTTTCCACGGAAGGCGAGCAAGGCCACCTGATCCCGCCTCGTGTAGCATGCCGCCAGCAGCAGCTCGATGGCCCCCTTGGCCTCGGCCAGACGCTCGAACGCGCTGGAACCCGACGCGTCGACGACAAAGATCGTCGTCGTCTGGCGCCTCTCCTTCCGGCGGATCACGCGGAAATCGTCCGGGCGGACATCGATCCGTGCCGATAAACGCTGCGACCGACGTCGCCGGCGAAGGGGCTGCCAAGGTGCAGCAGCACGGAGGGTCTCGATCACGCTTAGGCGAAGGCCGCCGCCGGGCTTGCCGGCACGCACGCCGGCCGGACGACCACGCGGCCCGTTTTTTTTGTCAAGGCCGGTCTTGCCGGCGGACGTCGAAAGGCCACCCTGGGCGGCGGCGAGCCGAAGACCGTCGAGCAGGCCGGGCGGCAGCGCTGCGATGGCGGCTTCCAGCAGCTGGTCTTCGAGGGGCCGGTCGCCCGGGTCCTGGTCGTCGCCCTCTTCCGCGGACGGCGCTTCTTCGGGATCAAACGGATCTTCCGGCTGCGGCCTGTCGTCCTCCCTTTCCGCCGGCAGTCGGGTCGCCCGGTGGGCGAGGACCAGACGGACGGCAAGGGCGGCATCATCGGCATCGACAAGCCGTCGCCCGCCGAGCGCTGCGGCCGCAGCCGCCGTCCGGAGCGCCAACAGGGGGGCTCGAAGCGAGGCGATCCCGAGCGCCATGGCGGTGCCGGTCATGGCCCTGATCAGGTCATCGTCGATCTCGACGTCGGGAAGTTTTCGACGCGCCTCGATCAAGGTGGCGGCATCCGTCTCCGCGTCGATGAGATCCCGGTGCGACAAAGCCGAAAGATTTACCTCGAACGCGAGACGATCTCGCAGCGCTGCGCTCGGGCGGTCCTCGTCGTCCAGCGATTTATCCAGGGCGACGACCGCGAAGCGGCTTTTTTCGTTACGTCCGAACCCATCCCGCTCGAGACGAATCTCGCCCCGATCGAGGGCTGCAGCGATGATCGCTGCCGTTGTCGCTGGCAAACGCTCGGCCATGGTCAGCAGCAAAACCCCGCCATCGATGCTTGCCAGCAACCCCTGCTCGCTGACCGGCCGTCCCGCCTTCAGCGTCGCCCCGAGATCGAGACCGCCGAGCAAGCGGCCTTCGCTGACATGGATCGGCACCCGCCGAATAGCCGCGCACGCAGGCAGACATGGGCGCAACAAAGCCAGCCAACGATCGCGCGCAGGGCCTGGCAGGCCGCGCAGAACCGCGCCGCCCAAGCCTTCGCGATCCACCGCCAGCAATGCCACGACAGCCATTGCGTCTGCCCAAACGGCGAAGGCCGGTTCGTTGACTTTGGCGGTGGTGTTGCCACTCGCTTTGGTCGTCTTGCTGGCAGCGCCTGTGCCGAGCGCCGGAGCCAGGCTACCCGGCATCGACGCGGCAGGCCCAGTCACCGGTCCGCTCGCGACGGGAAGAGGTCGTGGAGGGCGCGGTCGACCCTTGCGCTGGAGCCGGCTTCATCCAGGGGGTCGCGGCGAAGGCGGTGGCGCAGGGCGGAGGGGGCGATGCGTTTCAGGTGATCTTCCGTCACGGTGGTCTCGCCATCGAGACTGGCCAGCGCCCGGGCACTTCGGATCAGGGTGAGTTCGCCGCGCAGACCATCGGTGCCCAGCGCCATGCACAGCTCGGCGGCTCTGGCAATGACGGCTTCGGGCAAGGCGACATCGCGAAGCGCCGCGCTCGCCGTCAGGATCTTGTCGCGGAGGCGGTCCTCCTCCTGTCGCCAGGTTCGGACGAAGGCCGCCGGATCGCGCTCATAAGCGTCCCGGCGCTTGATCACCTCGATCCGGGTTTGCAGTTCATCAGGCGTGGTGACCTCGACGCTGAAGCCGAAACGGTCCAAGAGCTGCGGGCGAAGTTCGCCTTCCTCGGGATTGCCGCTGCCCACCAGGACGAAGCGTGCGGGATGGCGGATGCTGAGACCCTCGCGCTCGACCACGTTTTCGCCGGAGGCCGCGACATCGAGGAGGAGGTCGACCAGATGGTCTTCCAGGAGATTGACTTCGTCGATGTACAGGAAACCGCGATGGGCACGCGCCAGCAGGCCGGGCTCGAACGCTTTTTCGCCCTGGGTCAGCGCCCGCTCCAGATCCAGGGCGCCGACCACCCGGTCCTCGGTGGCGCCGAGCGGCAGATCGACCACCGGAATCGGCACCGTTTGGAGCAACTCATCGTCATGGTCGGCCCTGGCCCGGCAGACCTCGCAGCGATAACCGTCGGGATCATGGGGGTCGCAATGATAAGCACAGCCGTCGACGGTTGTCATCGGCGGCAGCATGGCGGCAAGGGCGCGAATGGCGGTGGATTTGCCGGTGCCGCGATCGCCGAACACCAGCACGCCGCCGATCGACGGCTCGACCGCGGCGATCAGGAGCGCCTGCTTCATCTCGTCCTGGCCGACGATCGCCGAGAAGGGGAAGGCGCTCTTCCTGTTCAAACCTGCCTCCATGCGCGGGACGCGTGTTGCTGCTGACCGAATTGTCGCTGGCGACAACACTGCCGGATCTTGAGAAAGTGGCCAAGGCGAGCGAGAGTGTCAATCAAACTTGAATGATGAAGCGTCAAGGATGCATGATCGATGATGATCAGTGAACGTCAGGGAACCTGTTGATGGATGGCGGCAACAGCGGTCTTTCGGCAAGGCTGCGCGTTGCAACCCAAGCCCTGCATCTCGAGGCGGAGCGCTCGGGCTATGTCCAGGAGATCCTGAAGCGGCGGGCGAGCCTTGCCGGCTATGCGTTGTTTCTGCGCAACCTCCTTCCGGCCTATCAGGCATTGGAACGAGCGCTGGCCCATCATGCGGATCACCCGGTTCATGAGCTTTTTGTCTGGCCGCCACTCTTCAGAAGTGCGGCCATCATCACCGATCTGAGAGCTCTGGCGGGGACGCGCTCGGAAAACGACTGGCCCCTCCTCCCCGAAGGACAGGCTTATGCCGATCACCTCGAAAACATCGATGAAACGGATCCTGTCCGCCTGATCGGCCATGCCTATGTCCGCTATATCGGTGACCTCAGCGGCGGCCAGATCGTGAAGTCTCTGCTCACGGCCTCGCCAGGGCTGGAGCCGGCGATGCTCGGTTTCTACGACTTTCCGGGCATCTTCGATGCCGAGGTTTACAAAGATAATTTCCGGGCCTCGCTCGACCGGGCCGGCGTCGTTGCCGGCAACGCCGAGGCGATCGTCAACGAAGCGCAATGTGCTTTTCGCCTCAACATCAACCTGTCAAGGGCCGTCCTTAAGTCCCTATCGCGACCGGTGGGCCAGCGTAAGGACCTTGGCTCGCCAACGCGCTCGAACGCTCCGGGGAGGCCATGACTATCGGGCCGCGCTCTATCCTCTGTCCCGACGTGGATGGTCCTCGAGATCGCTCTTGGCGGCGTGGGCGATCAGGTGTTCGAGCAGGCCTGCGGTCCGGGTCACCGACAGGCTGATGCTCTCCAGCAGATCCGAAATCCGCATCACGTCGATGCTCTCGGTGATTTCCAAGGCTGCCAGCTGGGCATTGCCGATGACCGAGGCGAGGATGTTTCGGTAAAGCAGGTCGGCATTGGAATCCAGCGGCAGTGCCGGCATCCGGTGGCGAGCGATGACGTCTTCCTGGAAACGCTGCCTCGCCGTCTCGGCCGCCTTTTGTTCGGTGAGATCGCTGAACAGCAGCACGAAGCCCATCACGCTCTCGGGCGTCGAGCTGACCGGGTCGATCCGGAGGAGAAAGGAGCGCCCCTCCGGCACGCCATTTTTCGCGCGGATCTCGCCGCGCCACGACGTCCGGCGGCCCCGAGCCGTGCCCAGGCCCTGCACGATCACATCATCTGGTGCGAACAGCATCGGCAGATCATCGAGCGCATCGATCGGCTCCTCGCCGCGGATTCGCTGATCGAAAGCCTGGTTGGTCAGGATCACCCGGCCTGACGTATCGGCGATCATCAGGGGCTGCTCGGATGTCTTGACCCGGTGGCTCACCTGCTCGAACTGCACCTTGGCGATCAGCATGCGCACCGAGCGGAACTGCAACGCGACATCGGCGATGGCATCGCCGATCAGCCGGGCGGCCGCCTGGTCGGAATCGGTCCAGGAATCGGACGTGCCTTCGACTTGCTGATGCCATTGGGAAAACGAGCGCCTCGGCGAAAGGTCCGAGGGATCATCACCGACCACCACCGGCTTGAACGGGTTGCCGCCCCAGGTGAGGGTGCGAATACGCTCGGGCCGGAACCAGATCAGATAGTCGCCTGCAGACCTCGAAAGCGAGGTGGCGATCAGGCCGCTGGCGACGGCTTTGAGGTGGGCAAACTCCGGCTGGTCCAGGCTCAGGGATTTGGTCGCGATCACCGGGGCTTTCGGCTGCCGGTCAAGCCAGGCGCCGATCTCGCGCAGATCCTGGGTGCCGGGCACGTCGCCGGCAACGTTGATCTGACCCTCGAACAGCAAGGCGGCCCCGGTCGCTTCCAACGGGTTGAGCAGCAGGTTGGGGCTGTCGAACAGGGCCGTTCGCCAGTCGCCCTCACGGGAAATGATCTCGATCATGCGCTGTTCCAAGCGCCGGACCGACAGTTCCACCTGGTTTTTCTGCACGCTCGCAAGGGCGGCGATACGCACGCCGATCGCCTCGGCCAGCACCTCGCAAACCGCGCGCATCTCGTAATGCACGAAGCGCGGGGCGTAATGATGGCAGGCGATCAAGCCCCAGAGCCTGCCGCCAACCATCAAGGAAATCACCAAGGTGGCGCCGACGCCCATGTTCTTCAGATACTGGATGTAAATCGGCGACATGCTGCGCAGGAAGCACAAGGACATATCGAGCTCATCCTCGCCAGGCGAGGGGCCGCCGGGGCCGATCGGCACGGGTTCGTAGTCGACATCCACCAGCACCCGAACGCGGTTGCGCTCATACAGGCGGCGCGCAATCTGCGGGATGTCGGAGGCAGGATACCGGTTGCCGAGGAAAGGCTCGAGCTCGGGTTCACGCCGTTCGGCATAGACCTCGCCATGGCCTTCCTCGTCAAACCGGTAGACCATCACCCGGTCATAGCCGGTCAGTGTTTTCAGGATCTTGGCGGTATCGTCGGCGAGGCTGCGGAGCGAGGGGGCGGCGATCAGCTGCTGCAGGGCCCGATCGACATCGCGTGACAGATCAACCATCGGCCCTGCCCGCTCCAGCTCGATGACCAGCCCGCCGCTCAAAGGGCGATGCAGCAGGCAATCATAGGCCTCAAGCCGCCGCCCGGCGTGACAGCGCACGGCGACCGGCAGCTGGTCCAGCGGATTGCTCAGATAGGGCAGGATGGCTTCGGCGATATCGCCTTCCAGGCTTTCCAAGGTCCGGCCTGCAAGATCAACAGCATCCAGGACATCGCCCGCATTGGCGCTCGCCTGAATGATCCTGAGCTCTGGCTCCAGAACCCGTAGAAGCACCCCGTGCGGCTGGATCGAGCCCGCCAGATGGATCTGCTCGCGCTCACAATTGGAAAGATCGGCTTGCCCAAAGGCGGGCGACGTCAGGGTCATGGAAACCGCGTCTCGAAATGTCTCTCGTGCACCTCCACCTTAAGAAGATTCGGCTAAAGGTACACTATCTCTTTGGTTTTGCGTCAACTTTGCCAACAGATCTGATCGATCTGTTGGGGTCGATGCCTAGTTAAGTACGTTCGCCATGGACGGCCGGATCACTGCCGTTCAGGCCGTAACGACCCAGTTTCGCATAGAGGCCTTGGCGGCTCAATCCAAGAAGCTCTGCGGCCGCTTTGCGATTGCCGCCGGTGAGATCGAGGGCGGCTTCGATATAATGCTGCTCGATTAGCCCGATGGTCTCGCCGACTAGGTCGCGAAGCGGTGCTGATCCGATCGGCTTGGCGATCGCCCCCTGAATCGAGGCGGTCGATCGCGACGCCTTGGGCAGCCCGAGCCTGGTGCCAACGTCTCTGATCAAGACCACATAATGCGGCCGATTGCCTTCAAGCCGGCTGGCCGCGGAAATTTCCACCTCGGCCTCGGTGCCGAGTTCACCATGGATGGTGGTGGTGAACAGCCTGATCAGGCCATATTGATTGACATTGGCGAGCAGCACCGCGAGATCCGCACCGGGCCGTCCGAGCCAGCGTCCGATGCGCTCGCCGATCACCAGATTCTTGGCGCCGACCTGCACCAGATCGAGAAAGGCCTGGTTGGTGCGCAGGATCACGCCATCGCCGTCGATCACGGCAAAACCGTCGGGAAAACCGTCGACCAACGCCTCGATATCGATGGCGGGCTCCACGTCCAAAGACGGGCGGGCAGCGCCTATCGGGGCAAGCTGCAACAGGAAGGCCGGGCGACTGCTGGCATTCATCGGCGAGGCGCGCAGCATCCAGGGCTCGGTGCGATCGCTGAGATGGACGAGCACGCCGGGTGCCCGCCCCTGGTCCCGCACCCGCTCCAGCATCGCCCGGACCGCGTCGCGCTCGGTGGACGGCAAGAGCGCCAGAAAATCGTTCTCGGCGGGGGCAGCGCCCAGGGCCCGGATCGCTGCCGGGTTGGCCTCGATGATCGAAAGACCGGCGCCGCGTACCACCACCACCGCTTCCGCCGAGGTATCGAACAGCATGCGGTAGCGGGTTTCGATCTCCCGGAACTTCCAATAATCCCGCTCGATCGATTGCTGGGCCGCGACCAGACGGGACTGGAGTTCGGCCACGGTCTGCAGGTTCTTGCCGATGGCGACGATGCCGGCCTGGCCGCCGAGGCGGACCGTGGTGAATTCGATCGGCAGCTCCGTACCGCTCGGAAAATGCTGATTGATCTGGCGAAAGGCGGAAACACCCTCAGTAAGGGCCTGTTCCAGCATCAAGCGAACTTTGGTCGAGCCGACATCACCCACGGTCTCCGCCCAGGACCGGCCCACCAGGGCATGGGCTCCCTCTTCCGAAATCCGATCGGACAAGGTGACGTCCTTGATCACGCCCTTCTTGTCGAGCCGGAGCGTGATATCCGGCTGAGCGAGATTCAACCCTGTCATCGATTTCTCTGATCCGTTAACGGTACTGGCAGGCATCAGCGGCAACCATCAGCATAGCGTTCAACGCCAATGACGGATCGTCCGGGCACGACACGAACCTTACGGCGAGCGGATTCGATTGGCGCAATCACTATAGCTGCCTCCAGAACATTGTCATACCACCGACCCTTAAGGATACCTGCCTTAGATAGATACAACTTTATAGCAAACAAGGAAGCGATCATGCACGCATCCTGCATATTCGATAAAATGCTAGCGAGATGCGCGATCATGCGGAAACCGCATGGGGGTTCATCCGCCAGACGGTGAGGTTGAGGGCTGCTGCGATGCTGACCCAGAGGAGATAGGGCAAAAACAGCAGCGCCGCCGGCAGCGAGAGCGGCCAGGCAGCGACGATGAACCCGGCGATGCAAAGCCAGAGAAGGGCGACGTCGACGAACGCCAGATCCATCCGCCGCCTGCCGAAGAACAGCCAGGACCAGGCGCCGTTGAGGGCCAGCTGCGCGCTCCAGAACCCCATGGCAAGCGTCCAGCCGCCCCGTTCCCAAACCAGCCAGCCGGCGATGCCGATCATAAGATAAAGCACCGACCACACCACCGGAAAAACCCAATCCGGCGGCGTCCAGGAGGGCTTGTTGAGCGCCATGTACCATTCCCCCGGCTTGAAGACGGCGCCGGTGGTGGCCATGAGAACCACCAGCGTAAAGATAACGATGAGCGACAGAACCGACATTCGACGCGAACTCCGGAAGGCAAGGACTTCAAGACAACAACATGTAGGGAAGCGTTACCGATCGCCAAGTTTGGCTGCTGACGGATCCAAGGGAAAGTGTTCCATGACCGATCAGCTGCTCGAGGTGTTTCGCGAGACGACGGTTGCGACCGAGCCAGCCCAAGGTTCGCTCGATCACCTATGGCGCTGCCGCCACAAGAAGCTTTGCGGTCCAGATCGACCTGGTGACCTGCTTCATGCCCGTGGCCAGTCCAGAAAGCAACGGCATGGCCGAAGCCTTCGTCAAATCCCTCGAACGCGACGATCCGCGCGACAAGCCCGCGCCCGACGCCATCACTGCGCGGCTCAACGCCCTGTCAAGGTCCGTGAAGAAATATTTATAGTAGAAAAAATATTTTTATTTTCAACCATTAAATGATATCAACCAATAGCCGTTTCTTGTGTGGGTAACGATGCTCGTCGCCATGGGGTAGTCGAAAAATCATGGAAGCTGTGATGCTCATTCTTTCCTGGACCCTATTCGTGCCACCAGCACATGACATTGACATCCGTACCATGCCGGATATGAGCTCGTGCCTAGAACGCGCCATGGCGATTACGGAAAAGGTCGCAGATCTTGAGGAGGGCGGTCTGAATGCGAAGCTTGTCGCCCGTTGCGTCACCGTAACAACCAACATCCAAACTCAGCTCGTCGTTAAGAATAGAAAAGCAAAGAAAAGAGTTTAGTATCCCGCCCTTCTGGCCGAGCATGAGTTCGCCTCAGATCGACAAACCCAGCGACGACGATGTCGCCACCGTAAGGCGGCGCCCTCCGTCAACCGAGGGTTTTATCCCGGAAAACGGCCGCCCGGAGAAAGTGCTCAAAAACTATTGTTTGGCTGCGCCCGGCATGCAATTCTCACCCCCAGCAAATTGCCCTCCCTCACTACGGCCCCGTAGCTCAGTAGGATAGAGCGGCAAATTCCTAATCTGTAGGTCAGAGGTTCGAATCCTCTCGGGGTCACCAATCTTTTCAATGGGTTAGAGGACATCGAGCTAGAAAGAAAAATTTTCCGCACCGTTTTCCGCACCGTTTATTTTTTCTCAGCTGCTGCCATTCAGCAGCAGTACGGTGGCTGTACAGAGAGCCGCTCCCCGACACCCGGGTAGTGAACGCGGACCCTGCGCAGCATACGGGTCTAAGGCTACCGGCAGACAGCGCCTTAATTGCAGTTTCTCAGAAATTTCCGAAAGTTCAAGGAGCCTTGGCCGTAAGTATCTCGTTCCCTAATTTGCCGGGGTCTTTCCCGCCAAGAGGTTCATAAAGGCTGACATTCACGACCACGGCGACGTGCGTGCTTAGGCGGAGTTCTTTCTTTTGCAACCGTCGATAGCCTGTTTCCGCATACTCGATGAGCCCACGGCCAATCCATCTTCCAGCGCAATTCGGATCGACGGCGATGTTCGCTAGCACGCGAACTTGTCCCTCAGAACCGGGATCAGGCCGCCCACGACCCTGTGATCAAACGTGGCGACCCATACCAGGTTGGCCTTGATGTGTTGTCAGTAAATGGGGCAGTGAGCCCGCATTATGAGCCAGATCTGTCTGTCATGTCCGGTGCTGCTGGGCGAAGCTGTCGTTTCAAATTAGCATGCTGAATGGCGATCGTGACCCGGAGCAGACCATTCACACGGGCACAGCACCGTCGATAAGAAGGCTTGAAAGATCGTTTGCACCGGGTCGGCAAACCTTGATGCAAAAGGGTTCATGCCATTGCTGCCGCCCTCACGCTGATCGACGCCGCCAAACGAGGGGCGTCGATCAGCTGGCGTAGCATTCTAATAGGCTCGTCCGAATGGCGGCCCGATGAACGTTCACGCAGCCTGGCGGTGTGTTCGGTACGGAACAGTCCTAAAGCCATACCGACAGAAGTCCGCATACCTCTGGATTTTCAGGCTCTTTCTTCAAAGGCGCTGGGACCAGATGATGTGATCACACCACTAGTCGGTAGCAAAGCAGTAGAACATGCCAGCGCCGCCGGAGGACTGGAGCGCTTCTTGGCTGCAGCCACGAGACGGATGAACTGAATTCCAGGAACTTCCAGGCGTGGACCGTCGAAATCTGTCGTGATGACCCACCATCGCAGCACCTTCACCGCTACTCGTCCAGTTACCGCAGGTCATGTCTTCATCACCTGAGATCGCAGTGCCGTCCATGTTGGAACCGGTGAGAATATCATGCTGATTAGGGCTATTGCCCATACCACCTGAATTGATGGTATTGCCATTCTCGTTCAACGCCCCGGCATAGTTGATATTCGAGTTGTCGTAGTGCAGCGAATCGAGATTGGCGGCAATTGTCACGCCTTTTGCATTGTGCCAAGGGCCCTCACCAATGCGATCTCTTGCGTTAACAGCAGGCTCACCGTCCTTGGCTTGCGTGCTGAGATAGGCTTGCCAGGTTTTGCCCTCGGAACCAGCCGCTTCTGCAAGGGTTTGGCAATGCCTGTCCGCACCTTCGAGACCACCGAGATCTGCGCCGTTTCCGACCCCCACACTCGTCACGAAAAAAGTCATGGGTGGTTGTTCTTCTTCGGTCCCCTGAGATTGTGCCATCGATATAGGAAGCGCAAACGCGCAACAAAGAAGGCCAAGCGCAGCGCCGGTCAGATTTACTGTGGCAAGTTCCATTTTTATCTCCCCGTTCGATCAAGTTCAGGTCAGGCTTACCGAATCAACTAAAGCTCCTTCGCAGAATCGGAGTCTACTCACGGTCTTTCATCTCGGAGACGATCGAGATCGAGATCGGGCCTGTCGAGAATCCACCGACGTCGAATGCCTGATGGTCGATCTCGGTCGTGGCAGAAAACGCCACCCATTGACCTTTATAATAATCGAGCACTGCCGCAACGGGATGCTCGCCGCGATGGGTAAGCGTCGTTTCCAACGTCACCGGCTGAGTAACCCCGTGGATCGTGAGATCGCCGGTAACATTCGCAGTCATGTCCCCGGTCCGCTCTATCGACGTGCTCTCGAACGTGATCTCCGGATAGGTTTCAACTTCGAGGAAATCCGCGCTCTTCAGGTGCGTGTCGAGTGCCTCGAAGCCAGTCGAAACACTGGCCGCATCGATCGTCACGCTAATGCTCGACTGCTCGACATTGTCAGGATCGAGATCCAGCTTGCCGCTCGCCGTCGTGAATTCCCCGGTTTGCATCGAGACACCAGCATGGTTCCAGCCAAAGCGAACCTCGGTGTGTCCCTGATCCGTGTAGTAAGTTTCTGCGGCCAGAGCCGAAGTGGCGAGGGTCAGCAGTAACGCTGACAGCCCAAATTTCGCTGGATTTCTCATCAGAGTTCTCCTTTGCTTCACGGCCCGCCCCCTGCAACCTGACGACCGGCCAAAGGCAATGCTCAATCCTCAGTATCGACGGAAAACAAGTTAGATGAAAATACATCTATCTAACAAGGATGCCTCTCGCAATCCCGGAGAAGATTCCCAGGAGTTACAATCACGGGAACGTGATGGTGCGTATCCAACGGCAGAGGAGACGGCACTTTGGGTGGCGCTCAATCGTGCGCAGCGATCGATCTATCGGTCGATGGATTCGGCGCTGAAGGCCAAAGGCCTGCCGCCGTTGCGATGGTACGATGTTCTTTGGGCATTGGAGCGCGACAAAGGAGGGGGCGTTCGCCCCTTCGAACTAGAGAAGCTGCTCATTTTCGAGCAGTCCAATCTTTCTCGCTTGCTGCGCCGCATGATTAGAGAGGGGCTTGTTGAGGAGTCGGTGTTTCAAGATGATCGACGTGGAAAGGTTCTGGGGATTACGTCGAAGGGATGCCAGAATTCGACGACAAATGTGGAAAATCTATGGCCCGCTCATTCACGAACACATGAGCGGCATTTCGAACCGGTATGACCCCGTGAACATTGCGGGTGCGCTGAAGTCCTTGTTCGGCCAAGACGGAGGATGACAGGGGTCATATGGGTCTCGAATGACGGTCACCAATGCTCCGGCAGCGTCCGGTTCTGTGAAGGTTAGTCGGACGCGTTGCTGGTCACTGTTGCTGACGCTGCCTCTGCTCTCAGCGTCGGACAAGCTCCAAGGCAGGAAATCGCGGGGTCGAGCTGCGATGTGGCTTGCCGCAGCCTATGGGGATTTGATGCCTTCGGTAATGGCTGGCGCTGTTGTTTGCCGCGGATTTGACGTTGGAATGGCGGCCGTTTTGCGTGGCGCGATCGGGCTTGTATGGAGGCAGCGGCGTTTGATCCTGGCCAATCGGCGTCGGTTTTTGCCATGACCGACGTCTTTGAGATGCTTCAGGGCGCGCTCTGCTGTTGCCCGGTGATCGCCGGGCTCAAGAGGTTGACCTGATGTGGTCGCGGTGATCATGACGGCGGGATCCGATGCTCAGGCGGAGCGCGTTGATGATGGGCCGTCGGCTCGGCGCCGGGTTCGAAGATCTCGATGATGATCATGCGACCGCCGCAAGCCGGGCATGAAGGCTCGGTCGTCTTTTGCTCATCGACGGTCTTGCCGGCACCGACATCGGGTCGCGGGTCATGGTCTTGCGCCGCCAGGAGACGGCGGGCCAGGGCGACATTGTTGGCGCGATGGCCGTTGGCGAGCAGACCGTAATGCCTGATATGGTGGAAGCGTTTTGGGAAGACGTGGATCAAGAAGCGCCGGATGAATTCATGGATCGGCAAGTTCATGGTTTTATAACGATCAGCGCCTTCGGCTCGATAATCCTTCCAGGTGAAGGTGACGGTCTTGTCGTCAATGCTGATCAGCCGGCTGTTGGCGATGGCGACCCGATGGGTATAGCGGGAGAGATAAGCCAACACCGCTTTCGGTCCGGCGAATGGCTCCTTGGCATGGATCGCCCAGTTGGTCTTGTAGAGCGGTTTGAGATAGGCGTTGAAGGCGGCTTTGTCGGCAAGCGCCTGATGGTCGTTGAAGAACTGGAGCCGGCCGTCGGTATGGGCTTTTTTGAGCCCTTTTAGGATCAAGCCTCGGAACAGACGCGAGAGGACGCGCACCGGCAAGAAGAAGTTGGGTCGGCAAGAAACCCATCTGGATCCATCCATCGCGATCCCGCCGCCGGGAACGATTAGATGCAGGTGTGGATGGTGCGTCATTGCCGATCCCCAACTATGGAGCACCGAGGTGAAGCCGACTTTGGCGCCGAGATGTTTAGGATCGGCGGCGATGGTGAGCATGGTCTCGGCGCTGGCTTTGAACAGGAGATCGTAGATC
>CAWBCX010000034.1:0-54352 GCA_963787265.1 uncultured Alphaproteobacteria bacterium | reverse complement strand
GGATAAAGAATTCTACACAGATTCAAAATCCATATTAGGAACCAAAAAACCTTATAGAGTAAACCAGATGAGCATCATGGGAAGAGGAGATGTTCTTGTTCTTATGACTGACGGCTTTGAAGAGCATATGATGACGCGTGGCGGTTATGAAAAACATATGGAAAGGGTTCTAAAGAAAAACAAAGATGGAACTGCTCAAGAGATAGGCGATGCGATATTCTATGACGCGCTAAACAACCATGATTGGAGACAAAAAGACGATATGACCCTCGTGATAATAAAAAAAACCTCATAAAAAATATCATAAATATCAGTTCAAAATGGCCCAAATACAAAAAGCGTATAAACACAAAAGACAAAAGAAACCTATGCCGATAAGTTTAGAAAAAAAGTATCATGAACTGCAGACCGAAGGTATTGAAAGCATCAAATTCTCAAAAGGATTTACGCACTGCTACAAAGACGCTAGTTGCACACTAACTCTTGCAACTCACACAATTCTTAACAACAAAAAACAAATAGAATACGGTACGCCATGTATCAGCATGATATTCAAGTATACTTGCTGCAGAAGTATAGGACAAGGTACTGCTACTGAATTATTAGAATGCGTAAAAAATGGAAACCTGCAAACAGAAAATAATGACGAGCTAATTCATGCAATAGAATGCAACCAAATTCTCTATATTCCCGCAGTGCAAGGAGTGCTGTATATTGCACAAAAAATAGAGCCTTGTGAGCAAGAATTACAGGATCATCAGTTCTATAGTGTTACACAACGCGAAGAAGTCATTTCAGATATGACTGCCCATATTAAAAAATGTGCAAGAAGTCTCTTTAAAGGTCTAGAACAAAGAGATCTTTTTGCAATAGCAACATTTATCTCAGAGCAATTCCCATAATTTTCATAACAATTAATAAATTTGGTTAATTAATTCTGATAACTTGCGTAAATAAGAGTTTAGTGAATAAAGCTTATTTCGGTGGTAAGACCGTCGTTTATCTCGAACCACTCGCTCTCGCTTTGTCGAAAAAATCGAGCCGGCCGGTGAAGATGCAGATGAGCCGGGAAGAGGTTTTCAAGGCAAGTGGACCAACGTCTGGTGCTCACATGCGCATCAAGATCGGCGCAACCTCAGACGGAAGAATTACCGCGGGCGAGGCCGAACTCTACTATCAGGCAGGCGCCTTTCAAGGTGGTCCCGTCGGCCCCGGCGCCATGTGCGCCTTTGCTCCCTATGACCTCGAGAACGTGAAATCGGTCGGCTACGACATCGTCACCAATCGTCCCAAGGTTGCAGCCTATCGGGCTCCGGGTGCCCCCATCTCGGAATATGCCGTCGAGTGCGTCGTTGATGAGATCGCCAAGCGGCTTGGCATCGATCCTATCGATCTTCGGCTCAAAAACGCGGCCAAAGAGGGCACGCAGGCCGCCTACGGTCCAAAATTTGGCCCGATCGGACTGATTGATACGCTGGAGCAGGCCAAGGCGCACGACCACTACAACGCCCCGCTTAAAGCCAATCAGGGGCGCGGCGTCGCTTCGGGTTTCTGGTTCAATATCGGCGGTGAAACCTCAATGACCGTGAATGTCAACGAAGACGGCACCGCGACCTTGATCCAAGGCACCCCGGACATCGGCGGCTCTCGAGCCTCGAGTGCCCTGATGGCGGCTGAAGCCTTTGGCATCGATTACGACAAGATCCGACCGCTGATCGGCGATACCAGTTCTCTCAGCTATACGTTCCTGACCGGTGGCTCGCGGGCAACGCTTTCCAATGGCGTGGCTGCCAAGGAAGCCGTGGGCCAGGCCATCGCCGAGATGTGCAAGCGCGCCGCCAGGCTCTGGGAAATTCCGGAAGACGCGGTGAAATGGGAGAATGGCTACGCCATGCCGGCCGGCGAAAACGCCGGGAAGTTCGAGCCCATGTCGATGGCCGAGATCGCCAAGATGGCCGGCAAGACCGGGGGGCCGATCGCAGGCCATGCCAGCCTCAATGTTCAAGGCGCTGCCCCCAGCCTCGGCACCCATATCGTCGATGTCGAAGTGGACAAGGAAACAGGGCGGGTCACCATTCTGCGCTACACCGTCCTCCAGGACGCCGGCAAAGCCGTTCACCCTTCCTACGTCGAAGGTCAGTTCCAGGGCGGTGCTGTCCAGGGCATCGGCTGGGCGCTGAACGAGGAATATATCTACGGTGATGACGGCAAGCTGCAAAATCCGGGTTTCCTCGATTACCGTATCCCTGTTGCCTCGGACGTGCCGATGATCGATACCGTGATCGTCGAATGCGCCAACCCGCGCCATCCCTACGGCGTGCGCGGTGTCGGTGAAACCCCGATCGTGCCGCCCATGGCGGCGATCGCCAACGCGATCGAGCAGGCCACCGGCATCCGTTTTACCGAACTGCCGATGTCGCCGCCGAAGGTCCTTAAAGCGATCGACGAGGCGAAGGCAAGCGACAAGTAGCAGGAAGAATGGCGAGGATCGTGCTCACCCGCGCGCTTCGTCGCTTTGCCGACGGCAAGGCGGAGTTTGATCTCGAGGTGAGCACGGTGCAGGAGCTGTTTCGGGAACTCAGCCAGCGTTATCCGCCGATGCAGCCCCATCTGGAGCAGGGGATCGCGGTCGCCATCAACGGCCAGATCTTTCAAGATGCGCTGTTCGAGAAAATCCCTCCGGATAGCGAAGTCCATGTGATACCGCAGATTGCCGGCGGTTAGCGCGTTTTCTGACCCAACGACGTCGGCTCCGTCCCGCACCCCCTTCCGCCCCCCGTGCGACGGTATCCTGTGGTGGTCGGAAGGGGATGCGGGCTGGTTCCGTATGATCGGAACATGCTCTGCAGCCGATCCTGATGTGTCGATCGAGCTCGATCGTGATGACGACCGACGCTACCATCGGGCCATCCTTCGCGCCGATCACCCGTTCTGCGCGAGAACGGCGAAAACCTGGTGCAGGCGCCGAAAGGGTGATTGACCGATGGTCAGCTTGCAGCCGCCAGGAAGCCTTTGCGCCCGTTTCAGCCCCTCCCGTCCATAGGCCTCCTTGAGGCCGCGCTCGACCCATGTGGCCGCCTGGCCATGGCGTTGATCCGTCAGCAGCTTGTCACCGAGATGTTGTTGGTGGCGATCAAACGCGTCGATCAATGCGTCCACGCTGTTCTGCTCGGTTGCAGTGATGCCCAAAACAGGAACCTGCCAACGATGATGGTCGCCTGATCCGGTCGTGCCGCCCGTCTTGGTCAACGCCGATGCCAAATCTCGCCTGGTTTGCTGGGCGACGGCGCCAAGGTCCATCTTGGTGACAGCCGTGATATCCGGTATCTCTGCAATCCCGGCCTTCATATATTGAAGGCTGTCGCCCGATCCCGGCTGAACGCAAAGCAGGATGCTGTCGGCGACAAGGGCGACGTCGGTCTCCGACTGGCCGACCCCTACCGTTTCGACAATCACCTTGGCAAACACCGCCCGCATAAGGACGACCGCGGCCGCTGTTATCGACGCAAGTCCGCCCATGCGATCGCGCGCGGCCATGGACCGGATGAATATTCCCTGATCGGCGGGATCGGTATCGATGCGCACGCGATCGCCAAGCAATGCCCCGCCGGACCGTCGTGAGGATGGGTCGATGGCGATCACGCCAACGGTCTCATTCCGAGCACGATAGGTTTTGATCAGCGAGGCGATCAGTGTCGACTTGCCGACGCCGGGCGGCCCGGTGATGCCGATGACATGACCTCTAGCGCCGTGGTAGGCCGCATCGAGCAACGCGATCGTCTCAGGCGCATCTTCCTTGGCCTCGATCCGAGCCAAGGCCTCCGCCAGCGCCCTCTTTCCACCCTGGCGCAGCCGTTCCAGCCCAGTTCCCGTCAAGTCAACCGTCAACGCGGGTTGTTGATCGCGGCTTGAGCAGCGGCCAGGCGCGCGATAGGAACACGGTAAGGAGAGCATGAAACATAATCGAGGCCGATCTTGTGGCAAAAGGCGACGCTGGCCGGATCGCCGCCATGCTCCCCGCAGATGCCTAGTTTAAGCTCAGGCCGCACGCCTCTTCCCCGCTCGACACCAAGCTTGATCAGGAGCCCGACGCCGTCGATATCGATCGTCGTGAACGGATCTGCGGGATAGATGCCTTGCTCGATATAGGTCTCGAGAAATTTCGAGCTGTCATCGCGGGAGAGGCCAAGTGCCATCTGGGTAAGATCATTGGTGCCGAAACTGAAGAACTCAGCTGAATTCGCGATCTCGGCGGCTTGGAGCGCAGCGCGCGGGACTTCGATCATCGTGCCGGTCTGGTAGTTCAGCGAGCCGCCCGTCTCCTCGATCACGGCTTTCGCAACCTTGTCGATCTGCGCTTTCAGGATTTCGAACTCGCGGGCGGTGCCGATGAGAGGAACCATCACCTCGGGCACCACCGCCCGGCCGGTTTTCTTCTCGCTTTCGATGGCGGCTTCGAAAATCGCGCGCGCCTGCATTTCGTAGATCTCGGGGAACAGAATACCGAGCCGACAGCCGCGAAAGCCGAGCATTGGATTGGACTCTTTTAGCTCCAGAGCCCGACGACGCAAGGCATCCGCATCGATCCCCGACGCTTTGGCGACGTCATCGATTTCTTCGTCTTTGTGGGGAAGGAACTCATGCAGCGGCGGGTCGAGCAGACGAATGGTCAGCGGACAACCGGCCATGATCTCGAAGAGTTCGACGAAATCCCGGCGTTGCATGGGGAGGATCTTGTCGAGCGCCGCGCGCCGACCTTCGACAGTCTCGGCCAGAATCATTTCGCGCATCGCGACGATGCGGTCTTCATCGAAGAACATATGCTCGGTTCGCGACAAGCCGATGCCTTCGGCGCCAAACGTTCTTGCGGTCTGCGCATCGTCGGGCGTTTCAGCGTTGGCGCGCACGGCGAGCGTGCGTTTTTGATCGGCCCAGCTCATCAACGTCGCAAAATCCTCCGAGATCTCCGGATCGACCGTGGGGACGGTGCCGAGCATGACCTCCCCTGCACTGCCGTCAATGGTGATCGCCTCGCCGGCCTTGATCTCATGACCGCCAGCACGAAGGCGCTGGCCGGCATAGTCGATCTCGATCCCGGCGGCCGCCGAGACGCAAGCCTTGCCCATGCCGCGCGCCACCACGGCGGCGTGGCTGGTCATGCCGCCGCGCGCGGTGAGGATGCCTTTGGCAGCGTGCATGCCGTGAATGTCCTCCGGCGAGGTTTCGATCCGCACCAGGATGACGGCGATGCCGGCACTACCCAACTTCTCAGCCTCATCGCTGTCGAACACCACCTTGCCGGAGACCGCACCAGGCGAGGCCGGAAGCCCCTTGGCCAGCACCTCGCGAGGTGCATCGGGATCCAAAGAGGGATGCAAAAGCTGGTCGAGGGAGGCCGGATCAATCCTCATGATCGCCTCGTCCTTCGTGATCAGCCCCTCGTTCGCCATGTCGACCGCCACCTTGAGGGCGGCCGGCGTGGTGCGTTTTCCGGATCGCGTCTGCAGGATCCAGAGACGTTTGTCCTGGATGGTGAATTCGACATCCTGCATGTCGCGGTAGTGAGCTTCGAGCTTGTCGAACACGGCGGCGAGTTCGGTAAAGGCCTCCGGCATCACCTCTTCCATCGAGGCGAGGTTGCTTTCGGTTGCCGCTTTCATCGCCTCGGTCAAGGGCTGCGGCGTGCGGATGCCGGCGACCACGTCTTCGCCCTGCGCATTGATCAGGAACTCGCCGTAATGGCGGTTTTCGCCATTCGAAGGGTTGCGCGTGAAGGCAACGCCGGTGGCGCTGTCGTCGCTACGGTTGCCGAACACCATGGCCTGTACGCTGACCGCCGTGCCCATGGCCTCGCCGATCTCGTGCAGCCGCCGGTAAGTGATCGCGCGAGGGGTCATCCAGGAGCTGAACACGGCACCCACGGCACCCCATAGCTGGGCCCGCACGTCCTGGGGGAATTCCTTCCCGGTTTCCTCCTTGACGATTCTCTTGTAACGATCAATCAGGCCGGCGAGGTCGTCCGATGTGAGTTCGTTGTCGAGCTTGTAATGATGGTCCCGCTTGATCTCGTCCAGCTGATCCTCGAACAGGTAATGGTCGACACCGAGCACCACATCGCCATACATCTGGATGAAACGGCGGTAGCTGTCCTTGGCGAAGCGTGCGTCGCTGCTCTCGGCAGCGAGACCCTCGACCGTCTCGTCGTTCAGGCCGAGATTGAGCACCGTGTCCATCATGCCGGGCATCGAGACAGGCGCCCCCGAACGCACCGAGAGAAGAAGCGGCTTTTTCGGATCACCAAGCTTGGCATCGACGGTTTCTTCGATCTGCTTCAGCGCTGCCTCGACCTCGGCGTCGAGCTCCGTCGGGTAGGTTTTACCGTTGGTGTAATAATAGGAGCAAACTTCGGTGGTGATGGTCATGCCCGGCGGCACGGCGAGGCCAAGCTGGCACATCTCGGCCAGATTAGCGCCCTTCCCGCCCAACAACGCCTTCATCGAGGCATCGCCATCCGCTTTACCCGCGCCGAAGCTGTAAACCCACTTCCTCATCAGGCAACCCGCCGGTTGTTGTTGTCTGAGACGATATCTTCGATCAGGGAGAAGTCCGCCATCGCCCTGATGGATCGATGAATATTGCTCAGAAGATTCAGGCGATTTTTTCGAACATTCCGATCATCCGTATTCACGATCACCTTGTCGAAAAAGCTGTCGATGGGCTGGCGAAGCCCGGCCAAAGCTGACATGGCACCCGCGAAATCCTCGTTCGCCAGGGATTGATTGATGCGGGCTTCCGATACAGCCAAGCCATCATAAAGGACGCGCTCTTCATTCGCTTCGAGGAGAGCGTCGTCAACCTCGCCGTCCAGGCTGGACAAGTCCTTCTTCTGCTCGATGCGCACGATGTTGTTCGCCCTTCGATAGCCGGCAAGAAGATTGGCACCATCATCGCTGGCAAGAAACGTCTCCAGCGCCTCGACACGCGCCAGCAAACGGACCAGATCATCATCACCGGTGGCAAAGACCGCGCTGATCAGATCGTGGCGCACGCCCGATGCCTTCAGATGCACCTTCAGACGATCGGCGAAAAAGGCTAAAAGTTCGTTAACGACCGCCGTTTTTTCGACTTTAAGTTGCTGCTCATAGCCAGAAAGCGCCTGCTCGAACATGTTGCCAAGGGGCAGGCGAAGCTTGTTTTCGAGGATCAGGCGAATCATGCCCAAAGCCGCGCGGCGGAGAGCAAACGGATCCTTCGAACCGGTCGGCTTCTCGTCGATCGCGAAAAACCCGGCGAGTGTGTCCAGCTTGTCAGCGAGTGCTACCACAATACTGACGGGTGCTGAAGGACAGCGATCGTTCGGGCCCTGAGGCGCATAATGGTCGCCGATGGCATCGGCAACTTCCGCTGGCTCCTGATGTCGCGAGGCGTAGTAACGCCCCATCAGGCCCTGCAGTTCCGGGAATTCGCCCACCATGCCGCTGACCAGATCGGCCTTGGCCAGGAGTGCCGCCCGTTCGGCCGCGACGCGATCGACCTTCAGGTGATCCGCTAGCCAGCCGGCAAGGGCGACCATGCGGAAGACCTTCTGGCCGACCGTACCCAGCCTGGCGTGAAAGACGATATCCTCCAGCTTAGGCACCAGCTCTTCCAGCGGGCGGCGCCCGTCCTGATCCCAGAAGAATTTGGCGTCCCAGAGGCGGGCGCGCAGGACGCGCTCGTTTCCGGCAATGATCGACTCGCCGCCGTCCTCGGCTTCGAGATTGGCGATCGCGATAAACCTGGCGGCCAGGTTCCCGGACTCATCTACAAGGGCCAGATACTTCTGGTGGGCGCGCATGGAGGTGACCAGCACTTCCGGCGGCAGCTTCATGAAGTCGGCGTCGATGGTGCCGGAGACGGCGACCGGCCATTCGACCAGACCGGTGACCTCGTCGAGCAGGGCATCATCCTGAGGGAGGCGCAGGCCGTTTTGCCTGGCGATCAGATCGGCCTGGCCTTTGATGCCGGCTCGCCTTTCATCACGGTCGAGCACAACGAAGCGGCGGGCGAGTTCTTTTTTGTACTGTTCGACGTCTGTGACCTCGAACAGATCGGGCGCGTGGAAGCGATGCCCGCGGCTCATGCCCCCGGAGGACACCGGCCCGAAACTGAACGGAACCACCGCGTGGTTGAACAGGCAAAGAATATTGTGGAGCGGGCGGACCCAGCGGACGTCGTGGTCGCCCCAGCGCATGGATTTCGGCCAGGGGAAGTTTTGCAGAACATTCGGAATGATGTCCGCCAGGACATCGGCCGTCGGCCTGCCGACCTTGCGGAAGCGGGCGACGTAGACGGCGCCCTTCCTGTCGTCCTGTTCGACAAGTTCGTAGCTCTCGGTGCCGAGCGAACGCTTGAACCCTTCGAGTGCTTTTTCCGGCGCGCCGACCCTCGGCCCCTTGCGCTCGACGTCGACATCAAGTTGCCGGGCCGCGAGGTCATCGATTGCCAAGACAAGACGCCTTGGCGTGGCGTGGCTTTCGACCTTGCCGTAAGAGAGTTCCGCCTCATCCAGCGCCTTGCAAACCGAGGCTGCGAGGTCCTCCTTGCCACGCACCTGCATGCGTGCGGGGATTTCTTCGGAGAAAAGTTCGAGAAGAAATTCGGCCATTTTATGCTGCCTTGTCGTTATGCAAATGACCGCGTTCTTTCAACCACGCCTTGCAACAGCCCCGCGCCAACGCGCGCACACGCCCGATATAGGCGGCACGTTCAGTAACGCTGATCACGCCACGGGCGTCCAGAAGGTTGAAGAGGTGGCTGGCCTTCAGGCACTGGTCATAGGCCGGCAGCGGCAGGGCCGCCGCGTTGTCCCCTGCCCCTTCGCCCAGCAGGCTGGCACATTCTTGCTCTGCGTCCTTGAAGTGCTGGAACAAAAGATCGGTGTTGGCGCGCTCGAAATTATGGGCGGAATATTCGCGCTCGGCCTGATGAAACACCTCGCCATAGGAAAAGCCCCGGCCGTTGAAATCGAGTTCGAAAACATTCTCCACCCCCTGGACATACATCGCCAAGCGCTCCAGCCCGTAGGTCAACTCGCCGGAGACCGGCTTGCAGTCGAAACCGCCGACCTGCTGGAAATAGGTGAATTGCGAGACTTCCATGCCATCGCACCAGACTTCCCATCCCAAACCCCAAGCACCAAGCGTCGGGCTTTCCCAGTCATCCTCGACGAAGCGGATATCGTGGTTCTTGAAATCGATCCCGATTTTCTCGAGACTTCTCCAGATAGAGATCCTGCAAGTCCGCCGGTGATGGCTTCATCACCACCTGGAACTGATAATAATGCTGCAAGCGGTTGGGGTTCTCGCCGTAGCGGCCGTCGGTCGGGCGTCTGGACGGCTGAACATAGGCAGCCTTCCAGGGCTCCGGGCCAAGGGCGCGCAGGGTTGTGGCTGGATGAAACGTGCCGGCGCCGACCTCGATATCGTAGGGCTGGAGCAGCACGCAGCCTTGACCTGCCCAGAACTGCTGCAAGGTCAGGATCAGGTCTTGGAAACTGCTGGATGGTGATGGGTTCACGGGCTTCAATTCTTCATTCATCTAAGGGGAAAAGTCTTGGAGGCGCTGCCTCCGGGCTCGAATTGGGCTAAGTGCTCGATGGGGTGCAGCGGCAGCCTTCCTTGGGGTCGACATAAGCGCCGCAGCGTTGGCAGGGGACCAGTTCGATCGACCGATTGGCCGAAGTTTGCTGGGGCGGCTGGCTGGGAGGGTTGGATCTTGCAGGGGTCGTTCCGGCTCCCTTGTTGAGCTTGGACAGGAACGAAAAAGCCTTCCAAATGGCGATTACCGCGAAGATCGTGAAGAGGATCTTGTTGATCAATGTAGTTAACCTCCGCCCTCGCTCAAAGCCCGAAGCGTGCCCAAAGCGCCCGTTCACTCAAGCTGTCCAGCGTGCCGTCAATCCATTCCCTTGGCTCGATCATGGCAGCACTCATCCGAAATCGGCGCTGCCACCAAGGTCTGGGCTTGGTGATCAGCGGCATTCTAAGCTCATCGCCAAAGCGTTCCTTCAAGATGCCATGAAGGTTGCCGAGACCGTCGATCAGGCCGTTTTCAACGGCGCGCGCTCCTGACCAGATCTGTCCTTCGAACAGGTCCTTGTCCTCGCCCTTCAGCTTTTCGCCTCGTCTTTGGCGCACCATTGCCTTGAAGTTCACATGGGCGTCTTCAAGAATGTCCTTCAGGCGATCGACGCCCTTGGGATCCTCGGGCCGGAAGGGGTCAAGCAATGATTTCGACTCGCCTGCTGTGTAAACCCGACGCTCCACACCGAGCCATTTCATCGTCTCGACGAAACCGAAACCGGCACTGATCACGCCGATGCTGCCGACCAGCGAATTGGGATCGGCAAAAATCTCATCGGCTGCAAGCGCCAGCCAATAGCCGCCGGAGGCGCCGACATCTTCGATGAAGGCAAGAACCGGCAGGTCATGCTCGGCGGCCAAGGCGCGGATGCGATCGGTGATCAAGGCGGATTGCACCGGGGAGCCGCCGGGCGAATTGATGGCCAGCGCCACCGCTTTGGCCCCCCTGATCTTGAACGCACGCTCGAGGCTGTTGTTAACGGACTGGAGCGACAGGCCTTCGCCGCGAAGGGCGCTACCACCGCTGCCGATGATGCCTGACAACCGGATAATGGGAACGACCGGCCCTTTCGATCCGAAGGGCGGCCAGCGCAGGCGCGTTGACAAGGATTTGATCCGATCAAGCATGAGGGGAACGCTCCTGCCGGGGTGGACGAAGGGGCATGGCCTTGCCGGAACGAAGCACAGCATTGGCGATCGCGGTATAACGGCCATCGGCTTCGTGAACCACGAGGCCTGGTGCAAGTTTCAGCGGTCCCTTCGCTCCCTTCCAGCCTTGAACCAACACACGTTTAGCCGGCCGGCCATCGGCTTTCGGCCAAAGCGGGTAGACAACGATGTCACCCAATTGACCCGAGACGGCCGTGAGGATCTCACCAAGACGCTCTGCCCGGTGGATCAAGGTGAGAGAGCCGCCGGATTTGATCATGATGATCGACGCGCGCAGCCATCCTTCCAAATCGAGATTGCCCTCGACATGGGCGCCGGCACGTTGGTGTTCCGCAGGCGCGGTTGCTGCATCCGCGGCGAGAAAAGGCGGGTTGGTCATGGCATGATCGAAGCTCGCAGCGGTCAATCGCGGCGGCAAACGGGCAAGGTCCCCTGCGATCATCTCGGCTTGCTGGCTGAAACCGTTGGCCTCGATGTTTTTGGTCGCGATGCGCAGGAGATCCCGCTGCAGCTCGATTCCGACCAGGCGGCAGGTGGGCAGGCGGGCAGCGAGGCAAAGAAGAGCTGCACCGGTTCCTGCACCCACATCGAGAATGAGGTCACCGGGCTTGGCCGGCACGGCTGCCGCCAGAAAAAGAGGATCGACGGCAACGCGATAGCCTTTCTCCGGCTGATAAAAGCGGAGTTGGCCGCCGAGCAGGGCATCTTCGCTCAGGTCTTGATCAGGCACCGTTCAATTTCGCTTCTGCAGTTTGCAACAGGCTCTTGGCATCGTCGAAAGCATCGTCATCGACCATAATGCGCCGCGGGAAGGCATTAATCCCCCCCTCGATCCCGCTTATATGCTCATCGAGGACGATACAGTCTATACCATCGGCCTCAAGGGTCGCACGCACCCATGAGACATAAACCAGATCGGTGGAACGCCGGAGTTCTTTCATCGGCCCGATCCTAGCGAATTCGACACGGATGACCAGCCACCGTATCGGCTGAAACACATGCAGTTCGGGGAAATGTGCCGTGCTGGCGATCACGACGGGATCAATCAACGCCCTTCGGCATCAAGCCAGCTTGATCAACCAGGAACCTTGCCCCTGAAATCCGAAGCTTATCGTTCAGCCACGCTTTCTTAAAAGCGCCAACAGTCTATATGGACGTTGGAGACGGTGAAGCCCCGAACCTTGGTTTGCGCATTGTCGTAAGCGCTGCTAGCAAGACAACGGAAGACCTGGTTATCGGTTGAACCTACTTTGGAGACATTCGCTTGACCGCAGCTCGATCGACACTTCGAGAACAGCCTGCTCCTGATAAGCTTAAGCCCATACAGCAGCTTGTTTCCGGCGATATGGAGCAGGTCAACAAGTTGATCGTGGCTCGCTTGCAAAGTTCGGTGAGCCTGATACCAGAGCTTGCCGGTCATCTCGTGGCGTCCGGCGGCAAACGGGTACGACCGATGCTGACCCTGGTTGCCGCGAAACTTTGTCGCTATGACGGCGCGCGTCATCAGGGTCTTGCCGCCTCGGTCGAGTTCATCCACACCGCCACCCTTCTTCATGATGACGTGGTGGATGAGAGCGACCTCAGGCGCGGCGCGGCGACGGCCAATGCCCTTTGGGGCAACAAGCCGAGCGTTCTTGTCGGCGATTTCCTGTTCGCACGCGCTTTCCAGCTCATGGTCGAGGATGGCTCGCTCGAGGTTCTGCGCATCCTCTCCGATGCGTCTGCAGTCATCGCCGAGGGCGAGGTGGCGCAATTGACCACGGCCAACGATACCGAGACCAAGGAAGCCGCCTATATGGAGGTGATCAGCGCCAAGACCGCCACCCTGTTTGCCGCCGCCGCCGAACTCGGTGCGGTGGTCGCTGACCGTCCGAAGGAGGAAGCGGCCGCCCTTAGAGCCTACGGCCAGAATCTTGGCGTCGTGTTTCAGCTGGTCGACGATGTGCTCGACTACAACGCGAGGGAAGCCGATCTCGGCAAGACCGTGGGCGATGATTTCCGCGACGGCAAGATCACGCTCCCGGTGGTCCTTGCGTTCGAGCGCGGCACCGACGACGAGCGCCGCTTTTGGCAACGCACGCTCGAGGAGGGCGAACAGAGTGCTGATGATCTCGCCCATGCGATCGAGTTGATGGAACGGCATGGCACACTCAAAGACAGCATGAGCCGAGCGACCGATTATGCAGATCGCGCCAAGACAGCGCTCGACCCCTTCGATAGCTCGCTCGCCAAGCAGGCCATGCTCGATCTGGTCGATTTTTGCATCGAGCGGATCTATTGAACGTTACCTTGAGCGGAAAATGCTTCAGAGGCCGACGAGCGCATTGCCCTCTCACCAAGATGAGTCTATAGAAAAAATACAAATGTCGGGATGTAGCGCAGCCTGGTAGCGCACCACGTTCGGGACGTGGGGGTCGAGTGTTCGAATCACTCCATCCCGACCATCTTTTCAAGACCCGGCTTCTTCCTATAGATCGCGCAGCACCCGTTCCAGAGCTGTCATGCGATGATCATAGCGATGGCTCGACATCAGGTCGTCATAGGCGCTATCGACCATTCTCTGGCACGAGCCGAGATCCCGGCACCTCTCCAACACATCATCAATATTGGCAAAGTCAGCCTCCAGCTCGATATAGTGCCGGTCTGGCTGCAGAATATCGTTGTAGCGGCCCGTCGTCAGGATCTGGACGGTCTTGCAGGCCGCGGCGTCGAAATGTCGGGACGAGATGCATTTGGTGTAAAGGGGCGCTTGCCGTTCCGGGCGAAACACCTGCATTTGGATCTCCTGGATGATGTCCTGATCGATGGACTCGTGAAGATGAATATCTTCCATCATCATGCCGCTCATTTGCCGCCTTACGGCATGGCGAACGGCGCGCGGCATCAAGACCCGAACGAGCGAGCGCGCCCAGCTTTCGTGGCGGATCACCATCTTGCTGCCCTGCCGTCGACGAAGGAGCGCGTCGACCTCCGCCGACAGCCGGTCATCCCGATCCAGGAAGGCGGAACCAGCCTCGGTGGCGATGGTGCCTTTCGCGTTGGCGAGGAAAGCTGCCCAGCCCTTCCGGTCAAACCGTGCACCACCGAGTTCGATATCGGCGATGAGCCCCAGCGTCTCCGCTTTTCGCTGGCATAGGGCATGAAGGGCCACCCGCTGATTGTCGCCGACATAAACATTATAGCGATCCGAGCGAGCACCGATATCGACCGGACGCGCGTTGAGCTGAGGGCCGGGTTTGAAGGCATCCCCGTTGATGGCATGGGTGATGGTGCGGACGATTGCCCCCTCGATCTCCTGATAATACCAGCGACCGGTTTCTTCGATCAACTGTGTCGCGATCAGATCGGGCTGGACCCGTTTCAGAAAACCCAGCTTGGAGCGCATGGTCGGGAATGGCAGATTGACTTCATTGCCGACGAAAACGCCAAGCTTGCCGCCGCGATTTTTCAGAGCCCCCTCCAGGGCGTCGAGCGCTTGCGTTCCATTGCCGATGCTCGAATGCAGCGCGACGATGAAGCTCGCTCGTTCGATCTTCTTTTTGATGTGCGGATGATTCCGTTCGATCTCGATGTCTTCGATATCGGCGGTAAAACCGGGATGAGCGCGAAAAGCGTCCTGCCAATCATCGTTGTAGGAGGCCGTACGGGTGATATTGCGCACCAACACGAGCAACGGCAGGCGATCCATCGTTGGTTGGACGTCAGATCAGGTGGGTTCGGCTTCTGGCCGAAGCCGGGGCGCGACCTTCATTCATTCTTAACTCCATACCGCTTATGTGGGGCTGGTTTTCCGGTCCATGAGATCCTGGAGATCTGTCCGCCCGCCAGAAAGAAGGGGCGAGGCTCGGCGTGCCAGGATCTCATGGGCCGGAACGGCAATCTTGAGGAAAATCATGAAGGAGAGGTGAATTTTCATCATGACCAGGTGGATCGACCTGATCTGTTTCTGCTTCAACACAGAGCTGAAACCGCATCCTTAATCCAAGCCCGCGTCGATCAAGGCAGCAATTTTTTCGCCGGCCATGCCATCGCCAAAGGCATCGATCTCCTGTCGCGCCAAATACTCCTGCTGCGACCAAAGCCTATTCCAGCCCGCATCGATCGTCTCGACCCATTCGGTCTCGTCCCGAAGCGTGAGGCAGGGAACCCGATGAAAATACGCCTCCTTCTGCAGGCCGCCCGAAATCGGTCATCACCATCGACGCCCCGGCGAGCAGGCGATGCGTGTCGATATAGCCGATCGGCTCGATCATCTCCGCCCCCTCGATCCGAAGAGACAGCCGCTCGAACGCCTGTCGGGTTCGGGGGTGAACCGGAAAGACCATCTTGGCGCCATTTGCCTGGGCTTCGATGTACCGGCAAATCTCGCGGAGCCTTGACGGATCGTCGGTATTTTCGGCCCGGTGCAGGGTCAGCAGGATATAGGCACCCTCGGTCAAGCCCATGTCTTCGACCATCGTCGAGCGCTGTCTCGCTGCCACCTTGGCGAAGATCGTCGCGTCATACATCACGTCACCGATCAGATGAACGCCATCGGTGATGCCCTCGGCTTTGAGATGATCGACCGCCGTCCTGGTCGGGCAGAACAGCAGCCGGCTTACATGGTCGGTGAGCACCCGGTTGATTTCCTCGGGCATGCGCCGGTTGAACGAACGAATACCGGCTTCGACATGGTAGACGGGGATGTGCAGCTTCGCCGCCACGAGCGCGCCTGCCAGGGTCGAATTGGTGTCGCCGTAAACCAGCATCGCATCAGGCCGATCCTCCATCAGCACCCGCTCGATCTGTTCCATCATACGCCCGGTCATCTCGCCATGATGACCGCCGGCAATGGCGAGATTATGGTCGGGCTCGGGGATCGCAAGCTCATCGAAAAATTGCGCAGACATCCGATGATCGAAATGCTGACCGGTATAAATCAAGCGATGGTCGATCTGCTCGCGCTTGGCCATGGCGCGCCCAACCACAGCCGCCTTGATGAACTGCGGGCGGGCACCGACAACCGTCACCAGCCGCATCACGCCGCCACCCCCGAGGCGAGGGGCCCTGAACTTGCCTTTGACCGGTCGAGGTACGGGGTGAGTTCCGGCATGAAGGGTTGGTGCTGGGCGATGCAGCGGCGGATCACATCGAGATTGGATCTTGTCCAGGCGACGGTTTCGGCCAGACCCTCTTCGATGGTGACCTCGGCTTCGAAACCCAGCAGCTCCCTGGCTTTCGCCGGGTCGCCGAAGCGGCAGCCGGATCGGTCCCAGTCGCGCGCGGGCTTGAGATCGACGGGCGTGGGGTTGCCGGTCAGGCGATTGATGGTCTCGGCGAGCGTGCGGATCGAGATTTCCTTGCCCGATGCCAGGTTGTAGATCTCGCCGGGCTCGCCCTTGAGGGCGGCCGCCATCAGGCCGAGCACCATATCCCCGACGAAAATAAAGTCGCGGCTGGTCCGGCCGCCATTGTCGAGCGGCAGCGCCTCGCCCATCAGCGATTTGAAGATGAAAACCGGGGTCACATTACGCCAGACGGTATGCACGGTCCCGCGCCAGCGCCCGGCACCCAGGATCTCGCGCGGACCGTAGACATTCTGAAAGCGCGCCTTCACCAACGGCAGACCGTGCCGGCGCCAGTAATAATTGCCGTACATTTCGCCGATCAGCTTCGAGATCGAATAGGGGCTGTCGTGATAGAGCGAAACCGGCGCATCCTCCGCCGTGGCGGCCGTCGCGCCATAGGTCTTTTCCGCGACGGCGCAACCGGCTGCCGCATAAACGACTTTCTTCAGGCTCGTCTGATCCTTCAGCCGCTCGAACAGCTTCAACGTGGTGAGCGTGTTGTTGTCATGATCGGCGATCGGGTCATGCATGGAGGACTGATTGCCGTGATAGCAGGCGAGATGAAACACATAATCGAGATCATCCGGCAGATCGTTCAGGAGCCTGTCGTCGGCAATCGAGCCGAAGCGGCAATCGACCGCGGGATTATCCGGAAGATTGATCGGATCGGAGGACAGAAAATTATCGACAATGATGAGTTTCAAGGGATGCTGCTGAACCAGCCTATGGCACAGATTACTGCCGACGAAGCCGGCGCCGCCAACCACCAGGATGCGTTGTTTCTCGAATGATGCCATATCCAGATCCCCTCAGCTCGCCTTGCGGTCGATGGTTGGATCGAGCGCCTTCAGATGGCTGTCAATCGTATCGACGCCGTGACGATCATACCATTCGAGCATGCGTGCTATCGTGGCGTCGAAGTCGTGGCGCGCGCGCCAGCCGAGCGCTTGTTCCGTCCGGCTGGGATCGAGCACCACGACAGGCACATCGTCGTCGCCCGGCGGGACAATCGGCACCTCGACCGGAACCTCGATGCCAAGATGGGCAACCACCGCATCGAACACGTCCTTGATCGTCCGCCCTTCTCCTGTCGAGACGTTGTAGACGCCCGACGGTGCATCCGAACCCAGGACCCGATCGATCACCGAAAAGAAATCCTCCATGTCCAGAAAATCGCGAACGGTGTCGCTGCAAAAGCAATTTTTTCCGGCTTTCAGGCGCTGATAGAAGGTCGGGATCGGCCCGATGGCAAGGCGCGGGCCGGTGACATTGGCAAGACGAAGCGAGACGGTCGGCACACCCGACTGCATCATGAATGTCTCACCCGCCGTCTTCGAAATGCCATAGCTGGTAAACGGCCTCACCGGCGCGGTGATCGGAATGGGGACGTCGTCAGGGCGGCCGTAGCAAAGTGCTGTCTGGAGGTTGATCAGGCGCTTGACGCCGACCTGCTTCGCCGCACGAGCGACATTGATCGAACCGATGACGTTGACCGATGCATCGGTCTGCCAGTCATCGGGATCTTTGTAGGACGCAGCGGCATGGATTACATGATCAGGCTCGAAGCGCGCCATCGTTGAGGCGACCAGCCGGCGATCCTCCACGGTGCCGGTGACGATCTCCAGCCCCTCCGGCAGCTGAGCGGGGAAAATCTCGCGCTTGCCGGTGGCGAAATTGTCCAGAAGCAAAACCTGATGGCCTCGATCGAGAAAACGCTCGGTGAGGTTGGAGCCGAGGCAGCCGGCGCCGCCAGTTACAAAAAAGCGCATGATCGCTAGGCCGCCTTGGGCTTGGCGTGGCTGAGATGGGTGTAGCCGCCGGTGACCCCGTACGTGTCGTAATAGTCGACGGCGGCCTGCACCAGCTCGCCCAGCGGCGTAAACGCAACCTCGCCGAAATCGGCAAAGGTGCGGCTGGGATCGAGCAGGATCGAGCGCGCGTCATCGGCGCCGAGCGGGCGGATCTCGGGTTCCGGATAGTCGTTCAGCTTCAGGCCTTTGACCACCGCGTCATAGAGCTCCTTGATCGCGATGTCCTTGCCGGAAGAGAAGTGGTAAATTCCCTGCCCTTTGCCTTCGACCGCGCCGACAACGGTGCGCGCCAGGTCCTTTACGAACACGAAGTCGCGTCTCGCCTCGGTCACGAAGCAGGGCTTTCCCGCCTTGAGCCGCTCGTAGAAAATCGGCAGCGGGCCGCTGACATTGCGTGGGCCGATGACGTTGGCGAGGCGGAAGGTGACGTAATCGAGGCCGGAGATCTCCAAGGAACTACTCGGTGGTGGTCTTGGTAATCGCATAGGAGGAATTGGCCGGGTTGATCGGATGATCGAGGGTGATCGGCTGTTCGAGCGGCGTTACGCCATAGCAGAGTGCGGTCTGGAAATAGACGAAACGCCCGACCTTCTGCTCCAAGCTCGCCTTCACCAGATTGGCCCCGCCGACCGTATTGGTCATGGTGTCAGCGTACCAGTTGTCCGGATCTTTATAAGACGCTGCCGTGTGAACGACGATCTCTGGCTTGTAGTCTTCGAACAGACGATCGATCAGCGCCTTCTCGGCGATCGAGCCCTCGACCAAGGTAAGCCGATCATGGCCATCCGGCAGATGAACGCGGCGCCCGGTCTCGAAATTATCGATCGCCAGGACATCATGTCCTTGTTCGAGCAGCATTTCGGCGACATGGGACCCGACCTGGCCGCAGCCGCCGGTGATAGCAATTTTCATCATTCTCTCTCCAAATTTCCCTGTCCATCATCTCAATCGATTCTTCGAACCCGGCCTCGTTTCGCAGGCCACAACGTCAGCCCCCAAACACAACCACGACGATCGATCTCAAGCCGATCTCCGCAATGGCTCGACGCCGTCGATCATTCCTCGCCAGGCCGTCTTCTTGTCGTGAAACGTCTGATGCCAGAGTTCCAGTCCCATCAGCCCCCAGGTCCTGCGCGAGAAGCGGGCTTCGCCGGTCAGGTTTTCCAGCGCCTTTTCGGCATTGATGAACGGCCGCTCGCGCGCCGAGCGGCTGTTGAACAGATCGCCCATGAAACCGTTGAGCTCGCCCTTCGTCCACTCGTTCAGCGGGACCGGAAAGCCCATCTTGTCGCGGCGCTCCAGCACCTCCTTGGGCAGAAGATCGCCGAAGGTCGATTTCAGCATTCGTTTTTGCTGCCCGCCTTGATATTTGACGTCGGCCGGCACGGTGGCCGCGAACTCCACCAGGTTGTGATCCAGGAACGGCACCCGGCTTTCCAGGCCATGGGCCATGCTGACCCGATCCTCGACATGCAACAGCGCAGGCAGCAGGCACTTGAAGTCGAAATGGGTCATCTTGTCGAAATAGGCTTCCCTACCGACATTCCGGCTATTGAAGATGGCCTGAAAAGCCTCGAACACCCGGGGTTTGTCGAGCAGGTGCCAATCGACCTCGTCGGCCATGTCGTTGGAGCGGTCGATCAGCCGGAAATAACGGGCATCCAGATCGCCGAACAAATCCTTTTGCCAAAAGCTGCGGATCATCGGCGTGTATTCCTGCAGCAACGGCAAATTGGGCAGGATTGATTCCAGGGTCACCACGAAATTGCCGGACTTGTAGCTGCCGTCGATCGCCGCCTTCAGACATTGCTCCAGATAAGCCACGAGATAGCGAGCATAGCCGCCGAAGATCTCGTCGCCGCCCTGGCCGCCGACGATCACCTTGACCTTGGTGGCGGCAAGCTTGGAGACCATGAATTGCGGGAAAGAGCCGGGGCCGGCGACAGGAAAGTCGAGGTGATAAATGAGCTTTTCGATATTGTCCTGAAAATCGGTCGCCGTGATGGTGACTTCGTTGAGGTTGACGCCCGCTTTCTTTGCAACGGCGCGGGCATATCGGCTTTCGTCATAGCCCGGGTGATCGGTGAACTTGCCGTGAAAACTCTCATGCGTGCTCCCGTTCTCGGCACAGATCATGGTGATGATCGAGCTGTCGATCCCGCCTGAGAGATAGGTGCCGACCGGCACGTCGCTCCGGAGATGAACCTCCGTCGACTCTTGTAGATAATCCGGGAGCTGGTTCAGAAAAAAGCGTTCGGAATGATCCCAGTCGAGACGGTAATCGACATCCCAATAGCGCCGGATCGACACGTCGCCACCCTCCACCATCAGGATATGGGCGGGCATCAACTGCTTGATGTTCTTGAACAGCGTCTGATCGCCGATGGTGTATTGGAAGGTGAGGTATTCCGCGAGGGCTGCTGGGTCGGTTTCGATATCGTCGAGAAACGGCAACAGCGCTTTGGCCTCGGAAGCAAAGGCCAGGACACGGCCGTTGATCGTGTAGTAAAACGGCTTGATCCCAAAACGATCGCGCACGCAGGCAAGACGTGCCCGACTTGGATCCCAAAGAGCGCAGGCGAACATGCCGCGGAGATGATCGACGAAATCGAGGCCGTGACGATCATAGGCGGCGAGCACGGGCTCGGTGTCGGAATGACCGCGAAAGACGTGATGCTGGGCAAGCGCTGCGCGCAGCTCCGGCGCGTTGTAGACCTCGCCGTTGTAGGTGATGACGGAACCGCTCGGCGACACCATCGGCTGCGCGCCGGCGACACTCGGATCGACGATGCTCAAACGCCGGTGAACAAGACCGACCGAACCATTCGCCGCCTTCCAATGACCTTCGCCGTCAGGGCCGCGATGAGCGAGCAACCGGTTCATCACATCGAGCTTCCGATCAAGGTCGGAAATGGGAAGGCCGCTCAGATGGATGATGCCCGCAATACCGCACATGGTCTAATGCCCCCCAAGAAGGGCTGATGACCGAAGACGGTGGAACTCCCGACGAAGCCCTTCCCTGATCCAGTGTCGAAGCCCGTTTGGGAGCAGGCCGAGCAGCGCGTCGAGTGTTCGCACCAGGGCGACATGCACCCTGATCTGCAGCTGCTCGACCCGATGCCTTTTCCGGGCTTGTTTCGTCGTCTGCCGGGCAAGGTGGGAAAGTTCTTCGGCGTTATAGAATGTTGTCGCGGCACGCATGTCGGGCTCGAACATTGCCGCGATCGCGTTGTCCATCTGCTTCACCATGGCGGTGAACCCGTTCTCGGGATTGAGCGCCACCTCCTCATAAGCTTGATCGACAATGGCCTGAACCTTGCCCGGATCGTTCAGGACGGCGACGATGTCCTTCATATTGCTGTGATCTTTTTTCAAGGGCAGATAATGGCGCCACGGCTGAAGGCGCCCCGAATACTTCCCTTCATAGAGGATCATGAGGGTCCGGAGAGCGGCCGCCTCGAAGCAGCGCGGCGAGATGACATTGATCTTCAAGCGGCCATCGACATCCTTGAAATAGCGATCGCGCAAGGTCTCGAACGACGTGCCGGGCTCTTTGATCACATGCGCTTCGACGGCCGCCTGGATCTCGCCGGTGAAGTCACAAACGCTTGCCCCGCTCTCCGTGCCGAGCACGGCCTTGCAGCGGGTTAGAAACGCGATCCAGCGGTCACCATAAAGGCGATCATCCTCGTCACACGAGATGTCGCAGCGAAGATGGTAGCGATCCGCATCCCGCAGAACCCTTGCCGCGATCTGCCACTTTTCCTGGGCATGGGCGCCGAGCCAAGCCGGCAGTTTGCGGGCACGGTAACCGATATCGATTGGGCGATCCCGGATCGACGGCACGTTCCGATGAAGGAGATTGTCCGGCACATAGCCGGCGAGCACGGTCTCGCGGCGCGTTCCCGGGAGCGCCGATGGCGCGTAGACCTCATCGATGAGGTCTTCGGGCACCAGGCCAAGGAGAAGGTGAATGCCCATCTCACGAAGGGCTGTCACCGTATCATTGATGAAACGGTAGTCGTCCTGAACGAAGGCGATTTTCAGACCGGCAAACTCGCGAATCGCCGCTCTTGCGGCCGGTGCCAGATATTTGTCGCGACACGCGATCAGCGAATAGTGAATGATCACACCGTCAAAGCGTTCCAGATCGACATTCGACGGCAATTGACCGCGGAAATTGATCGGGATGATGTTGTGGCCGGAATAGCGAACCAAGCCTTCGATATGGTCGATGATGGTGCTCGCAATACCTCGATTGTAATCGCAGAGCAGCGCCATATTGAGCTTTGACATTAAAGCCATATCAGACCGCCAACGCCTGCGTTCCAGCGGAACATGCATCGACCACGGCCTCGACGATCCTGTCTTGCACCTCGGTCGTCAGATAGGGATGCATCGGCAGGCTGAAGACGTCACCCGCAAGCTGTTCGGCCACGGGAACACCGGTTGGCACCGTTGGAAAATGCCAATAACCCGCCTGGTCGTTCAGCGGGACAGGATAATAAATGGCGCTGGGCACGCCCCGATCCTTCAAAGCGTTGATCAGCGCATCGCGATCGGGATGCCGAAGGGTGTACTGTGCCCAGGCGGATCGATGGCCTTTTCGAAGTGTCGGCAAGATGGCCCAGTCTCTCAGATCATCGGCATAGCGTTCAGCCACGGCGTTTCGGCAGTCCAGTTCATCGGGGAAGATTTCGAGCTTTTCCAGGAGGATGGCAGCCTGCAGCGTGTCGAGCCGGCTGTTCAGGCCGATCCGCACATTGTCATAGCGATGCTCTCCCTTGCCATGGGCTCGCAGGGAACGAAGCAACGCGGCCTTTTCGGGATCATCGGTGAAAACAGCACCGCCGTCGCCATAGCAGCCAAGCGGTTTTGCCGGGAAAAAACTGGTGGTGGTGTAGTCGCCAAAGGTCCCGACAAGCCTGTCATCGATCGCGCCGCCAAAACTCTGTGCCGCATCAGCGATCAAGATGAGATCATGCTTCTTGGCAATGTCACCAAGGGCCGCATAGTCTGCCGGCTGCCCGAACAGATCGACCGCGATGACGGCCCTCGGCCAAAACCCTCTGCGCTCGGCATCGAGGATCCCTCTTTCAAGGCTGTCAGGGGCCATATTGAAGCTCTGCTCTTCGACATCGACGAAGTAGGGAACCGCTCCAAGCTGAGCCGCCGCTTCCGCACTCGCAACGAAGGTGAAGGCCGGCACGAAGACAGCATCACCCGAACCAACCCCCTCCGCCATCAGGGCAAGGGTGATGGCGTCGGTGCCATTGGCGCAAGTGACCGTATGGGCAGCGCCCGAAAACGCCGAAAGGGCAGCCTCGAGTTCCTCGACTTCAGGGCCAAGGATCATCTTGCCGTGATCGAGCACCCGGTTGATCGCCTGCTCGATGCCCTGTCCGAGCCTGGAGCGCTGCGCGTGCAGATCGATGAACGGTATCGAGGTCATGGCGGGTTCTTCAAGCCAGTCGCTCCAGCCCGCCTGCCGCAGCCTCCCGGTAACGCGACCCGTCGATCGGGCAGATCAGGTTTTCCCCCAGACGACCGCCCGCTTCGCTCATCCAGCCAATCCGACGCGCCGGCACGCCCACCATCAGGGCATGGGCCTCGACATCGCTGGTAACAACGGCACCGGCGCCGATGAAGCAGTAAGCCCCAAGCGTGCGGCCACAGACGATGGTGGCATTCGCACCGATCGTCGCCCCTCGCCGGACCAGGGTTGGGCGGAACTCGCCTCCTCGCTCGATCGCGGCCCTTGGGTTGTCGACATTGGTGAAGACGGCGGACGGGCCGCAAAAGACGCCGTCTTCAAGCTCGACGCCCTTGTAGAGGCTGACATTGTTCTGGATCTTGCAGCGATCGCCGACCTGAACATCCGGGCCGACCATGACGTTCTGGCCGAGACTGCAATCCCGACCGAGCGTGACATGGCCGAGAATATGGCAAAAGTGCCAGATCTTGGTGCCCGCGCCGATGGTGACGGGATGATCGATATAGGCGCTCTCATGGACGAACACCCCAGGATAGCGCTCGCCCTCGCGCGCAGCACCGATCATCTGCGTCCCTCAGAGATAGGCTGCGGCAAAGGCATGCTGTTCACCCACATGAGGAGCGGGCGTCAGCCCGCGCAGCGCTGAGACCAGCTCGATCGAAGGGCGCACATCTTCCAGGCCAAAGCCTTCGCCGCCGAGAATATGACGGTAACTGTCCGAATGCAGATCGGCGAACCCCCTTGAAAACTCGACCTCCTCGCCGTCGACGGTGATCGAACGAAATGTCGGCTGCTGCCCCTTCACGTGGGCCGGCAGATCATCGCGGTCGACGGAGAGAAACCAGCGCACCTTCGCTTGCTCGAACTCCAGATAACCGGCGCATCGTTCCCGCTCATGCAGATGGACGACATTCTTCCGGCAAAGCCCGAAGACGAACCCCAGCATATCGAAAAAATGCACGCCGATATTGGTGGCAACGCCGCCGGATTTTTTCTCCTCGCCCTTCCAGGAGGCGTGATACCAGGCGCCGCGCGAGGTGATATAGGTGAGGTCGACCGCGTGTTCCCGATCCGGCTCGGCTTCCATTTTTCGCTTGAGGTCGATGATGGCCGGATGCAGCCGGAGCTGCAGGATCGTATTGATCTTTTGCCCGGATTGCGCCTCGATCTCCGCCAGGCCATCGATGTTCCAGGGGTTGAGCACCAGCGGTTTCTCGCAAATCGCATCGGCGTTGGAGCGCAACGCGAAGCGTATATGGGCATCGTGCAGATAATTGGGCGAACAGACGCTCACATAATCGACGTTCTCACCCTGGCGGCGCAGCTTGTCGATATGCCGATCGAAGCGCTCGAACTCGACGAAAAAGCGGGCGTCCGGATAATAACTGTCGATGATCCCAACCGAAATCTTTGGGATCATAGGCGCAGACCAGCCGGCCGCCTGTGGTCTTGATGGCTTTCATATGCCGCGGGGCAACGAAGCCAGCGGCACCGATCAACGCAAAGGTCTTTGGCTGTCCAGGGGACGACGGTTCGCCGAACAAGGTCAATCTCTCCTCGGCCTTGGAAAGGTCAGACCGAGATCTGTACAAAACAAACGTATAAATTTCAATATTTAAAAATCTAATCAACTATAAATTAATATCCTTGCCGTTATGCGATCGGCTTGTCCGGCCACCTTGGCGGCCGGATGATCATGCCATCGGTTTTTTGCATCAAGGCGACGTTCTTGACTGGGATGTGGCAGATCCAGCCGCGCATTCTAGCGAGGTGAAGCATGGTCGCTTCCCGATAAAACACCACATGGGTGGGATCACGGCGGTAATGCCAAGCCGCGAAGCGCTCATCGTCGGTTTGAAAGCAGGTCATCAACCCCAGCCAGCCGCGCGGCCGCAGCAGCCGGTCCAGCCGGTCGAATTCCTCAGCGGGACAATGAAAATGCTCTGCGACCTCGGTGCAGGTGATGACGTCGTAGGTCGTTGCGAGCGCCGCTTCATCAGGAAAAAACAACGGGTCATAGAGCGCCATCCGATGCCCGGCTTCCTCCAGCATCATCGCCAGGGCGGGGCCGGGACCACAGCCGTAGTCAAGCCCGCTCAAACCGGGGGAGAGCTTCTCCAGGAGCGGCGCGGCGAGCTTTGACAGGAACCGGCGATAGTCCGGGTCACCGGGATGGTTCTGATGATGTCGATACTGCGCCCGCTCCTCCTCCGCCCCAGGCAACTGCCGCGGATCGAGAAACCGGAGCGCGCAGACCTCGCATCGCCAGTAAGCTCGTCCGTCGATTTCCATCAAGGACGAAACCGTCGTCGCACGGCAGAGAGGGCATGGGAATGGCTGGTTCGACGACATGATCAGCCATCCTATCGGTAATGAAAGTCGAGACCAACCGCTCCTCATGAAAGAACATGCGTTCCCCTCACGATTTCGCTATGGATAGCCGATATCCTCAAAAGCAAACGGCCGATCACCATGCAAGCTCAGCACGCCGCTCCAGACCCGATCCGCGCCAAGATGCGCAGGGTAACCCTGCCGGTGGAGGGGGAAATCTTGGAGGCACTGATCAAGCCCTCCGCGATTGACCAGGAGATGCGCGCCCGCATCGTCGATCGCGCGGCAACACTTGTCCGCGAGATCCGCGCCGGCTCCGACCCTGGTCTGATGGAGGAATTCCTCACCGAATACGGCCTTTCGACCGATGAGGGCGTTGCGCTGATGTGCCTTGCCGAGGCGCTGCTTCGGGTCCCGGACGACGAGACCATCGATGCTCTGATCGAGGACAAGATCGTGCCGTCTGCCTGGGGCAAGCATCTGGGAAGATCCAGCTCGTCGCTGGTCAACGCCTCCACCTGGGCGCTGATGCTGACCGGCAAGGTGCTCGACGACGAAGATGAAAGATCCGGGATCGTTGGCACGTTGCGCGGCGCCATCCGCCGCCTCGGCGAGTCGGTGATCCGCGCGGCGGTCGAGCGTGCCATGCGCGAACTCGGCAGCCAGTTCGTCCTGGGCCGGGACATCGACGAGGCCATGGCGCGCGCGCGCCAATGGGAAGCGAAGGGCTTCACCTACTCCTACGACATGCTGGGTGAGGCGGCCCGTACCGAAGCCGATGCCCGTCGTTACCACTTGGCTTATGCCCGGGCGATCAGTGCCCTGGCCAAGGCGTGCAGGGGGGAGGATGTCCAAAAGAACCCCGGCATTTCGGTCAAGCTCTCCGCCCTTCACCCGCGCTACGAATACGCCAAGCGAGCGCGGGTCATGACCGAGCTGGTGCCGCGCGCGCGCTCCCTCGCAGCGCTCGCAAGATCGGCCGGCATGGGCTTCAACATCGACGCCGAAGAGGCGGATCGGCTCGATCTCTCGCTCGATGTCATCGAGGCGATCATCGCCGATCCATCGATGCGGGATTGGGATGGGTTCGGCGTGGTGGTCCAGGCCTACGGACCGCGCGCGGCTCATGTGATCGACTGGCTCTACGCCCTTGCTGACAGACTGGACCGCCGCCTGATGGTGCGGCTGGTCAAGGGGGCCTATTGGGACACCGAAATCAAACGAGCCCAGACGTTGGGCCTGGACGGTTTTCCGGTGTTCACCCGAAAGGCCTCGACCGACGTCTCCTATATCTGCTGCGCCGAGAAATTGCTCGGCATGACCGATCGCCTCTACCCGCAATTCGCCACCCACAATGCCCACACGGTGGCCGCCATCTTGGAGCTGGCCGGCGACCGCGAGACCTTCGAGTTCCAGCGCCTGCACGGCATGGGCGAGGTGCTTCACGACAAGGTGCTGAAGCAAAGCGGGACGCGCTGCCGTATCTACGCTCCGGTCGGCGCGCATCAAGACCTCTTGGCCTATCTCGTCCGCCGGCTTTTGGAAAACGGCGCCAACAGCTCGTTCGTCAACCAGATCGTCGATGAAAACGTTCCGCCGGAGGAAGTGGCGGCCGATCCGTTTGCGTTCACCCTCGCCCATCTCTCGAACGCGGCACATCCGGCGATCGCCAAGCCTTCGGAGCTTTTTCAGCCGGTGCGGCGGAATGCCAAGGGCTGGGATCTCGCCGATCCGATCGATATGGCGAGCATCGACGTGGCCCGTACGCCCTGTGCCAAGTCCAGCTGGAGCGCGGCCCCGATCATCGCCGGTCCTCTGGAAGGCAGCACCCGGTTTGATCTCGTCAACCCGGCAAACCCGGATGATCTTGTCGGCGAGGTCACCGAAGCCTCGAAGAGGGATATCGAAACCGCGCTTTCAAACGCAAGACCATGGGCGGACATGCCCGTTGCCGAGATCAGCGCGATCTTGAACCGAGCCGCCGATCTCTATGAGCAGCACGCCGGCGAGTTCTTCGCCCTGGCCGCGCGGGAAGCCGGCAAGACGCTGTTGGATTGCGTCGGCGAGCTTCGAGAAGCTGTTGATTTTCTTCGTTTTTATGCTTCCGAAGCGATCCGCCTTGGCGATCGGCCGGCGCGCGGTGTCATCGCCTGCATCTCGCCCTGGAATTTCCCGCTTGCGATCTTCACGGGGCAGATCGCGGCAGCGCTTGCCGCCGGCAATGGGGTCATCGCCAAACCGGCGGAAGCCACGCCCCTGATTGCAGCGCGCGCAATCAGCCTCCTTCTCGAAGCGGGCGTGCCGCGGGCGTGCCTGCAGCTCTTGCCTGGACCGGGCCCGATCGTCGGTGCCGCCCTCGCCTCCGATCCGCGCATCGACGGACTCTGCTTCACCGGCTCGACCGCAACAGCGCAGTCCATCAACCGTTCAATGGCCAGATCGCTCGCTCCGGAAGCACCGTTGATCGCCGAGACCGGCGGTCTGAACGCGATGATCGTCGACAGCACCGCACTTCCCGAACAGGCGGTCCGGGATATTCTGGCTTCCGCCTTTCAAAGCGCCGGCCAGCGCTGTTCGGCCCTTCGGGTTCTCTATCTGCAAGAGGAGATCGCCGATGGTTTCCTCGCCATGCTGTTCGGGGCCATGGACGAGCTTGCGCTCGGCGATCCCTGGGATCCGGCAACCGATATCGGGCCGGTTATCGATGACGCCGCTCGAACCAAGATTGCCGCCTACGTGGAAACCGCCAAGGCCGAAGGGCGCCTCTTGAAGCAGCTCGAAAGCCCGCCCGCGGGCAGATTCATCGGACCGGCCGTCCTCAAGGTGGACGGGATCGGCGATCTCGCCGAGGAGATTTTTGGCCCGGTTCTGCATGTCGCCACCTTCGATGCCCTGGCCATCGATGACGTGGTCGCAGCCATCAACGCCAAAGGCTATGGCCTGACTTTCGGCCTGCACACCCGAATCGACGATCGGGTTCAAGCGATCGTCGATGCCCTTCGGGTCGGCAATATCTACGTCAACCGCAACCAGATCGGCGCCATCGTCGGCTCCCAGCCTTTCGGCGGCGAAGGCCTTTCCGGGACGGGACCGAAGGCGGGCGGTCCGCACTATGTCGCCCGTTTCAAGCGTGATGCGGCCCCTGAAAAGACCACATCGGAACCCGCCGACGGCACGGCAAGGCCGATTGGGTTCGATGAGCTGAAGAAGGCTGTCGCCGCGCTACCGCCTTGGCGCGACGATCCTCTCGGCAGCCCGATCGAACTGCCTGGTCCGACTGGCGAGTCCAACCGTCTCACGCTTCACCCCCGCGGCCCCATTCTCTGTCTCGGTCCGACGGCCGAGGCGGCGCTCGAGCAGGCGCGGCACGCGCGAACGGCCGGTTGCCCGGCACTCGCCATAGCACCCGGGGTCGATGAGGGGTTGGATGGCCGAATCGATTTTCGTCATCTGGCCGACCTTGATGACATCGGCGGTGTCGTCTTTTGGGGTGACGCCATGCTCGCCCGCGAGGCAAGACAGGCCCTCTCGGACCGACCAGGTGCGATTATCCCGCTGATCACCAGCGCCGATGTCGCAAGGCATTGTGTGGTCGAGCGTCATCTCTGTATCGACACCACGGCCGCAGGTGGCAATGCCTCGCTTTTGTCCAAGGTTGCCGATTGATCCTGCTGCCTATCTGCGGCAATGCTACTTCGACAGGTTCGATGGAAGGAACGATGAAATGCCACGTTTTGCCGTGTTCGGTTGTGGTCGTATCGGCCGCATGCACGCCGTCAATCTCGCCAAGCATCCGAGAACCGAGCTTGTCTCGGTCTTCGATGTGTTTGCCGAGGCAGCGGAGCAAACCGCAGAGGCGAGTGGTGCCAAGGTGGCCCGATCGGCGGAGGAGATTTTGGAAGACCAGGGCATCGATGCGGTGCTGATTGCCTCATCGACCGATACGCATATCGACCTTCTGACCCGTGCCGCCAAAGCCGGCAAAGCCATCTTGTGCGAGAAACCGATCGATTTGGATCTGGCGCGGGTCGACGCCTGCTGGGCTGAGATCAGCCCTCTCGATCCCCTGGTGATGGTCGGCTTCAACCGGCGCTTCGATCCGTCCTTTAGAGCCCTTCGCGATCGTCTTCAGGAGGGCAGGATCGGCAAGCTGGAGCAATTGTCGATCACATCGCGCGATCCCGGCCCGCCGCCGGCCGCCTATATCAAGGTCTCAGGCGGTCTTTTTCGGGACATGACCATCCATGATTTCGACATCGCCCGATACATTGCCGGTGATATCACTGCCGTTCATGCCACGGGCGCCAATCTGGTCGAGCCAGAGATCAAGGCGCTGGGCGACATCGATGCGGCGATGATCACCATGCAGGCGGCAAGCGGGGCGCTGATCCATATCAACAACAGCCGCCGCGCTGCTTATGGCTACGATCAGCGCATCGAAGCTTTCGGCGATCTGGGCATGCTCCAGGCCGGCAATCAGCGCGCCACCAGCGTTAGCTTTTCCGGCAAGGATGCGACCGAAGCCAAAGACCCCGTGATGCACTTTTTCATTGAACGGTACACACCGGCTTACCTCGCCGAAATCGATCATTTCGTCGACTGTGTCGAGCACGGAAAAGCGCCGATGGCAGGATTTGCCGAAGGCCGCGAAGCGTTGAGGCTGGCTGATGCCGCGTTGGAAAGCATGCGCAGCGGCCAAACGGTGAAGCTCGATTAGCGGCACCGCCACAGGATGGGGATTTTCGGGTGGGAGGCTACTCATCTAGGCGCGCGTTTCTTTGACGGAGCGTGCTCCTTCGGCTCATGAAATCGATCTTCAGGATCATCTTGGTCGCGGCTTCTTTTTGTCGAACCATTCCTCGATCTGTATCGCGACACTGTCGCCCAGACGACCCACCCGTCCGCGCAATAGCGGTATGTCACCGCTCCAGAGTGTGACGAGATCGTCCGGCCGCGTTCGCAATTGCAGGGTCGAGCCGACCTTCAGGTTCATGATGTCGTTGAGCGTCATCATCTTTTCGCCAAGAGAAACCTCCAAATCCGTATCGCTCAACAGCATTTCTCGTGCCCAATGGGTTTCCCACATGGCATCGCATCCGAATTTTTCACCCATGAACATCTGCTGCAACAGATCTCGGACCGGCTCGAGCGTCGCATAAGGAATAAGCACTTCGAGCCGACCGCCCCGATCGTCCATGTCGACATCGATCTTGAACAAAATCGCCTTGTCGGTCGGGTAAGCGATGGACGCAAGAGAGGGATTCGAACTCGAGCCGTTCATGCTTGAACTTAACTTGGCTCAGCGGTTCGAATGCCATCGACATTTCAGCCAGCACCAACTTGACCATGCGCTCGACCAACATGCGCTCGATGGCGGTAAAGGATCGCCCTTCAATAGCAAGGGATGTTGAAATGCGACGACCACCTAAAAGCGAGTCGATCATCGCGTAAATCAACGGGCTGTTAATGGTCACAAGGCCGAAATTGTCCCATTCGACCGCTTTGAAAACAGAAATCAGCGCCGGCAATGGCACAGCTTCAATATAGTCGCCGAACCGAATGGAGGTGGTCTCGGCCAGGCTGAGTTCGACGTTCTCGGAGGTGAAATTGCGAAGGCCTGTGGTCAAACTTCGAATGAGGCGATCAAAGCATGCCTCGAGCAGCGGCAGGCGTTTGTGCTGAATATGGCTGCTGTTGAGGAGGGCTTGAAAACCGGTTTTCTCCTCCTCTTCATCCATGCTGATGCCGAAGAGATCATCAATTTCGGACTGATCGAGGCCGCCATCGTCATCATCGGGCAAGAGCGCGGCACCGGCCGAAATGTCGGTCAGATCGCCGTCTCCGTCATCGTCCTTCAAGGCAGCTTCGTCGGGTATGGCCATTCGATTATGTTCTTATGTCTCGATGATACCGGCTGGAAAAAAATCGCCTCATGGTTAACCGCCGTCTGAGAGGAAGCTAGAGCATCGATCTTAATATTTTCTGAAGGTTGGGGTCGCCTGCACCGAAAGGACATGGCCCTCCCCCATTACCCGGCGTTGTCGGATCAGTTTCCGCCCTTTCAATCCAGCGTTTTCATGACAACAATGACATGGTTTTCATAATCGAAATGGTCCTGACCATGACCGATGATGTCGATATCGATTTGGGCCCCTGGCGTCCAGGGCTGACCTCGAAATTACCGGCAGCAGCCAGGCATCTTGCCACGATCTATCGTTCCGAAAACAGCTTCATGACCATCGATCAGGTCGACGAGCGCGCCGCTTTCACCGGCCTTGAACCCGAAAACCACGTGGCCTTTCGACCGGAGCGGCTGATCATCCATGAGCTTCTCATCCGGGTCACCGGCGATTTCTCGGTGCCTGATGGTCAGCGTTACGCTGATCTGGGAATTAATTTTCGCGGTGTCGTCGATACGATCTTCAAGGTTTACATCACCCCTCATCTGCCTGACATTGTCATGGCCTTCAATCGCTTGAAAGCGTCGGTTCGGGCGGAAGTCGAGAAGGAGCTGCAGAGCAGCTTCTTCGCCGAGGAACTGGGCGAATCAAGCCCGCCTGACCGCAACTTCCTGGAACGATGGTTGGGTTTGGGTGCCAGGAAAAAGTCAAAAGCGGCCGCTTCTCTCTCCGCCGGAGGCCTGGAGCGGGATGCCCTCGAGAGATGGCGTGTTTCGAGTTCGACCGACGATGATCCAAGATGCCGGCGCCTTGGTCGTGCGCTTGCCCAGGTCATCGGCGCCATTTGCGTCAAATATGGTGGCCTTCGGGGAGATCTCCCGCTGCTGGCCGATCTCGTCACGGATGTCATGATGAACGATCACGGAAGCGCGGTCATCGGCCAGCTGATCGAACCGCATATCCGGCGTGCCGTCGACCAGGAGGGCTTTCGGCTGTTGCCGATGCAGGCGGAGCCTGTCGTGATGAACGTGAAGGGGGCGTCTGCTGCCGGAAAGAGCACCCTTCGCCCGCTGCAGCGGCAACTTGCCAGGAGATTGGGAATCGACTGGGCCGATTTTGCGCTCATCAGCCCGGATATCTGGCGAAAATATCTTCTGGATTATGACAATCTCGGTGATTTTTGGCGTTATGCGGGCACGCTTACCGGTCATGAACTTCATATAATCGATCAAAAGCTCGATCGTTACATGGCGGAGAAGGCCAGGCGCGGCGAGATCTCCCATCTCCTGATCGATCGGTTTCGCTTCGACAGCTTTGCCGAAGCCGAAGGGGGCGAACAGGGGGCGCGCCTTCTGACGCGCTTTGGCACCACCATTTACATGTTTTTCGTGATCACACCGCCCGATGCCACGGTGGAGCGAGCCTGGAAAAGGGGGCTGGAGTTTGGCCGCTTCAAGGCGGTCGATGACCTGCTTCATCACAATGTCGAAGCCTTTACCGGCATGCCGGATCTCTTCTTCACCTGGGCACGCCGCCAGGACAAGCGGGTCCATTATGAATTTCTCGACAACAGCGTTCCTCTAGGCGAACGCCCGAGGACCGTCGCCTTCGGCTGGAATGGCGAGATGACCATTCTCGATATGAAGTGCCTGCTCGACGTCGATCGATATCGGCGTATCCATATCGAGGCGACATCACCGGAGACTGTCTATCCTTGTTCGGAAAAGATGCGGCCTGAAAACAATACCGCTTTCCTTCGCCAATGCATGAAGCTCATTCATGCGATCAATGTCGTCGCGCCGAAAACCGAAAGGGTGATCGCAAGGATTGAGAACGGACATCTCGTCTGGATCGACGCCGAACCCTTCGAGGGCGCCCTCGGCGATCCAGACATGGCAGCCGGCCTTGCCGTCCTTGCTCCCCTGGAAGCGAGAGAAAAGGCAGCCGTCGGTCAAGAGGCGCGCTCGATTGATTTTGCCGGGGCCCACACCTTGGGAGTATGTGAAGGAAGGGATCATGAACCAAGGGCATGAAAGCGGGGATGGCGTCGGATGGTCGACCAAGCGGTTCGCACCATCGCCGGCCTGAAGAGAGCGCATAACAGACCAGCGGTCACCGTCGCAATGATGCCTGCGATCATCAGCATGATGATCGTGTTCTGCGCGGCCAGATAGGGTTTGACGTTCCAGACAACAATCGCCGTTGCCAGCGTCAACAGGATATCGACGGCGAGATCGAGAAGCTCATTTTGCCAGCGCCTGGCAGTCTGCACCATCGAGCGGTAAACGATCAGGCAGTAGCCGAAGAGCGGCTGCACCGCACGGAAGATCGCCACCACCCAGAGCGACGACGGCATGAACAGGAACAAGGCTGCCGTGGTCAAACACGCCTCGAACCCATAAGCCTGAAGGGCAATGCTGGAATGACCGAGCGCGTTCATGGCCACATGGTCCATCAGCCGGCGCAGCTGGATGATGGCACCGATCGCCAGAATCTGAGCAGCTGCCCCCGCCGGCAGCCAAGCATCGTCAAGAAGAAATCCGATGATGTCCGTACCGAAAATGGCAACCAGGACCAGACTCGGAAAAATCACCGGCACCAGCCAATGATTGGCCTGCCGGATCACCTCGCCCAGCTGCTCCCTTTGATGTTGCACCTTGGCGAAATGCGATAGTGACACATGGTAAAGCGCGTTGGTGATCGTCACCTGCAGGGTATCGACGATCCGGTCAGCCAGCCCCCAGTAGCCGGCAGCCGTGACCCCGCTGACCCGGCCGACATAGAACAGGATGATGCGCTGCGCGAACTGGATCACGAACTGTGTCGCGATGATCGACGAGGTGAAGGCCAATAGGGGCTTCAGGAGTTTGACGTCAAGACTTGGCCGGATGCGAAACGGGGTGCGCCAAAGGATGATGATGAGCCCGGTGAGGCTGGTGACCAGCTGCTGGGCCACCATGCTCCAGACACCATAGCCAGCAGCGGCCATCCCGACACCCACAAGGGCGCCGATCAGCCGCGCGATCAGATATTGAACCGTGACAAGACGAAAATCCAGGGCGCGCCTGCGCTCTGCGATCAGCGGCGCTGTGATCGCATCGGGGATCAGCATGAGCGAGAAGGCAAAAAAGACCGCCGCCAGTTCCGGCGCCTCGTAATATTGGCCAAGCGGTGTCGACAGCATGAAGCAGAGGAGGCAGCCTAGGATCGCGATGATGAGCGATATGGTCCATGACACGTTGACGTGTTTGTCGGAAATATGGGGATCACGCACCAAGGCGTCATGGAACAGGCTGCCGATCACGACGCTCAGGATCTGAACCGTGCCAAGGCCGAGCGCACCCAGACCGAATTCCGTCGGTCCGATCAGACGGGCGATGCCGAGAAGAGCAACAACGGAGACCAGGACCGAGGAAACAGCTTCGATCCCTGCCCAGGCGACGTTCTTGACCCCGACCCAGCTGACCTTACTTTGCATCGCCGGTTGCCATCCAACTCATCGATCAACGGGACCGTCGAGATCAAGGTTCAAGGAGGTGAAGCGTTGGCCCTTTCGCCCGACGACGACGATCACCCGGCTTGCCACGCGGGCAAGGCTGTCGAGGCCATGGCTTTTTCATAGCTTTGGCTGGCACAAGCGGCGACATGTTTGGGCGAAAGCAATCCATCGCCAATGCCTGCCTCTCGACTGGCCTCGCCCAGCTTCCTGGCCAAATCAGGGTCGGCCATGAAGCGTGCGATGGCGGCACCCAGCGCCGCACGATCCGATGGCGGCACCACCAGTCCCATCCCGGTCGCGCGAACGATCTCGCCAAGCTCGCCGACGTCTGTCACCAGAACGGGCTTGCCGAAAGCGGCGGCAAGGGCAAGGATGCCGCTTTGCGACGCTTCGATATAGGGAAGGACAACCAGCTCCGTATCGAGGAAAAGTTGCGCCACTGTCTCGTCCGGCACGAAATGATCATGCAGCTCGATATGATCAGCCGCGAGCTCTTTTCTGACATCATCGAGCGCTGGCCCACGGCCGGCAACGACCAGCTTAAGCAATGGTATCTGCTGTTGCCGCAGGATCGCCGTCGCCTCCAACAGATCGGGCAGGCCCTTGTACGCCATCACGCGACCGAAAAACAGAAGGCGGCGCTCGCCATCGGCCGCCTTGGCCTTCAACCCTTGCCGTTCGGCGAGCACCTTGTAGCGAAGCAACGCAACGTGGGGAACGATGTCGATGATCTCAGGCGATCGACCGGAGCGCTTGGCGAGTGCCGTTCTTATGCTCGCACCATGGACGATGAGCCGCGTGCCGCGGTGATAGAACCGATCGACCGCGAATTTGGGCAGCGCAAGGCTTTCGGTATCGCCAGGATAAGTCGTCGCATCATGAACCGTGATCGCAACGGGACGTCCGCCGATCAGGAAAGGCAGGAAATTGAGCCAGCTGACGTCGTCGCCCAGGAAATGGACGAGGTCGACATCGCGCGAGCGGATGATCTGGATCATGCGCCGCAACAGATTGATATTGCCCAGGCTCCGGTGGCGCGGCCAGGGCAGCGAGATCAGCTCCGCCCTTGGATCGACGAACGCATCAAGCCCTTTGATATGTCGATCGGCAACGAGGAAGACGACCTCATGCGAGGAGGAGATAGCGTTAACAAAGTCGATACAGTAATCGATAGGAAAGCTTTGCACACACGCAACGCGCATCGGGTTGTCCTGGTCCTAAATCGTTTAAGGATGATCAGCTGGTAATATAGTCTTTGTACTTTTCCTGATAGGCTAGCCTGTCGGCGTCTTCATATTTCAGATGTTCTCTCAGATCGACCTGGTTCATGACGATACCGGCGATCTTCGCGCCCATTCTCTCCAGATCCTTGAGCGCCGTCTTGGCGGCCGACCGCTCGGTCTTTTTCCAACGAACGACGAACACGAACTCGTCAGCGAGATCAACGAGCGATCTGGTCTCGGAAACCGCCATGACCGGCGCGCAGTCCACGATCACGAGATCGTAATGGGGGCGGACCAGTTCCAACAGTTGAGCCATCCGCTTGCCACGCAGCAGGGTGAAGAAATCGTCGGCTGGTCCGAAGCCAAGCAAGATATCCACACCGCTGTCGGGCTCGGTCGAAACACACTTGTAGATGTCGTTGACCGTCGACCTCAGCAAATGCACCAGCCCGTAGGTCGGGTTGATCGTTTTCAACCCGCTTCGAAGACCGGTCTTGCGCAGATCGCCCTCGATCAGCAGCGTGCTGAGGCCGCTGAAACTGGCTTGCCGCGCAAGGCTCAAGGCAACCGTGCTTTTTCCCTCATCGGGAAAGCTCGAGGTGATCGCAACGATCTTGCCGGTCTGTTGCCCTGGCGTCTTCGCCTTTGGCATGAGCGTATAGACCAGGGTCCTGATCGCTTCGGTAAGACCATAGGCTTCGAAGACCTGCAACCGCGCCGCCGACTTCCTTTGCCTTTTCGGTTGACGGACCAGCGGCACCATGGCGACCACCGGATGAGCGAGTTCCCGCTCGATCTCCTGCGCATTGGTAAAGCCTGGTCGCCTGGCTTCGAGCAGAAAGGCAAAGCCAACGCCCGCAGCGCATGAACCCGCAACGGTAAAGCCGAGCAGCAACAGCCCGCTGACATTGCTCGGCTTGTCGGGCACGGTGGCCCGACCGATGATCCGCGCCGAATCCGCCAGGATTTTCTCCTGTTCGTGGGCACGCTGATATCGTTCCAACATGGCCTCATAGACGCGGCGCGGTCCTTCGGCATCGCGTTCGAGCTCATTCAGCCTGATGCGCGTCGTCTGCGAATTCGCAAGCTCGGCCTGGGCCGCATCGACCTGAACCTTGATCGTTTCGAAGCGGTTCTCCGCGACCGTGACCTCGAGTTGCAGCTGACCGATAATCCGGTTGATTTCGCGGTCGATTGACAGACGCACGTCGGAAAGCTCGGCTTTGGCGTTGGTCATGACCGGATGGTTGGCGCCAAAGCGCGTGCCGAGATCGGCGATCTGACGCTGGACCTCGCTCTCCTGATTGCGCAAGTCGCTGATCACCTGCGATGTCTGGACCTCGCGCAGGCTATCCAGAGCCTTGCCTTTGCGCACCGCTTCGTCGGCCTGTGAAAGACGCGACTTTGCGTTGGTCAGGTCGAGCTTGGCTTCGGTCAGCTGCTGCGAAAGGGTGTTATAGCGCTGCTCGGCAGGGGAGGTGCCGCTCACGGCATAAAGATCGGATTCGGCGCGGAAATCGTCGATCTCGCGCTCGGCCGATTTGATCCAGGCCCCCATATCCTCGACGCTGCGACGGAGATTAGCCGCCGTTTCGCTCAACGATTGACGCCTTGCCTCAACACGATCCTTCAAATAGGCATTTGCCAGGGCATTGGCGACCAGGGCAGATTGTTCGGGATCTTTCGATTTGTAACCGACGGTGATCACATAGGCCAGCGGATCACGCTCGATCGTCAATTTCTTGCGAAACGCGTTCAGCTTCTTGGTGGTGCTGACAGCGTCCGATGACAGATCGTTCGATCGAGCCGGTGTCGCCCGTGCCCAGCTCATCAAAAGCGCTTTGATATCCAATCCTTGATCATCGAAACTCAGATCAAGATTGTCAATCACGGATTGAACAACCTGAGAAGAGCTAACCAAACGGACTTCGCTCTCCATGTCGGACGGGCTTATCCCCTCCGGTCGCTGGCCATTATCTTCTTCGAGGTTGCCGAAATCATTGGTGCTGGGGCCGACCAGGATCTCGGCATAAGCGGTATATTCCTTGTCTCTCATCAGGACGTAAGTTGTTGCAATCGCACCTGCAACAAGCATCATCATGATGATTTTGCCCAGATGTTTTCGAATAGCCAGCCACATCCAAGCAATCTCGCGTCCCTCCGTCGACGAGGTTTCGCCAGCATTCATCTTCATCGTTCCACTCAAGGCGTTGCTAACTCACTTTTTTCTACATTGAGTACTTATTCAGCAGTCGTTTGAAAGGCCATACATAGACCGAAATGCTGATCTTACCTAGTCCTCACGATCGAGATCTCGGGCAAACGAGCGCGGACGCCTCGGCATCATGCCTTTTCCAAGGCTGGAGCATTTGTCCATCAAACAACATTGATGCCGGCCGGTTCCGTCCGATCAGGAATTGCTCCGGGTGGTCATCCTGTCGCAAGGGGCACGCAACGATCGCCGCCATGACCCCGTTATCCGATGCCGGATCGTATCAAGCACCAGAAAAGCCTTGATCAGAGCCGTCCCCGAACGATCCTTAGACGCTTCATCGAGCGCGAAATAACATTATGGATACCGCTCAAGACAATCTCGATATATTCGGCGGATTGATAATATCCATTGATCGTAATCCTGGGAAGCGCTGCCAGCTGGGCAGCATCGCCTGGTGAAATCATGCCACCTCTGGTTGTCGTCGCCGTCAAGATCGGCCTCGATCCGACGAGATCGACCTCGCGTCTGCCAACGGCCCCGGCATCACCGAACGGGTAGGCGAAATGCTTGGGCGCACGTCCCGTCTCTTCTTTTATTCTGGCGCAGCATCGAGCCATTTCGCTGTCAATGTCCTCGGGCTCCTGGCGGCTGAGCGCAAGATGGGTCACCGTATGGGCCTCGATACTGCCGAGCTCGCCTCTGGTGATTTCGCGGGCCATATCCCAGGTCATGCTGTGGTCGGCGCAAAGCTTGGATGGATCGATCCCATAGTCATCGGCAAGCTGCTTTGCAGCTTTGAGGCAGGCGTTCGCCGGCAGCAGGCGAAAGAGGTGGTGCAGGTCGGTGAAAGCCTCGACCTTTTGTTCGACCGTGACCGTGCGGCGGTGCTCCTCCCTGCCCTCGACTTTCAGGACGACGCTGGTTTCTTTCCTCAGAACCTCTTCGAGGAGCATCCACCAGAACAGCGCGGTATGATCCAAGAAACCTGTCGTCGCATAGATCGCGAAAGGCGCTTCATGCGCTTTGAAGACCGGTGCCGCATGGAGGTAATTGTCGACATAGCCGTCATCAAGGGTGAAGCAGACAAACCGCTTGAATGGCTGCCCTGTTTTCAGGCGCTGATACATCTCGTCAAGATGAATGATCTCGAATCCGAGATCTCGCACCTGGCGAATCGTCTGGTCGAGAAACGCCGGCGTGATCTCCAACGACCGATTAGGCTCGAAAGCGTCACGCTGCTCAGGCCTCACCCGATGAAAGACAAGGATGGCGCCAGCAGCGTCAAGAGAAGCTGGCCAGATTTTTGCCAAATGGCTTTGAGAGATAGCCCGAATGGCCGCTTTCTTGAGACTAGATGTCATCATTTTGGGTTTTGTTGTTATTTGTCAGAGCGTAACCTTTGGCGATTTCCGACGCGGTCGTATCATTGAAAACACTGGAATTGCTGCCGATTTGCCGCTTGAAATGAATAACGCACGCGATGTCTACATCAATTGGTTTGCTCATCAAACAGAAAAAACACAAAAACTACCCGGTTGATGGCGAATGAATACACCCATTCTGCAAAAAATATCGATCGGTCGGCAAAGGCGGCGACATGGAGGCGACCAAAGCTGATGATTGCCCTCGCCAAGGGGCCGCTCGTTGCCGAGACGCCACAATAGGCCTAGATTGTGACGATGAACGTACCCTTCACAGCCGATGTCCTTGCCCTGCCCGACGGCTTTCTCGACGCGGTGGACCGGTTGGTTGGTCCAAAGGGATGGAGCACCGATCCGGAAAGGATCGCCCCCTATGCCCGCGAAACCTGGGGCATTGGCCGCGGCAGCACCTTGTTGGTGCTGAAACCTGCTGACGTCGACGAGGTTTCCGGGCTCCTCAAGCTTTGTCACCGCCATGGCGTTCAAGTCGTCCCCCAAGGCGGTAACACCGGCCTGGTCGGCGGCGGCATTCCCGATGACAGCGGCCGTCTCGTGCTCCTCTCGCTTGCAAGGCTGAAGACCATCCGCGCCGTCGACCCGATCGGCGACACCATCACGGTAGAAGCCGGCGTGGTGCTGGAAACCGTGCAGACCAGGGCGGCAGAGGTCGACCGGATGTTCCCTCTGGCCTTGAGTGCCCAGGGCACCTGCCAGATCGGTGGCAATCTCTCGAGCAATGCCGGCGGCGTCAACGTCCTGCGCTACGGCATGGCGCGGAACCTGGTGCTCGGGCTCGAAGTGGTGCTTGCCGATGGCCAGATCTGGAACGGCCTGCGCGCGCTGCGCAAGGACAATACCGGCTATGATCTGAAGCAGATGTTCATCGGTGCGGAAGGCACGCTTGGCGTGATCACGGCGGCTGTTCTCCGACTTTTTCCCAAACCGCGCGAGATTCAGACGGCCTGGCTTGCCGTCCCGTCGCCAAGGGCGGCCGTCGATCTCCTGACCTTTTGCCGCGAGCGTCTCGGCGACACCATCAGCTCGTTTGAATTGATGGCCGATCTGGTGGTCGAGGAGGTGCTCGCCTATCTGCCGGAGGGGCGCGCGCCGCTGGCAAAGCCAACGCCCTGGCATCTTCTGATGGAAGTCTCCTGGTCTCTCGAAGAAGGCCTGGCCGATCGGCTCCAGACCGTGCTGGCAGCCGCGATGGACCGGGGCCTCCTGACCGATGGCATGATGGCGACCAGCGAGCATCAGCGAAAAGCGCTTTGGCTGATCAGGGAGAGCCCTACCGATGCCTTGGCGCAGGCAGGCGTGGTCTTGCGTCATGACGTCTCCGTGCCGATCGCCGAAGTGCCGGCCTTGATCGGGGCCGGCGAACGCTGGTTTTCACAAGCGATTCCGGGCGTTCGCGTCGTTTCGTTCGGCCATGTAGGCGACGGCAATATCCATTTCAATCTCCTGCAGCCTTTGACCATGCCGGCCGACGATTTTCGCGCTCTGAAAGACAAGGTCCAGGAAGAAGTTTTCGACATCGTCGAAAAACTCGGTGGCAGCATCAGTGCAGAGCATGGTATTGGCAGATTGAAGCGCACCGAGCTTGCCAAAAGAAAGCCCGCAACCGATCTGGATCTCATGCGCCGCATGAAGCAGGCCCTCGATCCCGAAAACATTCTCAACCCTGGTGCCATCCTTTAAGGCAGGTGTGTTGTGACCCCGCCTTCGGACAAAAGCCGATGACCAGCTACAGCCCCCCCACCGATCACATGCGTTTTGTCCTGAATAGGATGATCGGCATCGACAACCTCGCCGAATTGCCGGGCTGCGGCGATCTCGATACCGCTCTGGTCGATCACATCCTCGATGAGGCCGGCAAGTTCGCCGCCGGCGAGCTTGCGCCCTTGAATGCGATCGGTGACCAAATGGGGGCAAGGCTGGAAAACGGCGTGGTGCGCACGCCTGAGGGGTTCAAGGAGGCTTACCGCAAGTTCATCAATGGCGGCTGGAACGGGCTGCAGTTCCCAGAAGACTATGGCGGTCAGGGCCTCCCCTGGACCGTGGCCACGGCCGTCTCCGAGATGTGGCACAGCGCCAACATGGCGTTTGGCCTCTGTCCGCTCCTGACCCAGGCCGGCATCGAGCTTTTGTTGAAATTCGGCACCGACGAGCAGCGCGCCACTTATCTTGCAAAGCTGGTCAGCGGTGCGTGGACCGGCACCATGTGCCTGACCGAACCTCATGCCGGCACCGATGTCGGCGCGCTCAAGACCAAGGCCACGCGGGAAGGTGATCATTACCGCATCCAGGGCACCAAGATCTACATCACCTATGGCGATCACGATTTCACCGACAACATCATCCACATGGTGCTGGCCCGGGTGCCGGGGGCACCGGCCGGCACCAAGGGGATTTCCTTATTTATCGTGCCGAAGTTTCTGGTGAACGCGGACGGGTCGCTTGGCGACCGCAACGACCTTCGAGCGGTATCTCTGGAGCACAAACTCGGCATCCATGGGAGTCCGACCTGCGTGATGTCCTTCGGCGATGGCGAGGGTGCGATCGGCTATCTGGTCGGTGAGGAACAGGGCGGCATGAAGGCGATGTTCACCATGATGAACAACGCCAGACTGGCCGTCGGGCTCCAGGGCCTTGCCATCGCGGAGCGCGCTTATCAGGCAGCGTTCGCCTATGCCAAGGACCGGGTGCAGGGGGCAAGGACCGGCAACGGCTCGGCGCAGCCGATAAAGATCATCGAGTATCAGGACGTCAGGCGCATGCTGCTGTCCATGCAGTGCCGGATCGAGGCGATGCGTGCGATGATCTACATCACCGCCGCCGACCTCGATCGGGCATCAAGGCTCGACGAAGGACCAGAGCAGCAAGCGGCGAAGGACCGGGTCGATCTCCTCATTCCCCTGGTGAAGGCCTGGTGCTCGGATGCCGGCTTCGAGATCGCTTCCGAGGCGCTCCAGGTGCACGGCGGGATGGGCTATATCGAGGAAACCGGCATCGCCCAGCATATGCGCGATGCCCGCATCAACATGATCTACGAGGGCACCAACGGCATTCAGGCGCTGGATCTTGTCGGGCGAAAGCTGTTTCTGGCGGACGGCGCCGCCATCGCCTCGCTCTTCGAGGAGCTCAAGGCTGATCTTGCCGAGCTTGACCAAGGAAAAATCAAGACGGCGCTTGGCATCGGGCTCGAGACCTTGGAGGAGGCAACCTCCTGGCTGCAGGACGAGGAGCGCAGCCAAGAGGCCCGCAACGCCGGCGCAACGCCTTTTCTACGGCTGTTCGCCACCACCTTGGGCGGGTTCCTGCTCGCCAAGGCGATGCGGCTTGCCGAAAAGGCCGGCGATGACGACAAGATTGCCCGCATCGACAGCACCCGCTTCTATGTTCAGCAAATCCTCTCCCCGGCCCTCGGCTTGCTGCCCGCCATCAAGATGGGCGAGATCCCGGAACCCCGCCGCGCCGGGTAAGTTCGGGGGAACACACCCCTGTTCGACATGGCATGGTCACACCGCTAGGCGAGAAGATCGTCGGTTTCGAAGAAGCGTTCGCCGGACCGGACGCCCAAGAAGGCCTCTTCATGGCCGACGAAATCCTTGACCGTAAAGATCAAGTCGTCATTGGCTGAAACCCGGAGATCATTGCCGATGATTTCGGCCTCCGGCTTCGCTCTGCCGAAGCCTTCGATCTCGGCATAATTTTGTCCCTCATGATCGTCGATGAAGCTGGCGCCCGTGTCGCCGGCCTTGAAGAGATAGAGATCATCGCCGCCACCGCCCTTCAACTGATCGCGACCGCTGCCGCCTTCGAGGATATCATTGCCTTCGAAGCCAAAGAGATGATCGTCGCCGTCAAGGCCGCTCAGCCAGTCATCGCCGTCGGTCCCTCTCTCCCGATTGTCCCCATCGGTGTCGATGAAGGTTGGCGCGGTGAGCTCGTCATGGGCATGCAGCGGGTCATTGGCGATGGCGTCCGCCTGCTCTGCTCTGATCCCGGCGATCGCGGCGTCGAGAGCTGGATTGTCGACGAGCAGCGCATCGACCGTCTTGAGCCCCTGGCCGAAATCGATCCCGGCAAGCGAGCTTTCATGGCCGACATAGCCGCTGACCACCGCGATCGGCGTTCCGTCTGCGGTCACATAGAGATCGTCGCCGAGAAGGGAGGCTTCGATAGTCTCATCAACCACGCCTTCGAGGACAAGGCGGTTTGCCCCTTCGTGATCAAAGACAGAATCGATCGCGACGTCGTTCAACCCGAGAACGAAGCTGTCATTGCCGGCCTCGCCATAGAATTCGTCTTCACCGAGACCGCCGACGAGAATGTCATCCCCGGCACCGCCGCGAAGCACATCGTCTTGATCCCCGCCCTCCAAGAGATCATTACCCGAACCGCCTCTCAGGTCATCCTTGCCCTCGGCGCCGATCAAATGATCATCGCCGGCACCGCCTGCGAGGATGTCATCCCCGCCACCGGCATAGATAAGATTGTTGCCGTCATTGCCGGTCAGGCGGTTGTCGAAGTCATCGGCAAAGACATCATAGTCGACGCTGCCTTCGAAGGTCAGGTTCTCGATGCCGTTGCTCATCGACTGTGTATCCTGGGCAGCACCAACCGGCAGGGGTTTGCCGACATTGTCGGCAAAGACGAAGGTCGTTCCTTCGGCGCTGGTGCCTTTTTCCTCGGCATAGCCGTCGCGAACGATCTGGAGATCATCGCCTTGGCTGTTGAGGCTCTCCAGCGCGAGGTCGCCCGTGCCATCGACCACCAGAACGTCGTCACCGGTACCGCCGTTCAGGAGATCGAGATCATCGTCATCGCCGCCTTCGAGGAAATCATTGCCCGATCCACCAAAAAGCGTGTCGCGGCCGGCACCGCCGTGGAGTTCGTCATTCCCTTCATTGCCGTACAGAACGTCGCTGCCGCCTTTGCCGAAAATGACGTCATCGCCGGCAAGGCCGATGATCTTGTCATGCCCTTCCGTGCCCTGGAGAACGTCGTCCCCGGATGTCCCGGTGATCGTCTTTCGGCTCAGTATTTTCTGATCCAATAAAGGAGCGTCCTCGACGTCCGACGTCTCATCGCCGCTCACATTGATGGAGAAGAAATTCAGACCGACAGCCGCGCCGCCACCGCTCGTCGCCTGGCCTGCCGAAAGCTCATGCGCGGTATCGCCTGGAAGGCTTGAGCCGGGACCCGCGTCCACGCCACTCTCGGCGAGCGTGGCCTGGTCGCTCTCGGAAGCTGCCGGCGCCAGATCTTCGGCCACGCCATTGGCAAGATCTTGCGCTCGAGCGAAAGACGCGCCGTCCGCCTGAAGAGATCGGGTGGCGCCGGCATGGTCTTCATCGGCATCCAAGAGCGTCATCTGATCGGCCTCGGACAAGGCCGCATCGGTCTCGGGGTCGTCGGCACTCAGCTCCTCGGCGTTGGCCAGGCTTTCAAAGACCAGCGCACCGCCGATGAGGGCTGCGCTCAAGGGGGCGCCGATCGCAAGGTTGTTCCGCTTCTTCGAACGCTCCGCCTGCTGATCACCCGAGGGTTCCAGAGAAGGCGCGATGATCGGGTTTTTCGGCTCCCGTCGGTCGGTTGTCCTGGAAGCCTGATCGGGAGGGTTCGCCGCTGTCGAGAACAAAGTCGCCGTCCGGGTTACCATGCTCAGCCAAGCCTTTCGCGGTGCTGAATGATGCGGTCATGCTCATCGGCATGGCCACCACACAAAGCTTCAGATCGGCAGGATGATCGATGGTTGTGAGTTTTTCAACCTTAAATTGATTTTATCTGCGTTTTCGTTGATGGGTTGAGTTGATCAAGCATCACCAGGCCGCTAGCGATCAAGGGAAGAGAGCATGATCAAGAGTGCGATCAGGGCCAGCATGCCTCGATCTTTTCACGGCCCCGCAAGAGATGAAATAGCGACAACGTCACCGTTGGTAGAAACCGGTCGTTGTCGGATGCATGATTGACTTGCGCCAGGCAGCATCGTTGAATGCCAGGCAATAAGGGAGGCTCATGCCAGCGAAAGCCTCGTTTCCCTCGAAAGATTAAGGGGGCTGGCCAACAAACGATCTATGACGCGAAACCCAGGGAGACTTACATCATGACCACGCTGAAGACCTTGATGATCGCCACAGTTGCGCTCGGCGGCATGGCCGCCGGCGCCGCTGCCGAGAACATTAAAATCAGGATGTCGACGCCGGCCACCGAGACCGATTGGCGAAGCCAGGGCCTGACCAATATCTTTGCGGAAGCGGTCAAGGACTTCGCCGACTACGAGCCTCATTACAACGACACGCTGTTCAAGCAGGGTACCGAGCTTGTCGCTATCGCGCGGGGCAATCTGGAGATGTCGATCACGTCCGCCCAGGAGCTGGCGAAGTTGATCCCGGCCTGGTCGATCTTCACCGCGGGCTATCTGATGCGCGGGCCCGAGCATCAGCGCGCCGTGTTCGAGAATGATATCGGCAAGGAGATGTTCCAGCTCGCCGAGGACGAACTCGGGGTCAAGCTATTGACCGTGGTCTATTTCGGCACCCGCCAGCTCAATCTGCGCGGCGACAAGAAGATCAACACGCCCGACGATCTGGCCGGCCTGAACCTGCGCATGCCTGGCACCGATGCTTGGCAGTTCCTGGGCCAAGCGCTCGGCGCCAACCCGACGCCGATGGCCTTCACCGAGGTTTACACCGGCCTCCAGACCGGTGCGATCGACGGCCAGGACAACCCGCTGCCGACCGACAAGGACAAGAAATTCTACGAGGTCACCGACCAGATCGTGCTCACCGGCCACCTCGCCGACATGAATTTCTATGCCTTCTCGAAAGAGGTCTGGGACGGTCTTTCGCCCGAGCAGCAAGCGGCTGTCGAACAAGGTGCCAAAGATGCCGCCGCCTGGACCACCGAGCAGATCGTGGCCGAAGAAGCGGAACTGGTCGAATTCTTCAAGAACGAGGGCCTCGATGTCTACGAGCCCGACGTCGACGCTTTCCGCGAGCGCGTCCAGGCGATGTATCTGGAAAGCGAGTTTTCCAAGGACTGGCCGCAAGGCATGCTCGAGCGCATCAACGCCGTCCAGTAAGCGGGATGGTCCCGCCCCCTGGAGCCTTAGACCGCGTATGCTCGTCGGTAGAGGCCTAGGATGGAGACAGTCCGAAACTGGTTGCGGCGGGGCACGGAGAGTGTGGCGGTGGGCTTGCTCACCGCCATTTTCGTGCTGTTCATTCTCCAGATCTTCACCCGCTATGTGATCCGGCAACCGCTGGGATGGACGCTTGAGGCCTGCCTTATCGCGTGGCTCTGGCTGGTCTTCTGGTCGGCAGCGTTCACGCTCGACAATAATGATCACGTCCGCTTCACGGTTCTTTCGGACGCTGCTCGCCCTGGACTAAAGCGGCTCTTTGCCATCATCGCTGCCGTCTCTTTCATCGCAGCTTTCGGGCTCTCACTTCCAGCCACCGCCGATTTCATCGGCTTCATGGCCATCGAAAAATCATCGCTCCTGAAGATCCCTTTCGATTACGTGTTCAGCGTTTATTTGATTTTTGCGATCGCGATCATCGTTCGCTGTCTCTGGCAAATCGTTAGCGTCTTTCGAGCAACGCCGCCAGGCTCCGGTGAATGAGCGTCGAGTTCCTGCTTTGCATCGCGGTCCTGTTCGCGCTCGCCGCCATCGGCGCACCGATCGCGCTAGCCATGATTGCCGCCGCAATTGCCTATCTTGCCCTCGTCGGCCAGGATCTGGCGCTCGCCTCGGAGCAGATCCTCCAGGGCCTCTATACCAGTTTCATCCTGCTCGCCGTGCCGCTCTTCATCGTCGCCGCCAACATCATGAACGCCGGCACCATCAGCGACCGGCTGTTGAAATTCTGCGTCGCCGCCGTCGGCAGGTTCAGGGGCGGGCTCGGCCATGTGAACGTGGTCGCGAGCCTGATCTTTTCCGGCATGTCCGGCTCGGCGATCGCGGATGCCGCCGGCATCGGCAAGATCATCATCGAGATGATGACCAAGGACGGGCGCTATACGCTCGGTTTCGCCGCCGCGATCACGGCAGCGTCCGCCACCATCGGCCCGATCATCCCGCCCTCCATTCCGATGGTGCTGTACGCGCTGGTGTCCGACACCTCGGTCGGCTATCTGTTCCTGGGCGGCATCATCCCCGGCCTGTTGATGGGGGCGCTCCTCATGGCGATGGTCGCCTTCATCGCAAAAAAACGGGATTTCGGGGTCGAGGAAGCCGTGCCGCTTCGAGCCCTGCCGAAGCTCACTCTCGAAGCCTTCCCCGCCCTCCTGATGCCGGCAATCCTGCTGTTTGGCATCTATGGCGGCGCGACCACGCCGACCGAAGCCGCCGCGGTCGCCGCCGCCTACGCTTTCCTGCTGGCCGCGTTCTTCTATCGGGCGCTGAAACTTCGCACCATCTACGACATTCTCGCCGGCAGCGCCCGCTCCTCGGCCGCCGTCGGCCTGGTGATCGGCGGGGCGCTGATCTTCAACTATATCGTGGCCAGCGAGAACATCCCGAGCATGGTCGCCGGCACCCTTCGCTCGATGGAGCTCTCTCCGATCGCCTTTCTCCTGATCGTCAATCTGCTGCTTCTGGCGCTCGGCTGCCTCCTCGATGCCTCGACCATTCTCCTGGTAATCATCCCGATTTTCATCCCGTCCTGCATCGCGCTCGGGATCGATCTGGTCCATTTCGGCGTCGTGGTGGTGGTCAACACCATGATCGGCCTGATCACGCCCCCCTATGGAATTTTGCTGTTCGTCATCAACGCGACCACCGGTGCCCCCCTTCGCGACATCATCCGCGAAGTCTGGCCTTTTCTGCTGGCCTTGCTGGTCGCCCTTTTGATCATCACGCTGGTGCCCGAAATCGTCCTCTGGCTGCCGACATTGTTCGGTTACAAGACCTGATGTCCGTTTTTGCCCCTTGAGCACTTCGTCAACGACCCTTTGTATTTGCGGCAGGCAGGGTCTTCGCTTATCTAGAATAACAACGTGAAAGGTATGCAGAATGCGAAGACCCTGGATAGACGAAATCTTCGGTGCCAACGGGCTGCTGATCGGGCTAACGGGATGGTGTCGGCGACCCCTTGCTTGATAGGTGACGGGTCAGCTTCTATGGTCGTGTGATCAGGGCCGAAGCCAACTGTTCCGGATCATGTTAGAAACCAACCAAGGAAGGCTAAAATTCATGAAGCGTAGAGAATTCGTCACGAGCGCCGCCGCGGGCGGTGCGCTTACCGGGGCCGCTGCCGTTTCCGGTCTGGCAGCACCTGCCATCGCCCAGGAACGGAAGACTCTGACCATCGTATCGACCTGGCCCCGGGACTTTCCAGGCCTCGGCCTCTCTGCCCAGCGCCTGGCCGCGCGGATCACCGAGCTTTCGCAAGGGGCGCTCACCACCGAATATTTCGCCGCCGGCGAGCGGGTCGGCGCGTTCGACGTGTTCGACGAGGTGGCCTCGGGCAACAGCCAGGCCTATATCGGCGCCGACTATTACTGGGTCGGCAAGCATCCGGGCTTTGCCTACTTCACCTCCGTTCCCTTCGGCATGACCACGCCGGAATGGAATGCGTGGCTTAAATTCAAGGACGGCCAAGCCCTCTGGGACGAGCTCTCAGGCGAATTCGGTCTGAAAGCATTGCCTTGCGGCTCCACCGGGACCCAGGCCGGCGGCTGGTTCAACAAGGAGATCGAAAGCCCGGAGGACCTGAAGGGTCTGAAGATGCGTATTCCGGGTTTCGGCGGCACCGTGATGTCGAAGCTCGGCGTCTCGACCGTGTCGCTGCCGGGCGGTCAGATCTACGAAAATCTGGTGTCGGGTGCGATCGAGGCCACCGAGTGGGTCGGCCCCTACAATGACTACTTCCTGAAGTTCTACGAGGCCGCCAAATACTACTATACCGGTGGCATGCATGAGCCGGGCGGCGGCCTTGCCTTCGGCATGAACGCCGGCTGGTGGGGTAGCCTCAGCGATTGGGAGAAAGCGGTGCTGACGGCTGCGTGCTACGAAGAGCTTGCCGCCCAGCATGAAGAGGCCATGGCCAACAACGGGGTGTATCTGCAGCGTCTGGTCAATGATCACGGCGTCGAAATCCGCGCCTTCAGCGACGATGTCTGGGACGCGTTTGGTGATGCGGCCGCCGAAGTGTTCAAGGAGACCCGCGAGCATTCCGAACTCGCGGCAAAGATCGACGACAGCTTCCAGGCCAGCCTCCGTGAGATCGGCAGTTTCATGGCTGCCTTCGAGGGCACGTTCGTGAACCAGCGCAACCGCGTGCTCGGTATCGAAGCCTAAGAGCACGTCGTTTGAACTTTAAGCAAGGTGAGCGGAGCAATCGTGCCGCTCACCTCTTGTTCGCCACGGCCAATCGGGGCACGCTCATCGAAGAAGCCATGCCGCCAAGCGCGATGACGGCAGCATGGCGGCTCGGCAGTCAGAATCGCGTTCCAAAGGCGCAACTAAGGAGTGTTGGATGACGGATGTCAGCACCAACGCCGAGGCTTCGCACGAAGGCGATCCGGCACCCCTGGTTCGGCTCTTCGGCTGGTCGATGCTGACCATGCTGGGCGCGTTCATGGTCAACAACATCCTGGTCGTCGGCTTCGATTTCCCCGGCACGCGAATGGCGTTCGGCGAAGGTGGCGGCCAAGCTTATCTGCAACTCGGCCTTTATGCAGCGGCCATCGTCTTGGCCGTTCTCCTTGTCTTCGGCACGCCCAATCGGGTTCTTCGCCAAGACGCCAGGATCGTCAGCGACTTCAACGCTTATCTGATCAGGGGCTGCTTTTGGACGGTGCTGATCGTTGGCGTGGCCGATGCGGCGATCGCCTTCATGCGTGTCGAAAACCTCTTCCCATTCTTCATCGACGATCAAATGACGCAGGCGCTGGGCCGGGCAAGGTTTGTCGGACCCAACATTCACGTTCCCCTGATCGTCGCAAGCTTTGTCATCGCTTTCTTCACACGCACGCTTGGCTTTACCTGGCTTGCGCTCCTGATCGTGGTCGCCGAACTGTCTGATCGTCCTCTCGCGCTTCGTGTTCTCCTACGAGCAGGCGCTGATGGGCGATCTGGTCCGTTACTGGTATGCAGCGCTCTTCCTGTTCGCGTCCGCCTACACCTTGCTGGACGAAGGGCATGTGCGGGTCGATGTGCTCTATGCCGGCTTCTCATCGCGCAAGCGCGGGATCGTGAACGCGATCGGCGCCATCCTTCTCGGCCTCACCACCTCCTGGGTCATCATCGCCGTCGGCTTTGGCGGCAAGCAGGCGATCATCAACAGCCCGATCGCCAATTTCGAGATCTCGCAAACCGGAAGTGTGGGCATGTTCATCAAATATCAGATGGCCGCGTTTCTCGGTGTTTTCGCCATCACCATGTTGATCCAGTTCGTGAGCTATCTGTTCGAAGCCGTCGCCGACATGCGCGGCGAACCGGGCACGCGCGAACATACAGCACCCACGCACTGAGGCCGATTCATGGAGCTTCTGTTTCTCGCCCTTCTGATCGTTATCATGGCGACAGCCCTTGGGTCGGGCTTTCCGGTGGCCTTTGCGCTTCCCGGTTCGGCGATTATCACCATCGGTCTTGCCGCTGGATGCGGCTACCTCTTCGCGGGCAATACCGACGCCTATTTTCACTCGGGTGGACCCGCCCAGTGGCTGTCGGCCGGCGTTACCAACCTGCGCGGCGTCTACTGGGAGGTCGAGCGCGATACGCTGATCGCGATTCCGCTGTTCATCTTCATGGGCATCATGCTGCAGCGCTCGAAGATCGCCGAAGACCTGCTGGTCACCATGGCCCAGCTGTTCGGGCCGATCCCGGGCGGCCTGGGCATTTCGGTGGTCTTCGTCGGCGCGCTGCTGGCGGCGACCACCGGCATCGTCGGCGCCACCGTGGTCGCGATGGGCCTGATCTCGCTGCCGGCGATGCTGCGCAACAACTACTCCCAATCCCTTGCCACCGGCACGATCGCCGCCTCCGGCACCCTGGGGCAGATCATCCCGCCTTCGATCGTGCTGATCATTCTCGCCGACCAGCTGGCATCTGCCGCCGACCAGGCCAGCACCGCGCGAAAAGCGCTGTACAAAGCTTCGACCGGCGAGCTCTCCATGCCGTCCGAGTTCGACGTCGTCTCCACCAGTGCCGGCGAAATGTTCCTTGGCGCCTTCGTGCCCGGTCTGGTGCTGGTCGGGCTCTACATGGTCTTCATCCTGATCTACGCGATCCTGCGCCCGAGCCAGGCGCCTGCCGTCCGCCATACGGAAAAGATGGACGGCCAGTTCTGGTTTCGGGTGACCCTCACGCTGGTACCGCCGCTGGCCCTGATCTTCATGGTGCTGGGCTCGATCATCACCGGCATCGCCACGGTCAATCAGGCCGGCGCCATCGGAGCGGCCGGCGCCTTGATCATGGCCGGCTACCGCCTGACCGAAGGCAAGGCGGCGACCTATTACCCGGCACTCCTCGCGATCCTGGCCTTGTTCGCGATCGGCTTTGCGCTTTCGAACTACGAGATGAACATCAAGGCCATGAACACCGCCAGCGATCAGATCGGTATCGCGATCGGCGTGGTCGCCATCGGCTGATGCTGATCATCTCCCTGCTCTGGAGCGGCTGGCGCGTCTTGAAGATCGACAACACCCTGCACGGCGTCATGCTCGAGACCGCCAAGACGACCTCGCTGGTCTTCATCATCCTGCTCGGCGCCGCCATGCTGACCGCCGCCTTTCGTGCCTTCGGCGGCGAAGACCTGGTCCGCGAATTCCTGAACTCGCTGCCCGGCGGCTTCTGGACGCAGTTCATCATCGTCATGGCGGTGATCTTCGTCCTCGGCTTCTTTCTCGACTTCATCGAGATCGCGGTGGTCGTCGTGCCGATCGTCGCCCCGATCCTGCTCGCCGATCCGTCCGCCAACATCACCGCCGTCTGGCTCGGCGTGATGATCGGCCTGAACATCCAGACCTCCTTCCTGACGCCGCCCTTCGGCTTCGCGCTGTTCTATCTGCGCGGCGTTGCGCCGGCGATCGTCAAGACCATTCAGATGTACAAGGGTGTGATCGCCTTCATCTCGCTGCAGCTTCTGGCCCTGGCGATCGTCGGCTTGTACCCCCAGCTGGTGAACTATCTGCCGAACCGCGTCGGTCTGCTCTCGGACACCGCGCCGCCGCCGCGCAATCCGCAGCTGCAATATTGCCTCGATCAATATTTGATCGAGAAACTTGCCGCCGACGACAATGCCACGATGGCCGCCATCGCCGACGTGAAAGCGTTGGATCTGTCGGTTCTTCCGGAAGACCTGGCCGAGGACCTGAGAGAAGGCTTCGGGAATGCAGAGGCATCGATTGCCGGTCTTGACGATGTCATGGCAACTGAACGCGCGGTGAATGAGGCAGCAGCGGTCTACCGCCCCTTGCTTTCAGAGGTGCGGGATCTGGAAAAGCAGATCCGCAAGATCGATGACGAGCTCGGCGTGTTGAAGCAGCGTATCGGGCGGCTGCGTGATCCGTCCCAGGCCGAGCAAAGGGCCAGGTTGGAAGCAACGGCAGCTGATCTCGAGGCCGAGCGCGAAGGCCTTGTCGGCGCGGTCCCGGCCAATTGGGAGGACGAGTACAAGACCTTCAGCGATCTTGTCAAAGCCGAGGACAAAGCCCGCCTCACCGCCAGACGCGCTGCCGACGAGGCGTATGAAAGTGCCGTGGCCACGCTCGCGGCGCTCAAAGCGAGCGATGCCTTCGCCGCACTGGAAAGTGACCTTCTGGCAATGCGCGAGATCATTGCCTCGACCGAGCCGGCAGTTGCCGAGGCCGAGGTCAATGAACTGGCCAAGCGGTTTGGCGACGTCGCCGGTGCCGACGATATCAAATCGGCGCTCACCGATGCCCGCCGTGCGCTCAAAGCCAAGGAGCCGGACCAGAATAAGGCGTTGGAGGCCTATGAAGAAGCCTTGCAGGCTTTCGAAGCCCAAAGCCAATGGCGGGCCGAAGCGGTTTCATCGCTGCAACCCGGTTTGGAGGCCTATGTCGGCACCATTACCGAAACGTTGGGTGCCCGTCAGCAACAGCGTCTCACCCGCGACCAAGCGCTGTTCATCGCGGCGTGCGATGCCAGCCACCGGGACATTTCCTTGCACTTCTAGAGCAACCTCCGATCGGTTTGACCCGTTCGCAGCGCGAGGTTCATCTTTTCTTGACCGCTTTGCTTCAAGATGACGACCTGATCCATGTGATCCTGAGAAACCGAGCCCCGCCCCTACTTCTTGAGGGGCTGGCGGATTGCCAAAAGTGCAGGGACCATGAAATGTCCTACCAAGACCGGGTTAGA
>CAWBCX010000033.1:0-25477 GCA_963787265.1 uncultured Alphaproteobacteria bacterium | reverse complement strand
TGTACTGTACTTCGTTTAACTCTCGTATTGCTGACGCTCATCCCGCGATCGTCGGGTGGTCCGGATCAGGCTTTCGCAAAAGGGACGTGATCTCTGCCGCTATATCAATGCGATGCTGAATGACCAAAGCAGGGCGCTGCAGGACAGCGAAACGCTTCGTCCCTTGGATCAGCTCAACGCACAGCTGCGCGATCTGGAACTTTTCTGGACGGCAGAACTCGCGCAGCCTAAAGGCAACCGGTCGAGTTCAGCACTCGGTAATCTTGCCGAGCAGAACGCGACGCTCGGCACCGGTCACTGATGGCAGATTGGTGGGGCGCCCATCAACCCGATCCGATGCCAGAATAGCGAAGGCAATGGCTTCCTTGGCGTCGACCGGCAGGCCGAAATTATCGCTCGGCTGAACCGGAACCGGTGCGAATGCTGCGGCGAGACCGGCCATCAAGATGGGATTGCGGCTGCCGCCGCCGCTGACCATCACGCGCGCGACCGGCAGGTCTGGCTCGATGAAACGCCGGTAGGTGTCGACGATGCCCCAGACCGTGAGCGCTGCGAAGGTTGCCATAAGATTGCGAACGGTCTGCCCGTTGTCGAAATGGAGGTTCGTCTCGGCCAGGATGCTGCGCAGCCAGTCTTCGCCGAACTGCTCGCGTCCGGTCGAGCGAGGGGGCGCGGATGCGAAATAGGGATGGCGCTGCAATCTTGCCAAAAGCACCGGATCAACATGGCCTGAAGCGGCCAACCGGCCATCGATGTCGGCCTCCTGCCGGCCATTCGACCAGTGCGCGGCGAGCCCGTCCATCAGCATGTTTCCGGGCCCGCAATCCATGCCCAGAACCTTGGCCGAACGATCATCATCCGCCGGCAAGGCGGTGACATTGGCGATGCCGCCAATGTTGATCGTGAGCAGCGCTTCGCCGCCAGCACCGAGCAGGCGCTGGTCGACATAAGGGACCAAGGGGCGCTCCCGTGCCACCGACGGCAATGTCATTCATGCGGAAATCGTGCACGACGGGACAGCCGAAACGTGCGGCGAGCGGTCCTGGTTCGCCGAGCTGCAATGTGGTTTTTCCATGTTCGTGATAGACTGTCTGGCCGTGGCTGCCGATCAGATGCGGCTGAAGCTGGAGCGGTGCCAGGACCTCGAAAAGTGCCTCTGCGAAATAGACGCCGAGATCCTGATTGAGGCGGGCGACGGCAGCGATGCTGGTAAGCTTCTCCGGGATCATCGCTCTTCTAAGACGCGCCGGCATGGTCACGGTTTCGAAGGCCAGGAGCTCAAAAGTGAGGTGGTCGCCCGGTCGGATGGAGCAGACCGCAACGTCAAGCCCGTCCATCGACGTGCCGGTCATCAGGCCGACGACAGAACGTTCCCGAAGAGCTTCGACATCCCGAAGTCGTATCAATGAACTTGATCCAGGCGGTGCGGCCACAGCGTACAGTTTCCTTCAGATGAAGCTTAACCTTCAGAATTCCGATGTTTGATGTCCAGCCCTTGGCGATTCATATGGTGCGATCACACCACTAGGCGTTGGAAACTGCGGCTGCCGCGCGATGGTCGGTTTGGCCGGCGGGCAGGGCGCTTGCTATGGCGACGATCAACAGGCTGAAGAGCGCCATGGTCCAGAACACCCCGTCGAACGAGCCGGTGGTGGCATAGATGATCGCAATCAGCGGCACGCCGAGGGCACTAATGCCCAGCGCCACGACGAACTTCAAGCCATAAATCGTCGCGCGCCATCGGGTCGGTGTGTAATGAGCGACCAGGCAGTTTTCGACGGGCTGGGTCCCTGTCTGAACCGTGACGGCGAGAGCGACCAGGGCAATCAAGGCGACGTTCTGGGTCAGCGAAATGACCGCCAGCAGACCCAGTTGAATGACATAGCTCGCGATATAGAGCCTGCGCTCATCAAGGCGATCGGCGAGGTAGCCGCCCAGCAGCTGGCCAATCATGGAAATCAGGTAGACGATGGAAACGACGCCGCCGGCGGCCGTGGCGGCAAAGCCGATCTGATCGCCGAGGCGGGTCTGAAAGATTTTAGGCAGGCCGACGGCATTCATTTGGAAAATGAGACCCGTGAAGAGAATGGCCCCGAGCATCAGGAGCAGGCCGCGCTTGGCGCCTGCCTGATCGGGCGCGCTGCGATTGGAGCGGTACGGCGTACGGTGCATCACGCAGGCATCGCGTCTGAACTCCCGCCAAAAGAGCAGGCCGATGACCAAGCAGATGAGGCCAGGGAGAATGAAGGCGGCGCGCCAGCTGATCATGTCGGTCAGGAGGCCGGCAAGCAGGGCCGCACTCGCCGTGCCGGCGGCGCCGAAGACGCCATTCACGCCAAGGGCCCGCCCCGGTCGGTCGCTTGTGCCGACGACCCAAGCGAGGGCGACAGGATGATAAATCGACGCGAGCAAGCCAAGAAGCGCCAGCGCCAGCGCCAACGACAGCGGCCCTTCGGCAAAGCCGGCGAGCAGACAGGCAGCGCCCGAACCAACAAAGAACAGCACCATCATCATGCCGCTATCCCATCGATCGCCGAGCCAACCGGCGGGCAAAGCGCCAAGGCCGAACAGCAGGTAGCCGGCAAAGCCGAGCGGCAGCAATTCGGCAAAGGGCGTTGTCCAGACTTGCTCCAGGGCAAGCACGACCGTGGGAAACAGCAACATCACGAGATGGGAAAAACTGTGGCCGACATTGATGTAGGCCATCGTTCGACGGACGGCGGGATCATTCATCGATCGGAGACCATGCACAGCATGCGATGATCATGCCATGCGCGGAACGTCGTCACTACGTCTTTTTTTGCACCGCCTGCCAAAAGGCTTCGCGTGCGACGAACCGCTCGGCTGTGTCATTCGGGCTGGTAGCCAGGAGAACGATCGCGTAGCCGGGAAGGTTGCTGAGCGCTTCGGCAATCGGCGCCATGCCATGCTCCGACACCCAACCGGCCGCCGATTTTGCAAACTGCCAATCGCGCGCGACCAGGTAGGTCAGCGCCTGGGTCGGTGTCTTGATGGCGCGCCCCTGGTTCAATTCGATCATCACGGCTGTAGTGATCGCCCGGCACCAGGTCGCAAAGGCTTCGGTGCGATCGTCACCATCGTGCTGCTTGGGGGGGCCTCCCAGAGGATCGATCGATCCGCCGACCATGGCCGAAACGCGCTCCGTGCCGAGCATGCCATCGGCTTGTCGGGAAAAGAAATGATCGAGCGCATCGGCCCGATCATGCCAGGCCAGATGCTCGATCCTGCTCAACAGTTCGAGCGTGGTCTGATAGGCAAATCGCCAACTTGTCGGCAGCATTTGCTGCAGGACCCGTTTCCCGCTATGGCAGGTTTCAGGCATGTCGCCCGTCGACGTCATCCTCGGCGGCTTCTTTGAATACATGACACACCTGGTAGCTGCTATTCCTGAGTTCATTCAATTATAAGTTGAATTTCTTCGCAAGGGCTTATTTCGGAATTGTGTATTTTCGGACACATCTGTGGTAAATCGACTTCTCCCGCCCATCCGGCGTTGCATCGCTCGGCCACGTCCTGCGCAATTTCCCTTGATGCATGTGATCGACAGGCCCGAGAAATTGACTACATTGCGGGCATGCTGCATTTGAACGACGTTACGCTTCGCCTGGCCGGACGCCTTCTTCTTGAAGGCGCTACCGTGCACGTGCCCGCCGGTCAGCGTGTTGGTCTGGTGGGCCGCAACGGTTCCGGCAAGAGCACGCTGCTTCGCTTGGTCCGGGGCGAGCTGCAGCCGGATCAGGGCGATCTTCGAAAGCGCAGCAATATCCGCCTCGGCTGGGTTGCTCAGGAAGCGCCGAGCGGCGAGCAGACTCCACGCGAGACCGTGCTCGCTGCCGACGAAGAGCGTGCCGCGCTGCTGCTCGCCGCCGAGCATGCCAAGACCGCCGAAGAGATCGCCGAAACCCAGACGCGCCTTGCCGATATTGGCGCCCATGCAGCCCCTTCTCGCGCGAGCGTTATTTTGAATGGCCTGGGTTTCGATGAGGCAGCGCAGCACCAGCCGCTCTCCACTTTCTCCGGCGGCTGGCGCATGCGGGTTGCCCTCGCCGCCGTGCTGTTCGCCGAACCCGATCTTCTCCTGCTCGATGAGCCGACCAATCATCTGGACCTGGAAGCCACGCTCTGGCTCGAGAGCTATCTTCGCCGCTACCCGCATACGCTCCTGCTGGTCAGCCATGACCGGGACCTTTTGAACAACGTGCCGGAGCGGATCATCCATCTCGATCAGCTGAAGCTCACCGCCTATACCGGCGGTTATGACGATTTCGAGCGTATCCGGCGGGAGAAGCTCGAGCTTCAGGACAAGGAACGGGTCAAGGTCGAGGCCAAGCGCAAGCACATGCAGGCCTTCGTCGATCGTTTTCGTTATAAGGCGACCAAGGCCAGGCAGGCGCAAAGCCGGATGAAGGCGATCGAGAAGCTTGCCCATATCGGCCAGGTGATCGATGCACCCGGCATCGTGCTGCGCTTTCCGGAAACCACGGTGCCGGCACCACCGCTCCTTACCTTCGATCGGGTGCAGGCGGGTTACGGCGAGAAGGTGGTGCTGGACCAGATCGACCTTCGCATCGATCCGGACGATCGCATTGCGCTTCTGGGCGCCAACGGCAACGGCAAGTCGACCTTCGCCAAGCTGATCGCCAACCGCCTCCTGCCGCTCACCGGCGAGATCACACGCCCGCCGAAACTGGAAGTCGGCTATTTTGCCCAGCACCAGATCGAGGATCTCTGCCCCGCCAACTCCTCGCTCGATCATCTGGCAACGCTTCTGCCCGAGGTGCGGCCGGAGCGGCTTCGTGCCCATCTGGGCAGCTTCGGGCTCGGTCAGGACAAGGCGGAATTGCCGGTGGGCAAGCTTTCCGGCGGTGAAAAAGCGCGCCTCACCTTCGCGCTGATCAGCGCCGGCAAGCCACAAGTCCTGGTTCTGGATGAGCCCACCAACCATCTGGACATCGACAGCCGCGAGGCCCTGGTTCAGGCGATCAACGACTTTCAAGGCGGCGTCATCCTGATCAGCCATGATCGTCATCTGATCGAGCTTACCGCCGATCAGCTCTGGCTGGTCGCCGATGGCCGGGTCAGGCCTTATGAGGGCGATCTTGAAGATTATCGCCGCCTGTTGCTATCGCCGGCCAATGGATCCCCCGGTGTCAAGAAAACCGAGGAAAACCAGGCCAAGCCGGCTCGCCGGCCGAAAACGCCAGCCGTCCGGGCTGAAGTCCTAAAGCTTCGGCAAAAGGCAAGGTCGGCCGAGAAGGAACTGGAGCGCCTCACCAGGGAACGCACCACCATTGCCACCACGCTTGCCGACGAAAAGACCTATAAGTCCCTCGGCGACGAGCTCGACGTTCTGTTGAAACGACATGCCGAACTCGAACATGCTCTGGAACATGCGGAGTTGCGTTGGCTTGCTGCGGAAGAGGCGCTGGAAGCGGTGGAGAATTAGAGCAGCATAAGGTCAACGCGGTTTCGCTTCGAGGCCTTCGGCACATAACCGACCACCATTAACGATCTGTTAACTCTGTCCTGGTAGGATGTTCTCTGGTCCGTGCGACTGTGGAAATTCGCCCGCCAGGAGTAAATGGCTGGGTTCGGACGGTCAGAACCGCCCGTACCCGCAACGTTCCAATCGAAGGGAGCCAGCATAAGCTCAAGCACAACCGATCGATGAGCCTTGACCTCGGGGCACCTGCATTTTCCCAACCTTGCAGCTTCTCCATGTTCGGAGTTCGTCCGCGGCGGTTTCGAATGATGTCGGTGGTAACGCCGTCGAAGGCTCGCTTGCACGCCGATGACATCGCTCGAAGACGTTGCGGATCAGCGCTCAGACCGGGAGGCGGACCAGCACAGCGGCATTCACGATGACCGAAACGCCGGCTCCTGCACTGTCCGGGAGGTTCAGCCCGCCCTTGACCGCCGAGGGTGTCACCTTGCCGTAAGGCAATGTGTCGGCCACGGCTTCGAGGTCGATCTTCTCAGGTTCCTGTGCCGCCAGTGTGAGCTCGATCTGCATGCTGTTCGGGTCGATCCCGAGGCTGCCGAACAAGGCCAGGGATGAATGATGCAGGGCATCCTGAACCGCCCGCTTGGCCGCCTTGGTATAGTTCCCGCCATGCAAGTCGTTGCCGGTGCCCATTTCCAGGATGATGCGTTTCAGTGCCTTTTTGGTCATGGGGCCTCTCCGCTCTGAGGCAGGTCGAGATAGACGATCACGCCGGCATTCACCAGGATCGTCCGATCCTTGCCGTCGTCCTTCAGGATGTCCATGCCGCCATGGCTGGCGGTGACCGTAGCCTTGCCATAGGGGAAAACGTCCGCCACGGCTTTGGCGTCGACCTGATCGGGCTGGCCAGCACCGATATGGACGTCGATCTGCATCTCATCGCGCGGCACGCCGAAAGCGTCGGCAACGGTAAGCGAGTTGTGCCAAAGCGCGTCCTTCACCGCGCGGATGGCTGCTTTGGTATAGTCGGCACCGCCGAGATCCGTGCCGATGCCGAGTTCGACCACCATGCGTTTCAAGGCCATTTCTTGTCCTCAGGTCACTCCGATGAGCTGACAGCCACTGCCACCGACCATGGCTGCTGATGGCCGATTCGCATCTTCCGCTCCTGCCAGCTGGGCGCAGGGCTTGACTGACGTTGCGACAACGAGTTCTCCGGATCTTGCACGGAGGAGGGCGCTCTTTTCGAGCGCTGGCGGCGAGCGCCGTTGCCTTGTCCTTCACGGGGCCTCGTAGCAAACACGGAGCCTCATGGCAAAAGGGCACAGGCAATCGATCTGCCGGTGCCCTTTCGAACAGGAAAGTCGTCGATCGAAGAGAAAACTACTGCGGGGCGAGCACGGCGCGACGGTTCTGCCGCATGGCAACGCCATCTTCGGTAGCGATTGCCGGCTCACTTTCGCCGTAGCCCATCGTGTTGATCGCCGAGGCAGGCACGCCAGCGGCCACCAGGGCGGACGCGATCGTCTGAGCGCGGCGCTCCGACAGGCTCATATTGTAATCGTCACTGCCTGAGCGGTCCGCATGTCCCATCACCGTCACGCTTGCCGGATTCTGCGCGACAACAGCGGTGACAATTTCGTCAAGAACGGCCTGATCGTCAGCGGTGAGCTGATCCGAATCGAGGGGGAAGTAGACCATGCCGTCATTGGGCAGTGGTCCAGCCACGCCTCTGCTGGTGTCTGTCTCGGTAACGGCGACCGTCGAGGTTTCAACAGAAGCCACCTTGGCTTCTTCTGGGCAAGGCGCACTCGAGCCGAGAAGAAGCGGCTTGCCACTCGCCGTGGCGACCATGTCACTGTCGCTTTCGATCACACCGCCACACATGTTGTCGTGACCTTCATGTGCCAAGGCCGGCATCGTGCCGACCACCAACGCTGCGCCCGCAAGTGCGGAATAACCAAAGATTTTGCTGAGCATGAGGTGCCCCCCCATTTCCTATGTTTGTCGATTCAGCACCTGCCAAGTGTTACCGCCTCGCGAAGCCGGCTTCACCTCTCGATGCAAAGTCCCTCTTAATCCAAAACACCCTAAAGACGTTTGTCAATCGGCTGTCTATTAGATTAAACTTACGTCATACGAGAATATTCCGTAGAATAACCAAGGTGCCCCGTCAACTATGGTTTTGTTCATCAGAAGATTGTGCAGAAAAAAAGTGGAAATTTGCCGTTTGAGTTGTTTTGTTCTAATAATTATCATCTTTTAGTTATAAAAGTGACATTGGCAACTCACCGATTTGATGTCTGATCCCTCCCTGGGAACCTGCCGGACGCACGCGCCCAAGGAGGGGGGACGATCTCAATAGACGGGGGTGACGATCACGCGACGATTGTTCGGTTCGCGCGTCCCATCGGGCGTGTCGACGGCCAGCTCGCCCTCACCAAGCGCATCCTCGGCAATAAGATCGGCCGGTACGCCGGCGCTGATCAACGAAGCAATGACGTTCGAGGCGCGGGCTTTCGAAAGTTTTTCGTTGAGTGCGACCGATCCCGAGGTATCCGTGTAGCCGACAACCTCGACACTTTTCGGGTTGGTGGCGACGAGCTGATCGGCAAAGGCTTGAACTTGAGCATTCGAACCTGCGGAAAGGCTGTCGCGATTGCTGTCGAAATAGACGGTAAGCGGTTCGATGGTAGGGGCCGGGGCAACATTGGCGACCTGCTCTGGAGCCTGTTCCTCGGATACCTCAGCCGGGGCGTCAACCTCGCTCTCGGCAGCATCCTCCGGCCCGCAAGCATGGCTGTTCGAATGCTCGATAACGTCGCTGTCGCTTTCCTTGACCGGCTCGCCGTCACCATCGAGCAGGACATTGCATTGCTCTTCGCCCTCATGGGCTTGAGCGATGCTCCCATAGCCGGCGAGGCCGATCATTACGGCGAAAGCTGATGTGAGGGTGATGAGGTTGCGATGCATGATGATTGGCCCTTCCAAGATGTTCATGACGGCATTTTTGTCGATCTGAGTAAGACGTTTAGATGACCGGTCCCATGGCATAGCGTTTTGCTGGCTCGATAACCTGGCATGAAGGCTGTGTTTTCGACTGTTGCAGGCTAGACCCAACCGGCCTCATTCGTGACGCGGTGAAAGCAAGCCGCATTGCTGCAAGGAACCTTCGATGCTCAGCTGGGCGGCATGCTCCATCCGATCGCGAAGGCAATGTTACGTACAGAGATTTGCAGCGAAATTCAAGTCGGTCTCATGACAAGGAGTCAATGGAACGGCTGGCTGCGGAAAGTATCGCCTTCTGGTCATTTGATGTTGTTTAGGCGCACAAAGAAGTTGCTGAAATGGCATCATTACATCGATTAATTTCTCCTTCTGGTTATTTTTCTCAGGCTCTTTTTCTTTATTTTCAATATTATCAGCCGGCAGCCATCCTAGCGTCGTGGTAGATCTTGAACGATCGTCTTTTCGACAAACCAAGGCTGGCTCCTTAGCCCAAGGCGCATTATACGTGGTCATCATCGTGGTCGTCGCTTGTGATGATGACCGTAACTTCACTGCGATCAATTGCTGATCTTGTTGTCTTGTACGTCGAAAAGGGACGATAAAACACCGAGCCTGCCTGTTGCTGCTTCCCTCATCGCCAACGGCAATTTGCGCTGGTACCGTCCCAATTTTCGTTTTTGAGCCGATCGTTCGGTTGCGGTTTGCGGAAAATTCCGTCATATCGCGCGTCAAGTCGGCATGTTCATCGAAAGAAGAACGGAAACCCTCAATGAAGCAACAATCACCCATTCGTATCGGCATCGTGGGAACGGGTTTCGTTTCCCGGCACTTCGTTTACGAGCTTCAACGACGCTCAGAATACGATCTTGGCAAGGTTCTGACCCGCAGGCCCCTTGATAGCTGCGGCGAGTACCCAAGACCCGATGCCTTAACCGATTCACTCGACCAGCTGATCGATGATAGCGATGTGGTTTTTGAGTGCACGGGCGATGTTCCTTACGCCGCATCGACCGTGGGGCCGGTGCTTGCGGCAGGGAAGCCGGTTGTCACGCTGAACGCAGAATTTCATACCACAGTCGGTTCGCACTTCGTGGACCAAGGGTTGCTCACCGAAGCCGAAGGTGATCAGCCAGGCTGCCTGGCCGCCCTGCACGAGGAGGCAGGCGCCATGGGTTTCACGCCGCTGGTCTACGGCAACATGAAGGCTTTCCTGGACAGAAATCCTTCGCCGAAAGACATGCGCTTTTGGGCCGACAAGCAAGATTATTCAGTCTCCATGGTGACGTCGTTCACGGATGGAACCAAGGTGCAGATCGAGCAGTGTCTTGTGGCGAATGGGCTGAACGCCGGCATCGCCAAGGAGGACCTGCTCGGGCTTGAGACCGGTGATTTGAAGCATGCGGCCGAAGAGTTGGGCAAGGCAGCCGATCAGTTGGGGTATCCGATCAGCGAATACATCCTCGATCGCGGCTTGCAGCACGGCGTCTTCATCGTCGCTCGTCATGATGACGCGCAAAACCAGCCGCTGCGGAACTTCAAGTTCGGCCCGGGACCTTATTATCTGCTGGTCAAGGATTATTGCCTGGTGCATCTGGAGGTTTTCAAGACCATCGACCGGGTTGTCCGCGAGAAGCGGCCGTTGCTCAACAACAGCAGCGTCCCAAGCATCAGCGTCGCGTCCGTCGCCAAACGCGACCTTAAGCCGGGCGATGTCATCGAGCGCGGATGCGGCAGCTTCGATTTACGTGGCATTTGCGTCAATATCGCCGATCGGCCCGGACATTTGCCGATTTGTCTCGCCAACGATCTTCGCGTGCAGCGCCCGGTCGCCGCCGGACAGGTGCTGACGGCCTCCGACGTCGAAATGGCGGAAACCGATGCTTTCAAAATTTGGAAGACCATCGAAGATCAAGCTTTGGCGTTGAGCCGGCAAGCCTCTTGAGGAGTAAGGGCGGCCAATTTGGCAGCATCCCGATGCGAGGTCGGGATGATTGTCGTCTCTTTTGGCCGGTCGAGAACAATCGATGGATGTGACACTAACCAGGTTGCCGGAGGTCAAGATCGTAACCCCGGCCCGTTTCGGTGATGAACGAGGGTTCTTCTCCGAAATCTATAATCGGCGCGCGCTCGCTGATGTCGGTATAACCATGGAGTTCATCCAGGAAAACCACGCTTTTTCAGCAGATCGCGGTACGCTTCGCGGGTTGCATTTCCAGGCGCCTCCGGCAGCGCAGACCAAGCTTTTGCGGGTTTTGCGCGGCGCCATCGTTGATGTTTGCGTGGACTGCCGCCGGGGCTCGCCGACTTACGGTCAGCATGTGATGGTGGAAATGACGGCTGAATCCGGGCAACAGATTTTATGTCCGCAAGGCTTTGCTCACGGAATCTTAACCCTCATGCCGCATACAGAGATTGCCTACAAGGTTGACGCTTACTTCGCCCCCGAACTCGACATGGGTGTTCGCTACGATGATCCGGAGTTGGCCATTGATTGGCCGCTGCCCAAAACGGAAATGATCCTGTCGGAAAAAGATCGCAATCAGCCCGCTTTTTGCGACTTGGCCGATATCTACACCTATCCTTGAACGATGATCACATAAGAGAGTCTGCGATATGGAACGTGTTTTAGTAACTGGTGCTGGTGGCTACATCGGAACGACCTTGGTGCCCATGTTATTGGCCGATGGCTATCAGGTTCGAGTTCTGGATCGCCTGTTCTTCGGACGTCATCTCTTGCCGGAGCATGAGAATCTCGAAGTTATCCGGGCCGACAGCCGGCGATTGGAGCCAAAATATTTTGAAGGCGTCGATCATGTCATCGACCTGGTCGCGATCTCCAACGATCCGAGCGGTGAACTGTTTCAAAATGCGACCTATGCGATCAATCATGAATCCCGCGTCCATTGTGCGAGGCTGGCCAAGGCAGCGGGGGTCAAACGCTATGTGCTGCCGTCATCCTGCAGCATCTACGGCTTCCAGGAACCGGGGGTCATCTGCGACGAGACCTACAAGACCAACCCGCTGACCACCTATGCCAAGGCCAATGAGATGGCCGAGCATGGCGTGTTCGCTCTTGCCGACGATGATTTCTGCGCCGTCGTGCTCCGTCAGGCGACCGTCTACGGCTACAGTCCGCGCATGCGCTTCGACCTTGCCATCAACGGCATGACCTACGGTGCCTGGAAGACCGGCGTTCTTCCCTTGATGCGTGATGGCAGCCAATGGCGCCCGATGGTGCATGTCAAGGATACCGCGGCCGCCCAGATGTTCATGCTGAAAGCACCGAAAGAGCAGGTGAACGGCCAGTTGTTCAATGTTGGCTCTGATCAGAACAACTACCAGCTCGGACCGCTTGCCGAGTTGATCGGCGATGTCTTGCCGCGCGAGGTCAAGATCGATTGGTATGGTGACGCCGATCACCGTTCATATCGGGTCTCCTTCGACAAGATCGAGGGGCTTGGCTGGAAAGCTAAGCTCACGGCCAAGGATGGTGCTCTGGAGATCTATGAGCGTCTGGAAGCGGGTTCTCTCGACAAGACCACAGAAACCATCACGCTCGATTGGTATCAATCCCTCTCTAAATGGCACCAAATCATCAAGGAGGTCGAGCTTCACGGCGGTATCCTGGAGCTTGAGGCCTAGAACCCATGGGTTTGAGCATGCGCGCGGACGGCGTCGATCACCCCTGAAGCATATAAGGATGGCCTCCATGATCAGTGGGATCCGTCCAGCCCAAGGCATTGATCGATGCCTGTCCCGAGCCAATCTCAAATCAGCTGTTGAACGATTCGGACGGAAAGATTGCTGATGTGGAAAGGTATTATTCTTGCCGGCGGCTCAGGCACGCGTTTGCACCCCGTCACGCGAGGGGTGTGCAAACAGCTTTTGCCGGTCTTCGACAAGCCTCTGATCTACTTTCCCATCAGCACGTTGATGCTTGCCGGGATCAGGGACATTCTGGTGATCACCACACCGGAAGATCAAGAGGTTTTTCAAAAGCTTCTCGGTGACGGCAGCCAGTGGGGACTTAACCTCGGCTATGCCGTCCAGGCCGAGCCGAAAGGGCTGGCCGAGGCTTTTCTGATCGGTCGCGATTTTATCGGCGAAGATCACTGCGCCCTGGTGCTCGGCGACAACATCTTCTTTGGCCAATCGATCCGCGACGATCTGCGCCGAGCTGCTGACCGAGCGATCGGCGCTACCGTCTTCGGCTACCGGGTGGTCGATCCGGAGCGTTACGGCGTGGTCGAATTCAACCGGGAAGGCCAAGCGGTCAGCCTCGAGGAGAAGCCCGAACATCCGAAATCCAATTACGCCGTCACGGGCTTGTATTTCTACGACAACCGGGTGATCGACATCGCTGCGTCCATCAAGCCTTCCGCGAGAGGCGAGCTCGAGATTACCGATGTCAATCGGCGCTACCTCGAACTCGGCGATCTCCATGTCGAGCGGCTCGGCCGTGGCTATGCTTGGTTCGATGCCGGGACCCATGACAGCCTGCTGCAAGCTGGCGAATTTGTGCGTACGATTCAGCAAAGGCAAGGATTCCAGATCGCTTGTCTCGAGGAAATTGCCTATCGGCTCGGTCATATCGACGATCAGGCACTGCGTCGTCTGGCCGAGCCTTTGCTCAAGACCGAGTATGGCAAATATCTTCTTCAGGTCCTTGAAGAGCAGGGACCGCGTGACTGGGCCGAATTGACCTAGAGCATTTTCCGATCATACGGCTCCGGCCCGCCCCCCCTCCCGACCACCCAATCCGAGGGTACCCTGTGGGTGGTCGGGAGGGGGGCGGGCCGGAGCCGACGTCGTTTGGTCAGAAAACGCTCTAGTCGGTATGATCGTCATGCTTGATTTTCGAGCGTGTCGCGCGACGATGACGCCGCTGAACCGATTGAAGGCCGATAGGATGGTGCAGCGTCGTTGGTGACATCGGGCGAGGCGGTCTGTTGGCCGCTTTGCCACGCGGGCAAGAGCCGCCTGCTGGATCGCGTTCAGCCCGACTGATCCAACGTCAGGCAAGCGCGCACCGGACCGAAGCTTGTGCGGTGATGACAAGTCAGGCCAAGGCAGGTCAAGGCGGCACGGTGTTCTGCGGTCGGATAGCCGGCATTTCGCTGCCAGCCATAGCCGGGATATCGATCATCGAGGCGGGACATCAGTCGGTCGCGTGTGACCTTCGCAATGATCGATGCGGCGCTAATGGAAGGAATTGATGCATCGCCGCCGATGACGGTTTTCACCGGGCAGGCGAGGGCGGGGGCTTGATTGCCATCGACCAGCGCAAGATCCGGCCGAACACACAATCTTCGAACGGCGCGGGTCATGGCCAACAGGCTTGCTTGTAGAATATTGAGGCGATCGATCTCTGAGACCGAAGCAGCGCCGATACCGATGCAGATGCGCGGATTTCGGACGAGTAAATCCGCGAGTTCGCGCCGCCTTGCCGGGGTGAGCTTCTTTGAATCCGCAAGACCGCTCAAGGGCTCGACGAGGATCACTGCAGCAGCAAGAACCGGGCCTGCAAGCGGGCCACGACCGACCTCATCAACGCCGGCAACGATCTTTCCGGATGTTATTTCTGCAAGGTCAGCGAGCATGAGGTTTCCAGCGAGCCTGATCTTCTGCGAGAATCATGCTGTCGAATTGTTGCGGATCATAAACAGAAAAAACATGAAGGGGAAATACTGGGAGAGCCATTCTTTCTCGATGCGCAGGAACGATGAGTTCCGGATCAGCCGGCCTCGAACGTTGCAAAGAGGCCATTCTGGACACGGCGCTCAGACCATGCATCAACCCGGTAACGACGATCCGGCCGAAAATGAGGCCAAGCGCACCTCATGCCGCAGCCCGAACGACGTCGATAGCCTCTTGCTGGGACTGGATCTGATCGGCTTCTCAACGAGAGATCATATCGCGCATGCACCCCGCACCCGATCCACGCCGAAGCTGCAGCTTGGATAGGGGTTCAAGCTCAACGTTGAAGATTTAAACCTATAGTTTTGCCTTCAGAATTATGGTCGCTAAGTCTATGGTCATATCTCGGTTGTCGAGAGATAAAAAAAGAAGCCCCTATGGGTCGACAACACCTGTTTGCGAAACGATATCAGATTGATAGGCATCGATAGCGATGCCCGATCTCATCGGAGTGAAGGATGGTGATGAGAAGTCGTCTTTGGTTGAACATATCCTTCGCGTCGCTCTTGACTGCCTGCGTAACCAATACGGCACCGGAGGAAAGCGACCCCTATAAAGCTTTGACCGATCAGGATGTGTCTCTGGTGGCGAAATTGCTTCAGCGCACATTGGATCACGCACCTGATGGAACCACCCGCCGCTGGATCAACGATCAAAGCGGCCATAGCGGCGCGATCACGCCGGTTCGCAGCTACATCGCCTCCACTGGCCAATATTGCCGGGATTATCGAGAAGATCTCTCTGTTGGTGGAGAACGGCGCAATTTTCTATATTCGGCCTGCCGAGACGAAGATCGCTGGGGGCTATAGTCGCGGTCGTCATGGCAGAAGGCCGGATGCTCGACAATTCCCAAAAACTCATCTGATGTGCAGTTGAGACACGTTCGAAAGCTGGCGCAAGCCCCGGTCTTTATCTCATCGGTTTCCACGCCCTTCTGCTGACCAGATCAGCATGGCATTGTCTCCATTCCGTGTTCTCGAAGGTGATTACAAATCATGATCGACGATGATGCCTGCCTTGGCAGAAACGAACCGCAATGTTGGAATGCCGATCAATATCAGATCCATACGGGCTTTGTACCGATCCTTGGTGCACCGGTCGTCGGTCTGCTCGCAGTAAAGCCGGGCGATCGGATCCTTGATCTCGGCTGTGGTGACGGCGCTTTGACGGAAAGATTGCTGGCGGCTGGCGCTGACGTGATCGGGATCGATGCCAGTGCCGCGATGATCGAGGCTGCGAAGGCACGCGGGCTCGACGTTCGGCAGCGGGATGGCGAACATCTCAATTTTGTCGATGAGTTCGATGCCGTTTTTTCCAACGCCGCCCTTCATTGGATGCTCAATCCCGATGCCGTGATCGCCGGCGTGGGGCGAGCCCTCAAGGCAAATGGTCGGTTTGTCGGTGAGTTTGGCGGGCATGGTAATGTCGCAGCCATTACCGTTGCGCTTGTCGCGGCGCTCAACAAGCGCGGGGTCGATGGGGCTGCGGTCATCCCCTGGTACTTTCCGACACCGGCGGCCTACCGGGCAAAGCTGGAACATCATGGTTTCATGGTTTCCTCCATCGAACTGATCCCGCGACCAACGCCTTTGCCAACGGACATGGCGGGTTGGCTTCAAACGATGGCGGGTGCGTTTTTTGCTGCCTTACGTCCAGCTGAAAGGGAGGGCGCTCTTGACGAGGTGCTCGGCTTGCTTCGTCCGACGCTTTGCGACGATCAGGGGCACTGGACGGCTGATTATGTGCGTCTGCGCTTTGCTGCGACCTGGAAAGACCGGGCAGCTCGATGATTTAGCGCCATAGAAGAGAAACTTTTTCCTTTGTGCGCCAACAGGTTCGCGATATTTCCCACATAAAACTCTGATAATAACGATTTTTCGTCGAATAAATCGGGATCTATAACGTTCACCATCATACAACCGTAGAAAGAGCGGAACAGTTGCGTGATTTCTACGGTCGGAATGGGTTCTCGACGAGGGCCGGCAGATAGCGAGAATGACTTGTTGGTGTCGACGCCTGATTGGTAAGTGAAGCCCATGGAGGGGATCTGTCACGAACCGGTCTTGGGCGACCAAGTCGACCGCCGCCATCAGCTTATTGTCGGTCGTCATCGTGTTCTCGGCAAGCGATTGGGATCGCTTCAGAGGTTGGACGATTTCGTCATGGTCGAGGCCCTGAGCAAGGACAACTGGGAGGGACCCATGCAAACAGATGCAATGATGGCGCGGGGGTATTCTGATGATATCCTTTCAGACACAGTTGACGCTCATTCAGATGTTGTCCGTTTGAAGAAAAAGAACGGCCAGGACCTTAAAGCGTCCAAGCAGCCTTGCGCGACGTCCAAGGCACCATGTGATCGGTCGATGTCTTTACATGTCAGCAAGCTGCGTGGCATCAGCTTTGATGTTCGGGCCAAGCTGAAACGGAATGGCGTGACCTACACTCATCAACTGCTGGAGGCGGCAGGGCAGCCCAGGCAGCGGCACGAGTTCTCGGAAATCAGTGGCATCGAAGAATCGACACTTGCCAGGCTCACATGCCGTGCGGACCTTGCTCGCATTAAAGGTATCGGCGCGATTTTTGCCGATATGCTTGAGCTGTTGAGCGTTGATCGCGTGGTAACGTTGGCGGGGCAAGAGGCTGACGTGTTGCATAATGCTCTGGCGACGTTGAACTCTGCCGAGCGCTTCGCGCGCCGAGCCCCGACACCTGAAGAGGTGGAAGATTGGGTGATGCAGGCCAGGGAATTGCCAAAACTGGTTGCAGCGGAAGCTTGAGTTTTGCCTGCTTGCTGCGAGCAAGAGTGAAGAGATTCCTCCAGCAGGGGTGTTGAGCAGACGCTGTTGCTTGGTTCAGCAAATATTGAATTGAACAAGGCGATGCCGCTTTCGGCGCATCGCCTTGATTGATTCTCGGACTGAAAAACCACAATACACATCGCAGATTGCGACCAACGGCAGGACAACATAAATTTATTGTTAATTTATAGAATAAAATACGCTAATATCTCGTACTCTACCATCGTATCTGGTCAAGTTCTCAGGGTGGTGTCAAAATTGCTGTCAGCAGCCCGTCTTGCTGACGGGTGCCGATTGTCGACCGGTTGATGGTCAGGATCACGAAGGCTTTGAAAACAAGCAAAAAAAGTTGGGGAGAAACATCGTGGTACCCTACAGAATTGGCGTATCGTTGGCGCTACTACCCGCAGGACTATTCGCGGCAGAGCACGCCGATGCTGCGGGTTTCGCCATCCGCGAGCAGTCATCGGTCGCTCAAGGCAACGCGTTTGCAGGGGCGACGGCGGCTGCCGAAGACATCAGCTACATGTTCTTTAATCCGGCGGCACTTGCCCGCTTCGACGATTATCAAGGCCATGCCAGCCTGAGCTACATCATCCCCGAAGCCAAGTTCAAGAATGGCGAGGCTTCTACGATTGCCGGCACCGAAATTACCGGCACCGACAACAGTGATGACATTGCCGAGGATGCCTTGGTCCCGGCACTCTATTTGTCGGCTCCTTTGGCGACCGGGGTGCAATTCGGTCTGGGCATTACAGCACCTTTTGGCCTCGTCACTGATAACGAAGATGGTTGGATCGGTCGTTACCAAGCCTTGAGGTCCGATCTCAAAACCGTGGACATCAACCCTTCCATCGCTATTCAGGCGTCGCCGCAGCTTTCCTTTGGCCTGGGCATACGCCTTCAATATGCCGATCTGGAACTGACCAACGCCATCGATTTCGGGACCATTGGCGCCTTGAGCGGCAACGCAGCGCTTGCGGCGATATCCCAGCCGACCCTGCAGGATGGCGAAGCGAGCGTTGAGGTCGACGACTGGGGTGTCGGCTACAATCTCGGATTTTTGTACGAGCCAACGAAACATACCCGCTTCGGCATCGCCTACAGGTCAGCCATTGACCATGACGCCGATGGGGAGGCTGAATTCGACCTCGGCACAAGCGGTGTTGGTGCTGCGATCTCTCAAGGATCGGGCCAGTTCGTCGATACGGGCGCCAGCCTTGCCGTTTCGACGCCGTCCAGCTATTCGCTCGGTGGCTATCACGAGCTCAGCAGCAAGTTCGCCATCATGGGCGAAATCGCCTGGACCGACTGGAGCTCCTTCAATGAACTCAGGATAGAGTTCGACAACGAAGCACAAGAAGATAGCGTCACGGAAGAGAACTGGGAGGACAGCATTTTTGTTGCTCTTGGTGCCAGCTACAAGGCGCAGCCCAATCTCACCTTCCGCGGCGGCATTGCTTATGACGAATCGCCCATACCGGATGAGTTCCGCACGCCGCGGGTTGCCGGCAATGATCGCTACTGGGTGTCCATCGGTGCTGACTATCAGCCGATGAATTGGCTCGGTCTCAGCGCTTCATTCACCCATGTTTTTGTCGATGATGGCGATATCGACCTCCAGGCCACCGATGAGGGAAGCACGTTCCGAGGGAACCTCTCAGGCACTTACGAGAACCAAATCGACATCATCACCCTCTCGGGCACGATTCGCTTCTAGCGGTACGACCACAACGGAAGTTTCGCTGGAAAGCCTGATGGTGTGGTCAAGCCACCGATGTCGTCTCTGTCGATGCAAGGGTACGTGCCAGCAGATCCAGACGATCCTGCCCCCAGAAGAGCTCGTCGCCGACGGCAAAGGTCGGCACACCGAAAACGCCGGCATGGAGGGCTGCTTCGGTGTTGGCCTCATAGGCGTCGGTGACGGATTTTTCCTTGGAGGCCGCCAAGAGGGCATCGCCGTCGAGACCCTGCTCGGCAGCGATGGCTTTTAATGTTGCCTGATCGCTAAGATCGCGTTCCTCGGCCCAGACGGCGCGCATCATCGCAAAGCTTAGACCGTCGGCATCACCGCCGTCCTGCTCGTGAGCGATGACCATGAGTGCGCCTTGGTTTTCATCGGTCGGAAAGAACGTCGGTTGCAGGGTCAGAGGCAGGCCGAGCACGTCTCGCCAGCGTTTGAGCTCCATCATCCGATAGGCCTGGCGCTGGGCCGGTCGCTTGGCGAGCGGGAGCCCGCCGCTTGCAGCGAAAACCGGCGCCATCTTGATCGGACGATAGACAATATTGAGATCTTTCTCAGCAGCCAGATCCCTCAATCCCGGCCAGCCGAGATAGGTCCAGGGTGATTGAAGCGCATAATAGACGGTGACCGTCTTTGACATGGTCCGGGGTTTCCTTGGTTGGGTGCCAGAACCCGTTCTACGTGGAGATCATGCCCGAGGCATCCTGGGGGAGGGCTAATCAGGCTGTCTTCGTCTGATGCTGAGCGATCGTCTTGTTCGTGTGCGACATCAAGGCTTTGAGCATTCCACTAGGTGCGAAGGCCGAGCACATCGGCCATCGTGTAGAGGCCGGGAGGACGCCCCTGAAGCCAGCGCGCCGCATGGACGGCCCCCCGGGCATAGATGCCGCGGTCGGAGGCCTTATGGGTAAGTTCGATGCGCTCGCCGAGACCGGCAAAGATCACGCTGTGATCACCGACGACGTCGCCGCCGCGCAAGGCCGCAAAACCGATCGCACCAAGGCTGCGAGCGCCGGTCATGCCATCTCTTCCGCGGTCGGCAGCCTCTTCGAGAGCAACACCACGGCCCCGAGCCGCTGCCTGGCCAAGGGCGAGGGCCGTGCCCGAAGGTGCATCGATTTTTTGCCGATGATGAAATTCGACAATCTCGATGTCGAACGCCTCCGGACCCAAGCTCCTGGCAACTTGCTCGGCCAGGCCGCAAAGCAGGTTCACCCCGAGGCTCATATTCGCCGCCCAGACTATAGGGGTCCGCGTTGCGATCTCCTTAAGAAGACGTTCCGCCTCGGCATCCAACCCGGTCGTGCCGACGACATGAGCGGTTCCGTGCTCTGCTGCGATGGTCGCATGGCGGATGGTCGCTTCAGGCGTCGAGAATTCGATGACGGCATCGACAGTGCTGATCAGGTCCGACGCCTTGTCATGAACCTTGAGGCCGGTATCATCCATACCGGCAAGGGCGCCCAGATCCTGGCCTATTGCCGAGTGGCCCTGGACTTCCGTCCCGCCTGCCAATGCACCATCGTCGGAGCGAAGAACCTCACCGATGATGGCCCGGCCCATTCGCCCGGCACAGCCCAAAACGCCAATCTTCATGGTATCGCTCCCAGCGCTGCACAATTGGTCAGGCGCGCAGGATGCGCCTGCTGCTCGATCTGTCAAGCGCGTGCGCTTCAGGCAAAAGGGCCAAGGTCACGTTTCTTCGAAAAGCGTGCTGGTACGGTCAGCGCTCTTCGCGAAATTCGCCCCAGAGCTCTTTTACCCTTGAAAAGAAGCCTTCCGATTCAGGGTGCGTTGAATTGCCGCCGGCTTCCTCGAACTCGCGCAGCAGATCCTTTTGCCGCTTGGTAAGATTGACCGGCGTTTCGACCACGATCTCGGCAAACATGTCCCCGCGTGCATTGCCATTGAGTTCAGTCATGCCCTTGCCACGCAGGCGGAACCGGTGCCCGGTCTGAGTCCCTTCCGGGATTTGCAGCCGCGCTCTTTTCCCTTCGATCGTCGGTACTTCGATCTGCCCGCCTAGTGCAGCCGTCGAGAGCGGCATGGGGATGCGGCAGAAGATATTGGCGCCTTCGCGCCGGAACATGCGGTGTGCGGCAACGCTGATAAAGATATACAGATCACCGGGTGTGCCACCTCGCGTGCCGGCTTCGCCCTCTCCGGAGAGACGGATACGTGTGCCATCTTCGACGCCGCGCGGTATCTTGACCGAAAGCGTCTTTTCCCGATGGACCCGTCCGCTGCCGCTGCAGGCATCACAAGGGTCGGTGATGACCCGCCCATGGCCACCGCAGCTCGGGCAGGTCCGCTCGATCGTGAAGAAACCCTGCTGTGCCCGGACACGGCCAGATCCGCGGCATCCAGGACAAGCTCCAGGTGCAGCTCCTTTGGCGCTGCCCGTCGCATTGCAGGTCTCGCAACGCACGGTCGTCGGGACTTTGATCTGTGCCTGCTTGCCTTCGAAAGCCTCTTCCAGGGAGATTTCCAGATTGTAGCGGAGATCCGCCCCCCGACTTTGCGAGCCGCGCTGGCGGCCTCCACCCATGAAGTCGCCGAACAGGTCATCGAACACATCGGCAAAGCTTCCAAAGTCAAACTGCCCTCCCGGATGATGTCCGCCGCCACCATTTTCAAAGGCGGCATGGCCAAGATGATCATAAGCGGCGCGCTTTTGATCATCCTTCAGCACTTCGTACGCTTCATTAAGCTCTTTGAAACGTTGTTCTGCTGCCTTATCTCCCGGATTTCTATCGGGATGATGCTTCATGGCAAGCTTGCGAAAAGAGGACTTGATATCCGCTCCGGAGGCCGAGCGGCTTACCCCCAATGTTTCATAATAGTCCTGTTTCGCCATCGTCGCTGCTGCCCGAAAAGGACGTCAAATCATGTCGATGATCTGAAGCGCATACCGGCTTCGGCATGTGCTCCAGATCGAACGAAAAAGGAAAGAGCTCATTTACGCCGACTTCTTTTTGTCGTCGTCGACCTCCTCGAAGTCGGCATCCACCACATCGTCGCTGCCGGCTGCCTGCTCCGCGGTATCACTGGTCGGGCCGCTGGCATCATCGTCCATGCCTGCTGTCTCAGCCTGGGCGCTATACATGGCCTCGCCGAGTTTCATCGAAGCCTGAGCCAACGCGTCTGCCTTCGCTTTAACGACGTCGACATCATCGCTGTCAAGAACCTCGCGGAGTTCGGTAACGGCTTGCTCAATCGTTGCCCGGTCATTGGCATCGACTTTATCGCCAAACTCCTTCAGCGACTTTTCCGTTGAGTAAATCAAGCTGTCCGCCTGATTGCGCGCTTCGATTTGCTCCTTGCGCTTCTTGTCCTCCTCGGCATTCTCTTCCGCCTCCCGGACCATGCGCTCGATTTCCTTCTCATCGAGACCGCCAGAAGCCTGAATACGGATCTGCTGCTCCTTGCTGGTGGCCTTGTCCTTGGCTGAAACATTGACGATGCCGTTGGCATCGATGTCGAAAGTGACCTCGATCTGCGGCATGCCGCGCGGTGCCGGGGGAATGCCGACCAAGTCGAACTGACCCAGCATCTTGTTCTGCGCGGCAAGTTCGCGTTCGCCTTGGAAGACCCGAATGGTGACGGCGTTTTGGTTATCATCAGCCGTCGAGAAAACCTGGCTCTTCTTGGTCGGGATCGTCGTGTTGCGTTCGATAATCCGGGTAAAGACGCCTCCAAGCGTTTCGATACCAAGAGAGAGCGGCGAGACGTCCAAGAGGAGGACATCTTTGACTTCGCCCGAAAGCACCGCTGCCTGAATGGCAGCGCCAATGGCGACGACTTCGTCGGGATTGACGCCTTTATGCGGATCCTTACCGAAGAAATTCTTGACGGTCTCCACGACCTTCGGCATGCGCGTCATGCCGCCTACCAAGATGACTTCATCAACGTCACCAGGGTTGAGGCCGGCATCCTTTAGGGCACGCTTGCAGGGATCGATCGTGCGATCGATCAGATCGCCGACCAGCATTTCCAGCTTGGCGCGGCTGATCTTCATGGTCAGATGCTTGGGCCCGCTGGCGTCGGCCGTCACGAAGGGGAGATTGATCTCCGTCTGTGCCGTGCTCGAAAGCTCGATCTTGGCTTTCTCGGCAGCCTCCTTGAGACGCTGCAGCGCCAGTTTATCGCTCCGAAGATCGATGCCCTGTTCCTTCTTGAACTCATCAGCCATGTAGTCGATGAGCCGGAGGTCGAAGTCTTCACCGCCAAGGAATGTGTCGCCATTGGTGGCTTTGACCTCAAATACGCCATCGCCGATTTCCAGGATGGACACGTCAAACGTGCCGCCACCCAAATCATAAACGGCGATCGTTTGAGAATTGGACTTGTCCAGACCATAGGCGAGAGCTGCTGCCGTCGGCTCGTTGATGATCCGAAGGACCTCAAGGCCGGCAATCTTGCCGGCATCCTTGGTCGCTTGCCGCTGGCTGTCGTTGAAGTAGGCAGGCACCGTGATCACGGCCTTGGAGACCGTCTCGCCGAGGTGACGCTCCGCCGTCTCCTTCATCTTTTTCAAGATGGCGGCGCTGATCTGGCTCGGCGCCTTTTTGTCGCCTTGAGCTTCGACCCACGCATCGCCATTGTCAGCCTTGACGATCTTGTAGGGCACCATATCGACATCTTTTTTGACGACCGGGTCTTCGAACCGGCGACCGATCAGGCGCTTGACTGCGAACACGGTGTTGGTCGGGTTGGTTACAGCCTGACGTTTGGCCGGCATCCCCACCAGCGTTTCGCCGTCCTCGGTGAAAGCCACCATGGATGGTGTCGTTCGCATACCTTCTTCGTTTTCGATCACGCGAGCATTCTTGCCCTCCATGATCGCAACACAGCTATTGGTCGTTCCAAGATCGATGCCGATAATCTTGTTGCTCATGCTACATTTCCACGCCTGAGACTGAAGAATAGGTTTGTGTTCATCCAGATCGGCATCCGGATCGCGCCAGAAGCCGCGGGGCCGATCATTCATCACGTCCAGGCATATAAGAACCGTCATCGAGCACTGCAACCGCCTTTTAAGCGGAGAATAGCGACTTTACGTTTCATTGTGGCGGAAACATCAATTCGACGGAAGGCAAAGGCAAAGGCAAAGGCAAAGGCAAAGGCAAAGGCAAAGGCAAAGGCAAGGCAAAGGCAAAGGCAACTCATAGCAGCTTAGCTCGTGTCGGCACCTGTCGCCGCTATGACAGCGCAGCACCCTGATCACATTCGTCCAGGACGCTTGCGCTCAAAGCTCCGGAAGTTCTTCAGAGGCGATGACGAGCTTTTCCAGGGACGGATGTCGATGGTCAATTCTTGCCGTTGACGATAGCGTCCGCTTGGCCTCGCTAGGCGGTTACCGCCGCCGACACGGTCGACCCTGTGTTTGAACGCGGACTATCGACAGATGCCGGTGTCTCGTCCGCCTTCTTTGGCTCAGCAGCGGCGAGCGCTGCCCATGACCCACGCAGTTCGCCCATCCTATCGAGAAGCTCCTCGCAGATGGCGACATCATCGTCGATGTTGATCGCCTGGAGGCGAAAAATGAAATAACTGTATAGCTTATCAAGCTGAGGGGCGATTTCGCCGCCCTTTTCGTGATCCAAGCAGCTCTGCAAGGCTTCGATGATCAGCGTTGCCTTTTGCACGGCGATGTAGCGATCGTTGATGCGCCGCTCAAGAATGGCGCAGTTCGCGGCTTTCAAATTGCGGATGATGCCATCGTAAAGCATGACGATTTGCTGAGCGGGTGGAATCGTCTCAGTCGCCTGCCGGTAAGCGCTCATTGCCTTTCGCATCACCGTCATATCAGTTGCCTCGCACTTCCCATTTGCTCACGGGTCCAATCCCTCTGCCCTGACCGAATGATCAAGAACCGACCGACATCTGATCATGACATTCAACTTCTAATATTTTCTTATGAAAACGCTGCCATCGAGATCACATGGTGATGTTCCATCAGCTGGTCGATGGCAAAGGTCGGCCAGCGGTCGCATGGATGCAATCCGCTTGGGCCTTGCTGCTGGTAAGCTCAGCATCTGGTTTCCCAGCGGAAGACAAATGATTGTCGGAACTCAAGCGGTCAGCTTGCCCCGGAGGCGATCTTTCGTTGCGGTCGCATCACTAGGGCAACGCCGCCATCAGACGAACCAGTTGTTGGCGCCCTGTCTTTTTGGTTTACCTCTGATTTACCCACGAATCTGATCGATCTGTTTGGCTCGATACATTAGTTGGAACCGCCGAAGGCCGAGTCGATCTGCGATCGGATGCTTTCCAGGAGCGTATTCATTGAGGCGAGCGCGCTTTCCATTACGGCAAATCGCTGCAGCAGGCGGTCGCGCTCGCGCTCGAGACGCTCGTCCATGGTATCAACCCTCGTTTGGGCAAGCTCATTCTTGTCGGTGAGCGTTTCGATCTCGCTGTTGATGGTGCCGCTGTCATTATCCAGCAGCTGATCGGCTGCGGCATAGAGTTGAGCCCCGATGCCGACCGAAATGTCCAACTGGATTCCGCTGACCGACGCATTCCCTCTGAACAGGACCTGCAATCCTTCGGCGCCGCCGGTGTTCACGGTGAGACGCTGCCCGTCGACGCCAACGCTTCCATCATCGCTGCCATCGGCCGCCCCGTTGATGTTGGCCGAAACGATTTCGCCGGCGGCATAGGCAACATTCAGTGTGTAACCATCCTTGTTGAAGCGCGTTTGCTCGTCAAAGCGAACCAGAAGAACATCACTGGACGAACTCGATAGACCAAAGGAAAACA